>NZ_CM001514.1:4365497-4965497 GCF_000263715.2 Pseudomonas synxantha BG33R
GGCTTGACCATGCGGCATCTGTTTACCTTTCTGCTGGTGTTGTTCGCGGGATTCGCCCAGGCAGCGCCGGGCAACCCCTTCGAAACCAAACCCGACTTTCTCCCGGTGGGCAAAGCCTTCACCTTTACCTCCGAACGTCTTGAAAGTGGCGAAACCCAACTGTATTGGCAGATAGCCGACGGTTACTACCTGTACCAGCAACGCATGAAGTTCGACGGTTTGGCCGAACAACCCGTGCTGCCCCAGGGTGAAGCCCATAGCGATGAGTTCTTCGGCGAACAGCAAGTGTATCGCCAGGGCCTGGAAGTGAAGATCCCGGCCGGCGCCACCGGCAAGGTCAAGCTGGGCTGGCAGGGCTGTGCCGATGCAGGCCTGTGTTATCCACCGCAGTCGATCACCGTGGACCTGGGCGGCAACCCGGCCGTAGCCGCTACCGCGCAGGCCCAGGACCAAAGCCTGGCCAGCGGCCTGCAACAACGCAGCCTGGGCTGGAGCCTGCTGATATTCTTTGGCCTGGGCCTGTTGTTGGCGTTTGCGCCCTGCTCGCTGCCGATGCTGCCGATTCTCGCCGGCCTGGTGGTGGGCAGTGGCGCCAGCCCGCGCCGTGGTTTTGCCCTGGCCGGTAGCTACGTGGTGTGCATGGCACTGGTGTATGCGGGCCTGGGTGTGATGGCCGCGCTGCTTGGCGCCAACCTCGCCGCGCTGCTGCAAACCCCGTGGATCCTCGGCAGTTTTGCCGCGCTGTTCGTGCTGCTGGCCCTGCCGATGTTCGGCTTCTTTGAATTGCAGTTGCCCGCCTTCCTGCGCGACCGTCTCGATAACGTCAGCCGCCAGCAAAGCGGTGGCAGCCTGGTGGGTGCTGGTGTGCTCGGCGCGCTGTCCGGCCTGCTGGTGGGCCCGTGCATGACCGCGCCCCTGGCCGGCGCCCTGCTGTATATCGCCCAGAGCGGCAATGCGCTGCACGGTGGCCTGATCCTGTTCGCCATGGGCATCGGTATCGGCATTCCGCTGTTGCTGCTGGTGACCGTGGGCAATCGCTTCCTGCCCAAGCCGGGCACCTGGATGAACGTGCTCAAGGGTATCTTCGGCTTCCTGTTCCTGGGCACCGCCGTGCTGATGATTCGCCCAGTGGTCGGCGACAGCCTGTGGATCGGCCTGTGGGGTGCGTTGGCGCTGGTGATGGCGTACTGCGGCTGGACACTGGCCCGTGAGTTCGGCCTGGCCGCCAAGGTGTTCGGCGCAGGTTCCCTGGTGCTGGGCCTGTGGGGCGCGATACTGGTGGTGGGCGCAGCCGGTGGCAGCGATGAGCTGTGGCAACCGTTGAAGGTTTACAGCGGCTCAAAGGTCGCCGGTGCACCGAGCGCTCACGATGCCTTCACCACCATCAATGACCCGGCCGTGCTGCAAAGCCAGCTCGACAGCGCCAAGGCCCAGGGCCAATGGGTGCTGCTGGACTATTACGCTGACTGGTGCGTGTCGTGCAAGATCATGGAAAAACAGGTGTTCGGCAAACCCGAGGTGATGGACGCGCTCAAAGACGTGCGCCTGCTACGCCTGGACGTCACCGCCGACAACGCTGCCAGCCGCGAACTGCTGGGCCGCTACAAGGTGCCGGGGCCACCGAGCTTCGTGTGGATCGGCCCGGACGGTGATGAACGTCGCGCCCAACGCATCACCGGCGAAGTGGATGCCGCCGCCTTCCTGCAACGCTGGACGCAAACCCGAGACGCGCGCTGATGTTGACCCTGACCATCGGCACATTCGCCATCGCCCTGAATCACATCCTGCTGATCAGCGCGCTGATTCTCGCCACCCTGGTGGGCTGGCGCGTGGCCAAGCGTGGCGGTGAGAACCCCGAATCGGTGCTGTTCAGCCTGTTCCTGCTGGGCATGTTGGCCGCCCGCGTCAGCTTCGTGCTGATGTACTGGAGTTATTACAGCAACGACTGGGTGGAGATGGTCGACTTGCGTGACGGTGGTTTCCTCGCCTGGCCCGGGATTATTGTGCTGATCCTCGGCGCGCTGGCGTATGGCTGGCGTCGCCCGGCCCTGCGCAAGCCGCTCAGCGCCGGGGTGATCACCGGTCTGTTGTTCTGGGGCATGGCCAGCCTTTCCCTCAGCCTGTATGAAAAAGGCACGCGCCTGCCGGACATCACCCTGCGCAACGCCAATGGCGAGGTGGTGCAACTGGCGGATTACCAGGGTGGCCCGCTGGTGATCAACCTGTGGGCCACCTGGTGCCCGCCGTGCCGGCGCGAAATGCCCGTGCTGGAAAACGCCCAGCGTATGCGCCCCGACGTGACCTTTCTGTTCGTCAACCAGGCCGAGAGCATGCAAAGCGTCAGCACCTACCTGGCCACCCAGGGCCTGAACCTGGACAACATGCTGTTCGACGCCAGCGGCCGCCTCGGCCAAGCCGTGGGCTCCATGGCCCTGCCGACCACGCTGTTCTACCAAGCCGATGGGCGCCTGATCAACAGCCACCTGGGCGAACTCTCCGAAGCCAGCCTGGCCCGCGCCATGGAACCCTTCGATGACACCACGACAAGGAAACCGACATGCCTCGCCTCCGCCACCTGCTGACCCTGCTGCCCTTGACGCTCGCCGCCTCCCTGGCCCAGGCCGAAGACTGGCCGGCGCCGATCAAACAGATCGAAGCCAAGGGCGCCAGGATCATCGGTAAATTCGATGCCCCCAGCGGCCTCACCGGCTACGCCACCCAGTACCAGAACCGTGGCATGGCCCTGTACCTGACCGCCGACGGCAAAAACGTGATCGCCGGCAACCTGTACGACGCCCAGGGCAATGACCTGAGCACCGCGCCTCTGGAAAAACTGGTGTACGCACCCATGGCCAAGGAAGTCTGGGCCAAGATGGAAAAAAGCAGCTGGATCCAGGACGGCGACAAAAACGCCCCGCGCACCGTCTACCTGTTCAGCGACCCCAACTGCCCCTACTGCAACATGTTCTGGGAACAGGCGCGCCCGTGGGTCAAGGCCGGCAAGGTGCAGCTGCGCCACATCATGGTCGGCATCATCCGCGAAGACAGCCCAGGCAAATCCGCCGCCCTGCTCGCCGCCAAAGACCCGCAAAAAGCCCTGCAAGAACACGAAGCCGCCGGCAAGGGCAGCAAACTCAAGGCGCTGGAAAAGATCCCGGCCGAGGTCGAGGCCAAGCTCGATGCCAATATGAAGTTGATGGATGAACTGGAGTTGTCGGCGACGCCGGCGATTTTCTATCTGGATGATAAAGGCGGGTTGCAGCAACAACAGGGGGCGCCTTCGCCGGAGAAGTTAGTGAAGATTCTCGGGCCAAAATAAGCGCCGCCCTCGCAGGTGCCATCGCAGGCAAGCCAGCTCCCACATTTGAATGTATTCACAACTCAACATGTGGGAGCTGGCTTGCCTGCGATGAGGCCCTGACAGGCAACGACGATTAAAGTCCCTCCAACTCCGCCATCAAATCACTCAACCGATCCACCTTCTCGGCACTGATCTCATTGGCCGCCAACCCGTCGATATACTCAGCCAACTCCGCCACCGTGCTGCACTCGAACATCGCCCGCAGCGGCACATCGCGCTGCAACGTTTTCTGCACCCGCGAGGCGATCTGCGTAGCCAGCAAGGAGTGCCCGCCCAGTTCGAAGAAGTTGTCCTGCACCCCGACCCTTTCAACCTTCAACACCTCGGCCCAAATTCCGGCCAGGGTGGTTTCCAGTTCATTACGCGGCGCCAGGTAGTCCTGGCTGTGCAGTTGGCCGATCTCCAGGGCCGGTAGGGCCTTGCGGTCGAGTTTGCCGTTGGCATTCAGGGGCAGGCGTTCAAGCCATAGCCAATGCAGCGGCACCATATATTCGGGCAGTTCGGCACGCAGGCGCTGCTTTATGCGGTCCAGGCGCTCGCCAGCGTTCAACGACTCATCGGCGGCCACCAGGTAGCCAACCAGATGCTTGCCGTTAACGCCCTCCTGAACGCCGACCGCCGCGTCGCGGACGTCAGGTTGTTCATGCAGGCGCGCTTCGATTTCACCCAGTTCGATGCGGTAGCCGCGAATCTTCACCTGATGGTCGATCCGCCCGACGTACTCCAGCACGCCATCGCTGCGGCGCCGAGCGAGGTCGCCGGTGCGGTAGAGACGTTCGCCCGGTGCGCCAAATGGGTTGGGCACAAAGACTTGGGCGGTGCGTAGCGGATCGCTGACATAACCGCGGCCGACCCCGGTGCCGGCGACACACAATTCACCGACTGCGCCCTGGGGCACCAAGTCGAGCGCACCGTCGAGCAGGTACAAACGGTTGTTGTCGGTCGGCGTACCAATCGGCAGGTAAGTGCCACGGGTCGAGGCCAGGTCGACGCGGAAGAACGCCACATCATCCGAACATTCCGCCGGGCCATAAGCGTTAACCAGACCAATCTGCGGATAGCGCAGTAACCACTGGTGCGCCAGTTCCGGTGGCATGGCTTCACCGGTGGGCAGCATCCAGCGCAGGCCATCGAGGCCGATACGCTCCTGGGCCAACATGCCCTGGATCAGCGACGGCACACTCTCCAGCACAGTGATGCCCTGTGCTTGAACGTGCGCCAGCAACCCCTGCGGATCATGGGCAATGGTGTTCGGCACAATATCTACCCGCGCACCAAACAGCGGCGCGGCGAGGAACTGCCAGACGGAAATATCAAAGCTTTGCGAAGCGGTCTGGGCGATCACATCCGCGTCGCTCAGCCCCAGATACGGCACCTTGCTCAACTGGTTATTAAGCATCCCGCGCTGTTCAACCATCACGCCCTTGGGCAAGCCGGTGGAGCCCGAGGTATAGATCACATAGGCAAGGTTGTCCGGGCCACTGTAGACACCTGGGTTTTCACCACGGGCGGGAATTTCCTCCCACACCAGCAACTGGCAATCGACCCCTTCGAGCAGTTCGATGGCCTGGTCCCGGCACGCCTCGGTGCACACCAGCAAGGGCGTGCGGCTCAGGTCAATGATGCGGCTCAGGCGCGGACCCGGCAGGCCCGGATCCAGCGGCAGGTAGCCGGCACCGGCCTTGAAGCTGCCGATGATCATGCCCAGCAGGTCCAACCCACGTTCAGCCAGCAACGCCACCGGTTGGTCCAGGCCCACACCCGCCGCAATGAGCGCGTGGCCCAGGCCATTGCTGCGGCGGTTCAGCTCGTCATAGCTCCATTGCTGGTCGAGGCAACTGGCGGCGATACGCTGCGGATGTTGCGCCACCTGTTGCTCGAACAACTCGATGTAGCTGCGCTCCAGCGGATAGGCATGTGCGCTCTGATTACAGCCTTCCACCAGGAATTCACGTTCCTGCTCGCCAATCAGCGGCAAATCAGCCATGTCGCCATGCAAGCCTTGCATCAGCGCCAGCAGTAGACGCTTGAACTCACTGAGCATCCCTTGCACGGTGCTTTCGTCGAAGTAGCGCTGGTCGTAGGACAGGTGCAAACCAAGGTCATCCCCCGGATAGCACACGGCAGTCAGCGGGAAGTTGGTGTGGGTACGCCCGGAATCGGACGTGGCATTGAGGCTTTGCGCACGGTCCAGCACCGAGACTTCCACCGGGGCGTTTTCGAACACGAACAGGCTGTCGAACAACGGCTGGCCCTTGGGCAATTCGCTGTGCTCCTGGATGGTCACCAGCGGCAGGTATTCGTACTCGCGCAGCTGCATATTGCTGTCGAGCAAGGCGCTCAACCACTGGCGTACGCTGCAGCGCTGGCCGTCCTCGGGCAGTTTCACCCGCAGTGCGATGCTGTTGATAAACAGGCCGACGGTACGTTGCATCTCGGGCATCTCTACCGGGCGCCCGGCCACGGTGACACCGAACACCACATCGCGATCGCCACTCAAGCGACGCAGCACCAATGCCCATGCCGCCTGGGCAAAGGTGTTGACGGTGAGCTGGTGCGCCTGCGCCAGTTCGCGCAGTTGCGCACCGTCGCGGGCATCGAGGCGGGTGTAGCAGTCGCCCACCACCATGCCGCCGCTGCCGCCGGCATGTTCGCGCAGGAACGGGCGATCGCTCGGGATCGGCGTGGTGCGTTCGAAGCCTTGCAGGTTGTGTTGCCACCACTGGCGCGCTTCATTGAGGTTCTGGCGTTGCAGCCAGGCAATGTAGTCGCGGTAGCGCGGCGGCGTCGCCAGTTGCGCATCGCGTCCCTCGCCCAGGGCCATGTAGATATCGAAGAAATCATTCATCAGCAGCGAACGGCACCAGGCATCGATGAGGATGTGGTGGTTGCTCATCATGAACCAGTAACGTGCCTCCCCCACGCGGATCAGGCGCAAGTGGAACGGAGCCTGGTTGAGCAGATCGAAACCGGCTTCACGCTCGGCCTTGAGCAACGCTTGCAGACGCGGTTCCTGCTCATCCTGCGGGTCGGCGCTCCAGTCCAGGTATTCAATCGGCGTACTGCCGGGCTTGTGGATCACTTGCAGCATGTCTTCGCCGACGTTCCAGCAGAACGAAGCGCGCAAGGCTTCATGGCGGGCGATCACCGCTTGCCAGGCCTGGGCGAAACGTTCGGGGTCCAGGGCGCTGTTGATGCGGTAACGGTCCTGCATGTAATACAGGCCGGTGCCCGGTTCCAGCAAGGTATGCAGCAACAGGCCCTCTTGCATCGGGGTCAGCGGGTAGACGTCTTCGATGGCGCTGGCCGGAACCGGCAAGGCATCCAGTTGCGCCTGGGTCAGGTGCGCCAAGGGGAAATCGGACGGCGTGAGGCCACCGGCGTCGTCCTGCAGGCAATGGGCGATCAGGCTGCGCAGTTCGGCCAGGTAGGCGTCGGCCAGGTTGCCGATGGTGTGCGCATCGTGGCGCTCACGGCTGAAGGTCCAGCGCAGCACCAGCTCACCGCCGTAGACCTGGCTGTCGACACTCAGCTCATTGGGCAGCGGTGCGTCCGGATCATGGGCCAGGCCGGCGGACTCATCCAGCGGGTGGAACAGCGCCTCGGCGCCAAAGCTCTGGTCGAACTGCCCGAGGTAGTTGAAGGTGATGTCGGCGCCTGGCAATGCCGCCATGCTGCGTTTGCACAGATCGTCCGCCAGGTAGCGCAGCACGCCGTAACCCAAGCCCTTGTGCGGCACGCCGCGCAGTTGCTCCTTGATCGCCTTGATCGAGGCGCCCTGCTCGGCCAGCGGGGTCAGACGCAACGGGTAGGCGCTGGTGAACCAACCGACGCTGCGCGTCAGGTCGATCTCATCGAACAACGGTTCGCGGCCGTGGCCTTCCAGCTGAATCAACGCCGAGTCGTGGCCGCTCCAGCGGCACAGCACACGGGCCAGGGCCGTCAACAACAAGTCGTTGACCTGGGTGCGGTAGGCGCTCGGCGCTTGCTGCAACAGTTGGCGCGTGGTCTCTGCGTCCAGGCGCACGCTGATCGTCTCGGCGTCACGATTGCGCAAGCTGCCTTGCGCACGTGCCACCGGCAGTGTCACCGCCGGGCCGGCCAACTGGTCCTGCCACAGGCTTAACTCTTCGCGCAGGGATTCGCTGCCGGCGTACGCCTGCAAACGCGCGGCCCAGTCGCGCAACGCGCTGGTCTTGGCCGGCAGGCTGACAGACTGGCCGTCACTGAGTTGGCGATAAACGTTTTGCAGATCCTCCAGCAATACACGCCACGACACGCCATCGACCACCAGGTGATGGATCGCGATCAGCAAGCGCTGCTGGCCCTGCGGCCCGTCCACCAGCAACGCACGCAACAGCGGCCCGTGCTCAAGGTCGAGGCTGCGCTGGGTATCGGTGAACAGCGCGGTGCATTGCTCCATGTCGCGCACCTGCGCCTGCATCAGCATGCCGCCTTCCGGCACGGCCAGGTGTTCGGCATGCCACTGCGCGTCGCGCCGGGTGAAGCTCAGGCGCAGCGCGTCGTGATGTTCCAGCACCGCCAGCAACGCTTGCTCCAGGCGATGGGGGTCGAGCAATTGCAACGGCTTGAGCACCAGCGCCTGGTTCCAGTGCTGGCGTGCCGCAATATCGGTGTCGAAGAACCAATGCTGGATCGGCGTAAGCCCAGAGCTGCCGGTCAATACACCTTGCTCGGCGGTGACCTGCTGCGAATGGGTGGCGACAGCGGCCAGGGTTTGCACGGTCTGGTGCTGGAACAGGTCACGGGGGCTGAAATGGATCCCGGCCTGGCGCGCCCGGCTGACCACCTGGATCGACAGGATCGAGTCACCGCCCAGCTCAAAGAAGTTATCGTCGAGGCCGACTTGCTGCACATTCAACACCGCGCACCAGATGGCAGCCAGGCTGTGTTCCAGCTCACTGCGGGGCGCTACGTAGGCTTGGCGATTGGCCTCAGGGTCCGGCTCAGGCAAAGCGCGGCGGTCGAGCTTGCCGTTGGCGGTCAGCGGCATACTGTCCAGCACGATCAAATGCGCAGGCACCATGTAGTCCGGCAGTTGCGCCTTGAGGTGCGCCTTCAGCGCCTCGCGCAAGGCGACAGGCTCGGCATCGCTGACCAGGTACGCCACCAGTTGCTTGCCGCTCGGTGCATCCAGGGCCAGCACCACCGCCTCGCGCACGGCGGCATGTTCGAGCAAGCGCGTTTCAATCTCGCCCAACTCGATACGGAAACCACGAATCTTCACCTGGTGGTCGATACGCCCCAGGTATTCCACCAGGCCATCGGCGCGTTGGCGCACCAGGTCGCCGGTGCGGTACAGGCGCCCGCCCTTGGCGGCAAACGGATCGGCGACAAACCGCTCCGCCGTCATCCCTGGCCGGCGGTGGTAACCCTGGGCCAGGCCGGCACCGCCGATATACAACTCACCACTGGCGCCTTGGGGCACCAGCGCCAGGTCGGCGTCGAGAATGTAGGCCACGCGCGCACCGATGATGCTGCCGATCGGCACGCTGCCGGCGCCCTCTTCCAACTGCTGCGGCGCCAGGCTGGCCAGCGGCATCACCACGGTTTCGGTGGGGCCATAGGCGTTGAAGAACACCTCAGGCATGAACGCCGCACGAATACGTTGCAGGTGCTCGCCGGTCAAGGCTTCGCCACCGGTGATGCACATGCGCACCGGCAAGGTCTGCTGCCGGGTCGCCAGCCACTGCGCCAACTGGCTGCCATAGCTGGGGGTAAAGCCAAGGATATTGATGCGATGGGTACGAATCAGCGCGCAGATTTCTTCGGCATCCCACTGGCCCTGGGCGCGCAATACCACCTGGGCACCGCTGAGCAGCGGCACCAACAAACGCTCGGTGGCGGCGTCGAAGTTGATCGAATAAAAGTGCAGCTCGCAGTCATCCGGGCGCATACCGAACCGTTCGATCACCGCCTGGCAATGCATGGCGATTTCACCGTGGGACACCACCACGCCTTTCGGCTTGCCGGTGGAGCCGGAGGTATAGATCAGGTACGCCTGGTGTTGCGCCAGGCTCACAAACGGCAGCGCATCGGCAGGGTAATTCTCCAGCACCGGCAGGTCGTCTTCCAGGCACCAGCACGCCACGGTCGTCGGTAATTCGCCGAGTGCTTCGAACATCGCCGCATCGCTGAGCAGCAAGCCGATGTCGCTGTCCTCGATCATGTAATGCAGGCGGTCCAGCGGGTATTCCGGGTCCAGCGGCACGTAGGCGCCACCGGACTTGAGGATCGCCAGCAGGCCGACGACCATTTCCAGCGAGCGCGGCAGTGCCAGGCCGACCCGTACCTGCGGGCCCACCCCGCGCTCGCGCAGCATCCAGGCCAGGCGGTTGGCGCGGGCGTCCAGCTCAGCATAAGTGAGCGTCACACCGGCAAAGGTCAGCGCTGGGGCATCGGCACGCTGGCTGGCTTGATGGCTGAACAGCTGATGGATGCATTGGTCGAGGCGATGCTCGCCCTTCTCAACCCCGAGACTGTCCTGCAATGCGCGCTGTTCATCTGCGCTCAGCAACGGCAATTCGCTGAGACGCTGCTGCGGGTTGGCAATCAAGGCTTGCAACAGGTTGCGCCAATGTTCGGCCATGCGCGCAATGCGCGGTTCATCGAACAGGTCGGTGCTGTAGGTCAGGCAGCAACCCAGGCGATGGTCGAGGTCGGTGACTTCCAGGTTAAGGTCGAACTTGGTCGCCCGCGCATCGTTGGCCAGGTACTCGACGGTCATGCCCGCCAGTTGGCGGCTCTGCTGGAACTCCCAGCGCTGCACGTTGCACATCACCTGGAACAGCGGGTTGTACGCCGCGCTGCGCGGCGGTTGCAGGGCTTCGACCAGATGGTCGAACGGGAGGTCCTGATGAGACTGGCCCTCGATCACAGTGTGGCGCACCTGCTCGAACAGTGCGGCGACACTCATTTGCCCATCGAGCTGGCAACGCAGCACCTGGGTGTTGAGGAACGCGCCGATCAGCCCTTCGCTTTCCGGACGAATGCGGTTGGCGACCGGCGCGCCGATGCGCAGGTCGGTCTGGCCGCTGTAGCGGTAGAGCAACACGGCCAGGGTGGCGGTCATGGTCATGAACAGCGTGAGGCCGCGCTCGGCATTGAAGGCGCGCACGCGGGCCGCCAACTCATCGCTCAGGTCAAAGCGGTACAGCTCGCCCTGGTGGCTTTGTACCGTAGGCCGTGGGCGGTCGCCGGGCAGCTCCAGCAGAGGATGTTCAGTGCCCAGTTGCGCGGTCCAGTAATCCAGCTGGCGTTGGCGCTCACCGGACTCCAGCCACTGGCGCTGCCACACGCTGTAGTCGAGGTACTGCACCGGCAGCGGCGCCAGCGGCGAATCGCGTTCGTCGATAAAAGCTTCGTACAAGGCGCTGAGTTCACGGGCGAAGATGTCCATGGCCCAGCCTTCGGTGACGATATGGTGCAGGGTCAGCACCAGGTAGTGTTCCTGCTCGTCGGCCTTGACCAGGCAGGCTCGCAACAGCGGCCCGGTTTCCAGGTTGAATGGCGTGTGCGCTTCCTGATCAGCCAGTTGCTGCAAGCGCTGTTGGCGCTCGGTTTCGTTCAGTGCGCAGAAGTCCTGCCAGTCCATGCGTACAGCGGTCTGCGGCGAAACCTTCTGGTATGCCACGCCGTCAACGCTCGGGAAGGTGGTACGCAGGGTTTCGTGACGCATGATCAATGCCTGCAACGCCGCCTCGAAACGTTGCACATCCAGCACGCCGCGCAGGCGCGCCATGCCGCCGACGTTGTAGGCCGGGCTGTCCGGTTCCATCTGCCAGAGGAACCACATGCGCTGCTGGGAATAGGACAACGGCACCGGCGCGCTGCGGTCGACCTTGGCGATTGCGCTTTGTTGATTGCGCTGCCCCGCCGCCTGGATCAGCCCGACCTGCTCGACAAAGGCGCCCAACTCACTGGCTTCGAACAGGGTGCGCAACGGCAGCTCTACGTCACACGCCTGGCGGGTGCGCGAGATGATTTGCGTGGCCAGCAACGAGTGCCCGCCCAAGGCGAAGAAGTCATCGCGCAGGCCAATGCGCGGCAGGCCCAAGACCTCGCGCCAGATCGCGGCGATTTGCAGCTGCAACGGTGTGTGCGGTTCGACGTGTTCGCGGGTTTGCCAGACCGGCTCGGGCAAGGCGCGCCGGTCGAGCTTGCCGCTGGGGCTCAGGGGCATGGCGTCAAGGCGCATCAGCAGCGCGGGCACCATGTATTCCGGCAATTGGGCGGCCAGGGCGGTTTTGACCTGTTGCTCATCCAGTTCGGTGTGGGCGGTGTAATAGCCGATCAACTGCGCGTCGCGCACCAGCACCACGGCTTGGACGATACCGTCCTGGGCCAGCAGGCGTGCTTCGATTTCTTCCGGTTCCACCCGGAACCCACGCAGTTTGACCTGCTGGTCCAGGCGCCCGAGGTATTCAAGCACGCCATCGGCACTCCAGCGCGCCCGGTCACCGGTGCGATACAGGCGTGCGCCCGCCTCACCCAAGGGGTCGGCGACAAAGCGTTCGGCCGTCAGCCCGGCACGACCAAGATAACCACGCGCCAAGCCGATGCCGCCGATGCACAACTCGCCCGGCACCCCGGCCGGCAGCGGGTTGAGCTGCTCGTCGAGCACGCGGCAGATCACATTGCCCAACGGCCGACCAATCGGCGAGCGCTCACCATCGGTGGCGGAGCAATGCCAATGAGTAACGTTGATTGCGGTTTCGGTCGGGCCATAACGGTTGTGCAGTTGCACTGCCGGCAACTGCGCCAACACGCGGTTGCGCAACTCGGCAGGCAAGGCTTCGCCGCCGGAGAACATACGGCGCAGGCTGGTGCATTCAGCTGCCAGCGGTTCATCGATAAACAGCTGTAACAACGGTGGCACGAAGTGCAGCGTGGTCACGCCATGTTCCTGCACCAACTGCGCGATGCGGTGCGGGTCGCGGTGTTCACCCGGCCCCGCGAGCACCAGGCGGCAACCGGTGATCAGCGGCCAGAAACACTCCCACACCGACACGTCGAAACTGATCGGCGCCTTTTGCATCAGCACATCGGTTTCATTCAATTGATAGGTGGCCTGCATCCACTGCAAACGCTCAGCCAGCGCGCCATGGGTGTTGCCCACGCCTTTGGGCTGGCCGGTGGAACCGGAGGTATAGATCACGTAGGCAAGGTTGTCGCCATGCAGGTGCAGGCCTGGCGCTTGGGTCGGCCAGTTGTCGAGGTGCAGGCTGTCCATGGCAATCACGCACACGCCTTCGGCAGTCGGAAACTGCTCCAGCAAGGTGGTTTGGGTCAGCAGCAGGTGTACGCCACTGTCCTTGAGCATGTAGGCCAGGCGCTCGGCAGGGTAATCCGGATCGAGCGGCACGTAGGCGCCACCGGCCTTGATGATGGCCAGCAGGCCGATCAGCAGTTGCGGCGAACGCTCGGCGGCGATGGCCACACACACGTCCGGGCCGACGCCTTTGTCGCGCAGATAGTGAGCCAGGCGGTTGGCCTGGGTATGCAGTTGGGCGAAGGTCAGGCTGCCGTGCTGCCAGACCAGCGCAGTGGCGTCCGAAGTCTGTTGGCTGAGCAACTCAGGCAACCACTGCCGGGCCGGCTCGCAGGGCGCTTCGCCCCAGGGTTGCTGCTGGCCGGGCGGCATCAACGGCAGGTCGCCGATGGCCTGTTGCGGTTGCTCGCAGACCGCTTGCAACACGCTGACGTAGTGCTCGGCCAGGCGCTGGATAGTCGCGCTTTCGAACAGCTCATCGGCGTAGTCGAACGACAGGCTGAAGCGCCCGTTGCGGTCTTCTTCGCTATGCAGTTGCAGGTCGAACTTGGCTTCGCGGCTGTGCCATGGCAGTTCATCAGCCAACAGGCCCGGCAAGCGGCGCAAGGCACTCAGGTCACGTTGCTGGTGGTTGAACATCACCTGGAACAGGCCCTGTTCACGGGCCTGGGGGAAGGCTTCCAGTAATTGTTCGAAGGGCAAGTCCTGATGGGCCTGGGCCCCCAACGCACTGTGGCGGGTGGCGGCCAACAGTTGGTCGAACGGCAGGCGTCCGTCCAGCTCGGCACGTAGTACCAGGGTGTTGATAAAGAAACCGATCAGACCCTGGGTTTCTTGGCGCGGGCGGTTGGCATTGGGCACGCCGATGCGAATATCGCGCTGGCCGCTGTAGCGATGAAGCAAGGTCTGGAACGCCGCCAGCAACAGCATGAACGGGGTCGACTCATGAGCCTGGGCGGTTTGGCGAATCGCGGCGCTGAGGCGTGTATCCAGACGCAGGCTATGCCGCGAGGCGCTGTGCCGATGCTGGGCCGAACGCGGATGATCGGTGGCCAGGTTCAAGGCCGGATGCTCGTCACCCAACTGCGCCGTCCAGTACGCCAACTGGCGCGAGCCTTCGCCTTCGGCCAGCCATTGGCGCTGCCAGCTGCCGTAGTCGGCGTAGTGCAGGGCCAGCGGTGGCAGCTCAAGGGGCTGCCCTTGGACAGCAGCGGCGTACAGGCGCGAGAACTCGTCGATCAGGATATTCAGCGACCAGCCGTCGGCAATGATGTGGTGCAGCGTCACCAGCAGTTGGTGGTCTTCATCGTCCAGGCGCACCAGGGTGACCCACAGCAGCGGGCCTTTCTCCAGGTCGAATTGGGTACGCGCTTCATCCTCGCGAATCTGCTGCGCATGCGCTTCGCGCTCGGCAGCGGGCAAGTCACTGAGGTCGATGACTTGCAGCGCAAAATCCGTCGCGGCCTCGACACGCTGAAAGCCCTGACCCTCGCGCTCGTAAAAGCGCGTACGCAAGGCTTCGTGGCGTTGGATCAGTTGCTGGAAGCTTGCGCGCAACGCCTCTTCATCCAGCTCGCCACGCAGGTGCAAGGCGCCGGGAATGGTGTAGGCGCTGCTGTGCGGGTCCAACTGCCAGGTGATCCACAGGCGGTTCTGTGCCAGCGACTGGGGCAGCTCTTCCTGGCGCGGCAACGCGTGAATCACGCCCTGGGCGACGCCGCCGTCCTGTTGCAATTGCGCCACGCCCGCCGCAAAGGCAGACAGCGTCGGTGCTTCGAACAGCAGGCGCAGGTTCAGTTCCAGGCCCAGGGTTTCACGCAGGCGGGCGACCACTTGAGTGGCGCTGATGGAGTTGCCACCCAGCAGGAAGAAATGGTCATCGGCGGCCACGCCGGGCAGTTGCAGTTGCTCGCACCAGATCGCCGCGATCCGTTGTTGCAGATCAGACGCCAGCGCCGCGCCGCTCGCAGCCTCTTGTACTCCGGGGAATTGCGCATAGCTATCGAGGCTGCCATCGGCGTGGCGAATCGCACAGGCTGCGCGCTGTACCTTACCGCTGGACGTCTTCGGCAGCGCACCGGGGTTAAGCAGCACCACCACGCTCGGGGCTTGCTGGCAGGACTCGGCCACCGCTTGGCGGATCGCTTTGATCAGTGCTTCTGGCGGCAGGATTTTCTGCACGCTGCGGCTGATTTCCGCAGCAATGCCGATGCCCTCCAGGCCCTGGTCATTCACGGCAAAGGCGGCGACGCGACCTTTGCGCACCACCTCCACTTCACGCTCGATGGTCTGTTCAATGTCCTGGGGGTAGAGGTTGTGGCCGCGCACGATCAGCAGGTCTTTGAGGCGACCGGTGATATACACCTGGCCGTCACGGATGAAACCCAGGTCACCGGTGCGCAACCAGGTGCGGCCAGCGTGCTGGACGAAGGTCTTGGCGCTGGCTTCGGGGTTGCGCCAGTAACCGTGGGCGATACTCGGCCCCGTGGCCCAGAGTTCGCCGACACAGTTGTCGGCAAGCTCGGTGAGGGTATGCGGGTCGGCGATCAGCACAGCGTGGTCCGGCTGGCTGGTGCCGCAACTCATGATCGCACTGCCCTGGCCCGGTTCGGCACGGTTGGCGGCCAGCGCTTGCTCGTCCATGTGCATCGCGGGAATGCCGCAACCACGGGTGCCGCCGGCTACAAACAGGGTCGCTTCGGCCAAACCGTAGGAGGCGAAGAAGTTGTTCGGGGTGAAACCGCAGGCGGCGAATTTTTCCGCGAAGCGCTCCAGGGTATCGAGGCGAATCGGCTCGGAACCGGAATAGGCCACGCGCCAGCGGCTCAAATCCAGGCGTTCGAGGGCCGACTCGCTGACCCGCTCGCTGCACAGGCGGTAGGCGAAATCCGGGCCGCCACTGATGGTGCCGCCGTATTCGCTGATCGCTTGCAGCCAACGCAACGGTCGGCCGAGAAAATAGGCCGGCGACATCAACACACAGGGCACGCCGCTGAAAATCGGTTGCAGCAGGCCACCGATCAGGCCCATGTCGTGATACAGCGGCAACCAGCTGACGATCACGTCATCGGGGTTGAGGTCGATACCGAAGCCACGGCGGATCAGCACTTCGTTGGCCACCAGGTTGCCATGGCTGACTTGGACGCCCTTGGGCAAGGCGGTGGAGCCCGAGGTGTATTGCAGGAAGGCGATGTCGTCGGCCTGCAACCGGGGCTCGACCCAGCGCTCGGCAAGCTGCGCCTCCAGAGTATCCACGCTCAGTACCGGCGGCGCATTTTCAATCTGCGCCAGGTCCTCGCTGAGGCTGGCAATCGTCAACAACAGGCGCGGCTCGGCATCGCTGATGATCGACAGCAGGCGCTCCTGATGATGGCGGCGCGTGGACTCCGGCGGATACGCCGGCACCGCAATCACCCCGGCGTACAGGCACCCAAAGAACGCTGCGACGTAGTCCGGGCCGCTGGGGAACAGCAGCACCGCCCGTTCGCCAAGGCCGGCATTGGCTTGCAAGGCGGCGGCGATGGTGCGGGCGCGTTGGTCCAGGTCGCGGTAACTGAGTACCACACTGTGCTCGGCGCTGTCGGCGAGGAAGCGCAACGCGACCTGATCCGGTGTCTGTGCAGCGCGGCGTTGAAGGGACTGGACCAGGGTGCGGGGGAGTTCGAAGGCGTCCATCATGGGGTTCCTGCCTGAAATCGGCTTACGGGAAATTCGGGAAGTCGGTGAGGTTCAGCCGGCGGCAAGTTGCCGTGCCGCGCCAATGCGCCAGCGCGCCAGGTGTTCGTCGGCATAGCGCCGCAGGCAGCGCAATACCGCGCTTTCGTGCTGTACGAGAAAGAAGTGATGGCCGTCGAACATATCCAGGGAAAAACCGCTGGCGGCGTCGAGTTGCCAGTCGAGCAACTGGTCGGCGCGCACGCTGTCCTGCTTGCCGCCAAACACATGAATCGGCAGGCCAAGCGGCTCGCGCTCGCCGTAGATGAAGCTGCCGCACAGCAGGAAGTCGGCGCGCAGGATCGGCAACATCAACTGCATCAACTCGGGGCTGGCCAGGGCTTCTTCGGCCGTGCCCTGCAATTCGCGCAGGCGGGCGATCAGTTGGGCATCGGTCTTCTCGATCGCGTATTCGCTGACATCGCGCCGCGCCGGGCCAGCCGTG
This sequence comes from Pseudomonas synxantha BG33R, assembly GCF_000263715.2. Classification (NCBI taxonomy): domain Bacteria; kingdom Pseudomonadati; phylum Pseudomonadota; class Gammaproteobacteria; order Pseudomonadales; family Pseudomonadaceae; genus Pseudomonas; species Pseudomonas synxantha. Next base: position 4,382,310 of record NZ_CM001514.1, read on the forward strand.
CCTGAAGCAAATAACGCCAGGGGCGCAGGCACATTGCGCGCACTCAAGGCATGGGCCAACTCGAACGCCAACAGCCCACCCAGGCTGTGACCGAACAAGGCATAAGGGCCGTCGAGATCACGGCTGATTTCCTCAGCCAATTGCGCCGCCAGAGCCTTGATATCGCGCTGCAACGGCTCGTCCATGCGCCTGCCGCGCCCGGGTAATTCCAGCGGGCATACCTGCAACCAATCCGGCAGGACGCGGCGCCAGCGAGCATAGACCGAGGCGCTGGCGCCTGAGTGGGGCAGGCAAAACAGACGCAGCCGGGTGGGCGTATTCATCACGCAAGCACTCCAAACCGACACATGCCCAATGCACGATAAAAACCCATCTGCTCCTCCTGCGGGTGCTGATCCTTGGCCGTTTGTTAACAGGCCTGTCACCCAGAAGAACGGACGGCCCCGGCAAATAATTAGTCGCAGGGGGCGAGCGAGACGTGGTTCACACCTTCCACAAAGGCATAAGATTAGTTCGCCTTCTCATTTGACAATCATTATCATTCAGCATAATTTGTTGCCCGATGTGTAGGAGGCCTCAGCAAGGACGCCCTCCCCTAACCTCTTTTGCGACAAGGTGATTTCCATGACGGAACAAGTATCCACAGGCAGGTGCGACTCACCCCTTCTGCAGGCGTTCGTCGATAATCGACTGATATTGGTGAAGATCGCCGCTCGCATTACCGGGTGCCGTTCCCGTGCCGAAGACGTGGTACAGGACGCCTACTTCCGATTGCAGTCGGCGCCGACAATTACTTCATCGTTCAAGGCCCAACTGAGTTACCTGTTCCAGATCGTGCGTAACCTGGCGATCGATCATTACCGCAAGCAGGCCCTGGAGCTCAAATACTCCGGGACCGAAGAGGAAGGCTTGAATGTGGTCATTCACGGCGCTTCACCGGAAACCTCCCATATCAATTTCAACACCCTGGAAAACATCGCCGACGCCCTGACGGAACTGCCCCAGCGCACCCGCTATGCGTTCGAGATGTACCGCCTGCATGGCGTGCCGCAAAAGGATATCGCCAAGGAGTTGGGGGTTTCGCCGACATTGGTGAACTTCATGATTCGCGATGCGCTGGTGCATTGCCGCAAGGTGTCGGGAAGCCACAGCGATACGTTTGCACGCAGGGTTTGAGCGCGGCAGAAACAAACTGTAGGAGCGAGCTTGCTCGCGAAAAACACACAGGCGCCGCGTTCATTCAGGAAGCCTGCGTTATCGTTGACATTTTTCGCGAGCAAGCTCGCTCCTACACAGGCAGTTTATTTTGCCTCTTCGGTCTCAAGGCACTGGCGTCAGATCAATACGATACGGCTCGAAAATCTTCAGCATCTGCCCATTGTCCCGCAAGCCCTTGAGCAATGCGGAAAACGCCTCTGCCGTGATCGGTGCCTTGGGCCGCAGCAACGCGTAATGGTGATACACCTGGTCAATGCGCTCGGACACCAGAAATTGCCTGGCCATGTCCACATTGCGCACCAGAAAATCACTCAGGTACGAACGCGTCACCAAGGCAATATCGGCCCGCCCACGCGCGACCATCAGCAGGTTGCTGTCATGGGAATAGGTCAAGGTGGCGTTGAAGTGCTGGGCCATGTTCCTGGGGTCGGGGTTGAAGCCCGCAAAGGCGTAGTGATAGCCGCTGAAGACTGCCAGGCGCTTGCCGGCAAGGTCGGCAAAATAGCTTTCGTCGCGACCTGGCTGACGTTGGGCGACGAAGATTTCTGCGTCTTCCAGGCCCATGTCGACGCTGGTATGGGCAATATCCCGCCAGCCCCAGGACGGATTCTCGAAAATCGCCATGTCGACCCGGCCTTGCTCGAAATCGCGGAAACGCCGGGGAATAGATGTGGGTACCAAGACAAACTGGTAGTCGGTTTGCGCAGCGTTCAGGGCCTCGATCAATTGCGGCAGCAAACCGGTGTCGGCACCTTGTTCAGGACGTACGGTGTAAGGCGGAAAGTGCGCCGCGCCGATCCTCACCAATTGCGCAGCGCCCGCCTGCGTCCACACGGCGCTGCCCAGTGCCCATAATGCAAGTCCTGCAGCCAGCCGCCATGGCGAAAACATCGAGGCACACACCGTTGAATATTCTGATGGCGCTAAGCTAGGCGTTTTTATCGGGGGAGACAACGTTCGCCCTCAAATTAATAGCGTGCACCTCAATCCGCCTTTAACACCATCAGCAGGGCCTCTTCGGCCAATTCTTCAAGGGTCAGGCTGCCCTGGGTACGGAACCAGGTAGTGGTCCAGGACAACGCGCCCGTCAGGAAACGCCGAGTAATAAACACGTCACCGCGGATATACCCGGCGGTCTTGGCCTCACCCAATACCTGCAACCAGATATCTTCATAAACGTCGCGCAAGGCCAGCACCTGGGCCTGGCCCTCGGCCGACAGCGAACGCCATTCGTAGACCAGCACCGCCATGGCCTCGCCGCTGCCGCCCATGATCGACTGCAACTCGCAGCGAATCAGCGCCAGCACACGCTCGCGTACAGTGCTCGCCTCTTCCAGCGCGGCGCGCATCATTGCGGTGTTGTAGTGGATGGTTTCTTCCATCACCGCCCGCAGAATCTCGTCCTTGCTCTTGAAATGATGAAAGATGCTGCCCGACTGTATGCCCACGGCGCTGGCAAGGTCACGCACGGTAGTGCGCTCAAAACCCTTGTTGCGAAACAGGTGAGCCGCGGTTTGCAGCAATTTGCCCCGGGCGCTCTCGGGGTCGGTCAATCGGCCACCGGCGACCATGGCGCGCATCACCCCCAGGGCTTTGTGCTCATCCATGCTGCTCTCCTTCACTTGTGCTGACATCTTGGGCGGCAATTTAGGCCGTGGCCGCCACCCAAGCAAGCGCTTGGGTAAAACTTGTGCGCACAGTTTACAAACCAAGCGCTTGCTTGGTAGTCTCGACACCAGCCCCTGGAGGACGGATTTCTCATGAGCAAAACGGTTCGTATCGGCTGCGCCAGCGCCTTCTGGGGCGACACCTGCACGGCGGCCGCTCAATTAGTGCACGGCGGCGCCCTGGATTACCTGGTGTTCGACTACCTGGCGGAAGTCACCATGTCGATTCTCGCCGGAGCACGCATGAAAGACCCCAAAGCCGGTTACGCCACGGACTTTGTCGAGGTCCTCACGCCCTTGCTGGCGGATCTCCAACGCCAGGGCATCCGCGTGATCAGCAATGCCGGCGGCATCAACCCCCAGGCCTGCGCCGCCGCCCTGCAAGCGGCCTGCGACCAAGCCGGCATTGCGCTGAAAATCGCGGTGCTGCTCGGCGATGACCTGCACCCCCAACTCAAACACCTGCCCAACGTCACCGACATGTTCAATGGCGCCCCGCTGCCACCTTTGTGCGTGTCCGCCAATGCCTACCTCGGCGCGCCGGGGATTGCCCAGGCCCTGGGGCTCGGCGCCGATATCGTCATCACCGGCCGGGTAGTCGACAGCGCGGTGGTCAGCGCGGCCCTGGTGCATGAGTTCAACTGGTCATGGCAGGACTACGATCATCTGGCCCAGGCCGCCCTGGCTGGGCATATCATCGAATGCGGTGCCCAGTGCACCGGCGGCAACTTCACCGATTGGCGCGACGTACCGGACTACGAGCACATCGGCTTCCCCATCGTCGAAGTCAGCGCCGACGGCCAGTTCACCGTCAACAAAGTCGAAGGCAGCGGCGGCCTGATCAGTGAACTCAGCGTGGCCGAACAGCTGCTGTATGAAATCGCTGATCCGCGCGCCTATCTGCTGCCGGATGTGATCTGCGATTTCAGCCAGGTCAAGTTGCAGCAGCAAGGCAAGCATTCAGTGCGTGTGCACGGCGCCAAGGGGCTACCACCCACCGATCGGTACAAGGTCAGCGCCACCTATCCTGATGGTTTCCGCTGTACCGCCAGTTGTCTGCTTGCCGGGATCGACGCGGTGGCCAAGGCCGAGCGGGTCAGCCAGGCGATCATCAACAAGACCGAGCAACTGTTCAACCAACGCGGTTGGGCGCCCTACACCGACGTGAACATTGAGCTGCTGGGCAGCGAAGCCACCTACGGCGCCCATGCCCGGCGTGAGGATTGCCGCGAAGTGGTGATGAAACTGGCCGTGAGGCACCCGAGCAAACAGGCCCTGGTGCTGTTCGCCCGCGAGATCGCGCAAGCGGCCACGGGCATGGCACCGGGGCTCACCGGCATCGTCGGCGGGCGGCCGACGGTCTACCCGTTGATTCGGCTGTTTTCGTTCCTGATCGACAAGGCGGCCTGTGCAGTGAGCGTCGATTATCAAGGCCAACGCCACGCCGTCGAGCTGCCCGCCGCGCTCCCCCTACGCACGCCCGCTGCCCCCATCGAACCGCCCAAACCCCAAGGCCGCGCCGACGCCAGCGTGCCCCTGGTAAAACTCGCCGTGGCGCGCTCCGGTGACAAGGGCAACCACAGCAATATCGGCGTGATCGCCCGCCACCCCGACTACCTGCCATGGATCGCCGAAACGCTGACCCGGGAGGTGATCGTCGACTGGATGAGCCACGTGCTCGACCCCCTTCACGGCCGCGTCGAGCGCTGGTATCTGCCCGGCAGCCACAGCCTGAATTTCCTGCTGGAAAATGCCCTGGGCGGCGGCGGTATCGCCAGCCTGCGCATCGACCCCCAAGGCAAAGCCTTTGCCCAGCAACTGCTGGAAATCCCCATCGCCGTGCCGCAACACATTGCCGACCAACTCACCTAAAGGACCGTTGCCGTGGCCTTCGACTCGATCTTCAAAGCCGACCTGTTCCAGGGGCAAACCGTGATTGTCACCGGAGGCGGCAGTGGCATTGGCCGCTGCACCGCCCATGAGCTGGCGGCCCTGGGCGCTCGCGTGATCCTGGTGGGCCGCAAGGCGGAAAAGCTGCAGAAGGTCGCAGCGGAAATTGCCGAAGATGGCGGCGTCACCCATTGGCATGTCTGTGATATTCGTGATGAAGAAGCGGTGAAAGCGCTGGTCACGCAGATCCTGCACGACCATGGCCCCATCCATGGCCTGGTCAATAACGCCGGCGGCCAATACCCCTCGCCCCTGGCCGCCATCAACCAAAAGGGCTTTGAAACCGTACTGCGCACCAACCTGGTGGGTGGTTTCCTGGTGGCGCGGGAAGTGTTCAACCAGTCGATGAGCAAGCACGGTGGATCAATCGTCAACATGCTCGCCGACATGTGGGGCGGTATGCCCGGCATGGGCCATTCCGGCGCAGCGCGGGCGGGCATGGATAATTTCACCAAGACCGCCGCGTTTGAATGGGGCTATGCCGGGGTGCGCGTCAACGCCGTGGCGCCCGGCTGGATTGCCTCCAGCGGCATGGACACCTATGAAGGCGCGTTCAAGGCCGTGATCCCCACCTTGCGCGAGCATGTGCCGCTCAAACGCATCGGCACCGAGTCGGAAGTCAGCGCGGCCATCGTTTTTCTACTCAGCCCGGCCGCGGCCTTTGTCAGCGGCAGCACGCTGCGCATCGACGGTGCCGCCAGCCTGGGCAGTCGGGCATGGCCGCTGCACAAGGCGCAGGCGCCGAGCCAACCCTTCAATGGGTTCCACCGCGCCTATCTGCCGGATGTGCTCAAGACGGAGCAATAACACGATGCCGACGATTGAAACCCTGGTCGATCCCCACAGCCCACAGTTCGCACAGAATCGCGCCGCCATGCTGGCCGCCATTGCCCAGTTGCATCAACTGGAACACAACCTGCTGGCCAAGGCTGAGGAGGCCAGGCCCAAGTTCGACAAGCGCGGCCAATTGCTGCCCCGCGAGCGCCTCAACCTGCTGCTCGACCCGGGCGCGCCGTTTCTGGAACTGGCCAGCCTGGCCGGCTACAAACTCCACGACGACAAGGACGGCAGCGCCGCCGGTGGCGGGCTGATCGCCGGCATCGGCTATGTCAGCGGCGTGCGTATGTTGGTGGTGGCCAACAACAGCGCGATCAAGGGCGGTACCATTTCCCCCTCGGGCCTGAAGAAATCCCTGCGCCTGCAACAGATCGCCATGGAAAACAAACTGCCGGTGGTGACCCTCGCCGAAAGCGGCGGCGCCAACCTCAATTATGCCGCCGAGATTTTCGTCGAAGGTGCACGCAGCTTTGCCAACCAGGCGCGCATGTCGGCGATGGGCCTGCCGCAAATCACCGTGGTGCATGGCTCGGCCACGGCAGGCGGTGCGTATCAGCCGGGCTTGTCGGATTACGTGGTGGTGGTGCGCGGCAAGGCGAAGCTGTTCCTTGCCGGGCCACCGCTGCTCAAGGCCGCCACCGGCGAAGTCGCCAGCGACGAAGATTTGGGCGGTGCGCAGATGCACGCGCAAACCGCCGGCACCGCTGAATACCTGGCGGAAAATGATGCCGATGGCGTGCGTATCGTGCGAGAAATTGCCGGCCTGCTGCCGTGGAATGACCGGCAGCCGCCAGCGGTAAAAAACGCCTATACCGAGCCGCTGTACCCCATCGACGAGTTGCTGGGGCTGATCCCCGACGACCCGAAAAAGCCCTACGACGTGCGCGAAATCCTCGCGCGCCTGGCCGACGCCTCTCATTTCCTGGAGTTCAAAAACGAGTTCGACGCCCATACCGTCTGCGGCCATCTGCATATCCAGGGCCGCGCCGTTGGTGTGATCGGCAACAACGGCCCCATCACGCCGAAGGGCGCAAGCAAGGCCGCGCAGTTTATCCAGCTGTGTGATCAGAGCCGTACGCCGCTGCTGTTCCTGCACAACACCACCGGTTTCATGGTCGGCACCGAGTCCGAACAGCAAGGGGTGATCAAGCACGGTGCAAAGATGATTCAGGCGGTGGCCAACGCCCGCGTGCCTAAACTCACGGTGGTGGTCGGTGGCTCCTACGGTGCCGGTAACTATGCGATGTGCGGGCGCGGCCTTGACCCCCGCTTTATCTTCGCCTGGCCCAACAGCCGCACAGCGGTCATGGGCGGCGCGCAAGCCGGCAAGGTGCTGCGCATCGTCACCGAGGCCAAGCAGTTGAAGGACGGCCTGGTGCCCGACCCAAAGGTGCTGGACATGCTCGAACAGGTCACCGCGCAGAAGCTCGACAGCCAGTCCACCGCGCTCTACGGCAGCGCCAATCTGTGGGATGACGGGTTGATCGATCCACGGGATACCCGCACCTTGCTTGGGTTCCTGCTGGATATTTGCCATGAGGCTGAACTAAGGCAACTGCAACCGAACAGCTTTGGTGTGGCGCGATTCTAATCAGGAGAACAATAAAAATGATCTTCACCCAGGAACATCAGGAACTGCGCCGCACCGTGCGCACCTTCGTCGACCGCGAGATCAACCCCCATGTCGACGAGTGGGAAAAAGCCGGGCGCTTTCCCATCCACGAAATCTTCCGCAAGGCCGGCGAGCTGGGCCTGCTGGGCATTTCCAAGCCGGAGCAGTTCGGCGGCATGGGCCTGGATTACAGCTACTCCATCGTCGCCGCCGAAGAATTCGGCAGCATCCGCTGTGGTGGCATCCCCATGTCCATCGGCGTGCAGACCGACATGTGCACCCCGGCCCTGGCCCGCTTCGGCTCCGATGAATTGCGCGAGGAGTTCCTGCGCCCGGCCATCAGCGGTGAACAGGTCGGCTGCATCGGCGTGTCGGAAACCGGCGCCGGCTCCGACGTGGCCGGGCTCAAGACCCATGCGCGTAAAGACGGCGACGACTATGTGATCAACGGCAGCAAGATGTGGATCACCAACTCGCCCAGCGCCGACTTTATCTGCCTGCTCGCCAACACCTCCGATGACAAGCCGCATATCAACAAGTCGCTGATCATGGTGCCGATGAACACGCCGGGCATCAGCGTCAGCCCGCCCCTGGAAAAGCTCGGCATGCACAGCTCCGAAACCGCCCAGGTGTTCTTCGACGGCGTGCGTGTGCCGCAGCGCAACCGCATCGGCCATGAAGGCGCAGGCTTCATGATGCAGATGCTGCAGTTCCAGGAAGAACGCCTGTTTGGCGCGGCCAATATGATCAAGGGCCTGGAGTACTGCATCGACAGCACCATCGAATACTGCAAAGAGCGCCAGACCTTCGGCAAGGCGCTGATCGACAACCAGGTGATCCACTTCCGCCTGGCCGAACTGGCCACCGAAATCGAGTGTCTGCGTGCGTTGGTCTACCAGGCTACCGAGCAGTACATCAAGGGCCAGGATGTGACTCGCCTGGCGTCCATGGCCAAGCTGAAGGCCGGACGCCTGGGCCGTGAGGTCAGCGACAGTTGCCTGCAATATTGGGGCGGCATGGGCTTCATGTGGGACAACCCGGTGGCCCGCGCCTACCGCGACGTGCGCCTGGTATCGATTGGCGGCGGTGCCGACGAAATCATGCTGGGCATCATCTGCAAACTGATGGGCACCCTGCCCGGTAAAAAGCCATGAGTACCCTGCTGCTGGAAGCCCATAACGGCGTGCTGCATATCACCCTCAACCGGCCAGAATGCCGCAATGCAATGAGCCTGGCCATGGTCAAGGAACTGCGTACAGTACTGGCGCAATTGGACAGCCAGGTACGCGCCGTGGTGATCAGCGGTGCGGGCGGACATTTCTGCGCCGGTGCCGATGTGAAGGACCTGGTCGGCGCGGGGGATCAGTTACACACGTTGAACCGCACGTTTGGCACCTTGCTGCAAGAGGTGCAAGCGCTGCCGCAGGTGGTGATCGCAGTGCTGCAAGGCGCGGTGCTGGGCGGTGGGTTTGGGTTGGCCTGTGTGAGCGATGTTGCGATCGCCGAACACAAGGCGCAGTTCGGCTTGCCGGAGACCAGCCTGGGGTTGTTGCCGGCGCAGATTGCGCCGTTTGTGGTCAAGCGCATCGGCTTGACCCAGGCAGGGCGGCTGGCGCTGACGGCGGCGCGGTTTGATGGGATCGAGGCTGGCCGTTTGGGCGTGGTGCATTTTGTCGAGCACGATGCCCAGGCACTGGCGCAGCGGCTGGATGAAGTGCTGGGGCAGGTATTGCAGTGCGCGCCGGGGGCCAATGCGCGAACCAAATCCCTGTTGCTGGCAAGCGTGGATGAGCCGCTTGATGCAGTACTGGACCGCGGGGCGCAGTGGTTTGCCGAGGCGGTGGCGAGCGAGGAAGGGATTGAGGGGACGCAGGCGTTTGTGCAGAAGCGAAAGCCGGGTTGGTCTCGATGACGCCATCGCAGGCAAGCCAGCTCCCACAGGGGAACACATTTCAAATGTGGGAGCTGGCTTGCCTGCGAAGAGGCCCCAACACACGCCACATCCAGTAAGGGATAACCCAATGCCCGCCTTCACTAAAATCCTGATCGCCAACCGCGGCGAAATCGCCTGCCGTATCCAGCGCACTGCCCAAGCCTTGGGCTACCGCACCGTGGCCGTGTACAGCGACGCCGACACCCATGCCCTGCACGTGCAGATGGCCGACGAAGCCGTGAATATCGGCCCGGCTCCCGTACAACAGTCATACCTGAACATCACCGCCATCCTCGACGCCGCCCGACGCACCGGCGCCGACGCCATCCACCCAGGCTACGGCTTCCTTTCGGAAAACCCCGACTTCGCCCGCGCCTGCCAGAACGCCCATATCGTTTTCATCGGCCCCAGCAGCGAAGCCATCGAGCTGATGGGCAGCAAGCGCCTGTCGAAGATCGCCATGCTCGACGCCGGTGTGCCCTGTATCGCCGGTTACCAAGGCAGCGCCCAGGACGACGCCACGCTGCAACAGGAAGCCGAGCGCATCGGCTTCCCGCTGATGATCAAGGCCAGCGCCGGTGGCGGCGGGCGTGGCATGCGCCTGGTACACCAACCTGAACAGCTGCTGGAGCAACTGCGCACTGCGCGCTCCGAGGCAATGAACGCTTTTGGCAGCGACGAACTGATTCTTGAGCAGGCCCTGATCGACCCGCGCCACGTTGAGGTGCAAGTGTTCGGCGATCGCCATGGCAACCTGATCTACCTGGGCGAGCGCGACTGCTCGATCCAGCGCCGCCATCAGAAAGTCATCGAAGAAGCGCCCTGCCCCGTGATGACGCCCGAACTGCGCCAGGCCATGGGCGACGCGGCGCTCAAGGCCGGGCGGGCGGTGAGCTACGTCGGCGCCGGTACCGTGGAGTTTCTGCTCGACCGCAATGGCCGGTTTTATTTCCTGGAAATGAACACGCGCCTGCAAGTCGAACACCCGGTGACCGAGCTGATCACCGGCCTTGACCTGGTGGCCTGGCAACTGCACATCGCCGCCGGCCAGCCGCTGCCGCTGGCACAAGCCGATGTGGTGCTGAGCGGCCACGCCATGGAAGTACGCCTGTACGCCGAAGACCCGGCCCAGGGCTTCCTGCCGCAAACCGGTGAGGTGCTGCGCTGGGAGCCTGCCGCCTGCATGCGCATCGACCATGGCCTACGCGAAGACGAAACCATCAGCCCGTTCTACGACCCGATGCTGGGCAAGATCATCGCCCACGGCGCCACTCGCGAAGAAGCTCGCCGAAAGTTGCTGCGGGCCGTGGAAGACACCGTGCTACTGGGTGTCACCACCAATCAGCGGTTTTTGGTTGATTTGCTCAAGCAGCCGGATTTTATCGCCGGCGATTTTAGCACCGCCTTTATCGCCGAACACTTCGGCCAGCTATCGCCCCAGGCGCCATCGACTGAACAGCTCAGCCTGGCCGCAGCGCTGTTTTACCGGCACAGCGCCGGCCAGCATCCCCAAGGCCTGGCGGGATGGCGCAACACCGCCAATGTGCCGTGCACCTACCGCCTGGAGGTCAATGGCCAAACCCACACCGTGAGTGCCGACGACCTGCAACTCACCACCGACGGTCGCTGGGCCACCTGGGTGCTCAATGGCATCCGCCGGCGTACCGCCTACTACATCGACGATAACCAACTGTGGCTACCCGGCGTGAAGGTGACCAACCGCACCCAGCAGGTCGCCAGCCGCCAGGTGGATGCCAGCAGTGGCACGGTCAAGGCGCCGATGGATGGCGCCATTGTCGATATCCAGGTCAGCGTCGGCGACACAGTCACCAAAGGCCAACTGTTGCTGGTGCTCGAAGCGATGAAAATGGAGCACCCGTTGAAGGCCGGGATCGACGGCATCGTCAAGGCGGTGCAGGTCATGGCGGGCGATCAGGTGCGCAATCGTCAGGTTTTGCTACAGATCGAATAACGCCCCTAGGCGGAACTACAGGGCCGGGCTACGCTCTATCCCCATCAGAAAGGGACGAGTACGGGAACCTGCACCATGCCTCATTGGCTGATTATTGACCTTGAAGCCACAACGGATGACGGCGGTTGGCCCGTGACAGAGATGGAAGTCATCGAGATCGGCGCCAGCCTGGTCAACCGCCAGGGCCGCGAACTGGATCACTTTCAGCGCTTTGTGCGGCCACTGCGACGGCCTTTGCTGACGCCCTTTTGCCGCAAGCTGACCCATATCACCCAAGCCAATATCGACGCAGCCACACCGATCACCGAAGTGTGGCCGCTGTTCGAGCGCTGGCTGGGCCAGCACCAGGCACGCCTGGAAGGCTGGGCCAGCTGGGGTGATTACGATCGCGTGCAACTTGAACTCGAATGGCAGCGCCATGGCCTGTCCAGCGCCCTGGGGCAAACGCCCCATGTGAACCTCAAGCAACGCTTTGCCAAGGCCCGGCGCCTGGACAAACCACTGGGGCTCAATGGTGCGCTGCAATTGGCGGGGATGCAGTTCAATGGCCAACAGCATCGCGCCCTGGAAGACGCGCGTAACACCGCACGCCTGTTACCGTTGATTTTGCCGGTCTAGGCAGCTCCCGTGGGCTTGGGCATACTGGCCGACCTTTCCAGACCCTTTTTCCGAGGATTCACCCATGTTCAAAGTCAACGAGTACTTCGACGGCACCGTCAAGTCGATCGCTTTCGGCACTGCAGAAGGTCCGGCGACCATCGGCGTGATGGCTCCGGGTGAATACGAATTCGGTACCGCCCAGCGTGAAATCATGCATGTGGTCTGCGGCGCCCTGATCGTCAAACTGCCCAACGCCGAGTGGGAAACCTTCGCCGCCGGCAGCCAGTTCAACGTACCGGCCAACAGCAAGTTCCAGTTGAAGGTCGCCGTAGACACCGCTTACCTGTGTGAATACCGCGGCTAAGTATCACCGGTAAACAAAAATGCCCGTCTCCAGCGAGACGGGCATTTTTTATTCCAGGACCGTCACCGGCATCCCGACTTCCAAGTGGCCGATGCCATCGTTGACCAGGTTCTGGCCGAACATCGCGCCCTTCTCGGTCTTGCGATAGGTCTCCAGCGTCGCGAAGGGTTCGCGGTCGGGGCTGCGCTCGCCGGTGCGGGGATCAATGGTGGTGAGGATGCAACGCGAGCACGGCTTGACCACCCGGAACTCCACATCGCCGATGCGCAAGCGCTTCCAGCCATCCTCGGCAAAGGCTTGGGCGCCTTCGATCACCAGGTTGGGACGAAAACGCAGCATCTCCATCGGGCGGCCGATCTTCTCACACAAGTCATCCAGGGAGCCTTGGCCGATCAGTAACAGCGGGTAGCCGTCGGCAAAGCCGACCTTGTCGTCATCCTTGCCGTAGCCGGCTTCGGTGGTGCGCGCACGTTCCAGGGGAAGCTGTACCAGGCGCGTAGGCTTGCCGATAAACTCGCTGACCCAGGCGGCCGCCTCATCGCCAGCATCGGGTACGCGCAGGGTGTCGCGCCAGATGGTCACGCCGCGCAGTTCACTGGCACCCTCCGGCAACGCCACCTCCAACGATGAGTAGCCCGGCGAACTCAAGGTCAGGCCCCCCGCGTCGTTCCACAGCGCCGACAGTTGGCTCATCTTCGCCACCGCCCGCTGCGTCAGGAACCGCCCACTGGCTTCGTCCACCAGCATCCAACGTCGATCCCCTTGCAGGCCGAGTTTATCCAGGCCTATGTGCTGCAAGGCTTCGGCCTTGCCGGATTTGAGGGGGTAACGGTACAACGCGCTGAGACGAAGCATGGGCCTGCCTTCCTGGGAAACAAAGTGTCATCCTAAAGTCAGGCGGGCACTTCGTCCAACATCAGTCGCTCGCGCACCACATCCACCAGCTTGTCCGGCTGGAATTTGGAGAGGAAATTGTCGCAGCCGACCTTCTTCACCATTGACTCATTGAAGCTGCCCGACAGCGAAGTGTGCAGCACCACATAGAGGCCGCGCAGGCGCGGGTCGTTGCGGATTTCGGTGGTGAGGCGGTAGCCGTCCATCTCGGGCATTTCGGCGTCGGTGAAGATCATCAGCAGCTTGTCGGTCATCACCTGGCCGCTGTCGGCCCAGGCTTTGAGCATGTTCAACGCCTTGAGACCGTCGCTGGCGATGTGCATCTTCACCCCCAACTGTCCCAGGGTATCGCGCAACTGCGACAGGGCCACGTTGGAGTCGTCCACCAGCAGCACTTCGCGACCACGGGCACGTTCGAGCACCGGGTCTTCGAGTTTTTCCCGCGAGACCTTGGCGTTATAGGGCACGATCTCGGCGAGGACTTTTTCCACGTCGATGATCTCCACCAACTGGTCGTCGACCTTGCTGATGGCCGTGAGGTAATGCTGGCGACCGGCGCTGGTCGGCGGCGGCAGGATGGCTTCCCAGTTCATATTGACGATGCGGTCAACGCCGCCCACCAGAAACGCCTGCACCGAACGGTTGTATTCGGTGACGATGATGGTGCTGTTGGGCCCCGGCACCAAAGGGCGCATACCGATGGCCTGGGACAAGTCGATCACCGGCAAGGTCTGGCCACGCAGGTTGACCACCCCGCACACGAATGGGTGGCGCTGGGGCATCAGGGTCAGCTTGGGTAACTGCAGCACTTCCTGCACTTTGAACACGTTGATCGCGAACAACTGCCGTCCGAAGAGGCGGAACATGAGAATTTCCAGGCGATTCTCACCCACCAATTGCGTGCGTTGATCTACCGTGTCGAGAATGCCGGCCATTAAAAGCTCCTGGTGTACACGCCGCAGGCGCGTTGAGAGGGTATGCAGTCGTATAGGCACGTTATCGGCGGCAAGCGCCGGACCTTGACCCCAATAAAATGCCATGTAAATTCATTGATGTCACACTGACATCATGCTTTACTGCTTCGGCCCTTGATACTGTTTCAATGCGCCGTGCGCGACAGTCGAACCGACGTGCAGTTCCACCATGTAGGGGGTTCCCCTATACGCAATCAGGCCCAACCTGATATTCGCGATATCTAATAGCCATTAATGTGACGCCATTCTCATTGCATGAATGGAGTCAGGCTTTTGTTTGCCATCCCCAGCCCTTGGCCCACGGGCCTTTCAGGCACTCACGTATCGGCAACTGAAGTCGTGTCATCCCGCACACCATGGGCTACATACGACTTTCGTGAGCACTTCAATAAACGTCCTACTGAAACATCGGAAGCGACCTACAAGTCCAAGTCGTATTTCAGCGCTAGTTTTAAGCCATTCACCCGGTGCGACATCTCATCACCCGACCTTACGTTGCGGAGACTTGCATGATGAATAGCGCAAACGAATGGCAAACAGCACTTCTCGCGTTTCTGGGCGAGGCTCAACTGCTTCTGGGCAAATCCGAAGAGTGTTTGAGCCATCTGCATTTGATCCGCAACGACAGCGACGCCATCGACTGCATGAAAGCCAGCCTGGCTAAACTGGCTGAAAAAGCCGATGGCCTGGCGCTGCAGGCGATCAGCGAGTTCTCGGGGCATCTGCAAAATCTGATCGCCAATGCCCAAAGCCCTCTGCAGTTGCATGACGAGGCGCTGGACGCGCTGCATGACTGCCTGACCCTGCTGGCCTGGCAACTGGAACTGATCGACATCCGCACCGGTGAACTGAGCCTGGATGAAAGCGAGCAAACTTCATTGATCGCAACGGTTGCCTTGCAGATCCCGCAAAAGAATTTGAGCCGTACACCGCCGCAGCATCTGCATCAGGGGTCGTAGCGTCGTGCAGGTCGTATTTAACTGTCGAGTTATCTAAAAACGACCGGCTTTGACGCAATGGGAAAATATCAATTAGCCGTCAATGTAATAATTATACAAACCAACTTCGTTAATACAACTTTCCACTTTCAACTCTGGGATTAACGCCCAGAGTATTTGTGTGGGCCATAAACCAATCAGGCGACCAACGGTAAGCGGGGTGGTACTATGCCCCGCTCGAAGTGATTTAACTTCAACATGCTTAAAGACGATTTGGCAGCGCACTCCAAACAGAGCCCGGTCAACCGGCCTCACCGCAGTGAACCCTCATTGGCTCCATCCGCTATGTACGCCAGTTTCAAGTCACTTATCGCCAGGTCCGTGTCCCGCAGCCATGTGCGCCGCCTCACCCTTGCGCTGTGCCTGTGCTCATTGCTGGCCAGCCTGTGGGCCTATCTGCAGGACGCGCCGCTGCCGTTGCTGATCCTGCTGCTCAACTTCGCCACGCTGGTGGTGGTGGGGCTGCAACAGTGGAATTCGCGCAAAGCCATCAAGTTCGAGCCCCAGGAACTGGCCGACCGCTTGCTGCAAGTGCAGGAGAACGAACGCCACCGGCTCAGCCGCGAACTGCATGACGATATCGGCCAACTGCTGACCGCCGCCAAACTGCAAAGCGAATGGTTGCAGCGCCGCCTGCCCCCGGACCTGAACACCCATTGCACGGTGCTGTGCAATACGCTCAATGAAACCCTGGCCAAGGTGCGCGACGTCTGCGCCATCCTCAACCCGCGCCAACTGACCAGCCTGGGTCTGGAAGCCAGCCTGCGCGCACACCTGCTCAAGACCCTGGAAAACACCCAGGTGTGCTGGAGCCTGGAGTGCCAGCAACGGCTCACCGGCATCCCCGAAGAAATGGCCGTGGCGGCCTTTCGCATCACCCAGGAAGCGGTGACCAACATGCTTCGCCATGCAAAGGCGCGCAACCTGCTGGTGCGCCTGCAACGCCTGCCTGAAGGCCTGTCGCTGATGATCTGCGATGACGGCCAGGGGTTCTCGCCTGCCCCCGACCCGGGCCGGGAAGGCCAACGGGGCTTGGCCGGTATGTGCGAACGAACCCACCAGCTGGGGGGCACCTTTTCCATCAGCAGCCAGCCTGGCAACGGCACCCGTATCAACGCACTTTTCCCCTGGGCGCCCCGCGCTCTCGAACGGGCCAGCGCCCCTAAGGTTCTCGAGTGACCTGCAATTTACTCCTGGTGGATGACCACGCACTGATTCGCGCCGGTGTGCGTGCGCTGATTCTGGATATTCCCGGCTACAGCGTCATCGGCGAAGCCAGCGATGGCGCACAACTGCTGGCGCAATACAGCGCCTTGCAGCCGGATATCGTGCTGCTCGATCTGTCGATGCGGCACACCGGTGGGCTGGATGCCTTGCAGCAACTCAAGCGCTTTTACCCCAATTGCAAGGTGCTGATTCTGTCGATGCACACCGAACCAGACCTGATCATGCGCGCACTGGAGTCCGGAGCCCACGGCTACCTGCTCAAGGACACCACCGCCAACGAGCTGGAACATGCCCTGCTGGCCCTGCGTAACAACGAACGCTACCTGAGCCCCGCCATCGCCCACACGGTGATCAACCAGGCGCTGATCCGCAGCCAGAGCCCCAGCGCTCCCGTTGCCCACAGCCATAACCTGACGGCGCGGCAACTGGAGATTTTGCGTCTGATCGTACGTGGCAAGTCCACCCGGGAGATCGCCCATGGCCTGGGCTTGAGCATCAAGACTGTGGAGGCCCATCGCTCGCAGATCATGAAGCGCTTGCAGATTTTCGACGTGGCGGGCCTGGTGTTATTTGCCGTGCGTGAGCAAATCATCAGCCTGGACGACTAACGGCGAACCCAGCGGCAGATGCACGCGAAGCGCCTTGGGCAACGCTTCGAAATGCAGGTCGTCGCCTTCCAGCGGCTCGCCATCGAGGTTGATGTACAAGCCTTGGGCGACCTTGATATTGACCCATGGCAGGCGTGCGCGAACGAACATGGTGTCCAGGCCCCAGCCATTGCTCATCAATTCACGCAGGGTGCCGACCACTTCCTGGGGGGCTGGCAGGATGCTGACGTCGAGCAATCCATCATCGGCCAATGCGCCGGGGCACAGCACATGCCCGCCACCGGCCTGGCGACCGTTGCCGATACCCAGCGCGAGCAGCTCGCCTTTCCAGTGGAAATCCGGGCCTTCCAGCTCCCCGTAGGCGGCCTTCAATTCGCTGAAGCGCGATAAACCGGTGAACAGGTAGGCGGCGCCGCCGAGGACTTTCTTCAGGTCTTCGGAGGTGTTGGCCGTGACCTGGCTACCGAAACCGCCGGTGGCCATGTTCAGGAAGATCTGCCCGCCCACCTGGCCGAGGTCGATGGCCCTGGGCTGGACGTCCAGCAACGCCAGGGCGCCGGCCGGTTCCAACGGCACGCCCGCGGCCTTGGCAAAGTCATTGGCGGTGCCCAGGGGCATCAGCACCAGGCTGGCGTCGGCCTTGGCCAGCGCCATGGCCTCGGCCACATCGCGCAGCGTACCGTCGCCGCCGCCGGCGATGATGTGGGTGTAGCCGTCAGCCAGGGCTTCATCGACCAGCCGCTGGGCATCACCACCCTCCCACGTCACCCGCACCGCCAACTCCCAACCCTGCTCACGCCGGGCCAGCACGGCGGCACGCACGTCCTCGTTCAGGGCTTGTTTGCCGTGAAGGATCAACAGGGCTTTGGGGGTGGTCATTTGAAGGTATCTCCTGGGTCAAGGTGCTTGAAGGATGTTGACCCTTGGAGAACAGGAAAAGTCTGTGGCTGGAGAAAATTGATTGATGTACGCAGATCAAACTGTGGGAGCTGGCTTGCCTGCGATGGCCATAGGTATCTACACAACTTCAGTTCGCAGCCCCCCTACGGTAACCACGATGCGAAGCGAGCCGCTCTTGCTCTTGATCTTAGGCGCCCCGTTAAACCACGCTGGCCGGAATTCGACAGGGATTTGGGGGGTAAACCGGCAGGGATGCCGGTTTAGCCGCCCCGCGCGATGGATGGCGCGTGGCGGCGGCCCCCCAAATCCATGGCGGATTACGGGCACACCGAGCCTAAGCGAGGTGCCGAGTGGTGGGGCAAGAGCCTTTTTGGTTACTTTTGGCTGGGCCGGCATTCCGGGCTTTTTTCCAAAAGTGACCCGCTGTAAAAGCGGAACCCTAAGTGGCCGTTACCGCAGGAATGGATATGTACTCGGTATAACTGTGTCAGCTGTAAGGCCGTCATCGCAGGCAAGCCAGCTCCCACAGTTTGGTCGCAGGGTGTCAGGCAGAGAAGCGTCGGTTGCCAGGCCGCTATCGAGGGCAATCCCCTCCCACATGAACCCAGCAAGCGCAGCCGAATCAGCTCTTGTGCAACTTGCTCATCAACTGCGCCTCGGCCTGGGTCAAGCCGCACGACTGGGTCAGTTCGTCCACCGTCGCCCCCATCCCCACCAGCTTGGCCGCCTGGGCAAAGGACAGGTTCGAAGGGTCGCGCTGTTCCAATTGCACCAGCTTATCCGGCAAAGGCCCGAGAATCGCGCGCAGTTCATGCACTTCATCGCCGACCCGCACCGCACTCTGCTGGTAATGATCCACGCGCTTGACCAGCTCCAGAATGCGCCGATCACGCACGGCATCGCGTTCGGCCTGTTGCAGGGCCAACTCCCGTTGCTGACGCATATAGCGCAGTACAAACGCCAAGGTCCCGGCCCACAACAGGGCCAGGACAATCACCGCTGCCTCAAGGAACAATCAGATGCTCTCCAGTTCCGACCACTCTTCTTCGCTCATCATCTTGTCCAGCTCAACCAGGATCAGAAGTTCGTTGTTCTTGTTGCACACGCCCTGGATGAACTTGGCCGATTCTTCGTTACCCACGTTCGGTGCGGTTTCCACTTCCGATTGGCGCAGGTAAACCACTTCGGCCACGCTATCGACCATGATCCCGACCACTTGCTTGTCGGCTTCGATGATCACGATACGGGTGTTGTCGCTGACTTCAACCGTGTCCAGGCCAAAACGCTGGCGGGTGTCGATGACTGTCACCACATTGCCACGCAGGTTGATGATGCCCAGCACATAGCTCGGTGCACCCGGTACCGGAGCGATCTCGGTGTAGCGCAGCACTTCCTGCACGCGCATCACGTTGATGCCGTAGGTCTCGTTGTCGAGTTTGAAGGTAACCCATTGCAGGATCGGATCATCCAAACCTTGTGCGGACGCTGACTTGTTCATTCGTGTAACCCCTTCAAATGCCGTTATCGACGGCGTGTGTGCTATTGCGCCGCGCAACCGCACGGCCCTTATTGTTCAATCAACTACGTTTGTTCTGTGGCATCGCCTTGACCGCACCGCTGGCAATCAACTCGGCCAGTTCAGCGACATCCAGCAATGCGCACATGTGCTCAATCACGGTGCCCGCCAGCCAGGGGCGCTGGCCGCGGTGGCTGCGCCATTTGATTTCATTGGGGTCCAGGCGCAACGAGCGGCTGACTTGATGCACCGCCAGCCCCCATTCGTAGCCCTGCACCGAAATCACGTATTGCAAGCCCTGGCGGAAATCGTCGCGGTAGCGGTCGGGCATCACCCAGCGCGCGGTGTCCAGCACCTTGAGGTTGCCGGCCTGGCTGGGCAAGATGCCGAGAAACCACTCCGGCTGGCCGAACAACGGTGTCAGCTCCTGGCCTTCCAAAGAATAGATCGAGCCCAGGCACACCAGCGGCACTGCCAGGGTCAAGCCGGCGACGTCGAATAGCAGGCACTCGAACGGCTCGGCCGCCCACGCCGGGCGGCCGTCACCGGTTACCGGCGGTGGCGTGATACTCGGCGGCAGGTGCACGTCCACCACCGGTTCGACCACCATCGGCGCCAACACCGCAGGGGTGATCGGCACCACGACTGGAGCCTCCACCACCTGCGCATCACGCGCCTGTTCTTCCATGACGGCCTGCTGGAACTCGTCCAGCGTAGTGTCAGGCTCGACAGCAGGCTCAAGTACCAGAATCGGTTCCGGCAGCTCTTCGTCAGTCGCCTCCTGCAGCAGGGCATCCAGGTAGGATTCCAGCGCGAGTTGCGGCCGGGTCTTGAATTCGACAGGACGGTTCATCACGCCACCTGCGCCACAAGCTGCTGCGACAGCAGATGCTTGAGCAACGCACGGTAGGCCAGCACGCCACGGCTCTTGCCATCGAACTGCGACGGCGTGAGCCCCGCACGGCTGGCATCGCGCAGGCGCGTATCCACCGGGATGTAGCCGTTCCAGATGGTGTCCGGGTAGGCATCGCGCAATACGCGCAAAGTGCTGAGGGATGCCTGGGTACGGCGGTCGAACAAGGTCGGCACGATGCTGAACGGCAGCGCCTGTTTGCGCGAACGGTTGATCATCGCCAGGGTGCTGACCATGCGTTCCAGGCCCTTGACCGCCAGGTGCTCGGTTTGTACCGGGATCACCAATTGCTGGCTGGCCGCCAGGGCGTTGACCATCAGCACGCCCAGCAACGGCGGGCTGTCGATGATCGCGTAGTCGAAATCCTGCCACAACTGCGCCAGGGTCTTGGCGATCACCAGGCCCAGGCCGCTCTGCCCCGGCGACTGGCGCTCAAGGGTGGCCAGCGCGGTGCTCGACGGCAACAGCGAAATGCTCTCGTTGCTGGTGGGCAGCAGCAATTGCCCGGGCAAATCCGCCGGCACGCTGCCCTTGTGCAGGAACAGGTCATAGCAGCTGTGTTCCAGCGCATCCGGGTCGTAGCCGAAATAGCTGGTCATGGAACCGTGGGGGTCGAGGTCGACCACGACCACACGCTTGCCCGCTTCGGCCAGCAAGCCGGCTAAGGCGATGGAGGTGGTGGTCTTGCCGACTCCACCCTTTTGATTGGCAACTGCCCAGACTCTCATTCGGTTGGTTCCTCCCGGCGGGCACAGGCGCGACCGAGACATGGCATAAGGTTATTGAGCCGGTGACGGAGAATTGACGGCGCTTGCCCGAACCGGCGACTTTGCAGGGGTCGGTGCAGTTTGTGTGCCAGCGCGCTTCAACGCCGCATCCGGTGTTGCATTGGCCGTGCCAGTGCCGGTCAGGCTGCGACGTACATCCAGGTTGCGCGACACCACCAGCACCACCCGACGGTTGCGTGCCCGCCCTTCCACCGTGGCGTTATTGGCCACGGGCTGGAATTCACCATAGCCCACCGACGCCAGTCGCTGAGGGTTCACACCCTGCATGGCCAACATGCGCACGATGCTCGATGCACGGGCAGATGACAGTTCCCAGTTGGTCGGGTACTGCGCGGTGCTGATGGGAAAATTGTCGGTGAAGCCTTCCACATGGATCGGGTTTTCAAACGGTTTGAGGATCGCCGCCACCTTGTCGATGATGGTGAACGCCTGGTCACTGGGCAACGCATCGGCACTGGCAAACAACAGGCTGGAGTTGAGTTCGATCTCCACCCACAACTCGTTGCCGCGTACGGTCATCTGATTGGAACTGATCAGGTCACCAAAGGCGGCACTGATGTCATCGGCGATGCTTTTGAGCGGGTCACTGGTGCCGCCGACACCGGCAGCGATCTCATCGCTGTCGTTAACCAGCGGCTTGGCCGGGGTGACGGTCTTGGGCCGCTCGTCACCGATGGGAATCGGCTTGAGCGCACGCTCGGTATCGTTGAACACGCCCACCAGTGCCTGGGAAATGATCTTGTACTTGCCTTCGTTGACCGACGAAATCGAATACATCACCACGAAAAACGCAAACAACAAGGTGATGAAGTCCGCGTAGGACACCAGCCAGCGCTCGTGGTTGACATGTTCTTCAGGCTCGCGACGGCGACGGCTCACAGGCGGTTCCTCCCCATCAATCCATGAAGCCCTGGAGCTTCAATTCGATGGAGCGCGGGTTCTCACCTTCGGCAATCGACAGGATGCCTTCAAGCAGCATTTCGCGATAACGTGACTGGCGCATGGCAATTGACTTGAGCTTGCTGGCCACCGGCAGCAGCACCAGGTTGGCACTGGCCACGCCGTAGATGGTCGCCACAAACGCCACGGCAATACCGCTGCCCAGTTGCGAAGGATCAGCCAGGTTGCCCATCACGTGGATCAGGCCCATCACCGCACCGATGATGCCGATGGTCGGCGCGTAGCCGCCCATGCTTTCAAAGACTTTGGCCGCATTGATGTCACGGCTTTCCTGGGTGTAGAAATCCACCTCCAGGATGCTGCGGATCGCTTCCGGCTCAGCGCCGTCCACCAGCAACTGCAGGCCCTTGCGTGCGTAGCTGTCGGGCTCGGCATCGGCCACGCCTTCCAGGCCCAGCAAACCTTCCTTGCGGGCAGTGAGGCTCCAGTTGACCACGCGGTCGATGCCGCCGGGCAGGTCGACCCGTGGCGGGAAAATGATCCACACCAGGATCTGCATGGCCCGCTTGAACGAGCTCAGCGGCGACTGCAACAGCGCCGCGCCCACGGTGCCACCAATGACGATCAGCGCCGCCGGGCCATTGGCCAGGGCGCCGAGGTGGCCGCCTTCGAGGTAGTTGCCGCCGATGATGGCGACAAACGCCATGGTGATCCCGATCAGGCTCAAGACATCCATCAGAGGCAGGCCTCCACCAGATGCTTGCCGATGTCGTCCAGGCTGTAGACCGCGTCAGCCAGGTCAGCCTTGACGATGGCCATGGGCATGCCATAGATCACACAGCTGGCTTCGTCCTGGGCCCAGATGGCGCTGCCGCCCTGCTTGAGCAGGCGTGCGCCTTCACGGCCATCGGCGCCCATGCCGGTGAGCACCACCGCCAGAACTTTGTCACCGTAGGACTTGGCCGCCGAACCGAAGGTGATATCCACACACGGCTTGTAGTTCAAGCGCTCGTCGCCCGGCAGGATTTTGATCGCACCACGGCCGTCCACCATCATCTGCTTGCCACCCGGCGCCAGCAGCGCCAGGCCAGGACGCAGGATGTCGCCATCCTCGGCTTCCTTGACGGTGATCCGGCACAGCTTGTCCAGGCGCTCGGCGAACGCCTTGGTGAACGCCGCGGGCATGTGCTGCACCAGCACAATCGGCGCCGGGAAGTTGGCCGGCAGCTGGGTCAACACCCGCTGCAAGGCCACCGGGCCGCCGGTGGAGGTACCGATGGCAACCAGCTTGTAAGCCTTGCGCTTGGGCGCTGGCGAATGGGTGCTCGGTGTAGCGGCGGCACGTACCGGCGCCACCGCAGGCCGAGCCACCGGCGCAGGGGCCGGGCGTGCAAACGATGAGGTTGGTGCAGCCGCTACGGGCGCAGGCGTAGGTGCCGGCGCAGGTGCACTGAACAGGCTACGACGGTTACTGCGTGAGATGCTGTGCACCTTCTCGCACAGCATCTGCTTGACCTTGTCGGGGTTGCGCGAGATGTCTTCGAAATTCTTCGGCAGAAAATCCACCGCGCCGGCATCCAGCGCGTCGAGGGTCACCCGTGCGCCTTCGTGAGTCAGCGACGAGAACATCAATACCGGGGTGGGGCAGCGCTGCATGATGTGACGCACGGCGGTAATGCCGTCCATCATTGGCATCTCGTAGTCCATGGTGATCACGTCCGGCTTCAACGCGATGGCCTGATCGATCGCCTCTTTACCGTTGGTGGCCGTGCCGACCACCTGGATCGTTGGATCGGCGGAAAGAATTTCCGAGACGCGGCGGCGGAAGAAACCCGAATCGTCCACCACCAGGACCTTGACTGCCATAAACACTCCGTTAGGTGGGGCGGGCATGACCGCCCTGCCCCACCAGAATCAAATACGCCGTGCGGCGTAACGCTTGAGCATGCTTGGAACATCGAGAATCAACGCGATCCGACCGTCACCGGTAATAGTCGCGCCCGACATGCCCGGGGTGCCCTGCAGCATCTTGCCCAAAGGCTTGATCACCACTTCTTCCTGGCCCACCAGTTGATCGACCACAAAGCCGATGCGCTGGGTGCCCACGGACAGAATCACCACATGGCCTTCACGCTGCTCTTCATGCTTGGCCGACGCCACCAGCCAACGCTTGAGGTAGAACAATGGCAATGCCTTGTCGCGCACGATCACCACTTCCTGGCCGTCCACCACGTTGGTGCGCGACAGGTCGAGGTGGAAAATTTCGTTGACGTTGACCAGCGGGAAAGCGAACGCCTGGTTGCCCAGCATCACCATCAGCGTCGGCATGATCGCCAGGGTCAACGGCACCTTGATGACGATCTTGGAGCCCTGGCCCTTGGTCGAGTAGATGTTGATCGAGCCGTTGAGCTGGCTGATCTTGGTTTTCACCACGTCCATGCCGACGCCACGGCCGGATACGTCGGAAATCTCGGTCTTGGTCGAGAAGCCCGGGGCGAAGATCAGGTTGTAGCACTCGGTGTCGGTCAGACGGTCGGCGGCGTCCTTGTCCATCACGCCGCGCTTGACCGCGATATTGCGCAAGATGGTCGGGTCCATGCCTTTGCCGTCATCGGTGATCGACAGCAGGATGTGGTCGCCCTCTTGCTCTGCGGCCAGGATCACCTTGCCGTTACGCGACTTGCCGGCGGCTTCGCGTTCTTCCGGGGTTTCTACCCCGTGGTCGACCGCGTTGCGCACCAAGTGGACCAGCGGGTCGGCGAGGGCCTCGACCAGGTTTTTATCCAGGTCGGTTTCTTCACCCACCAGTTCCAGGTTGATTTCTTTCTTGAGCTGGCGCGCCAGATCGCGGACCAGGCGCGGGAAGCGGCCAAAGACTTTCTTGATCGGCTGCATCCGCGTTTTCATCACGGCAGTTTGCAAGTCGGCGGTGACCACATCGAGGTTCGACACGGCCTTTTGCATGGCTTCGTCGCCGCTGTTCAGGCCCAGGCGCACCAGGCGGTTACGCACCAGCACCAGTTCGCCGACCATGTTCATGATGTCGTCCAGGCGTGCGGTATCGACGCGCACGGTGGTTTCGGCTTCACTGGCGGGCTTTTCCGCCGCGGCCGGTGCCGCTGCACGGGCAGGTGCCGGCGCGGGTGCCGGCTTGGCGACCGGCGCCGACGCTTTGGCGGCCGCCGGTGCGGCAGTGGCGACCGCTGCGGCGGCAGCTGGCGCCACTTCGGTGAACTTGCCTTTACCGTGCAGCTCGTCCAGCAGCGCTTCGAACTCGTGATCGGAGATCAACCCGTCGTCGGCAGGCACAGCCTTGGTGGCCGGGGCGGCAGCTGTGGCCGCGACTTCCGGCAGGGCTTCGGCCACAAAGGTGCCTTTGCCATGCAGTTGGTCGAGCAGTGCTTCGAACTCATCGTCGGTAATGTCGGTGCTGGCATTGGCATCCGGCACTTGCGGCGGCGCCACAGGGGCCACGGCATCGGCCGCGAACTGGCCCTTGCCATGCAACTGGTCGAGCAAGGATTCGAATTCTGCGTCGGTAATGTCTTCGCTGGTCGGCGTGGCGACAGGTGCAGCCGGCGCTTCAGCCTCGGCCTTGACCGCATTGAGCGAGTCGAGCAGCTGTTCGAACTCGCTGTCGGTCACGTCCGGTTCGGCTTCTACCACCGGCTCAGGCGCCGCTTGCACAACCGGCGCAGCGGCAGCCGGTTCAGCCAGGCGCGCCAGGGCGGCCAGCAGTTCCGGGGTAGCCGCCGTGATCGGCGCACGTTCACGCACCTGGCTGAACATGCCGTTGACTGCATCCAGTGCTTCGAGAATCACGTCCATCAATTCCGAATCAACGTGACGCTCACCCTTGCGAAGGATGTCGAACACGTTCTCGGCGATGTGGCAGCACTCCACCAGCTCATGGAGCTGGAGGAAGCCGGCGCCCCCTTTTACAGTGTGAAAACCGCGAAAAATTGCATTGAGCAGGTTCGCATCATCCGGTCGGCTTTCCAGCTCGACCAGTTGTTCGGACAGTTGCTCTAGAATTTCGCCGGCCTCTACAAGGAAATCCTGAAGGATTTCTTCATCGGCGCCGAAGCTCATGTGGGTGCTCCTTAGAAGCCTAAACTGGATAACAGGTCATCTACGTCATCCTGACCTGACACAACGTCTTCACGTTTATCGGCATGAATCTGCGGACCTTCACCCTTGGCGAGATGTTTTTGTGGATCTTTTTCCGAGAGGATCGCTTCGCGGTCGTGTTCGATGCCGGCAAAACGGTCGACCTGGCCGGCCATCAGCACCAATTTGAGCAAGTTGCTTTCCACTTCGGTGACCAATTGGGTCACGCGCTTGATCACCTGGCCGGTGAGGTCCTGATAATCCTGGGCCAGCAGGATGTCGTTGAGATTGCTGGCCACCGTGCGGTTCTCTTGCTCGCTGCGCGACAGGAAACCGTCGACCCGACGCGCCAACTCACGAAATTCCTCAGCGCCCACTTCACGGCGCATGAAGCGGCCCCAGTCAACGCTCAGGGCCTGGGCTTCGCTGGCCATGCCGTTGACCAGAGGCGTGGCGTTTTCCACCAGGTCCATGGTGCGGTTGGCAGCGGCCTCGGTCAGCCTGACCACATACGACAGGCGCTCAGTGGCGTCGGTGATCTGTGAAATTTCTTCGGCCTGGGGCATGCGCGGGTCAATCTGGAAATTGACGATCGCACTGTGCAGCTCGCGTGTGAGCTTGCCCACTTCCTGGTACAGGCCGCGGTCACGGGTCTGGTTAAGCTCATGGATCAACTGCACCGCATCGGCGAACTGGCCTTTTTCCAGGCTGTCGACCAACTGGTGAGCATGTTTTTTCAGGGTCGACTCAAAGTCGCCCTGTGACGTTTCGTTATGCTCCATAGCTCCCCCGTGGCGACATCAATGACCGATGCGTTCGAAGATTTTTTCAATCTTCTCTTTCAAGGCCAGCGCCGTGAATGGCTTGACCACGTAACCGTTGACCCCGGCTTGGGCGGCTTCGATGATCTGTTCACGCTTGGCTTCGGCGGTCACCATCAGCACAGGCAGGCTGCGCAGCTTTTCATCGGCGCGCACGTGGCGCAGCAGGTCGATACCGGTCATGCCCGGCATGTTCCAGTCAGTTACCAGAAAGTCGATGCTGCCGCTGTTGAGGATCGGAATCGCCGTAATGCCGTCATCCGCCTCGACCGTGTTGGTGAACCCAAGGTCACGCAACAGGTTTTTAATGATCCGCCGCATCGTTGAGAAGTCATCAACGATGAGGATTTTCATGTTCTTGTCCAATTCGACCTCCAAGCAGTCTTAAACGCGCCCAGCACCTGGACGCGCCATTTCAATCAACAGGCGTTACACAAAAAGGACTGCCCAGGGCACCACGGTACTCACCCGCAAAACCCTGCGGTTTCGCGGTAGCGTCTGCAGTGTCCCCACACTGCCTGTCAGCGCGCGCGCCACTCTCCCAATCGCCCCCGCAAGCGGGCGGCGCACTGGCTATGCAACTGGCTGACACGCGACTCGCTGACCCCCAGGACCTCACCGATTTCCTTGAGGTTCAGCTCTTCGTCGTAGTACAGCGCCAGCACCAGGCGCTCACGCTCGGGCAAGTTGGCAATCGCGTCCGCCAACGCTTTCTGGAAACGTTCGTCCTCCAGATCGCGCGACGGTTCAAGATGTGCACTCGCGCCGTCCTCGTGCAGCCCTTCGTGTTCGCCGTCCTGTAAAAGGTCGTCGAAACTGAACAGGCGGCTGCCCAAGGTATCGTTCAAAATCCCGTAGTAATCGTCGAGACTCAATTGGAGTTCGGCCGCAACTTCATGATCTTTAGCGTCACGACCGGTTTTTGCTTCAATTGCACGAATTGCATCACTGACCATGCGGGTATTGCGGTGTACCGAACGCGGCGCCCAATCGCCTTTACGCACCTCGTCGAGCATTGCGCCACGGATACGGATACCCGCATACGTCTCGAAACTGGCACCCTTGCTCGCGTCGTATTTGGTCGACACTTCAAGCAGGCCGATCATACCGGCCTGGATCAAGTCTTCGACCTGCACGCTCGCCGGCAGGCGCGCCAACAGGTGATAGGCAATGCGCTTGACCAGAGGCGCATAGCGCTCGATCAATTCGCCCTGGCTGTCACGTGCCGACTTTTTGTAAAGGTTGTAGCCGCTGGATGTCATAGCACCGGTCCCGCACTCGTCTGATGCACCAAACGCTCGACGAAAAACTCCAGATGCCCCCGCGGATTGGCGGGCAACGGCCAGGTATCGACCTTCTGGGCAATGGCCTTGAACGCCAGTGCGCACTTCGAACGAGGGAACGCTTCGTAGACCGCACGCTGCTTTTGCACGGCCTTGCGCACACACTCGTCATAGGGAACTGCGCCGACGTATTGTAAAGCCACATCGAGGAAGCGATCCGTGACCTTGGTCAACTTGGCGAACAGGTTGCGCCCTTCCTGCGGGCTCTGGGCCATGTTGGCCAGCACGCGAAAGCGGTTCATGCCGTAGTCACGGTTAAGCAGTTTGATCAGCGCGTAGGCGTCGGTGATGGAAGTAGGTTCGTCGCACACCACCAGCAGCACCTCCTGCGCGGCGCGCACAAAGCTGACCACCGATTCGCCGATCCCGGCGGCGGTGTCGATCACCAGCACGTCGAGGTTGTCGCCGATATCACTGAAGGCCTGGATCAGCCCGGCATGTTGCGCGGGGCTCAGGTGCACCATGCTCTGGGTGCCCGAGGCAGCCGGCACGATACGAATGCCACCGGGCCCCTGGAGCAGCACATCGCGCAGCTCACAGCGGCCCTCGATCACATCGGCAAGGGTATGTTTGGGTGTCAGCCCCAGCAGAACGTCCACGTTCGCCAAGCCCAAATCAGCATCCAGCAGCATGACGCGACGGCCAAGCTCTGCCAGGGCCAGGGACAAATTCACTGACACGTTAGTTTTGCCGACGCCACCTTTGCCGCCGGTCACCGCGATCACCTGTACGGGATGCATGCTGCCCATTTTATTTCTTTACCTTGTCTTGCTTAGACGCAGGCTACATGGCTTGGCCGCTTGAAACGCTTGCAGACCATCGATGTAGGTACATTTCACGGTGTTCATCCTGCCTCAACCGACCCGTTTTGCCGGGTGGTGGTAAAGGTCGGCGAACATATCGGCCATCGCTTCCTCGCTAGGCTCTTCTTGCATTTGCACACTGACGGCACGGCTGACCAACTGATGACGGCGCGGCAGATGCAGATCATCCGGGATCCGCGGCCCGTCGGTCAGGTAGGCGACCGGTAATTCATGACTGATGGCCAGGCTCAACACTTCGCCCAGGCTCGCGGTTTCGTCGAGCTTGGTGAGGATGCAGCCGGCCAGACCGCAGCGTTTGTAACTATGGTACGCGGCGGTAAGAACCTGTTTCTGGCTGGTGGTTGCAAGCACCAGGTAATTTTTCGACTTGATGCCACGCCCGGCCAGGCTTTCGAGCTGCATACGCAGGGCCGGGTCGCTGGCTTGCAGGCCGGCGGTATCGATCAGCACCACGCGCTTGCGCAGCAGCGGGTCGAGGGCATTGGCCAGGGACTGGCCCGGGTCGACGTGCGTCACCGGCACATTGAGGATGCGGCCCAGGGTCTTGAGCTGCTCCTGGGCGCCGATGCGGTAGCTGTCCATGCTCACCAGGGCGATATTCTGTGCGCCGTATTTAAGTACATAACGCGCGGCCAGCTTCGCCAGGGTGGTGGTCTTGCCCATGCCGGCGGGGCCGACCATGGCAATCACACCGCCCTCTTCCAGGGGTTCGATTTCCGGGGTGGCGATCATGCGCGCCAAGTGCGCCAGCAACATGCGCCAGGCCTGACGCGGCTCTTCGACTTCGGCGGTCAAGGCCAGCAGGTCGCGGGACAAAGGGCCGGACAAGCCGATGCGTTGCAGGCGGCGCCACAGGTTGGCTTGCTGGGGCTTGCTGCCTTGCAGTTGCGTCCAGGCCAACGAGCCCAGCTGCACTTCCAGCAGTTCACGCAGGCCATTGAGTTCAAAGCGCATCGAATCGAACACACGCTGGTCGACAGCAGCAGCCGGGGCGGGCGCGGCTGGACGCGGCGGTTCGACAAATGTCGGCTCTACCAGCGGCTCGGCGGCGGTCAACGGCAGGCCGGCGAACAATTGGCGATTGGTGCTGGCATCGCTGTCGCCACGCATACTCAGTTCAGCCTGGGCCGACACAATGCGCGAGGCGGTCTTGCGCAGCTCGTCTTCGAGTTCCATGTTCGGCACGCGCGGGGCCAGCGCCTGGGGGGTGTAATCCAGGGCAGCCGTCAGCTCGACACCGCCGGCAATCCGACGGTTACCGATAATCGCGGCATCGGCGCCCAGCTCATCACGGACCAGTTTCATGGCCTGACGCATATCGGCGGCGAAAAAACGCTTAACTTGCATAACCCACTACCTCAGCCATTGGGCCCAACTGTCGCGACGATAGTCACTTGCTTATTGTCAGGAATTTCCTGGTAAGCCAACACGTGCAAATTCGGTACAGCCAGGCGTCCAAACCGCGACAACATCGCCCGAACCGGGCCGGCCACCAGCAGGATCACCGGGTTGCCTTGCATTTCCTGGCGCTGTGCGGCGTCGATCAACGAACGCTGCAGCTTTTCAGCCATGCTCGGCTCCAGCAAAACGCCCTCTTCCTGGCCTTGCCCCGCCTTCTGAATACTATTGAGCAATATTTGTTCCAACCTGGGTTCCAGGGTGATCACAGGCAGCTCGGACTCAATGCCTACAATGCTTTGCACGATTGCACGGGACAATCCGACGCGCACCGCCGCCACCAGAGCGGCAGTATCTTGACTCTTGGCGGCATTGTTGGCGATGGCTTCGGCAATGCTGCGAATGTCACGCACCGGCACCTGCTCGGCCAACAGCGCTTGCAGCACCTTGAGCAACTGCGACAGTGTCAGGACACCCGGCACCAGCTCTTCGGCCAGTTTCGGTGAGGATTTGGCCAGCAAGCCCATCAATTGCTGGACTTCCTCGTGACCGATCAGCTCGTGGGAGTGCTTGTAGAGAATCTGGTTGAGGTGCGTGGCAACCACAGTGCTGGCATCCACCACGGTGTAACCCAGCGATTGCGCCTGGCTGCGCTGGCTGACTTCGATCCACACCGCTTCCAGGCCAAAAGCCGGATCTTTGGCGGTAATGCCGTTGAGCGTGCCGAACACCTGCCCGGGGTTGATCGCCAGTTCGCGATCCGGGTAGATCTCGGCTTCGGCCAGGATCACGCCCATCAGGGTCAGGCGGTAGGCACTGGGGGCCAGGTCGAGGTTGTCGCGGATATGCACGGTGGGCATCAAAAAGCCCAGGTCCTGGGACAGCTTCTTGCGCACGCCCTTGATCCGCGCCAGCAATTGCCCACCCTGGTTGCGGTCCACCAGCGGGATCAGGCGGTAGCCGACTTCCAGGCCGATCATGTCGATCGGGGTCACATCGTCCCAGCCCAGCTCCTTGGTTTCTTGGGCGCGGGCCGGGGATGGCAGCAGATCCTGCTGGCGGGCAATCTCTTGCTCGGCCTGGACCTTGACCGCGTTCTGCTTTTTCCAGAACAGGTAGGCCGCGCCACCTGCCAGGGCCGCCATGCTCAGGAACGAGAAGTGCGGCATGCCCGGCACGATACCCATGATCGCCATGATGCCCGCCGCCACGGCCAGGGCCTTGGGCGAGGCGAACATCTGGCGGCTGATCTGCTTGCCCATGTCTTCGGAGCCCGAAGCACGGGTGACCATGATGGCCGCCGCTGTGGATAACAACAGTGATGGCAATTGCGCCACTAAACCGTCACCGATGGTCAGCAAGGCGTACACCTTGCCGGCATCGCCGAAGGTCATGCCGTGCTGGAAGATACCGACCGCCATGCCGCCAATCAGGTTGATAAACAGAATCAACAGGCCGGCGATGGCGTCGCCGCGCACAAATTTACTGGCGCCGTCCATGGAGCCGTAGAACTCGGCTTCCTGGGCGACTTCCGCACGGCGCGACTTGGCCTGGTTCTGGTCAATCAGGCCAGCATTGAGGTCGGCGTCGATGGCCATCTGCTTGCCGGGCATGGCGTCGAGAGTAAACCGCGCACTCACCTCGGAAATCCGCCCGGCGCCCTTGGTCACCACCACGAAGTTGATGATCATCAGGATCGCGAACACCACGATACCGACCACGTAGTTACCGCCGATCACCACCTCACCGAAGGCCTGGATCACCTTACCGGCAGCGGCGTGGCCGTCCTGGCCGTGAAGCATCACCACCCGCGTGGACGCCACGTTCAGCGCCAGGCGCAGCAGGGTCGCCACCAGCAGAATCGTCGGGAATACCGCGAAATCCAGCGGCCGCAGGGCGTACACGCACACCAGCAACACGACGACGGACAGGGCAATGTTGAAGGTAAAGAACACATCGAGCAGGAACGGCGGCATCGGCAACATCATCATTGCCAGCATCACCAGCAACAACAACGGCACACCCAGATTGCCCCGCGACAGGTCAGTCAGGGTGCCACGGGCCGTGTTGAGCATTTGAGAGCGATCTACCACCGGTATTCCTCGGGTCCTTGAAGCAAAGTTTTGACGCTGGAGGGCGACTTGGAGGCGGGGTTGCAAGAAGCCTTCCAACTTTGGTTTCGTGCCCGGAGAACCTCACAAGCGACTCATGCCACAGGGTGTAAATCACTTCAACTGTGGGAGCGGGCTTGCTCGCGAAAGCGGTGGGTCAGTCAGCTTATGTGTCGCTGACACTGCGCATTCGCGAGCAAGCCCGCTCCCACAGTTGGATTTGTGTATAACCGGTACTGCTGAGGAAATTTCCGACAAGGATTTGGGGTTGCCCCTAGGAAATGTGATCTCTAGTCTCCGTACACCGCTGTAAACGCAGCGGTCGGGCGTCGCGGCCCGGTTTACTACGGAACAAAAGCACCATCTCCCTTTCAGTAAGCGGTTTTTTATCGTCTACTGTGCGGCGCTATGGCGGCTGTGCGCGGGATACCTTCGGGTATGCCGGGTTGTTCCTAGACCGGTCCGCGAACCTGCGTACAGCTGCCACCCTCCATCGCGTCGCGGCGATCAGTGGCGGCTCCACTTTTCTAGGAACGTCACAATGATCAAACCCACCCCAAATCCCCCCATCCGGCTGTTTACCGTAGCCGACGGCATCAGCACCGAAGACCTGCTGGTCAACCTTAGCGAAACCCTCGCCTCGGCCAATGCCCTGAGCTGCGACCTGGCCTTTGACCTGGAAGGTTCGAAACGAGAAGAATTGCTCGGCGTTGCGCAGTTGATCGAACTGGCGCAATTACTGGCTGATCGCCTGCACCTTGGCGCCGGAATAACGAGCGCCGCAAGCAGCGGATAACACGGTTCAAATGTGGCATTGCCCTCTGTAGGAGCGAGCTTGCTCGCGAAAAACGTCGACGATAACGCGGGCTTCTTGAATAAACGCGGCGCCTGCAAGTTGTTCGCGAGCAAGCTCGCTCCTACAAAAAGCCTTAACTGACTTGCATTGGGCAAGCCCCTAGGAATGTGATCTCAAGTTACCGTATATCGCTGCAAACGCAGCGGTCGGGCGTCGCGGCGATCAATGGCGGCAATTCACGCGGGAACGTGGGAACGATCAAAAGTCAGCTAATAGATCGTTCCCGGACCGCGGTGCGGGAACGATCCAAGATGACGGAGCACTAGTTATTAATGCCAAGCAGTTCCACATCAAAGATAAGTGTTGCATTTGGCGGAATTACTCCTCCGCCGCCACGTACCCCGTAAGCAAGATCAGGTGGGATGGTCAAGGTTCGTTGCCCGCCGACCCTCATTCCTTGAATTCCCTCATCCAACCCCTTGATAACCTGACCCATACCGACTTCAAATCTGAATGGATCGCCCCTATCACGGCTTGAGTCAAACTTAGCGCCCTTATTTCCATCTTCCCAAAGCCAACCCGTGTAATGAACCTCGACCGTTTGGCCCGCTTTTCCTTCGGGACCATCACCTACCGTTATATCCTCACACCCTAGATCGCCGTAATAAGTTGTCATGCTCATTAGAAACTCCTTCACTCTCAACAATATTGATCGCGAGGTCACCCTCTAAGCCCTATCAAATCGCGATTTCGTGGCGGTGCCTACTGTCAAAGTTGACAGGTCATTAATGAATTCCGAGGTTTGCACAGCCGTGACGGCTAGACAACCGACCGAGCTTGTCGAAGTAAAAAACAGGCCAGGTGTGGGAGCTGGCTTGCCTGCGATGGCGGTGTGTCAGTCTCTGAGGTATTGGCTGTGAGTCAGCTATCGCAGGCAAGCCAGCTCCCACATTTGGATCTGTGCGGCTGTGTGCCGTCAGTACTGCCAGGGAAATTTCCGACAAGGATTTGGGGTTGCCCCTAGGAAATGTGATCTCTAGTCTCCGTACACCGCTGCAAACACAGCGGACGGGCGTCGCGGCCCGGTTCACAACGGAGCAAAAGCACCATCTCCCTTTCAGTAAGCGGTTTTTTATCGTCTACTGTGCGGCGCTATGGCGGCTGTGCGCGGGATACCTTCGGGTATGCCGGGTTGCTCCTTCACCGGTCCGCGAACCTGCGTACAGCTGCCACCCTCCATCGCGTCGCGGCGATCAGTGGCGGCTCCACTTTCGTAAGGAGCTTTACAATGATCAAACCCACCCCAAATCCCCCCGTCCGGCTGTTTACCGTAGCCGACGGCATCAGCACCGAAGGCCAGCTGGTCAACCTCAGCGAAACCCTCGCCTCGGCCAATGCCTTGAGCTGCGACCTGGCCTTTGACCTGGAAGGTTCGAAACGAGAGGAATTGCTCGGTGTTGCGCAGTTGATCGAACTGGCGCAGTTACTGGCTGATCGTGTGCACCTTGGCGCCGCAATGGCGGGCAAAGCAAGCAGCGGATAATACGGACAAGGGTGGGAGCTGGCTTGCCTGCGATTGCGGTGTGTCAGCCACTGGGATATTGGCTGTGAGTCAGCCATCGCAGGCAAGCCAGCTCCCACCTGTGATTCAGTTTCTAAACTGGCCGTATATTCTCAGCCTGTGGGCCTTTTGGACCTTGTGTGACGTCAAACTCTACTTTTTGGTTTTCATCCAAAGATTTGTACCCCTGCGTCGCAATTGCCGAGTAATGGGCAAACACATCGGGAGTCCCATCATCCGGAGTAATAAAACCAAACCCCTTCTCCGCGTTAAACCACTTCACCGTGCCAGTTGTCATTGCCATTCTCCCTACACTTCACTTGAGACCCGGTTCACCTGGGTTGCACAGTTTGACGGGCAAGGCATAAATACCCTCGGGTCGATGGACCATTTGGAACTCCATGCGCTTGCCAAACCACAGCGCAGTGCAACGCCAGTCTCTGCCATTGATAAACACATCCTCTCCCCCGCCATCGGGCTTGATCACCCAATCGCCCCTGAGCCAGACGTAGTACCTGACCGTACCCGTAGCCATCTTCACAACCGCTCTCCCTGCATCTCGTTACTACATACGCGCAGTGCATGGTGGGTAATAAAACAGCGGGCAGCGCCCTTTGGCTACTGTCAGAGTTGACAGGTAGACGCAGGCTTTCAATGGGTGATAGGCATGGCAACGTTGCAGATCATGCATCCGTTGATCTTTTGCGTTTGCGCGGTTTGCGCTGCTTGGCAGGCGCTTGCTGGACTTCAGCGCATTCGACATTCGTCGATTGGACGGCAACCGCATTGCCATCCCGATCCCGAGCAATAAAACCAATGCCCTTGACCGCATCGAACCACCTGACCGTGCCCCTATCCATCACCGCCTCCCGAGCCGCGCATGGCTGCGCGGCTCATCGCTGTATCAAACAGTGAAGGCGGCGTAACGGCTACTGTCAAAGTTGACAGGTCAAAGAAGAATCAGGTGTCGCGGCGCAAATCCGGCGGTATCGGCAAATCCTTGAGCGGATCAGGCCGCTTGCCCTTGCCGGCGCGGTATTGGCGGATTTGGTAAACGTAGGCCAGTACCTGTGCCACGGCCAGGTACAAC
This sequence comes from Pseudomonas synxantha BG33R, assembly GCF_000263715.2. Classification (NCBI taxonomy): domain Bacteria; kingdom Pseudomonadati; phylum Pseudomonadota; class Gammaproteobacteria; order Pseudomonadales; family Pseudomonadaceae; genus Pseudomonas; species Pseudomonas synxantha. Next base: position 4,418,235 of record NZ_CM001514.1, read on the forward strand.
CCGGCGGGGATTTCCTGATCGAGGTCGGTGGAATAGAAAATCGAGCGCGCCAGCGCCGGCGATTCCAGCAGCAGAATGTCGTTGGCCACGGCGATTTCGCGGATTTTCAGGGCGGTGAAGTCGCTGCCCTTGGCCAGCAACATCGGCGCACCACCCTTCTCGGGGTCGTACTTGAGGGCCACGGCGTAGTGCGTCGGGTTGGTGATGATCACGTCGGCGTCGGGTACCGAAGCCATCATCTTGCGCTGGGACATTTCGCGCTGCAGTTGACGAATGCGTTGCTTGACCTCGGGCCGGCCTTCCTGATCCTTGTGTTCGTCACGCACTTCCTGCTTGGTCATCAGCAGTTTCTTGTGGCTTTCCCACAGCTGGATCGGCGCATCCACAGCAGCGATCAGGATCAGCCCGAGGGCCATCCACAGCGCGCTCCAGCCCACCACCTGCACGCTGTGGATGATCGCCGACTCCAGCGGCTCATGGGCGATGCGCAGCAAGTCGTCGATGTCGGACGACAACACCGCCAGCGCCACGAACAGAATCAGGAAAAACTTGGCCAGGGCCTTGAGCAATTCAATCAGGGCCTTGGCGGAGAACATGCGCTTGAGCCCCGCGCCCGGGTTCATGCGGCTGAACTTGGGCGCCATGCTGCCCGCGGCAAACAACCAGCCGCCGAGGGCAACGGGGCCGATCAGCGCGGCGAGCAGCAAGGTGATCAAGATCGGTTGCACCGCCAATAGGGCGATTTTGCCTGAGTGCAGCAGGTACTGGCCCATGGCGTCGGGGTTGAGCAGCACTTCGCGGGGCAAGCTGAAGTTGTGTTTCATCATCTCCAGCAAGTCCAGCGCCAGGCCCCCGCCGTAGATCAGCAAGGCACCGGCACCGGCGATCATGGTGGCAAAGGTGTTGAGCTCTTTGGAGCGTGCAATCTCGCCCTTTTCCCTGGAGTCCTTTTTACGTTTCTCCGTGGGGTCTTCTGTTTTGTCCTGACCACTCTCGCTTTCGGCCATGGCTCAGCGCGCCCGTGCCAGATCACGTAAGAACTGCAGGGCATCGGTGGCCAGCGGTTGATACTGATTGAGAATGTCGGCCAGGCCGACCCAGAAAATCCCCATGCCCAACACCAGGGTCAGCGGGAAACCAATCGAGAAGATGTTCAGTTGCGGCGCCGCACGGGTCATCACACCAAACGCGATATTGACCACCAGCAGCGCCGTGATCGCCGGCAACACCAGCAACAGCGCCGCGCCGAGTACCCAACCGAGGCGCCCCACCAGTTCCCAGAAGTGGTTGACCACCAAGCCTGCGCCCACCGGCAAGGTGGTGAAGCTCTCGGTCAGCACCTCGAACGCCACCAGGTGACCGTTCATGGCCAGGAACAGCAAGGTTACCAACATGGTCAAAAACTGCCCGATCACTGCCGCCGACACGCCGTTGGTGGGGTCGACCATGGAGGCGAAGCCCATGCCCATCTGGATCGAGATGATTTGCCCGGCCACCACGAAGGCTTGGAAGAACAAGGTCAGGGAAAACCCCAACATGGCGCCGATCAGGATCTGTTCGGCGATCAGTAGCAAGGCGCTGAGGTCCAGCGCGTTGACCGGCGGCATCGGTGGCAGGCCCGGCACGATCACCACGGTGATCGCCACGGCAAAGTACAAACGCACGCGACGCGGAACCAGGGTGGTGCCGAACACCGGCATAGCCATCAACATCGCCGTGACGCGAAACAACGGCAGGATGAACGAGGCCACCCAGGTGCTGATCTGAGTGTCGGTCAACGCCAGCAAGGACTGCATCGGCTCAGCCGATCAACTGCGGAATACTGCCGTACAACTGCAGGATGTATTCCATGAAGGTTTGCACCAGCCAAGGGCCGGCGACGATCAGGGTCACCAGCATCACCAGCAGGCGCGGCAGGAAGCTCAGGGTTTGTTCGTTGATCTGGGTGGCCGCCTGGAACATCGCCACCAGCAGGCCGACCAACAGGCTCGGTACCACCAGCACGGCGACCATCAGGGTGGTCAGCCACAGTGCTTCGCGGAACAGGTCGACGGCGACTTCTGGGGTCATGGCCCTATACCCCTCCGAAACTGCCGGCCAGGGTGCCAATAATCAGCGCCCAGCCGTCCACCAGCACAAACAGCATGATCTTGAACGGCAACGAGATGATCAACGGCGACAGCATCATCATACCCATGGCCATCAGCACGCTCGCCACCACCAGGTCGATGATCAAAAACGGGATAAAGATCATGAAGCCGATCTGGAACGCGGTCTTCAATTCGGAGGTGACGAACGCCGGCACCAGAATGGTCAAGGGTGCCTGGTCCGGGGTGGCGATGTCGGTACGCTTGGACAGGCGCATGAACAGCTCAAGGTCGCTGGAGCGGGTTTGCGACAACATGAAGTCCTTGATCGGGCCCTGGGCTTTGTCGATGGCGTCCTGGGCGTTGAGTTTTTCCGCGAGGTAGGGTTGCAGGGCTTGCTGGTTCACCTTGTCGAACACCGGCGCCATGATGAACAGCGTCAGGAACAAGGCCATGCCGGTGAGGATCTGGTTCGACGGCGTCTGTTGCAGGCCCAGGGCCTGGCGCAGGATCGAGAACACGATGATGATCCGCGTAAAGCTGGTCATCAACATCACGAACGCCGGGATAAAACTCAGCGCGGTCATGATCAGCAGGATCTGCAAACTGACCGAATATTCCTGCGCGCCGGCCGCGTTGGTGCCCAGGGTGATCGCCGGGATCGACAACGGGTCGGCGCCCAGGGCCAGCGGCGCGGCCAGCAACAGCATGAGCGTCAGCAAAACGCGCATTACTTCTTATCCTTCTGATCCTTGCCCAGCAACTCCATCAGGCGCTGGGCGAATTCTGGCGTGGCGGTCTCGGTCTTGGCCGCGTCCACCGGGGTCTTGAGTACATGCAGCGGGGTGATGCGCCCGGGCGTGATGCCAAGCAGGATCTGCTCCTCGCCGACTTGCACCAGCACCAGCCGATCACGCGGGCCGAGGGCGCGCGAACCGACCAGTTCGATCACCTGGCCATTGCCCGGGCCGATGCGCTGTACGCGGCGCATCAGCCAGGCCAGCACAAAGATCAAGCCGATCACCAGCAACAGGCCCAGCACCAGCTGCGTCAATTGCCCGCCGACGCTGCCGACCACCGGTGCCGCAGCCGCTTGCGCGACCGGTTCCACCGCCCAGGCGCTCAATGGCAGCGCCAGCAACAGTCCCGCCATCGAGTACTTCATCTCAGCGCAACTTCTTGATGCGTTCGCTCGGGCTGATCACGTCCGTCAGGCGGATGCCGAACTTCTCATTGACCACCACCACTTCGCCGTGGGCGATCAGCGTGCCGTTGACCAGCACGTCCAGTGGCTCACCGGCCAGGCGGTCCAACTCGATCACCGAGCCCTGGTTGAGTTGCAGCAAGTTGCGAATATTGATTTCGGTGCTGCCCACTTCCATGGAAATCGACACGGGGATGTCAAGAATCACATCCAGGTTCGGACCGTCGAGGGTCACCGGCTCGTTGTTCTTCGGCACGCTGCCAAATTCTTCCATCGGCAGGCGCTTGCCGGCAGGCGCAGTGGCGGCGTCGGCGGCCAGCAGTGCGTCGATGTCGTCCTGGCCGACATCGCCGGTTTCTTCCAGGGCCGCGGCCCACTCGTCAGCCAGGGCCTGGTCTTCGGCGGAAGTGTTTTCGTGTTCGGTAGCCATTACATGTCCTCGGCGCAGCAAACAATCATGAATTAGGGTTGAATCAGCGTCGGTTGATTGGCTCAACCACTTGCAACGCCAGGTTGCCTTTGTGGGAACCGAGCTTGACCTTGAACGACGGCACGCCATTGGCGCGCATGATCAGTTCTTCCGGCAGGTCGACAGGGATCACATCCCCGGGCTGCATGTGCAAAATGTCGCGCAGGCGCAACTGCCGACGGGCGACGGTGGCGCTCAGCGGCACGTCGACGTCCAGCAGGTCTTCACGCAGGGCCTTGACCCAGCGCTCGTCCTGATCGTCGAGGTCGGACTGGAAACCGGCGTCGAGCATTTCGCGCACCGGCTCGATCATCGAGTACGGCATAGTCACGTGCAGGTCACCGCCACCGCCATCGAGCTCGATGTGGAAAGTCGACACCACAATCGCCTCGCTGGGGCCGACGATGTTGGCCATGGCCGGGTTCACTTCCGAATTGATGTACTCGAAATTGACTTCCATGATCGCCTGCCAGGCTTCCTTCAAGTCGATGAAGGCTTGCTCCAGCACCATGCGCACGACACGCAGTTCGGTGGGGGTGAATTCACGCCCTTCGATCTTGGCGTGACGGCCGTCGCCACCGAAGAAGTTGTCCACTAGCTTGAACACCAGTTTGGCGTCGAGGATGAACAGCGCAGTGCCGCGCAGCGGCTTGATCTTGACCAGGTTGAGGCTGGTGGGCACGTACAGCGAGTGCACGTATTCACCGAACTTCATCACCTGCACGCCGCCCACCGCCACGTCCGCCGAGCGGCGCAGCATGTTGAACATGCTGATACGGGTGTAGCGGGCGAAACGTTCGTTGATCATTTCCAGGGTCGGCATGCGTCCACGGACGATGCGATCCTGGCTGGTCAGGTCATAACTTTTGACGCTGCCGGGTTCGGCAGCCATTTCGGTCTGTACCAGACCATCGTCCACGCCGTGCAACAGCGCGTCGATTTCATCCTGGGACAGCAGGTCTTGCACGGCCATGTCGTGATCCTACTGCAATACGAAGTTAGTGAAGAGCGCCTGCTCGACCACGACTTTGCCGAGTTCTTTCTGGGCCACTTCCTGCACGCTGGCAGTGACCTTCTGGCGTAGCATTTCCTGGCCGACCGGGGTGGCCAGGCTGTCGAAGGCCTGCCCGGAAAACAGCATCACCAGGTTGTTGCGGATCACCGGCATATGCACCTTGAGGGCATCCAGATCCGCCTGGTTGCGCGCCAGCAGGGTAATGCTCACTTGCAGGTAGCGCTGACGACCGTTGACGTTGTAATTGGCAACAAACGCCGGAAGCATCTGTTCGAAGATTGCCGGTTGCTTGACGTTGGTGGCGGCGTCGGCGGCGGGTGCCGGCTTGCTTGCACTGCTGTGCATGATGTACCAGGTGCCGCCAATCGAGGCACCGATAGCCAAAAGCAGGCCCAGCACAATCAACAGGATCAGCTTGAGCTTGCCTTTGCCTGCTGCGGGGGGAGTTGCTGCGTCGTCGCTCTTCGCCATGCCAATAATCCGTCACTATTCGGGGATTCATAGATCTACGGGAAGGCAAGAGCAAGTGTTATGCCAGAGTTGTCTGGCGCGAAGGCAACCCAAATCAAATGTGGGAGCTGGCTTGCCTGCGATGGCGGTGGGTCAGTTCACATATATGTCACTGATACACCGCCATCGCAGGCAAGCCAGCTCCCACACTGACCGGGTTTGGACAGGAAGTCAGGCGTAGTAGTCGACCGCGCTGGAGCCGATCACGCTCTGGCTCACGCGCCCCGCCACTTCGGCCACGTCCACAGGGCCACCAGCGTCGCCGCTGTCAGCACGCCTGCCGCTGCCGCTGACGCCCCGCGCCTGGCCCTGCTGTTGCTGCTGCTCCTGGCCACGGGACTGGTCGGACACATTCACATCCACCTGCCCCATCCCCTGCTGGGCAAACATCTCACGCAAGCGGCCAGACTGGCTTTCCAGCGCTTCACGCACCACGGCATGGCCGCTCATGAAATTGACCTGGGCCTGCTGGTCCGCCGTCATGTTGACCTTGATATCCAGACGCCCAAGCTCGGCCGGCTGCAACTGGATCTCGGCCGACTTGAGGTTGGCGCTGGAGAGGTACATCACGCGGTTGACGACCTCTTCGGTCCAGCCGCTCTGGTGCATGGCCAGCGGTGCATTGGCAACCGGCGGCAAGGCGTTGGCGGTTTTGGGCGTGGCGGCCTGGGTCAGCGCGGCGAGGCGGTTGGCGAAATCGTCCACGCGGGTGTCGCTGCTGGCGTTCTTGAGGTCCTTGAGGCCGTCATCGATCAACGCGCCAAACGCCTTGTCGCCACCCTGATCGGTGCTGTCCTTGGTGGTTTGCTGGTCGACCATCGTGGCCAGGCCAGCGGCAAAGCTTTGCGCAGCGGTCGGTTGATCCGTAGGGGCGGCTGCGCTTTTCTGCGGCGTCTGGCTGCTGGCCGACACGTGCCCACCCTGCTCCATCGCCAGGCGTACAGCCGGCATCGCATCCAGGGGATCAGCCTGCGGGTCGAAAGCCGGCTGCTGGGCCTCATCGACCACGGCGACCACCGGTTGGGCCTTGGCGTCCTCGTCAACCGCCGACACTTGTACGGGCACCGCCACCGGCATCGCGGCGGCGATTACCGCGGGGTCGACAACAGGGTCTACCGCAGGTGGTTGCGCCAGGGCTGAATCGCTGGGTTTATCGCCCTCGGCGCCAGTGCTGTCATCGGCCTTGGCCGACGGCTTGGCAGGCAAGGGATTGCCGCTATCGGCAACCGCCGGCTTGCTGGCGGCAGGCTTGTCGCTGCCGGCAGCCGGTTTGGCGCCGGTATCGGAAGGCTTGTCACGCGTGACTTTACTGGCGGTGTCGTCGCCCTTCAGCGTCGGCTTGGAGCCCTGCTTGGCAAACACTTGAGCAAAGCCTGCGCCCTTGTCTCGCGGGGCCGCAACCACTACCGGCGGGTTAGCGGCAGGCGCTGACGGCTTGGCCGCAGGGGCAGCCTGAAGGAGCGAATTGGGGGCGACTGGCATGGGTAAGGTTCTCCACTGCATGGGGTCGGGGATGCAGTCTGTGGAGATAGAGCAAGAGTCGGGCCAGGTTTAGCGCGATGATTCAGAAACTGAACGTTGGCGCTCCGACTCATACAGCGGCCGGACCAACGCGAACTCATGATCGATCTGGTCAACCAATTCGCCCAGATCCGATGATGGCTTGACGGACTCAGCCTCCAGGCGCTGACACAGCTGCGCCAGCCGCACCGCCCCAAGGTTGCCACTGCTGCCTTTGAAACTGTGCGCAATCTGTCCCAATGCCTTGGCATCGTCGCGCGCGTCGCGCAGCGCTTTGATGCGCTTTTGCGAGTCATCGAGGAAGGTGTCGAGCAGTTTGGGATACTCACCCTCCATGACGTCCTGCAAACCCGACAACACGTCGGGGTCCAGATGAATCTCAGCCACTTGCTCGCTCCTTGATCAAGAATCAGCGGATTATGCCAGAGCTTCCCAGCAAAACTCCACGCAGACACGGCGCCCGCCCTCGGACCAGCGTACAGCGCTGCTCAGTTGACGCACCAGGTTCAGCCCTCGGCCAGACAGACGGTCAACTTCCAGGGGCCGCGCCAGCTCCTGTTCGACATCAAAACCCGGCCCGCTGTCTTCAATGCACAGGGTCATCTTGCCGCCCTTGTCGGTCGGTACCACCTGCACATGCACGCGCACGTAGCCACTGCTCAGCTGCGCCAGACGCTCATTGCGCTGATGATAATACTGCGCAAACCCTTGCGCATCGCGCTTGAGCCGTGAGTCCAGGCCCAGCACACCATGTTCCAGGGCATTGGAATACAACTCCGCCATCACGCTGTAGAGCGCGCCGCTCTGCTCGCGCAACCCATGGATCTCCAGCAGCAGTTGCAGCAGGTACGGCAGCGGGTTGTAGCGCTGCAGCGTCTGGGCGCGAAACTCGAAACCCACCGACCAATCCAGCGGGCACGACTGGCCGCTGTCGGCATACATCGGCTCGGCCACTCGCAGCGCCTGGCCGGACAGCAGGGTGATCTCGACCATGCTGACGTCATCGCGCGCCAGCCCCCGAAATGCAGCCAGGGCGTGCTCGATATCCTCAAACAGGCGGTCAGGCTCGCGGTTGGCAGCGAACACCTGTTGCAACCGCTCGGCGCCGAACAGTTGATCATTGGCGTCAGCCGTATCCAGCACGCCATCGGAGAGCAGGAACACCCGATCGCCCAAGGCCATGGGCCAGACCTCGGTGCTGTCATCGAAGCTTTCCGCCGATAGCACGCCCAGGGGCAGATGCCGCGACATCAGCGGCGTGCGCTTGCCAGTGGCGACTTCATGCACATAGCCTTCGGGCATACCGCCGTTCCACACCTCAACCGCACGCCGCTGGGCGCTCAGGCACAACAAGGTGGCGCAACAGAACATGTCCACCGGCAGGATGCGCTTGAGCTTGGCGTTCATCTCCCGCAAGGTCTGCGTAAGGCCGTAGCCCTTGGCGGTCATGCCGTAGAACACTTCGGCCAACGGCATGGCGCCAATGGCGGCCGGCAAGCCATGGCCGGTGAAATCGCCGAGCAGCACGTGCATGTCACCGGACGGCGTGTAGGCCGCCAGCAGCAAATCACCGTTGAACAAGGCATAGGGCGATTGCAGGTAGCGGATATTGGGTGCGGCATTGATACAGCCGGAGTGGGCAACCTTGTCGAACACCGCCTTGGCTGCCCGCTGCTCATGCATCAGGTGCTCGTGGTGCCTGGCGATCAGGTCGCGTTGTTGCAAGACCGTGGCCTGCAGGCGGCGCAGGCGATCCATGGCGTTGATCTTCGCTGCCAATATCAGGGGGTTGTAAGGTTTGGGCAAGAAGTCGTCGCCGCCGGCGTCCAGGCATTGGGCCAGCGCTTCGCTTTCGCGCAGGGAGGTGAGGAAGATGATCGGCACCAGCGCCTCCCCCGCCAACTGCTTGATCTGCCGGGCGGCTTCAAAGCCGTCCATCACCGGCATCAGCGCATCCATCAGCACCAGTTGCGGGCGCTCATGACGGAAGATCTCCACCGCCTCGGCACCGTTGCTGGCAGTCAGCACCTGATGGCCCTGGCGACGGATGATGGTCGACAGCAACAGCCGATCGGCGGCGCTGTCTTCGGCGATCAGGATAGTCAGCGCCTCAAGGACCGGGGCCAAGGCGCTCAACTGATATCGAACAGTTTGTCGAAGTTGGAAATGGCGAGGATCTTGCGCACGTCGGGGTTGCTGTTCGTCACACGGACCTCGGCGTCATCACCGCCAGCATGATCACGTAGCAACAGGAGCATACCCAGGGCTGAACTGTCCATGTAGGTGGCCTCCTTGAGATCGACAATATAGGTCTCGGGCACCTTGTAGAAACGCTCATAGGCGTCCCGAAACGCCTGGTGGCTGCCGAAATCGAACCGGCCCTTGATTGCGATCGTCAACTTCTTCCCATCCAGGGATACATCGGACTCGATTGACATGTGACTGCTTCCTTGTCATTGGCACTGTGCAACAAGGTTTAGCAGGCGAACCGGATCTGAGCAACACATCTATCCTGCGTCGTTAGTTAGAATTGTTCCTGGCGGGGCAGGCGTTGGGACAATTCATCAAGCAGCTTTTGCTCGCGCTTATCTTCAATCGCCCGCGCTTCGTCGATATAGCGCTGCACCAGCTTGCGCAAACCTTCCACGCGGGCAAACGCCTGCTGCCAGCTTTCCCGGGCTTTATCGAGGTTGTTCTGGTGCCAGGCCAGGCTCTGGCGCTGTTGGCCGACGGCTGTTTCAAGCTGATTGAGAAAGCCCTGATACCCCATCAACCACTGGCCCGACACGCCCTTGCTGCCGCGCTCGATCCACTGTTGTTGGTACTCCAGGCGAAAGCGCTCCAGGTCGCCCAGCTTGCTCTCTGCCAGGCGCACCTGGCCTTGAAAGTAACCCAGGCGTTGCACGGCGGTTTTCTCGGCCTTTTCGGCCATTTCCACCACCGGGGCCAGGCGCGCGGCGCGGCTGTTGGCCATGGCTTAACCGCCTGGCGCGGGGGCGAAGATGGACTGCAGATGCGCTTCGCTTTCGCCCATGCTGATCTTGTCGTTGAGGCCCTGGCGCAGGTAGTTCACCAGCTGTGGTTGCAAGGCAATGGCCAGGTCGGTGTCGCGATCGCCGCCGGCCACATAGGCGCCGACGCTGATCAGGTCGCGGCTCTGCTGGTAACGCGACCACAGTTGCTTGAACTGCTGCGCACGGGCCATATGCTCAGGGGTGACCACCGCCGGCATCACCCGGCTGATGGACGCTTCGATGTCGATGGCCGGGTAGTGCCCTTCTTCTGCCAGGCGTCGCGACAGCACAATGTGGCCGTCGAGCACGCCCCGCGCCGAGTCGGCAATCGGATCTTGCTGGTCGTCGCCTTCGGACAACACGGTATAAAACGCAGTGATCGAGCCACCGCCGGCCTCGGCATTACCGGCGCGCTCCACCAGCTTGGGCAGTTTGGCGAAGACCGACGGCGGATAGCCTTTGGTGGCCGGTGGCTCACCAATGGCCAAGGCGATTTCCCGCTGGGCCTGGGCGAAACGCGTGAGCGAATCCATCAGCAGCAGCACATTCTTGCCCTTGTCACGGAAATACTCGGCGATGCGTGTGCAGTACATGGCTGCGCGCAGGCGCATCAGTGGCGCATCGTCCGCAGGCGACGCCACCACCACCGAGCGCTTGAGCCCTTCTTCACCGAGACTGTGCTCGATGAACTCCTTGACCTCACGGCCCCGCTCACCGATCAGCCCGACCACGATGATGTCGGCCTCGGTAAAGCGCGTCATCATGCCCAGCAACACCGACTTACCCACGCCGGTACCGGCGAACAGGCCCAGGCGCTGGCCGCGGCCGACCGTCAATAAACCGTTGATGCTGCGAATGCCCACGTCCAGCGGCACGCTGATGGGGTTGCGGTTGAGCGGATTGATGGTGGGGCCGTCCATCGGCACCCAGTCTTCGGCCTTCATGCCACCCTTGCCATCCAGCGCACGCCCGGCGCCGTCGAGTACGCGGCCGAGCATACTCATGCCCATGGGCAGGCGGCCAGTGTCGGCCAGCGGTACCACGCGAGCACCCGGGGCGATACCGGCCAGGCTGCCCACCGGCATCAGGAAAATCTTGTTGCCGGAAAAGCCCATCACTTCCGCTTCGACCTGCACCGGGTGGTAGCTGTCGTCATTGATCACCAGGCAACGGCTGCCCATGGCAGCGCGCAAGCCCTCGGCTTCAAGGGTCAGGCCGACCATGCGCAACAAGCGCCCTTCAAGGATCGGCTGGCCGGGCAATTCGGTTGCCTCGGCGTAGCTGCTCAGGCGCTTGGCAAAGCTGGTGCGATCAAGGCGCATCGGGAGCGTCCAGGTCAACGCTCACGTCAGGCGCTGCCGGATGCAGGGCTTGCTCATGCAGTTGATCCAACAATTTGGCCATGATCTGGCTGATGCGGGTTTCCACCGTGGCATCGATGCGGCTGTGCTCGGTTTCGACACGACACCCACCGGGTTGCAACGAAGCGTCCTCGACGATGCGCCAGGTTTCTTCATGGCGCTCGCGCAGGGCTTTGACCTGCTCGAAATCCTGCGGGTTGATGTACAGCCGCACATTGCCGACGCCCAGGGGCAGCAACTTGAGGGCTTCACGCATCACGCTTTCGATCTGGCTGGAGTCCAGCACCAACTCGCGCTGGATCACCTGGCGGGCAATGTGCTGCACCAGGCCGACCATGGATTTTTCCAGTTGGGTGTCCTGCTCGGCAATCGGGTCGAACAGGTTGCCCATCAGGCGTTCCAGGCTGGCCAGCTGGGTGCCCAGCGCTGCCTCGGCTTCCTGGCGGACCTTGAGGGTGGTGCTGCGAAAACCGTCTTTCTCGCCCGCCGCAAAGCCTTCGTTGTAGGCTTCCTGGCGGATGGCTTCAAGTTCTTCGAGGGTCAGTGGCTGGACTTCATCCAGCGGCACTTCTTCCATTTCCACCGGAAGCTCTTCGACCGGCTCAGGCTCGGGCTCCGGCACATGGGGGTCGAAGCTGGGCAACGACCAGATATCGAACCCGCCGACATCCCGCGCGCGAATCAGATCGCTGGGCGTCTCATCTTTGTTCGACATGCAAGGCGCCTTAGATCATTTCTTCGCCGCCCTTCCCGCCGAGAACGATTTCTCCGGCTTCGGCCATACGGCGGGCAATGGTGAGGATTTCCTTCTGCGCGGTTTCTACATCGCTGACGCGCACCGGGCCCTTGGCTTCCAGGTCGTCGCGCAACAGTTCGGACGCACGCTTGGACATGTTCTTGAAGATTTTCTCTTTGACGTTTTCGTCCGAGCCCTTGAGGGCCAGCACCAACACGTCGGAGGAGACTTCGCGCAACAGCGCCTGGATGCCACGGTCGTCGACATCGGCAAGGTTGTTGAAGACGAACATCAGGTCTTCGATCTGGCCGGACAGGGTGTCGTCGATCTCGCGGATCGAGTCCATCAGTTGGCCTTCGACCGAGCTGTCGAGGAAGTTCATGATGTCGGCCGCACGCTTGATGCCACCCAGGGTGGTGCGCGAGGCATTCGAGTTGCCGGAGAACTGCTTCTCCAGAATCGTGTTGAGTTCCTTGAGGGCCGCCGGTTGTACGGTGTTGAGCGATGACACGCGCAGGATGATGTCCAGGCGCACTTTGTGGTCGAAGTGGCCAAGCACTTCACCGGCCTGGTCCGGGTCCAGGTAAGCCACAACGATCGCCTGGATCTGCGGGTGCTCGTAGCGGATCACGTCGGCGACCGCACGGGGTTCCATCCACTTGAGGCTGTCCAGGCCACTGGTGTTGCCGCCCAGCAGGATGCGGTCGATCAGGCCATTGGCCTTGTCTTCGCCCAGCGCCGAGGTGAGCATCTTGCGAATGTAGCTGTCGGAACCGACGCCCAGGCTGGTCTGGTCGCCGACGATCTCGACGAACTCGCTCATCACCTGCTCGACTTGCTCGCGGTGCACATTGCGCATCTGCGCCATCGCCACGCCGACACGCTGGACCTCTTTGGGCCCCATGTGGCGCAGCACTTGGGCAGCGTCGGTTTCACCCAGGGACAGCAGCAACACGGCGGCTTTGTCGACCCGGGAGAGCTTGGCCACAGCGGCTCGATCATTCATCAGCGTTAATCCACTCTTTCACGACCTGGGCCACACGGCCCGGGTCTTCTGCCACCAGACTCTTGATTGCGTTCAACTGAGCGTCATAGCCTTCGCTCGGGCTTGGCAACAGGATGCTTTGCGGGCCGCCAAGGCTGACGCGGTCGTTGGCCAGTTCGCCATCCAGGCCGCCCATGCCACCCAACTCGACGTCGCCACCGGCCAGCGCCAGTTGCTTCTTGCCGCCACCGGTAATGTTGTTGAGCACCGGGCGCAGTACACCAAACACCAGCACCAGGATGAACAACACCCCCAGCACTTGCTTGACGATGTCCCAGAACCACGGCTGGGTGTAGAACGCAGGGTCGCTGATCACTTCAGCGCGCTCGGCGGAGAACGGCATGTTGATCACACTGACGCTGTCGCCACGGCTGGCATCGAAGCCGACAGCGTCCTGTACCAGGCGGGTGAAGCGCGCCAATTCGTCGGCGGTCCAGGGCGCGCGGGTCACGGCGCCATCGGCTGGGTTGACCTTGACCTGGTCATCGACCACCACCGACACCGACAGGCGATTGATCTTGCCCTGTTGCTGCTTGGTGTGGCTGATAGAGCGATCGAGTTCGAAGTTCTTGGTGGACTGGTTACGCTTGTCCGCAGGATACGGCGCAAGCATCGGCTGGCCGGTGGCCGGGTCCATGATCTGCTGGCCGTTGGCATCCAGCAGCGGCTGGCCAGGCTGGATCGCGCCAGCGGTGGCGGCGGCGCCACCGGTGGTCTGCGGTGCCGAGGCGGCCGACGGTGGTTGGTTGCTCAAGGCCCCCGGCACACCTTGCGGGCCATTGGCGGCGGTGCGCTGCTCGCTGGTGGACTGCTCGCTGCGCAGCGCCGGCTGGTCGGGGTTGAACTGCTCCGAGGTCGATTCGACAGCGCTGAAGTCCACGTCGGCGGACACTTCAGCCTTGTAGCGGTCGTTACCCAGCACCGGTTGCAGAATGTTGTGCACGCGCTGGGTGAGCATGCTTTCCATGCGGCGGCTGTAGTCAAATTGCTTGCCGGCCTGGGTCAGCGCGGAGTTTTCGGCCATGTCGGAGAGCAGGTTGCCCTTCTGGTCAACCACCGTGATTTGCGACTTGCTCAATTCGGGAACGCTGGTGGCCACCAGGTTGACGATCGCCAGCACCTGGCCAGGCTCCAGGGAGCGGCCGGCAAACAGTTCGACCAGTACCGAAGCGCTGGGCTTGCGTTCGTCACGCACGAACACCGAGCTTTTCGGAATCGCCAGGTGCACACGGGCAGCCTTGACGTTATTCAGGCTGGAGATGGTGCGCGCCAGTTCGCCTTCCAGGCCACGGCGATAACGGGTGGCTTCCATGAACTGGCTGGTGCCCAGGCCCTGGTCCTTGTCGAGAATCTCGAAACCGATATTGCTGTCGGACGGCGCAACGCCAGCGGCGGCCAGTTTCATCCGTGCGCGGGCCACGTCATCAGACTTGACCAGCAAGGCGCCGGAGTTGGGCTCCACGGTGTAAGCGATGTCGGCAGCGGCGAGGGTTTCCATGATCTGCTTGGAATCCATGCCCGACAGGCTGCCGTACAGTGGGCGGTAATCGGGTTGTTGCGACCACAACACCACGGCAAAACCAATCGCCACGCTGGCCGCCAGGCCAACCATCAGGCCTACCTGACGCAGCATGGTCATTTGCGAGAGGTTTTCCAGGAACGACAGGCCAAACAACGGCGGCTTGCCGTCTGCCTTGGCGGGGAGGTTGTCGGAGAGTGCTTCTGCCATGACTTAAATCTCGTCCTTAAACCGGCATCTGCATGATGTCTTGATAAGCCTGAACCAGCTTGTTACGCACTTGAGTCAAGGCCTGGAAAGACACACTGGCCTTTTGCGAGGCGACCATCACATCGGTGAGGTCCACGCCGCTTTTACCGATCTCGAACGCAGTGGCCAACTGGCTGGACGCCTGCTGGGTATCACTGACTTTATTGATTGCCTGACCGAGCATGTCGGCAAAACTGCTTTGGCCCAATTCCGGCGCTGGCGCGACGGATTTCGGTTGAGCCATGGCATCCATTTGCATGGCGCGCATATCCAACATCAACCGATTGAACTCAATACCCTGGCTCATGACCTTCTCTCTCCGACGACCCGCAATTTTTTGACACTACGCAGCGGTTACTAGGGGTGGTAGCAACAAGGGTGCCAGCTCTGGAGCAACTCGTAAGAAAAGGCGACAAAGCTTGTAGAACTTGTTACCGGTCATGTGGCGAAAAGATAAGCTTCCACATCCATACCAGCATCGCGCATCTGCGCCAGCTTGTAGCGCAAGGTGCGCGGGCTGATGCCCAGGCGCTCGGCCGCTTCTTTGCGGCGGCCACGCTCAGCGCGCAGGGTGTCGATGATCATCTGGAATTCGCGACGACGCAGGTCATCACCCAGGGCGCCAGCTGATTCAACCTCGGCGACCACTGGAGCCGGGGCCAGGCTCGGCAACGGCGCAGCACCATTGCCCATGGCCAGGCAGAAATCCTGCGGCTGGATCAACCCGCCCTGCTGCAAAATCAGCGCACGCTGGATGGCATTGTCCAGCTCGCGCACGTTGCCCGGCCACGGATAGCTGACCAGGCACGCCTGAGCCTGCGGCGATAACCGCGCCTGGGCATGCTTCATTTTTTTGACGTGGTTGTTCAGCAGGCGCTCGGCCAACGGAATGATATCCGCCGGGCGCTCGCGCAACGGGCGCCAGGCCAGGGGGAACACCGAGAGCCGGTAGAACAGGTCCTCCCGGAAGCGCCCCGCCGCCACTTCGCCGGCCAGGTCGCGGTTGGTGGTGGCAACCACGCGGATATCCAGCTGGATCGGCTTGCGTGCCCCCACGCGCTCCACTTCACGCTCCTGCAACACACGCAGCAACTTGGCTTGCAGGCCCAGGGGCATTTCCGAGATTTCGTCGAGCAGGATGGTACCGCCGTCGGCCTGTTCGAACTTGCCGGCCTGGGCCGCGATGGCGCCGGTGAACGAGCCCTTTTCATGGCCGAACAACGTGGCTTCGAGCATGTTGTCGGGGATCGCCGCACAGTTGATCGCAATGAACGGTTGCTGGGCACGGCTGGACTGCTGGTGGATGTAGCGTGCCAACACTTCTTTACCGGTGCCGGATTCGCCGGAAATCAGCACAGTGGAATCACTGCGCGCCACCCGCGCTGCCAGTTCCAGCAATTGCGCGCTGGCCGGTTCAAAGGCTATCGGGCCGTCACCCTCGCCCGCCGACATCACGCCCAGGGCATGTCGGGCGACCAGCTCGATCAGCGCCTTGGGCTCGAACGGTTTGACCAGGTAATCCGCCGCGCCCTGGCGCATGGCGTCCACCGCCCGCTCCACGGCGCCATGGGCAGTCATCAGCAGTACCGGCAGCTGCGGCTGGCGCGCACGCAGCAGGCCGAGCAACTGGTGGCCGTCCATGCCGGGCATGTTCACATCGCTGACCACCAGGCTGAAGGCTTCCTGCTCGACCGCCGCCAAGGCCTCCTCGGCAGAGCCGACCGCCCGGTAGTCATGGCCCGCCAACAGCAGCGTGTCAGCCAATGCTTCACGCAGGGCGCGATCGTCTTCCACCAATAAAACCTTGATAGCCATAATCCTTTTACTCCGCGCTCGCCGCGCTGGAAAACAGCGGCAAGGTCATCAATGCACAGGTGCCGCGCCCCAACCGGGAGCGCAACTGCAATTCTCCCTGATGGGCGCGTGCCACTGCCTTGACCACGGTCAGGCCCAGGCCAGTGCCGTTGGTCTTGGTGGTAAAAAACGGCTCGCCCAGGCGTTGCAGCACCTGGGGGTCGATGCCGCTGCCGCTGTCGCTGATACACAGGCGCAGGGTTTGTTCGCGGGCGTAGAGGTGCACTTTGAGGCGTGCATCCGGGCCGCTGGCCTGGGTGGCGTTTTCGATCAGGTTGAGCAAGGCGCCGACCAGGGTGTCGCGGTTGCACAGCAACTCGCCCTGGTGGCTGTCACATTGCCAACGCAGGTTGGCGCCCTGTACATGGGTCGCCGCCGCTGCTTGCAAGGCCTGCATCAACCCGGCAGGCGTGACGCGGTCGGTCAGCGGCAATTCGCCGCGGGCAAACACCAGCATGTCGCGCACCTGGTGCTCCAATTCATGCAAGCGCTCCTTGAGGCGCCCGGCAAATCGTTGCTGAGTGGCTACAGGCAATTGCTCATCAGTCAAATGACTGGCGTAGATCAACGCCGCCGACAAGGGGGTGCGGATCTGATGCGCCAACGAGGCGACCATCCTGCCCAACGACGACAGCCGCTCATGACGGGCCAACTGGTCTTGCAGGTGACGGGTTTGCGTCAGGTCATTGAGCAGCACCAATTGGCCCGGCTCGGCGTCCAGGGAGCGAGTGGCGATAGACAGGCGACGCCCGTCCTTGAGGGAGACTTCGTGGCCGTCGTCTTCTCGCGGCGCAAAGCAGCGGGTGATGACATGGCGCCACAGCTCGCCTTCCAGCGGCAGGCCCAGCAGGTCGCAGGCCGCCGGGTTGGCTTCGCGCACACGGCCCTGGTCGTCGATGACGATCACGCCACCGGGCAACAGGTCCAGAAGATTTTGCAGACGGTTGGCCAGGCGTTCTTTTTCCGCCAGCTCCTGCATGCGCTGGGCACTGACCACCGCCAGCTCGCCTTTAAGCTCGGACACCCGCGCCTCAAGCAGACTGTAGGAGTCAGTCAGTTGGCTCGACATCTGGTTGAACTGCGAGAACGCTTGTTCCAGGCCCTGGCGGGTCGGCGGTTCTACAGGCGAAACCAGCCCCTGGATGGCAGGGGCCGAAGATAGTTGGGCGGCGTGGGGCATGATGCTCTCTCGCTTGGCTGACCGTCAGTTAAACGGAACGTTGCGAGGGCTGTAGCAATACCCGTGCCGAAAAAAATCTACCTATAAATCAGCTAGTTGAAAAACAGGCGTCAATCATCCGCCTGTTCATCACCTTCTTTGCGGCTCATACCGTACTTGCGCATCTTCTCCACCAGGGTGGTACGGCGGATGCGCAGACGCTCGGCGGCGCGGGCAACGATGCCATGCGCGTCGTCCAGAGCCTGCTGGATCAACCCTTGTTCCAGGTTGCCGAGGTAGTCCTTGAGGTCAAGACCTTCGGGCGGCAGCATGGCGGTGGCACCGAAGTCCGGGGCATGACCGTTAATGGCCACGCGCTCTTCCATGTCACTGCGCAGGCTGTCCATCTGCTCGTCTTCATCGTCGACGTAGCGAAATTTCTTCGGCAGCTCGACCACGCCGATCACCCCGTACGGATGCATGATCGCCATGCGTTCCACCAGGTTCGCCAGCTCGCGCACGTTGCCCGGCCAGCCGTGACGGCACAGCGACATGATCGCGGCAGAGTTGAAACGAATGGAGCCGCGCTTTTCGTGCTCCATGCGCGAGATCAGCTCGTTCATCAGCAACGGAATGTCTTCCACGCGCTCGCGCAGCGGGGCCATCTCGATGGGGAATACGTTGAGGCGGTAGTACAGGTCTTCGCGGAAGCTGCCAACCTCGATCATGCTTTCGAGGTTCTTGTGGGTGGCGGCAATGATGCGCACGTCCACGCTCTGGGTCTTGTTGCTGCCCACGCGCTCGAAGGTGCGCTCCTGCAACACACGCAGCAACTTGACCTGCATCGGCAGCGGCATGTCGCCGATTTCGTCAAGGAACAGCGTGCCGCCATTGGCCAGCTCGAAACGCCCGGCACGACTGGTGATCGCCCCGGTAAAGGCGCCCTTCTCGTGGCCGAACAGTTCGCTTTCCAGCAGCTCTGCCGGGATCGCCCCGCAGTTGACCGGCACAAAAGGCCCGTCGCGGCGCTTGGAGTGATAGTGCAGGTTGCGTGCGACCACTTCCTTGCCGGTGCCCGACTCGCCGAGGATCAGCACACTGGCGTCGGTGTCGGCCACTTGCTGCATCATCTGGCGCACGTGCTGGATCGCACGGCTGGTGCCGACGAGGCTGCGAAACAGGTTGGGTTCACGGTGACGGCCGCGCTCGCGGGCCTGGTCGTACATCTCGCGATAGACCTGGGCGCGGTGCAGCGAATCGAGCAATTTGCTGTAGCTGGGCGGCATTTCCAGGGTGGAAAGCACGCGGCGGCGCTGGTCTTCCGGCAGGTCCACAGAAGAAATATCGCCCATCAGCAACACCGGAAGGAACTCATCCCAGGTTGACAGTGTCTTTAACAGGCCCAGAACTGCGCCAGGAGCGTTTACCGTCCCGATCAATACACAGATGACTTCACGGCTCGACGCCAACGAGCTGACCGCCTGCTGCCAATCGTGGCTGGCGCAGGGTAAATTTTCTTCACCAAGAAAATTTAAAATCACCGCTAAATCGCGGCGGCGGACGCTATCGTCATCGATCAGCAGAATTTTGGTTTCACGCCACATGCAATAGCAACTTCCCTAGTAAAACTTCCTGCCCCGGAATGAGGGCAATCAAGACGCCTGTAAGATTTGTTACCTACTAGACGTCTGAAATCTGAAAACAGCACTAGTTAAGTCAAAAATGCTGGCACAGTCAAATATATGACGCGCCGTGCGGATTAACTGCGCCCATTCAACCGAAGAGATGGTAAACCTTTGACGCATTTTTCGCTTGGTTGATCTGCGACATCTCTTCGAAAATCGCCTGGCGCTCGCCGGTCGTCACCTCCAGCAACTGCTGGTACACCACCAGCAGGCTCTCCAGTTTTTCGCGCAATGCGCCCTCGTCCACCGGCACTTCGCTGAGCACCTCATCAATCACCGCGCGGCAACCCAGGTCCAACTCGCCCACGGCTTCCCAATTGCGCTCGGCCAGCGCGCCGAGAAGGGCTTCGCGGGTTTCGTCGATGCGTTGCAGTGCATGGCTCATGATGTGTCCCTCAAGGCGATCGGCCTTATTGTGGAGCGATGGCATCCCAGCCGGTCTTGACGGTGATCAGCAGGCGGGCGACTTCGTCGATTATCTCGGCGTCATTCACCTGGTTGGCCTCGACCAAACGATTGCTCATATAGCCATACAAGGCGTCCAACTGGTGCACTGCTGCCGGATCTTCGGCCTTTTCTGGCTCCAGGCCGTCACGCAGGCCAGAGATAATTTCAATCGCCTTGCCCAGCATCAGCCCTTTCTGGGCAATATCCCCACGGTTCAATGCGCCCTTGGCCTGCGCCATGCGATCAAGGCCTCCTTCCATCAGCATCTGCACCAGGCGGTGCGGGCTGGCTTCGGAGACCTGGGCATGGGAACTGACCTTCTGGTATTGGCGAAGGGCTCTCATCGGGTTCATGTTGCTACCTCGTTACTGGCGACAATCGAATAGGTTTGCTTAACCAGTTTTTCGACCGTGGCGACGAAAACTTTAATTCCCAACCATACGCCAAGGCCCTGAATCAGGGCCTGAAAGCGCGCCGCCCATCAGTTCGATTTCGGATTGTTCAGCGAGTTGAGGGTGGTCAGGATGCTGGAGCTGCTGGCGTTGATCTGCGCGATCATGGTGTCCATGGCCGTGTACTTGGCGGTCAGGGATTTTTGCAAGGCGTCCATACGTCGTGTCAGGTCGGCCGTCTCTTTGGTCAAGTCGGTCAACTTGTTGTTGAGATCCGTCGCCCGGGTTGCCAGGGTGCCGGTGGTACCCACGTAGCTCTTCGTCGCCTTGTTCATGCGCGTGATCAAACCAGTGTCGCCGGTGAACAGCTTGGCAATATCGCCAGCGCCTTTGACTACCGCCTTGTCCCACGTCTTGTCATCCAGGCTCAGCAGGCCGGTTTTCTGATCGGTGGTGATACCCATCTGGGCCAGGCTGGTCATGGTGCCCGCGCCGGAGCCGCTGACCAGTTCGGAGCGCAGGCTGTTCACCAATTGACGCATTGATGCATCGCCGGTCAACGCACCGGCAGTGGTAGTCGACGCGTCACCGGTTGCAGTAACTTTGGTCTGGGTATTGATGGCGGTCATCAGCGTGTTGTACGCACTGACGAAGGACTGTACCGAGGTTTTCAACGTGTCAGTGTTACTGGCCACGGTAATGGTCGTCGGTTTTTTCACATCAATGGTGTCCAACAGCTCCAACGTGACGCCACTGATCGCCGACGTGATTTTGTTGCTGCTGGATGACATTGCAATGCCGTCGATGGAGTACTTGGCGTTGGTCGGCGGCGTGCCTTTGTCATACCCGCTGGCCAGTTGCGAATCACCGCTGAGGGTGATGTCGGTGCCTTCGCCCATATTGGTCGAGGTCAGTACCAGTCGCGCACCATTGGAGTCGCTCAATACGTTGGCACTGATACCCTGCGACGAGAGCTGGGTATTGATTGACTCTCGCACCTGTTGCAGGGTCGCGCCACCTGGAATCACCACATCGAAGCTTTTACCCGACTGGTTGATGGTCAGCGTCTGGTCTTCGTCTGTAGTGTTGGCCTTGCCCGAGGCACCCTCAGCATTCACCGCAGTGGTAACTTTTGAAGCGGTTGCCAGGTTATCGACTTGCAAAACGTACTTGCCACTGGATGCTCCGTCACCCAACGTCACCTTGGCGTTTTTCTCTTCCGAAGAACTTGCCGCCAGCCCATTGAACGCGGAGGGGTTATTCAACTTGGTGATCGCCGCCTGATAGGCCTCCAACGCCGTCTTGATCGAACCAACTGCCGACAACTGGACGGTGGCAGTTTTCTGCTCGTTGGTGATCTGCTGTTGTTTAGGCGCTTGTTCAGCCCCCACCAACGCCTTGACGATAGCTTGCGTGTCGTAGCCCGAACCAGGGCCGGAAATCGTTGAACTAGCCATTTTTCATTCTCCTTGTCCTGCGGCGGCCGTTTTTTTGGCGCTTAAACGCCTAGACCGCAATCAGAAACATGTTTCGTGCCAACTCAAGCCTTGCTATCAAACAACAGGCTGCCGGCATCGCTCAGGTTCTGCGCCAATTTCAGCGCGGTCTCCGATGGAATCTGTCGAATCACTTCACCACTGTCGGTGGCGATCACCTTGACCACTACCTTGCCGGTAGAGTCATCGATGGAAAAATCCAGGTTGCGCTGTGAAGCCTGCACAAACTCACGCATATCGGTAACAGCCTTCTCCAGCGCCACGCGCTGAGGCTCTTCACTCTTGATCGGCTCATTGCTGGCCACAGGCTGGGCCTGGGTTACCACTGCGCCAAGGTTGGCCGGGGCCGAAGCTGCGGGGTAAGACGAGGTCAGCTTGATGCTCATGTCCATGTCACCACCTCCAAACTGAAAAAACGGAAGGGCACGTCGTTAAACGCACCCTCCCGTTATTTAACCGCTAGCGCTATTACTGAAGCAGCTTCAGTACAGCGGATGGCAGTTGGTTGGCCTGGGACAGGATCGCAGTGGAAGCCTGTTGCAGGGTTTGTTGCTTGGTCAGCTCAGCCGCTTCAGAAGCGAAGTCAGCGTCTTCTACGCGGCCTTTGGCAGCGGAGGAGTTCTGCGAAATGCTCTGCAGGTTGGCGACGGTGCTGGTGAAGCGGTTTTGTACGGCACCCAGCTGCGAACGCTGGCTGTCGATCTGCTGCATGGCATCGTCCAGAGCCTGGGTAGCCTGCTGCGAAGCAGCGGCAGTCAGGATGTTCAGGTCGGAAACGCTGGTTTCCATGGTGACGGCGGTTTTGGTGCCGGCCGCTGCAACAGCGGTCAGACCCAGTGCAGCCAGGCCAGTACCGGCGCTACCATCCTTGATGGTGATGTCTTTGTCAGCGAACAGGTTCAGGGTGCCGTCAGCGTTTTTGCTGGCTTGAACACCGGTGCTGGCGCTGTTGATCGAAGAAACGATCGCGTCAGCGGTGTCACCTTTCTTGAACTTGACTTCAACGCCGTTCACATCGATGGAGGTGTCAGCGGTCAGTTTGGCTTGGGAAGTACCAGCGGAAAGACCCAATTGCGACAGCGAACCCGCAGAGGTGTTGGACAGCTTGATGTCCTGGCCACCACCGGAGGTCACTTTGACACGACCATCAACCAATGTAGCGGTTGCACCAGCACCCGCAGCAGCAGCGATGTCAGTCAGCACGTCAGCCATTGTATCAGTGGCAGTCCAGGCTACAGCAGTGCCGTTAACCGAGATACCGCCAGTCAAACCCATTGCGGTGGTGCCGGTAGGGGTACTGTTGGTAGCTGGAGTAGCACCTGCAGTCAGACCGAGTTTGGCCAGGCCCGCTGTTGCGCCGCCGGTAGCGGAAGCGCCCAGGGTAATAGCACTTTTCGAGGTCAGAGTAACGACACCAGCAGCATCAGCGCTAGCAGTAACACCAGTGGTAGCTGTTTGAGCGTTGATAGCAGTAACGGCAGCAGTACCGGCTGCTGCACCAGCAGCGGCAACACCCAGAGTAATTTCAGTACCGTTAATGGTGAACGCGTCAGTTGCAACAGTTGCCAGTGCTGCGGCACCACCGGTTACGGTGGCTTTAGTACCGCCCAACACGGAGCCGGTCGAAGTAGCAGCCAGACCAGTCATCGCGGTGCCATTTACAGCAGCTTCTTTGTAGTTACCCTTCAGCGCAGTCGAGCTGATGTCGGTCATACCGAACGAGATAGTCTCGTTGGCGTTGGCGCCGATCTGGAACGCTACGTTGCTGAACGAGCCGTCGAGCAGGTTACGACCACCGAAGGTGGTGGTGCTGGCGATACGGTTCAGCTCGCCCACTTTAGCGGTGAATTCCTGCTGCAGGGAAACACGGTCAGCGTCGCTTTTGTCACCGTTGGACGCTTGCAGGGCGAGTTCACGCAGACGCTGCAGGGTGTTGGTGGATTCTTGCATCGCGCCTTCAGCGGTCTGGGCAATCGACACGCCGTTGTTGGCGTTGGCGATGGCAACGTTCAGGCCTTTGACCTGGTTGTTCAGACGGTTGGCGATCTGCATGCCGGCAGCGTCGTCTTTGGCGCTGTTGATTTTCAGGCCGGAGGACAGACGGTTCATCGACTGGCTCAGGGCGTCGGAAGCTTTGTTCAGGTTCTTCTGGACACCCAGGGAGGTGATGTTGGTGTTTACTGATAATGCCATGACGAAATCCTCGTGATTTGGATACTGCGGCTTCCGGCCCTGGCGACCGCCGGGTGTGGCCTAGAGAACCTACGTAATAGTTATCGTCGTGGTAGCCGGTTGCTTGAGGATTTTTTTGATTTTTTTTAGTAGCCCTGTGCCAGCCCTTGTATTTCAAGGGCTTATGCAGGCACAGAAGCCCGGTTTCATTGGCTTTTCTGGCGCCAATAAAAAAACGCCGATGATCGAAGGATCATCGGCGTTTTTTATGCAGCGGCTAAAACATCACGGGCGATAGAGAATCGCCGAGCCCCACGACAGGCCCACACCAAACCCGCTGATTGCCACACGCTTCCAGGTAGCGTCCATCACGTGCTTTTCCAGCAGCAACGGGATGCTCGACGACACAGTGTTGCCGGTCTCGACCATGTCCTTGATGAACTTGTCCACCGGCGCCTCTTCAAAGCGACGCGCCACGGCATCGACGATGGCCGCACTGCCCTGGTGGATGCAGAACGCATCGATGTCATCGGCCTTGAGGTCCGACTCTGCGAGCAACTCGTGCAAGTGCGCCGGCACTTTCAGCAGCGCGAAGTTGAACACCTGGCGGCCGTTCATGAAGAACACGCCGTCGCTGACTTTGAGGTGCGGCGCGCCGGAACCGTCGGTGCCGAACTTGGATTTGCCCAGCAACCACGGCGCATCTTCGCCCATCCAGGTGGCGGTGGCGGCATCGCCGAACAGCATGGTGGTGTTGCGATCTTCCGGGTCGACGATCTTCGAGTACGGGTCTGCAGTGATCAGCAGGCCGTTTTTCAGGCCGGCGGCTTCCATGAAGCCCTTCATCGCGTAGATGCCGTAGACGTAGCCGGAGCAGCCCAGGGAAATATCGAAGGCGGCAACGTGGGTAGGCAGGCCCAGTTTGTCCTGAACGATGGCGGCGGTATGAGGCAGGCCCTCTTCATCGCCGTTCTGGGTGACGACGATCAGCGCGTCGATGGACTCACGCTTCAATTCGGGGTTGTTGGCAAACAAGGCGTTGACTGCTTCGACGCACAGATCGGAAGTCTCCTGTGCAGCTTCCTTGCGCGGCAGGAACGCCGAGCCGATCTTGCCAATGATGAATTCTTCATCCTTGGCGAACTTGGCACCCTGGGCGTAGTTATCGATCCCGTCCGCCGGCACGTAACTGGCGATGCTTTTTATGCCAATCATTGTGGCTTCCCAATACTAAATAGCTGGAGAACACCCCTCGGGCTATGCCGGAAGTGCTGACAATAAAGGGGATAACCCCATAAAAATCCCGGTGAAAGCCGCCCGATGAAGGCCCTGTGACGACTTATCCTTTTCACACGATACAGTGAAGATGCGCTTTATGACTCACAGGTCACTCAATTTTGCGTGGTTTATGCAAAACGTTTCAACAATTGCGCCACGGAAACGACGACGGCCCAGCCTGTTTCCAGGCTGGGCCGTCGTGCACAGCGCCGATCACATCTTGTTGAACAGGCTCAACTGCGAGATTTTCACAAAGGCCAACTGCGAAGCCTGCAACATGGTCTGCTGCAAGCTCAGGTTGATGGCGGCTTCGGCGAAGTCGACATTGCCCAGGGCATTCATGGTGGTGGTATTGGCCAGGTCCAGGCTGACGTTTTCCTTGGACTGAATATCCAGGCCATTGAGGCGCGCCCCCAGGGAGCCGCGCGCCTGGTCGATCTGGCTGTAGGCATTGGTCAAGTTGCCAATGGACTTGGCCACCACATCCTTGAGCTCCTTCTGCGCCGCCGGGTTGCCGTCTGACGGCGTTTCCAGGATTTTGCGCAAATGGCTCAAGGTGTCGAGGACATTCTCGTTCTTGTTGCTGGTGGCACTGATCGAAAACTGGTCGCCGGCTGCCGGCGCCGGTGCGGTGGTGACATCGAAGGTCACGCCCGCCGCCGTGATTGACGTTGCACCAGCTGCCAGGGTGCCACTGGCAATGGATTTACTGTCTGCGGTATACGGCTGCGCATACAGATCATAGGCACCGGCCGCGCCAAACTTGACGACGACACCCGAGTTGGGAAAGGTGCTGGCGTATGCCGCCGGATCGCTCACCGTGCCGCCGCTCAGTTGCGCAGTGGACGGATTGCTCGGGGTGCGCGAAACACTGAAGGTGTCCGGCTTGACCGACAAGCTGAACTCGCGATCCTTGACGATGGCGTCCGATGGCGCGCCGGGCAGTATGTCTTTGCCCAGTACGTCCTTGCCCAGGTTCAAGCCGATGTCGAACTTGACCCCGCGCAGATTGATACTCGAACCGCCTTCCTTGGTGGCATCGAAAGTGCCGTTGCCCGGAATCTCCGAGGTGATGTCCTTGCCGGCATTGTCCGTTACGACATATTGGGTGCTGCTGGTGAAGGTCAGCTTGTACGGCTGGCCGTCGGAAAAACTGCTGTTATAGCTGGTGTTGGCCGCGATCAACCCGGCAGACACGGTGACCTTGCCATCATCGACCGCTGGCGGCACGAGGATCGGTGCTGTTTGCGTACGGCCCGTATTCGCCGAGCTTTCAAGCATGCTCTTGGCGGTATTGCCCATGGCGACCGACAGGTTCTCCGCCACCTTCAGGCTCAGCGGCGTGTCATCGCCCTGGTAGCTATAGGTGCCGTCATTGTTGCGGGTGTAGGGAGGCGTGTCGGTCTTGCTCCCGGAGAACAGGTAATTACCGCTGGCGTCCTTGGTATTGAGCAGGCCCAGGACCTGATCTTCAATGGCGCCGATCTCGGCGGCAGTCGACTTGCGGTCAGCATCGCTGATGCCGACGTTACCCGCCTTCAGCGCCAATTCACTGGCGCGTTGAATCGCGATATTGATGTTTTCCAGCACGCCGTCCTGGGTGGTCAGCGAATTCTTCAACGTGTCGATATTGCCGTTGAACTGCGCCAGCATGTCTTTCTGCTGCTGCAGCATCAGCAACCGCGCCGCCGCTACCGGATCATCAGCGGCGGTTTGCACACGGACACCGGTGCTGGCCTGGTCCTGGGCCTTGACCACGCTGGAATAGTTGCTCTGGTACTTGGCAGAGCTGGTCTCGAAATACTGCTGTGTAGAAATACGCATCGTCCCAGCCTCCCTTAAAGAGCATTCATCAGTGTGGTGAAGGTTTCCTGCGCAGCCTTGATGATCTGCGACGACGCGGTGTAGTACTGCTGGAACTTGATCATGTCGCCGGCTTCGTCATCCAGGTTGACCCCGGACACCGAGTTGCGCGCATCTTTATTGGCGCTCAGCAACGCACCGGTGGCGGCGCTGTCGACCCCGGCCTGGCTGGCCTTGGCGCCGACAGTGGAGACCAGCTTGCTGTTGGCCCCCACCAGGCTGGTGCCCCCGTTGCCCTCGCCCATGCCAACGGTGGCCTTGGTTTGCAGGTTCAGCAGTTCCTGGGCGTTTCGGCCATCGGATTTGCCGCCGCTGTTGAAGGCGAAGGTGGTGCTGTCGCCGTCTGCCGGGGAGCCATTGACAGTGGTGTCGAACTTGAAGCTCTTGCCGGGGATGGCTGCACCGCTGGCGTCGCGCATCGGTACGTCGACGGTGATCTTGTTGCCCTGCCCCGGGATGATTGAGCCAGTGCCAATCGGGTTGCCCTTGGAGTCGCTGATCGTATACGACTGCGTACCGTCGGCGGCGGGTTTGCCGAACACCATCTTCACCGGCATCGAGTTTTCAATACCGGCGCGCAACTGTGCGGTGTCGGTGCCGCCATGGATGTCCAGCGGCACCGTCAACGACGGCTGGGTAAATGTGCCTGTGCCGCTGTTGGTCTTGCTGCTGGTACCCGCCAGCGGGCCGGCAAACGCCAGCTTGTTGGCATCGGTGAGTGCTACACCCATACCGCTTGCGCCGGTGGCGGTCGGGCTGACTTTGAAGCTGTCGCCAAACGCCATGGCGCCCTTGCCGTCCAGCGCCAGGGTAAAGCCATCCATGGTCGGCGGCGGTGTGGAGCCCATGTCAAAGGTGCCCATGGCCTTGCCGTCCGAGCGCAACACGGTGACCTTGTTGGGGTCGGTCTTGTCGCTGAAGGTCACGGTGTAGTCAAACGTGGACAACTTACTGCTGTCCTTGATCGTCACGTTCAGGTTGCCGGCCCCGGCACTGTTGCCCGAGGCGCCCTGGCTGCGCGACGCAATGGCGGCGGCACTGTTGATGTCTTTGAACAGCGAAACGCCAAAGTCACCATTGAGGTCCAGGCCTTGGCCCAGCTGGTTATTGATGGTGTCTGCGGTTGCGATGGCGATACGGCCCAGGTCGTTGATAGCCGGCATCAAGGCATCACTGCGATAACGCAACAGGCCACCGATGCTGCCGCCACTGATGACGCCGCCCAGGTCCATGGTGGTGCCGTTCATGTCCAGCTGAATGGTGTACTGGCTGTTATCGGTTTTGCTCGGCACTGCGGAAATCGTATTGGAGATCCCGCCCTCCACCAGGGACTGGCCGCTGCCGGTGGTCACGCTGAACTGGCCGTTCTTCTCGGTGGCCGTTACGCCGATCAGCTCATTGAGCGAGCGTACCGCCTCGTTACGCGAGTCCAGCAGGTTGGCCGGCGCATTGCCCGACGCGCCTTGCACTTGGGAGATCTGCTTGTTGAGCGAGGCAATGGAGGCGGTCAATTGATTGACCTGCTCACTCATGCTGCTCAGTTGGTTGTTGATAGTCTCTTTCTGCTGGGTCAATTGCGTCGAGATCGCGTTGAAACGGCTGCTCAGGGTCTGGGCGTTGGTCACCAGCAGTTGGCGGGCCGACAGGTCGCTGGGGTTGGACGCTGCGGTTTGCAGGGTAGCGAAGAACGAGCTGAGCACCGATGACAGACCGGTGGTCTTGTCCGACAGCACTTTGTCGACGGCGCCGACCTGATCCAGATACGCCTTGGCATCGTTGTTCAGGGCCGTGCTGTTCTGGTAGGCAGTGTCCAGGTATTCGTTGTACACCCGGCGCACGTCGGCCAGGGTGGTACCAGTGCCGATGAACACACCGCCGAACGGGTTCGACGCGTTAGTATTCTGCGTGGTCTGCTGACGCGAGTACCCTGGGGTATTAACGTTGGCGATGTTATTACTCAAGACCGACAACGATCCTTGAGCGGCGTTGAGCCCTGACATCCCGATACTGAGCAAACTCATGATTCAGACCTTATAAATGTGTGGTTGCGCCAGCGGCAGCGTAGTTCTGGTAACTGTTCATGGTTTTTGCGATCTGCGAAATCTTGCTGGCGTAATCCGGGTCGGTTGCATAACCGGCTTTTTGCAACTCGCGTACAAACTGTTCCGGGTTGTCGGCTGATTTCACAACTTCTTTATAGCGATCATGGCTTTGCAGCAGGGTCACGAGGTCGTGGAAGCTGTCCTGGTAGGAGCTGTAGGAACGGAACTGCGCCGTTTCCTTGACCATCGCACCATCGCGAAACTCGCTGGTGATCGCACGGGCCTGGCCGCCCTGCCAACTCTGGCCGGCCTTGATGCCGAACAGGTTGTGGCTGCTGCTGCCGTCTTCGGCACGCATGACCGATTTGCCCCAACCGGTTTCCAGCGCCGCCTGGGCCACCAGGTACTTGGGATCGATGCCAATCCGTGCGGCGGCGGCCTTGGCCATCGGCAGCATGGTGGCGACGAATTCATCCTGGGAGCTGAAGGCTTTCTTCGCCGGTGCCAGCGGTGGCTGGGCAATGGCGCGGCCATACACCTGCATGCGCCCGCTCGGTACGGCAAAGGTGCGCGCACTGCTGTTGATGACGTTGTCATCGGCGGCACTGTTACGCAGCGGCGCGGCCTTGGCCACGACCTGGGTACTGGGCACGATGCCGGCAAGCAAACGGTCAGTCAGCTTGCTGGGCAAGGCGATACGGCGCTGGTTCATCAGCTCCATGTCGTTGCTGTGAGACGCAACGGCCCCAGCCTGCGGCTCAGCCACGCGATAGGCCCACAATGGACGCTGCCCATTGGAGCGCCCCAACGGGCCCTCAGCCTGGGTACCGGCAGCAATCTCAGTCGGCACATCAACTTTCTTCACCGGCCCATCCGCCGCCGGGCCTTGCAAGGTGGCGGCCTGGGCCTCCACCGGTTTGTTCTTTTGCATCTGGCGCATCAGCACGTCGGCCAGGCCGATACCACCGCCCTCGCGGGACATCGAGACCGCCAGTTGCTGGTCGTACATTTCCTGATACTGCTTGGCCGCCGGGGTATTCAGCGGATTGTCCTTGCCCAGAGCGTCGGTAGCCGAGCGCATGGACTTGAGCATCTCGTTCAAAAACAGCGACTCGAACTCCTGCGCCACCTTGCGCATGTTGCCTTCGCTGTTCTTGTCATCACCGACCTTCAGCTGGTTAAGCCGATTCAGGTCGGAGTAAGACCCCGAGTCCGCCGTGCTGCTGATGCCGCTCTTGCGCATATCCATGGCCATGGCCTCAGATCACGATCAGGTCGGCTTGCAAGGCGCCGGCCTGTTTCAAAGCTTCGAGGATAGCCATCAAGTCGCCGGGCGCTGCGCCCACCTGGTTCACCGCACGGACAATCTCATCCAGGGTGGTGCCGGGGCCGAACTTGAACATCGGCTTGGCTTCTTGCTGGGCATTGACCCGCGAGCGCGGGACCACGGCGGTCTGGCCGTTGGACAGCGGGCCCGGCTGGCTGACGATCGGGTCTTCGGTGATGGTCACCGTCAAGCTGCCGTGGGTCACCGCTGCCGGCGAGACCTTGACGTTCTGGCCGATCACGATAGTGCCGGTACGTGAGTTGATGATGACTTTTGCCACCGCCTGGCCAGGGTCGACCTCCAGGTTTTCCAGGATCGACAGGTAGTCCACACGCTGGCTGGGGTCCAGTGGTGCGGTGACGCGAATCGAACCGCCGTCGATGGCCTGGGCCACACCTGGGCCGAGCATGTCGTTGATCTTGTCGACCACGCGCTTGGCAGTGGTGAAGTCGGAGCGATTGAGGTTCAGGGTCAGGCTGTTGCCCTGGTTGAAACCGCTCGGCACGGTGCGTTCAACCGTCGCGCCACCGGGAATGCGCCCGGCCGACGGTACGTTGACAGTGATCTTCGAACCATCGCGGCCTTCAGCGTCAAACCCGCCGACCACCAGGTTGCCCTGGGCAATGGCGTAGACGTTGCCGTCGATACCTTTGAGCGGCGTCATCAGCAAGGTGCCGCCACGCAGGCTTTTGGAGTTGCCCATGGACGAAACGGTGATGTCCACCACCTGGCCCGGCTTGGCGAATGGCGGCAAATCGGCACTGATCGACACCGCGGCAACGTTCTTCAATTGCACGTTGCCCGAGCCTGGCGGCACCTTGATACCGAACTGGGACAGCATGTTGTTGAAGGTCTGCAGGGTGAACGGCGTCTGGGTGGTCTGGTCACCCGTGCCATTGAGCCCCACCACCAGGCCGTAGCCGATCAACTGGTTGGAGCGCACGCCGGAAATACTGGCGATGTCTTTGAGCCGCTCGGCCTGGGCCACAGCACTCAAGGCCAGCAAGAGCGCCGTCGCCATCAGCTGTTTGAAATTCAAAATGGCCACCTAGAAAGGGAACAGCGGGCTAAGGAAGAAACGATCGAACCAGCCCGGCTGGCTTGCATCAGCAAACGAACCCGTCCCCGAGTAGGTGATGCGCGCATCGGCAATGCGCGTCGACGGCACGGTATTGTCGGTGGAAATATCATCGGCACGGACCATGCCGGCGATGCGCACCAGCTCGTCGCCGGTGTTGAGGGTCATCCACTTTTCACCGCGTATGGCGATGATGCCGTTGGGCAATACGTCGGCCACGGTCACGGTGATCGAGCCGGTCAGGCTGTTGCCCTGCCCCGCCGCACTCTTGCCGTTGGTGGCACGGTCGCCGCTGTAGCCGGCGTCCAGGCTCAGGTCACCACCGCCCAGCGGGTTGTTGGTGTTCAGGCCACCGCCGAACAGCGACGTCAGGCCGATGCTGGTCTTGCTGTTCTTGCCGATCTGCGAGTTGGCGTTCTTGCTGGCCTGGGTCTTCTCGTTGAGGGTGATGGTGATGATGTCACCGACCCGGAAGGCCTTGCGGTCGCTGTAAAGGTTCTGTTCGAAACCAGCCTGGTAGATCGAGCCGTTATTGGCCGCCGCCGGCAGCGGCGTGCGTGGCAACACCGGCGCGTAGTACGGGTCATTGGGCTTTGGCGTTGGGGCGACACAGCCCGCGAGCACGGCGATCCCACTCAATGCCAAAACGGAAACATAGCGATTCATGACCCTTACCTCATGGTGTTGCAGGCGCCGTCAAGAGCGCCCCATAGACGTGATTACAGATTCTGCGTGACGAACGAGAGCATCTGGTCGGCGGTGGAAATCACCTTGGAGTTCATCTCGTAGGCGCGCTGGGTGGTGATCATGTTGACCATCTCCTCAACGGTGCTGACGTTGGAGGTTTCCAGGGTGCTTTGCAGCGTGGTGCCAAACCCGTTCAGGCCCGGGGTGCCGATTTGCGGCGCGCCGCTGGAGGCAGTTTCCAGGAACAGGTTATTGCCCATCGCCTGCAAGCCGGCCGGGTTGATGAAGTCGGCGGTTTGCAGGTTGCCGATCACTTGCGACGCCGGGTTGCCGGCCACAGTGATAGACACGGTGCCGTCGTTGCCCACGGTAAAGGTCTTGGCATCCGCCGGAACCACCACGGCCGGTTCCAGGGCGAAACCGTTGGCGGTGACGATCTGGCCGTTGGAGTCCAGGTGGAAAGTACCGTCGCGGGTGTAGGAGGTAGTCCCATCCGGTTGCAGGATCTGGAAGAAGCCACGGCCATTGATGGCCATGTCCAGCGGCTGGCCGGTTTGCTGCAGGTTACCGGCGCTGAAGTTTTTCTGGGTGCCGACGATCTGCACACCGGTACCCAATTGCAGGCCCGACGGCAATTCGCTGTCCTGGGTCGATTGGGCACCTGGCTGCTTCTTGATCTGATAGAGCAGGTCCTGGAACTCGGCGCGATCACGTTTGAAGCCCGTGGTCGACACGTTCGCCAGGTTGTTGGAAATGGTCGTCAGGTTGGTGTCCTGGGCGGACAGGCCTGTCTTGGCAACCCATAGAGCCGGAAGCATGCTGTTCTCCTTCGTGCGCCGGGTGGTGGGCGCTACGTTGCAAATTAGTTAATGGGCTTGAATCAGCTCATCTGCATGACGCGCGTCATGGCCTGGTCGTCTTCTTTAGCGCTGTTCATCATCTTGATGTGCAGCTCGAACTGCTTGGAAAGCGCCAGCACCGCGGTCATTTCTTCCACGGCATTGACGTTGCTCGCCTGCAGGAAGCCCGAAGTCAGCTTGACGTTCGCATCGGCCTGGGCTGGCTGGCCATCCTTGGTGTGGATGGTGCCGTCCAGGCCCTTGGTCATGTTCTTGAGATCGGGCTGGACCATCTTGATCCGGTCTACTTCCACCATCACCCGCGGGCCTTCGCCCATGGCGCGGATGCTGATGGTGCCGTCGGCACCGACTTCGATTTTCTGCTGGGGCGGCACGGCAATCGGGCCACCGTTACCCATGATCGGCATCCCGTTGCCGGCACGCAGCACACCGAGCGCATCCACGTTCATGCTCGCGCTGCGCACGTAGGCTTCGCCGCCATCGGGGGTTTGCACGGCCATCCAGCCGTCGCCGCTGACGGCCACATCCAGGTCACGACCGGTCTCGATCATCGCGCCCGGGGAGAAGTCAGTGGCCGGCCGCTCGGTCATGGCAAATGCCCGCGCCGGAAAGCTGTCGCCGAACACCGGCATCGAACGCGCCTGCTCCAGGTCGCGCTGGAAACCATTGGTGGAAATGTTCGCCAGATTGTTGGCATGGGCCTTCTGCGCCAGTGCGTTCTGGCTGGCGCCGGTCATTGCCACATAAAGGTATTTGTCCACGCTCTTTCCTCTTTCTGACGGACGCTTGCCGCCCACCGCTGTACTGAGGAGGCTTAAGCAATTTGCGAACCAACTTTAAAAAAAACGAAGGAGCCCCCTGAATCCGGGGGTTGAGCGCTGGAGCGTCGGGCAGACCCACTGCCCAAGAGTCGAAAAAACGGCGGACTTATGCCGCTTGCGGCAAGACATGACGCCCGAAGCCCTCCCCATGCCTGAATTACGCCGGTGCGTCGCCATTTCAGCTTCCTGGGCCGCTCTTATCGAGGGAAATGTTGCAAGGGGTTATTAATACACACGCGGTGACTACCAGACTTATCATTTCAAATTCACGTACAGCGAGTGAAACCCATCGTTATCAGGTACTTGAGCATTTAGTTAATACATGTGTTTACGCTTGCTTTCTCGGACATCTCACGACACTTACACCAAATTAAACCGTCTCGACACACGCTTACAATTACTAAACAACTACAACTTGAACACACCCTACTGCCTGCGTAAATTCTGTCCATCGCAACATCACCACCCTGAGTATTTAAAGTTGCATTCTTGCGACACACCTATCACTAACTACAGGACCAGTATCATGTTCACTACCCCACAAGTACCCACCCTGCCCTTCAGTGTTCCCTACTTCCCTACAAGAGCGGGTGGCAGGCCGGACCATGATATATATCGACCTAACTACCCATCGGCCGCGCCCCATTATCACGCGTGCACCCACGAGCACAGGGCCGAAGTTTCAGACTATCGTCCTGACCGATACTTTCCAGAGGTGCACCGTGCCAGGGACTATTACCCCGACCGACGCATCTCGGACATGCAACCAGACTGGGACTATCGCCCTGCCCGGGATTTTCCGCAAATGCGCCGCGACTGGGACTACCTTCCCGAGCGGCGCGTACCAGACATGCGCCGTGACTGGAACTACCCTACTGAAAGGTATGTTGATCAGCGGCCAATTTATCTCGTCTCTCCAAGGCTCGCAGACGAGTTCGCACCAATAAATCAACATTGGAACCCGGCCGTAAAGGCGCTGGATAAACTTATCGACACACTGCCACAGGCCATGATCCGTATGGACATGGATATCACCACCAAGGATCTGCTTGGCGGCAAATATGGACCACTCTCCCCCAGTATTACCAAGGAACTGGGGAAACTGGATGAACATAGGGACTACCGTATGGTGTCTCAGTTTAACGGACACGCATTGACCTACCTCTGGGCACCCGTCGACGGTGGCAGGCCTGTATTTATTGAACAGCCAGAAAACGGCTATATGACGCCAACGAGCTGTACGGATTTATTAAAGCTGTTGAATTCGAATTCCGAAGCCCAACAATTCAAGGATTACGGCGTAACCGCCAAGGACCTGAAAGACGGCAAGTACGGAAAACTCTCTCCCGAGATTCAAAAAAGTTTGAGCAACTTGGAACATGACAAGAACTACAGCCTGATTGAGTTCTTTAAAATTGACAACGAAAACACAACGCTGGCCTGGATGGACAAAAGTACAGGCAAGATTGAAGAAATAGGCCAGTACAACAGTGTCTACGGCTGACACACTGGACCGTTGTCAGATCGGACACTGCGTTCACAAGACGCAGTGTCCAGCATCGCGATACCCTTACTTGATCACCTTATAGTCGCGCAACTTATTCGCAATGGTGGTGTGCGATACACCCAAACGCTTACCCAGCTGCCGGCTGCTTGGGTGCTCGGCGTACAGGCTTTCCAACACGGCCTTTTCGAACCGCCCCACGATATCCTCCAAACCGCCTTCCAACGAAAAATCCCCAAGCGGTTGACGCACGCCGTAATCCGGCAGACGAATATGCTCGACCTTGACCGTGCCGCCCTCACACAAGGATACAGCCTGAAATAACACGTTTTCCAACTGCCGCACATTGCCTGGCCAGTGGTAGTGGCTAAGACGCTCCATGGCAGCGGGCGCCAACTTGGGCAGCGGGCAACCGATCTGCCGACTGGCTTGGTCAAGAAAATGCTCGACCAAGGGCGCCAGGCCGTCCAGGCATTCGCGCAAGGGTGGAATGTGTAGCGACAGCACGTTCAGTCGGTGATAGAGATCCTGGCGAAACTCACCCCGGGCGCAGAGTTCCGACAAGTCCACCTGGGTCGCACAGATCACCCGCACATCCAGATACACCTCTTCATCACTGCCGACCCGACGAAAACACCCATCCTGCAAGAAACGCAGCAATTTCACCTGCAATCTCGCGCTCATTTCGCCAACGCCATCAAGAAACAAGGTACCGCCCGCCGTCAACTCCAGCAGCCCGAGCTTGCCCTCCGCTCGCGCCCCTTCAAAGGCACCGGGGCCGTAGCCGAATAGTTCAGTTTCGGCCATCGACTCGGGCAAGCCCGCACAATTGAGGGCCATCAAAGGCGACTGCCCTCGCGGGCTGGCCAGGTGACACGCACGGGCCAGCAGTTCTTTACCGGTGCCGGTTTCGCCTTCTATTAATAGCGGCGCATCCAGCGGTGCCATGCGCCGTGCTTCGCGGACCACCGCAGCCATCACTTTGGAGCTTTGAAAGATGCTGTCAAAGCCGCGCAGCTCTTGCTTGCGCACGTTGTAGATGCGCTCACCCACACGGTCAGCGCGATGCAAGGTCAGCACGGCACCGGCCATGGCCTCACTGTCGTCATGCTCACTGGATTGCAGTGGGGCGATATCCGCCAAAAACACGTCACCTTTGACCTTGACCCGCAAGCCGTTGATCCGCGATTTGCTGGCACGCACCAGTTCCGGCAAATCGAAGTCCTCGGCATAGCGCGACAGTGGAATACCCGGCACCTCATCCACCCGCACGCCGAGTAACTGTGCCGCTGCGCGATTGGCAGCGACGATGGAACCGCCCATGTCGATGGACAGCACCGGAAATTCCAGGGCGCCAAGCAGCGCATTGAGTTCCATATGCCGCCGCTCGCTCGGCATCAGCCCTACCCTTTTGACGCCGAATACGCCGGCAATCGCCTCGAACTGCGGGCGCAATGCCTGGAATTGCATGTTCACCAGGTTCGGGCAAAACAGGTAGATGGCATTGCCATGCTCACCGCCGACCTCACCCTTGGCGACGTTGACGCCGTACTCCACCAACAGGTTGAGGATGTCCCGCAGGATGCCGATGCGGTTCTGGCAATGCACTTTGATACGCATGGAAAGGCTCGAAAAGTAGAGAGGCGCCGCGTCTTTTTGCCGCTGGGCGCAGATAGTCGTCAAGATTATGTGACAGCGCGTCACCTTTTCACAGCCCAAGACACGGATAAGGCTTACACCCGTAACGAATACTTTACAAAAACCAGTAATTTTTCCTACGTACCCAGGCGAGACAGCGACGGAATCCAGCCCTGTTCGGGTTATCAATAGGTACATCGCAGGACATAACAAGAACGAATGCCTAGCAGGAGAGCCGTATGAAGCAGACGCACTACGTGGCCCGCGAGCCCGATGCGCAAGGTTTTATCCATTACCCGCCAGAAGAACACGCGGTATGGAACACGCTGATCACTCGCCAACTCAAAGTGATCGAAGGCCGTGCCTGCCAGGAATACCTGGACGGCATCGACAAGCTCGGCCTGCCGTTGGACCGCATCCCCCAGTTGGGCGAAATCAACAAGGTGCTGGCCGAAACCACCGGCTGGCAAGTCGCGCGGGTACCCGCACTGATTCCCTTCCAGACCTTTTTTGAATTGCTCGCCAGCAAGCAATTTCCGGTGGCGACCTTTATTCGTACCCGTGAAGAGCTGGACTACCTGCAAGAACCGGATATTTTCCACGAGATCTTTGGCCACTGCCCGCTGCTGACCAACCCCTGGTTCGCCGAATTCACCCACACCTACGGCAAGCTCGGCCTGGCGGCCACCAAGGAGCAACGGGTGTACCTGGCGCGCCTGTACTGGATGACCATCGAGTTCGGCCTGGTGGACACACCCCAAGGGCGGCGCATCTACGGTGGCGGCATTCTGTCTTCGCCTAAAGAAAGCTTGTATTGCTTGTCGGATGAGCCCGAGCACCAAGCCTTCGATCCGCTGGAAGCGATGCGCACCCCTTATCGTATCGACATCCTGCAACCGCTGTACTTCGTATTGCCCGAACTCAAGCGCCTGTTCGACGTGGCGCAGGAAGACATCATGGGCATGGTCGAGCGCGGTATGGAATTGGGCTTGCACGCACCGAAATTCCCGCCAAAGCCCAAGGCTGCTTGAGCTGTGCCTTTTTAGGCCAGGTGAGTCTGTTCCCTGGCCGCGCGTTGCTTTAGGGTAACGCCACTGACCTTCAAACATTCGAATTCAGGACACCTCCCATGACCACCTTGAACCAAGCCCACTGCGAAGCCTGCCGCGCCGATGCCCCGCAAGTCAGCGATGAAGAACTGCCGGTGCTGCTCAAGCAGATCCCTGACTGGAACATCGAAGTGCGCGACGGCGTCATGCAGCTGGAAAAGGTCTTCCTGTTCAAGAACTTCAAGTTCGCCCTGGCCTTCACCAACGCCATGGGTGAAATCTCCGAAGCCGAAGGCCATCACCCTGGCCTGCTCACTGAATGGGGCAAAGTCACCGTGACCTGGTGGAGCCACTCCATCAAGGGCCTGCACCGCAACGACTTCATCATGGCTGCGCGCACCGACGAAGTGGCCAAGACTGCCGAGGGCCGCAAGTAATGCACTTCGATGCGATTGGCCGCGTGCCCGGTGACCCGATCCTCGGGCTGATGGACCTGTATGCCCAGGATGCCAACCCGAACAAGTTCGACCTGGGCGTGGGCGTGTATAAGGACGACCAGGGCCTGACCCCGATTCCCCACTCGGTGAAGCTGGCGGAACAGCGCCTGGTTGATACCCAGGTGACCAAGGCCTACATCGGTGGTCATGGTGACGCGGCTTTCGGCACCCTGATCAGTGAGCTGGTGCTCGGTGCCGATTCGGCCTTGTTGCGCGAACGCCGCGCCGGCGCCACCCAGACCCCAGGCGGTACCGGCGCCCTGCGCCTGAGCGCTGACTTTATCGCCCAGAGCCTGCCTGGCCGTGGCGTGTGGTTGAGCAACCCGACCTGGCCGATCCACGAGACCATTTTTGCCAAGGCCGGGCTTAAGGTCAGTCACTACCCTTACGTAGGCAGCGACAATCGCCTGGATGTGGCGGCGATGCTTGCGACCCTGTCCACGATACCCAAGGGTGACGTGGTGCTGCTGCATGCCTGCTGCCATAACCCGACCGGCTTCGACCTGACCCAGGATGACTGGCGCCAGGTGTTGCAGATCGTGCGGGAACGCCAGTTGCTGCCGCTGATCGACTTTGCTTACCAGGGCTTTGGTGATGGCCTGGAGCAGGACGCGTGGGCGGTGCGCCTGTTTGCAGCCGAGTTGCCGGAAGTGCTGGTCACCAGTTCCTGCTCGAAGAACTTCGGTCTGTATCGCGACCGGGTCGGCGCACTGATCCTGTGTGCTGCGGATGCCGAAAAGCTCACCGATGTGCGCAGCCAACTGGCGAACATCGCCCGCAACCTGTGGTCGACGCCGCCGGATCATGGCGCTGCCGTGGTGGCGACCATCCTCGGTGATACCGAGCTGAAAAAACTGTGGAGCGAGGAAGTCGAGGCCATGCGCTCGCGGATCGCGCACTTGCGTTCCGGGTTGGTGGAAGCCTTGAAGCCCCATGGCTTGGCCGAGAAGTTTGCCCATATCGGCGCGCAGCGCGGGATGTTTTCCTATACCGGTTTGAGTGCCGAGCAGGTCAAGCAACTGCGCGAGAAGCACAGCGTGTATATGGTCAGTTCAGGCCGGGCCAACGTGGCCGGGGTGGATGCGACACGTTTGACGCTGCTGGCCGAAGCTATCGCCGACGTTTCCAACTGAAAACCCCGGGACTAAATGTGGGAGGGAGCATGCCCCCTCCCACATTTTTACCGAGGCAAGGTTTTTAGCCAGTGACCATTTCAGCCTTGAGCTGCGCCTCCCTGGCCTGCACATCCGCCAACCGATACAACTCGATATGCCCATCCCAGTGCTCGATCAGCGCGGTGCACGATTCCACCCAATCTCCGCAATTGAGGTAATCCACCTCCCCCACCTTGCGAATCTCGGCATGGTGGATATGCCCGCACACCACCCCATGCAGTTCGCGCCTGGTGACTTCGTGGGCAATCGCTTCTTCGAAATCGCTGATAAAGCTCACGGCGGTTTTCACCTTGTGCTTCAGGTACGCCGACAGCGACCAGTAGCCATAACCGTAGCGCGCGCGCCAATGGTTGAGCCAGCGGTTAAGCGTGAGGGTGAATTCGTAAGCCGAGTCGCCGAGGAACGCCAGCCAACGGTGATAGCGGGTGATCACATCGAACTGGTCGCCATGGATCACCAATAGATGCCGACCATCGGCAGTCACATGCACCGCCTCATCGACCAACTGGATATTGCCCAGGATCAGCTTGGAATAGCGTCGTAAAAATTCATCATGGTTGCCAGTGACGTAGATCACTTCGGTACCGCGCTTGGC
Source organism: Pseudomonas synxantha BG33R (assembly GCF_000263715.2). Lineage (NCBI taxonomy): Bacteria > Pseudomonadati > Pseudomonadota > Gammaproteobacteria > Pseudomonadales > Pseudomonadaceae > Pseudomonas > Pseudomonas synxantha. The sequence continues at coordinate 4,458,584 of NZ_CM001514.1, forward strand.
CATAGTCAGCAAGCGACGGATCACGTTGGTGTGGGCCTGGGGCCAATACATGCCGCCGCGCATTTTCCAACCATCGATAATATCGCCCACCAGGTAGACCTTGTCGGCGTGGTAGCCCTTGAGAAACTGCGACAAATGCTCGGCCTGGCAATCCCGGGTGCCTAGATGCACGTCGGAAATCCACAGGGTTCGCACCCGTTGCTTGCGGCTGGGCTTGGTGAACTCGGCATGGGTCATGGGCATCCCTCGACGCTGTTTTCGCGAGCTTGCGCCTTGGCGATTAATAGCCCATGACAGCTGTGCGTCAGTCTGATGACAGCGCTCATTGCGTATGAAGCGTTGTAGACTGGCGGCCTGCTGCCACTGGAGACCGCGATGAGCCCGAGCCTCACGCTACGCCACTACCTCGAAGCCCCCATCGCCCACAGCCATGATCATGCGCAGTTGGTGTTCGGCCTGTCCGGGCACCTGGAGCTGGAAGTCGATGGCCGTGGCAGCCAAGTGCGCGAGAGCAGTGTGATGGTGCTGCCCTTCTCCACCCACCATGCCTGTGGCAGCCGCGATGGCAGCCGCTGCCTGGTGCTGGATGTGCCGACCGAACATTGGGTGGTGCAATCTTTGGGCGAGCATGCCGATGCCAGTCGCCGCTTGCTGGGGCAACCGGCGCGACTGACGCTGGATCCGCGGCAAAGCCAACTGGTGCAGTGGCTGGCGCACAGCCCGGTGGACGATCCGCTGATCGTCCAGCAAGGTGCGGTGCTGTTACTGGCCAGCCTCAATCATCTCCAGGCTAAACCGCAGCCAGGCCGGCGCCTGCCTTATGCAGCGTTCAATGCCCATATCCAGCGCCATGCTGCGCGCCCTTTGCAGGTGGCCGACCTGGCGCGCATCGCCGGGCTTTCCGTGGCGCGCCTGCATGCACGCTTCATGGCCGAATGCGGGCAAACGCCGATGGATTATCTTCGCAGTCGTCGCTTGCACATGGCGCTGGGGCTTTTGCGCGGCACACCGCTTGCCATTGGTGAGGTTGCCGAGCGCGTCGGCTACGCCTCGCAAAGCGCATTCAGTGCCGCCATGTTGCGCGAGTTTGGCGCCACGCCCAGCGCCCTGCGTCAGGCCGACTGACAAGAGCCCCACGCTAAAAATCGCGAGGCCGGCGACAGACGCCCGCGAACCAAGTCTCTAGACTGCGAGGCTGTTACCCCCGTTGCTTCAAGGATCGCAATGACTCCCCGTTCAGCCCTTGGCGCCCTGCATATCGGCGCATTGATGTTTGGCCTCACCGGCGTATTCGGCAAGCTGGCGGCGGCCTCCCCTGCCATCATCGTGTTTGGTCGCGCCGCGTTTGCTGTGCTCGCCCTGGCGGTATTTGCCCGCTTTGCCAGCAACGCGCCCTGGAAGACATTGGAGATGCGCGACTGGCGCCGCCTGCTGGTCAGCGGTGTGTTGCTGGCCGCGCATTGGGTGACGTTCTTTATTGCCGTCAAAGTCGCCGGCGTGGCCGTGGCGACCCTGGGGTTTACCGCCTTTCCGGCCTTTACCGTGATCCTTGAAGGGTTGATCTTCCGCGAGCGCATTCGCGCCAATGAAGTGCTGCTAGTGGCCCTGGTCACCGTTGGCCTGGTGCTGGTGACCCCGGATTTCAACCTCGCCAGCGAGGCCACGGGCGGCCTACTGTGGGGGATCGCCTCGGGGCTGTTGTTCTCGTTGCTATCGCTGAACAATCGCGCCAGCTCCGGGCGCATTCCTGCGGTACAGGCCGCGCTGTGCCAGAACGTGGTGGTCGCGGCCTGCCTGCTGCCGGTGGCCGCACCAGGGCTGGCGGATGTACGTGGGATTGACTGGCTGTGGATCGGGTTGCTGGGAGTGTTTTGTACTGGTCTTGCCCATAGCCTGTTTGTCGCCAGCCTTGCCGTGATCAAGGCGCGCACCGCCTCGGTGGTGTTTGCCATGGAACCTGTCTACGGCATCACCGTGGCCTGGCTGTTGTTTGCCGAAACCCCGACCTTGCGCATGTTGCTGGGCGGCGCCTTGATCATCCTCGCCATCGTGCTTTCCGGCCTGATGGGCAGCGCCGGCCAGGCCAAACAACCGGCAGCCACAGCCTGATCTATACTTTAAACGTCCGCAACAGTCTGTAGTCGTTCAACGGATAAAGACTCCTCGACGACAGCCATGGTGCTTTCTGAAGTTGCTGCAAGCGAGTGGTCATCCCTCAATGCGATGCAGGAGTTTCATCATGGAAATGCTCATCAGCTTGCTGGTCCAGATCATCAGCGGTGCCGTCGGTGGCAACATCGCCGGCATGACCAAACAGAGCCTGGGGACAGGGCTCAATACCTTTCTCGGCGGAGTCGGCGGCTTGGTGCTGGGCCAGATTGTCGCCGCACTCACGGGCACCACCAGCGGCGAAGCGCTGGATGTTGCCGCGGTCGGCAGCAATATTGTCGGCGGTGGCGTCGGTGGGTTGGTATTGACGTGGGCCGTCGGTTTTATCAAACAAAAGCTCGCTGCCAAGTAGCGGTAGGGTCACCGCCCCTCTGTGGCGGTGACTTTCATTGCGTACGATCGTTATGGCCCAGATCGCGCTGCGGGTCGATCTGATCGCGTACCCGCTGTTTTAGTACCTTGGCCTCGGGAAAGCCGCCGTCGGCTTTGCGTTCCCAAATCTGCCCGCCATCACAGGTGATGCGAAAGACGCCACCGGTGGCCGGCTCCAGCGCCACGCGCCCCAGGTCATCGGCAAATGTACTGAGCAACTCCTGGGCCAGCCACGCGGCGCGCAGCAACCACTGGCACTGGGTGCAATAAGTGATAACGATCTCGGGTTTGCTTGCAGACATAATTTAAGCGGCTCCTGACATGACGGGCCCAGCGAATCGAGTGGCTATAATAGCGGCCTTTATCGCCCAGCCTCGAGATTGATGATGCGCCGCCTGCTGTCTTGCCTGTTCCTGTGCCTGGTCCCCCTGCTTGCCGAAGCCTTGGAAGCACCCCGCCCTAAAATCGGCCTGGTGTTGTCCGGTGGTGCCGCCCGTGGCCTGGCGCATATCGGTGTGCTCAAAGCCCTTGAGGAACAGGGCATCCATATTGATGCGATTGCCGGCACCAGCATGGGTGCGGTAATTGGCGGGCTGTACGCATCGGGCTACAAGATCGACGAACTGGAGAAGCTGGCGCTGGGCATCGACTGGCAACAGGCCCTGTCGGACGCCCCACCACGCGAAGACGTACCGTTTCGGCGCAAACAGGACGACCGGGATTTCCTGGTCAAGCAGAAACTCAGTTTCCGCGACGACGGCAGCCTGGGCCTGCCACTGGGTGTGATCCAGGGCCAGAACCTGGCGCTGCTGCTGGAAAGCATGTTTGCCCACAGCAGCAACACGCGTAACTTCGACAAGCTGCCGATCCCGTTCCGCGCAGTGGCCACCGACATTACCACCGGCGAAAAAGTCGTGTTCAGCAAGGGCCACCTGCCCCAGGTGATACGCGCCAGCATGTCGATCCCCGCCGTGTTCGCCCCGGTGGAACTGGACGGCCGCCTGCTGGTGGACGGCGGTATGACCGACAACATCCCGCTGGATGTGGCGCGGGAGATGGGCGTCGATATTGCCATCGTGGTCGACATCGGCACCCCGCTGCGCTCGCGCAAGCAATTGGCGACCGTGGTGGACGTGCTCAACCAGTCCATCACCCTGATGACCCGGCGCAATTCCGAGGAGCAACTCAAGGCTCTGAACCCCAAGGATGTGCTGATCCAACCGCCTCTGGCCGCCTATGGCGTGACCGACTTCGGCCGCGCCAAAGACATGATCGACGCCGGTTACCGCGCCACCCGCGCCCTGGATGTGCGCCTGGCGAACCTGCGTCCGGTCGAGCCCATCGACGCGCAACTGGTGGCTGCACGCACGCCGGGCGAGCGCACCCCGGTGATCACCGCTATCAAGGTGGAGAACGACTCCAAAGTCAGCGACGACGTGATCCGCTATTACATCCGCCAGGGGCTGGGAGAACCGTTGAACCTGGGCCGCCTGCAGTCGGACATGGGCACGTTGTACGGTCTGGATTACTTCGAGCAGGTGCAATACCGCGTGGTCAAAAAGGGCCAGGACAACACCCTGGTGATCAGCGCGCGGGGCAAGCGCAGCGGCACCGACTACCTGCGCCTGGGCTTGAACCTGTCGGATGACATGCGCGGCGACAGCGCTTTCAACCTTGGTGCCAGCTATCGAGTGAACGGCATCAACCGCCTCGGCGCGGAGTGGCTGACGCGGGTGCAGATCGGTGATCGACAGGAGCTGTACAGCGAGTTCTACCAACCGATGGACACCGGCTCACGCTACTTCGTCGCGCCTTATATCAGAGCCGAGGCGCAGAACGTTGAGCTGATCCTGGACAACGACCCCATCTCCGAATACCGCCTGGAACGCTATGGCTTCGGCTTGAACGTAGGACGCCAGATCGGCAACAGCGGCGAAATCCGCTTCGGCGTAGGTGAGGCGTGGGGCAAGGCGGATGTGCGTATCGGCGAGCGCGACCTGCCGAGCGTGAGTTTCAGCGAAGGGTTCTATGAGCTTAAATATTCCTTCGACTCCCTCGACAACGTCTACTTCCCACACAGCGGCGAAGACATAGGCCTGGCCTTTCGCGAATTCGAACCCGGACTGGGTTCGGACCAGCGCTACCGTCAGTGGGAGTTCAAACTGGACAAGGCCATGAGCCATGGCCCGGACACTTTGATACTCGGCGGTCGCTATGGACGCACGCTGGATAATTCCGACGTGGTGATCTCCAGCTTCCTGCTGGGTGGGGCGCGGCAATTGTCGGGCTTTCGCCAGGATGCGATTTCGGGCCAGAACGTCAGCCTGATGCGCGCGGTGTACTTCCGCCGGCTGACCCCTCGCTCGTACCTGCCACTGGACTTCCCGTTGTACCTGGGTGCCTCACTGGAACGGGGCCGGGCGTGGAACAACGACAACGAATTCGACAGCGGGTATATCAATGCCGCGAGTATTTTCCTGGGATTTGATACGCCACTGGGGCCGCTGAATTTCAGCTATGGGTTCAATGATGATAATCAGAAGGCTGTGTACTTGAATCTCGGCCAGACCTTCTGACACAACACAGAACTAATGTGGGAGGGGGCTTGCTCCCGATGGCGGGGTGTCAGTCAACAACTCTGTAGCTGGCCCACCGCAATCGGGAGCAAGCCCCCTCCCACATTTGGTTCTCGGCAAATCAGGAATCAGGACTTTTCCAGGTTCGCCAGGATGTGCTCATGCACACGCATGCACACGCGCAGATCCTCTTCATTCACCCCAACGAACAGCTCATGGCGCAAGGCCGTGGCGATGGTCTCGATCTGGTCGATCAGCGGTTGAGCGGTATCACACAACAAAATGCGTTTGGCACGGCGGTCTTCCACCACGGCTTGGCGTTGCACCAGGCCCTGGCCTTCCAGGCTGTCGAGCAGGCGCGCCAGGGTCGGCCCTTCGACGCCGACACTTTGTGCCAGTTCACGTTGGGTAGGTGCTTCGACAAAACGGGCCAGATGCAGCAACACCAGCCAGCGCGCCTGGGACAACCCTAGCCCCGCCAAACGACGGTCCAGCTCGGCGCGCCAACCTCGGGACATTTGCGCCAACTGCATGCCAAAACGGTGTTGATCGGTTAACGGCATAAAAAACTCATGTTTAAGACTGAAAATAAAGTGTGGCTAATTATTAGTCAGCTAAGCATGAGCCATGCCAGTAGGCAAGGCCCGGTATGTACTGATTCGTTACATTGTCGTAATTGCCACACTAAATTTCGAATTCCGACTGCAAAGCGGCCCGCACGCAGTACAAAACGCCCTCGGGAACACGCCCGGTGAACAACGGAGCGATCTCCACCACAGGTGGCAATTCGCCTTCTCCGTCGAGGAAGGCATCCTGGATTTCGCCAAGTAAATCCTCAGGCAAATCAAGGGCCTGCTCCAGCGACAACTGTTGCTTGCCAATGGCTTCGGCGAGCAGGGTATACACGTTTTTTTCCGAGCATTGCAGTTGGCCGGCGATCTGGATCGGGGTCATGCCAGCGCGGGCCAGGCTGATCAGTTCGTGGCGAATATCGGCGATTTCCTTCGGCGCTTCTGCCTGGCCGCCGAGCACTTCGAGGAAGGCCTGGCCATAACGCTCCAGCTTGCGCGCACCCACGCCACTGACCCGAGCCATCTCGGCCATGGTGGTCGGTTGCTCGCGGAGCATTTCCAGCAAGGTGGAGTCGGGGAAGATAACGTAGGGTGGCACGCTGTGTTCCTGCGCCAGTTTGCGCCGCAGGGTGCGCAACGCCTCCCACTGCTCGCGCTCCTCGCCCCGCACCAACTGGCTGGCCTGGCTGGTGCTGCTGCTTTTGGCGCTGGCCTGCGGCTTGAGGTCGCGGCGCAGTTCCAGGCTGACTTCACCCTTGAGCAACGGCCGGCAACTGTCGTTCAGGCGCAGCCCGCCATAGCCTTCGATATCAATGTCGACGAGGCCACGGGCAACCATCTGGCGAAACAGCGAACGCCATTCGCCCTCGGCACGGGCCTTGCCGACGCCATAGACCGACAGTTTTTCGTGGCCGAAGCTGCGCACTTTTTCATTGTCCTTGCCGAGCAACACATCCACCAGATGGCCCACGCCATAGCGCTGGCCAGTGCGATAGATCGTCGACAACGCCTGGCGCGCAGGCTCGGTAGCGTCCCAGGTTTGCACGCCGTCGATGCAGTTGTCGCAGTGGCCGCAGGGTTGCGGCATGTCTTCGTCGAAATACGCCAGCAGCGTCTGACGGCGGCAGCGGGTTTCTTCGCACAACGAAAGCATGGCGTCGAGCTTGTGCTGCTCCAGACGCTTGTGACGCTCGTCACCTTCGGAGTTCTGCAGCATCTGCTTGAGCATCACCACGTCCTGCAGGCCGTAGACCATCCAGGCATCCGCCGGCAGGCCATCACGGCCAGCACGTCCGGTTTCCTGGTAATAGGCCTCAAGGGACTTGGGCAGGTCCATGTGCGCCACGAAACGCACGTTGGATTTGTCGATACCCATGCCGAAGGCGATGGTCGCCACCATGATCAGGCCTTCCTCGTTGAGGAAGCGTTTCTGGTGCGCAGAGCGCGTTTCATTGGGCAGACCGGCGTGGTAAGGCAGCGCCGGGTAGCCTTGCTCGCACAGGAACGCAGCGACTTCATCGACCTTCTTGCGTGACAGGCAGTAGACAATACCCGCATCGCTGCGCCGCTCGGACAGGAACGCGAGCAACTGCTTGCGTGGCTGCTCCTTGGGTACGATGCGATAGAAGATATTCGGCCGGTCAAAGCTGGACAGGAAGCGCTCGGCGTTCTGCAAATGCAGGCGCTCGACGATTTCTTCACGGGTGCGCTTGTCGGCGGTGGCGGTCAGGGCGATGCGCGGCACGTCGGGGAACAGCTCCGCCAATTGACCAAGCTGCAGGTATTCGCGGCGGAAATCGTGGCCCCACTGCGATACACAGTGGGCTTCGTCGATGGCGAACAGGGCGATTTCCAGGCTCTGCAAAAAGGCCAACATGCGTGGCTGCACCAGACGCTCCGGCGCCAGGTACAACATCTTCACTTCACCGCGCTTGATTCGTGCGGCTAGGTCGCGCTGCTGCTCGGCGCTGAGAGTGGAGTTCAGGGAAGCGGCGGCGACGCCCAGCTCTTCGAGGGTGGCAACCTGATCGTCCATCAACGCGATCAGCGGCGACACCACCACCGCCAGGCCGTTGCGCAACAGCGCAGGTACCTGGAAGCACAGCGACTTGCCGCCACCGGTAGGCATCAGCACCAGGGCATCGCCGCCGCTGGCCACACGCTCAATGATCGCACCCTGGCGGCCACGAAAACTGTCGTAGCCGAAGATGTCCTTGAGGACGCGTTGAGCCTGCTCGAGCATGTAAAACTCCAAAATGGTGCCGAAATCCCTCTGTACAGGCTGGCCGAAAAAATACGCTTTCACGGAAAATAATCCGTAAGCGAAGTTTTCCCGGATTGGCGCTAAGCCTGCAGGGGCATCACAAAACGCGGCAGTATACCCGACCGTCATCGGCCAAAGGGCGCGACTGACGAATAGACGCCCGCTCTAAAACCGGGCAAATATGCCGTGCGGCTGGCCTGGGCGCTCAAGAAAGCCTAGAATTCAGCATCGTTTATTCCCAAGGTAGCCCTTCAATGTCCTTCGCTGAGCAACTAACCCGCCTGCAAGCCTTCCTCGACGCCGATGAGCTGCATGACGAGGCGCTGGACTACGTGGCCGCCCACGGCTACCTGACCGCCCTGTCGATCTGCTCCGAAACCGTCCCGGACCGTGAATGGATCGACGCGCTGTTCGCTGAAGAGCCTCATTACAGCGACGCCGCCCAGCGCGAAGAAATCGAATCCACCCTGATCGCCCTCAAGGCCCACATTGCGCGCCAACTGGCCTCCGACGAAGAGTTCGAGCTGCCATGCGACCTCGACCTGGGCGACGACCCGGATGACTCCGACCTGCGCGGCTGGTGCATCGGTTTCATGGAAGGCGTGTTCCTGCGTGAAGCCGCCTGGTTCGAAACCGCCGAAGAAGAAGTCAGCGAAATGCTCCTGCCGATCATGGTCGGTTCGGGCCTGTTCGAAGAAGAAGCAGAGTTCTCCGACATCGCCGCCGATGCCAACCTGATGGACGACATGATCGTGCAGATCCCGGAAGCCCTGACCGCGCTGTACCTGCTGTGCAACGCGCCTGACGAAAAACCGGCGATCCTCAAGCCACGTCACCACTGAGTCGCTTGCCCGTGGCACCCATGGGCAACCGCTCACTGCTCCTGCGCTACGTACTACTGGCCATCGGCTGGCTGAGCGTAGCGCTGGGAGTGATTGGCATTTTCCTGCCGGTATTGCCGACCACGCCCTTTCTACTGCTGGCCGCCGCCTGCTTCGCTCGAAGCTCCCCGCGGTTCTATCACTGGCTGGTGGAACACCCACGGCTGGGCCCATGGATTCGTGATTACCTGGATGGCAACGGCATTCCACTCAAGGGTAAGGTCTACGCCATCGGCCTGATGTGGCTGAGCATCGCGCTGTCCTGTTACCTGGTGCCGTTGCCGTGGGCTCGCGGCTTCATGCTGACCAGCGCCGTGCTGGTGACGATCTACATCCTGCGCCAGAAAACCCTGCCCCCGCGCTGAATGCACCTGCGACATTAGATCCCACGCGACCTTGGTCGACACTGACTAACAACAGGCATCATGCGAGACTGTCCAACCGGGCCCGGAATGCCCGGGTGTTCTTATGCTCGGAGTTACCATGACGCTGTCCAGCGGGCTGATCGCCGCCGTTGCCCTGGCCTATATGGCCATTATGTTTGCCATCGCCTTTTACGGTGACCGCCGCCATGCGCCGCTGCCACCCCGGGTGCGTGCGTGGGTCTATAGCTTGTCGCTGGCGGTGTACTGCACCAGTTGGACGTTCTTTGGAGCGGTAGGCCAAGCCGCCGAGCAGTTGTGGGCATTTTTACCGATCTACCTGGGGCCGGTGCTGTTACTGGTGTTGGCGCCTTGGGTGCTGCAGAAGATGATCCTGATCAGCAAGCAGGAAAACATCACCTCCATCGCCGACTTTATCGCCGCTCGCTATGGCAAATCCCAATCCCTGGCGGTGGTGGTCGCGCTGATCTGTCTGGTCGGCGTGCTGCCCTATATCGCGCTGCAACTCAAAGGCATCGTGCTGGGCGTAAACCTGTTGATCGGCGCCGGCCCCGACACCACCGGTACCCGGGCTCAGGACACGGCCTTGATCGTATCGCTGGTGCTGGCGCTGTTCACTATCGTGTTTGGTACGCGCAACCTCGATGCCACCGAACACCACCGGGGCATGGTGCTGGCGATTGCCTTTGAGTCTTTGGTCAAGCTGTTCGCATTCCTCGCGGTCGGTGCGTTTGTGACCTACGGCTTGTACGACGGTTTCGGCGATCTGTTCAGCCAGGCCATGCTCGCACCGCGCCTGGAGGAATACTGGAAAGAAACGATCAACTGGCCATCAATGGTGGTGCAGACTGGCGTCGCCATGATGGCGATCATCTGCCTGCCCCGGCAATTCCATGTGACCGTCGTTGAGAACATTGACCCGCAGGACCTGCGCCTGGCCAAGTGGGTATTCCCGGCGTACTTGATCCTCGCCGCGTTGTTCGTGGTACCGATCGCCCTGGGCGGCAAAATGCTGTTGCCCGGTTCGGTGCTGCCCGACTCCTACGTGATCAGCCTGCCGATGGCCCAGGCTCACCCGGCCCTCGCCGTGCTGGCGTTCATCGGCGGGGCTTCGGCAGCCACCGGCATGGTCATCGTGGCCAGCATCGCGTTGTCGACCATGGTCTCCAACGACATGCTGTTGCCCTGGTTGCTGCGCCGCTCCAGCGCCGAGCGGCCGTTCGAAGTATTCCGCCACTGGATGCTCTCGGTACGCCGGGTGAGCATTGTGATCATTCTGCTGCTGGCGTATGTGAGCTACCGTCTGCTCGGCTCGACTGCCAGCCTGGCCACCATCGGCCAGATCGCTTTTGCCGCCGTGACCCAACTGGCCCCGGCGATGCTCGGTGCGCTCTACTGGAAGCAGGCCAACCGACGCGGTGTATTTGCCGGCCTGGCTGCCGGTACATTCCTGTGGTTCTACACCTTGGTCCTACCGGTGACGGCGAAAAGCCTTGGCTGGTCGCTCAGCCTTTTCCCCGGCCTGACCTGGATGCACTCCCACCCATTCGGGCTGTCGGTGACGTCTCTGACCTTGGGTACAGTGTTCTCCCTGGCGGGTAACTTCACCCTCTTCGTCTGGGTATCGATGCTGTCGCGCACGCGGGTTTCCGAGCACTGGCAGGCCGGCCGGTTTATCGGCCAGGAAATCAACCAGCGCGCCAATGCTCGTTCCATGTTGTCGGTGCAGATCAGCGACCTGCTCAGCCTGGCTGCACGTTTCGTCGGCGAAGAACGTGCCCAGCAGAGCTTCATTCGCTTTGCCTATCGCCAGGGTAAAGGCTTCAACCCCAACCAGAATGCCGACAACGATTGGATTGCCCATACCGAGCGTTTGTTGGCCGGCGTGCTCGGCGCCTCCTCGACGCGGGCAGTGGTGAAAGCCGCGATCGAAGGGCGGGAAATGCAGCTGGAGGACGTAGTACGCATCGCCGACGAAGCCTCCGAGGTGCTGCAATTCAACCGCGCCCTGCTGCAAGGCGCTATCGAGAACATTACCCAGGGCATCAGCGTGGTGGACCAGTCGCTCAAGCTGGTGGCCTGGAACCGACGCTACCTGGAGCTGTTCAACTACCCGGACGGTTTGATCAGCGTTGGCCGGCCGATTGCCGACATTATTCGCTACAACGCCGAGCGCGGCCTGTGCGGGCCGGGTGAAGCCGAAGTACATGTGGCGCGACGCTTGCACTGGATGCGCCAGGGCCGCGCGCACACCTCCGAGCGCCTGTTCCCCAATGGCCGGGTGATCGAGTTGATCGGCAACCCGATGCCCGGTGGCGGTTTTGTCATGAGTTTCACCGACATCACCGCGTTCCGCGAAGCCGAACAGGCACTGACCGAGGCAAACGAAGGCCTGGAACAACGAGTGACCGAGCGCACCCATGAGTTGTCGCAGCTCAACGTGGCGCTGACCGACGCCAAAGGCGTGGCCGAATCTGCCAGCCAGTCGAAGACCCGCTTCCTGGCGGCAGTCAGTCATGACCTGATGCAACCCTTGAACGCGGCGCGGCTGTTCTCCGCCGCCCTCTCCCACCAGCACGACGGCCTGTCCGACGAGGCGCGGCAACTGGTGCAGCATCTGGATAGCTCGTTGCGCTCAGCCGAAGACCTGATCAGCGACTTGCTGGATATCTCGCGCCTGGAAAACGGCAAGATCAACCCACAACGCCAGCCCTTTGTACTCAATGAGCTATTTGACACCCTGGGCGCAGAATTCAAGGCGCTGGCCCATGAGCAAGGTTTGCGCTTCCGTTGGCGCGGCAGCCGCCTGCGAGTGGACAGCGACATCAAGTTGCTGCGGCGGGTGTTGCAGAACTTTCTGACCAATGCCTTCCGTTATGCCGACGGGCCCGTGCTGCTGGGCGTACGTCGACGTCAGGGCGAACTGTGCCTGGAAGTATGGGACCGCGGCCCGGGCATTCCGCCGGACAAGCAAAAAGTGATCTTCGAAGAATTCAAGCGCCTGGACAGCCACCAGACCCGCGCCGAGAAGGGCCTGGGCCTGGGCTTGGCGATTGCCGACGGCCTGTGCCGCGTGTTGGGCCATCGCCTGAGCGTGCGCTCGTGGCCGGGCAAGGGCAGCGTGTTTAGCGTATGCGTGCCGCTGGCGCGCAACCAGACCAGCCCGCAGCCAAAAGCCGCCGTGGAGAACGGCCTGCCCCTGAGCGGTGCGCGGGTGCTGTGCGTGGATAATGAGGAAAGCATCCTGATCGGTATGCGCAGCCTGCTGACACGCTGGGGCTGCGAAGTCTGGACCGCCACCGACCAGGCCGAGTGCGCAGCGCTGCTGGCCGACGGTATGCGACCGCAACTGGCGCTGGTGGATTATCACCTGGACCACGGCGAAACCGGCACCGAACTGATGGGGTGGCTGCGAGCGCAATTGGCCGAGCCTATTCCCGGCGTGGTGATCAGTGCCGACGGGCGCCCGGAGATGGTGGCGCAGGTGCATGGGGCGGGGCTGGACTACCTGGCCAAGCCGGTGAAGCCGGCGGCGTTGAGGGCACTGTTGAGCAGGCACCTGCCCTTGTAAAAGGGTCGTGCGTGGTCAAAATGTGGGAGGGGCTTGCCCACTCCCGCATTTGGCCCCACCTCTATTCGGGGAGATGCGCCACGCCATCCGAATCTGTCATCGCTCGCTCCAGTAAATCCGCCGGAAGGCTCTTGCTGGCTCGGGCGCCGAGCAACCTTAACTGCTCGGTACGGCTGACCAGATTCCCACGCCCGTCCGTCAATTTGTTGCGCGCCGCGCTGTAAGCCTTGTCCAACTGCTGCAGCCGGTTGCCCACTTCGTCCAGGTCCTGGATAAACAACACGAACTTGTCGTACAGCCAACCGGCACGCTCGGCGATTTCCCGGGCGTTCTGGCTCTGACGCTCCTGCTTCCACAGGCTGTCGATCACCCGCAGGGTGGCGAGCAAGGTGGTGGGGCTGACAATCACGATATGGCGATCGAAGGCTTCCTGGAACAAATTCGGTTCAGCCTGCAAGGCCGCGGAAAAAGCCGCCTCGATCGGTACGAACAGCAGAACGAAATCCAGGCTGTGCAAACCTTCCAGGCGCTTGTAGTCCTTGCCGGCCAAGCCCTTGACGTGATTGCGCAAAGACAGCACATGCTGCTTCAACGCCGCCTGGCCAATCACTTCGTCATCTGCCGCGACGTACTGTTGATAGGCGGTCAAGCTGACCTTGGAGTCGACCACCACCTGCTTGTCGCCCGGCAACATGATCAGCACGTCCGGCTGGAAGCGCTCGCCATCCGGGCCCTTGAGGCTGACCTGGGTCTGGTATTCGCGGCCTTTTTCCAGGCCTGCGTGTTCCAGCACCCGCTCAAGAATCAGTTCCCCCCAGTTGCCCTGGGTTTTCTGCCCCTTGAGGGCGCGGGTCAGGTTGGTGGCTTCGTCCGACAGGCGCAAGTTCAGTTGCTGCAGGCGCTCAAGCTCCTTGGCCAGGGAGAACCGCTCACGGGCTTCGTTTTGATAGCTTTCTTCAACGCGTTTCTCGAAGGACTGGATGCGCTCCTTGAGCGGGTCGAGCAACTGGCCCAGGCGTTCCTGGCTGGTTTCGGCGAAGCGCTGTTCACGCTCGTCGAAGATTTTACCGGCAAGCTCGGCGAACTGAGCACGCAGCTCGTCCCGTGAGCCTTGCAGGTCAGTGAGGCGCTGCTGATGGCTCTCCTGCTGCTCGCGCAATTCCGCGCTCAGGGCTGCGGCCAAGGCATCGAGACGGCGCAGTTCGGTTTCCTTGGCGCTGCGATCGAGGTTCCAGGCATGGGCGGCATCGCGGGCGTTATCGCGGTCGATCTGCAACAGTTCGACTTCGCGGCCCAGTGCCGCCAGGTCGGCTTGTTTGGCGGCGTTGGCCTGGCTCAGGTCGCTGATTTCATCGCGACTGGCGTCCAGTTGGGCGGCGAGCCCTTCCTGGGCCAGTTGCGCGTTTGCCAGGCGTTCTTCCAGCAGTTCCCAGCCGGTGTTACGCGCGTTCAAGCGCCGCTGAATCTGCCAGCACAGCGCCAGTAACGGTACGGCTGCGCCAACGAGCCCCAAGGCAATACTGGTCCAGTCAAAAACCATAGCCATTTCTGCCATCACCAAAAAAGATCAAGGGTAACCAAGCACAGGGCGCGAAGACAGCTCAGTCTTCGACCTGGCCCAGTTCACGCTGGGCGCGACGATCACCGGCGCGAGCGGCCGAGCGTAATAGATCATGACCAATGCGCCGATCACGGGCGTTTCCGCACTCACGGCACATCAGTTGGCCGAGACGACTCTGTGCGGCCACCACGCCTTCCCGGGCAGGCTGCTTGAGCAAGCGCCCGGCGAAGTGCTTGACGTTGCTGCTCTGGCCCAGACGCGGGCTGTCGAGCAGCCACAGAGCGACCTTCAAGGAAAAACGCTTGGGTGCGGTAACAGTTTGAGTAGTGTCGGTAACAGAAGGTGATACTGAGCGAAACTTCATAAAGCACTGTGGGACAGAACGGAAGGCGCGCCACTCTACTCTTTTTTTCGTACAGGTAAAGCTGAAAAAAACCTGCACGCCCGTCCTAGAGCAAGCGCTTGGGACAATCCACAGAAGCTGTGGATAACTCAGTGGACAACCCTCCTTGAACTCGCGCAAAGGCCCATGGAACGGGGCCCCCGGTCAAACTGACGATTTTTTCACCAATAAAAAAAGCCAGATTTTTCATTGACTTAAATTTTGATTACAGGCAAACGGATGCGCTTCACGGTGAGTAAAAGGAGGGTTACACACGCCGCAACTAATGTGCACAAGTACCTATTCGCGGGTTATAACGCCGGCGTTTTTTGATTCAACACGCGTTAAACATGTTACTGAGCGGACAAACCCGAGGGCTTTTCAAATCTGCCCCGGCTCGCCACACTGCGCCACCGTCAACGCAACTCTGTAGGGCCGATGAAAGGAATTCTGCTTTTCGCCATGCTGCTGTTGGCCATCTGCGCGACATCGTTGGGAATCAATGCCGCGCTACCCTCTCCGGACGGCGCGTTGTTTGCCATCGCGATTTTGCTCTCGGCCGCCTTTACCGCCGCGAGCCTGTGCATCGAACTGAGTGACGGCCGGATCAATGATCTGCACGAGGTCATGCAACTGATCGAGACCGGCCAGTCCTTGCGCCTGACGCTCGCCGCCTACGCACTGGGCTGCGCCCTGGCTGCGTCTGTGACCGTACTGGTCTATCGTGGATTGCTCGGCGGCTGATTAAAGTTTTTTGCCACCCCCCTTCCCTTTCCTGTTTCATTCCGTTACTATCCGCGGCGTTAGTACCAAGCTGAAAGTCAATTCTGGTCGAACAAGTCCCCTGAACCACACGGGATCGACCACCTCGATGGTTTCCAGGTATCGCTTGCGACGACACTGCCTTTGAACAAGCAAAGGGTGTCGCGAAGTTTACATACTCTGACCGAACCAACCTGCAAATTGATCAGGATCTTCACCCCGGGCCCAGAACCTTTGCCCCTGTTGTGTTGCCTGCCCTCCTAAGTACCTACCTGCCAGCCCAAGCGCGCCTAAATTATTAGCGCTTCAAACTGGCTGCTTTGTTCCAGTCAGGTTCTTCGCTTGATCAATGGTGATCAGCGTTACTGGAACGTTTTAACGTTGCACGGTTCTTATCCGTGTCATTTGTAGGAACACCAATAATATGAACGCTCAAATCCACACTCAGGATGCCATTCGCACCCTCACTAACGCTTTTGCCCCAATGAACTGCCTGATCATGGCCGCTCGCAAAGGCTGCTTCAGCTTCACCCTGGTCAATGAACACGGTATCGCTCGTCACAGCGAACGCCTGTACCCCGATCAATACTCCAGCGCAGAACCGCTGCAGGCCGTGATCGAGCGTACCCGTCAGGCACTGACTGCCTGATCGACCGAGTCGCTGAAAACAAAAACCCTGTCTGAAAAACAGGGTTTTTTATTGCCTGAAATTTGGCGCGGGCCTGTATTTACTAAGCACCGATAGATATAAACGTTATAACTGAATAGACAAGATGTTTTAAAAACAGTCCTTTACATCATGAATATGACACTACACTTCAACTCAAGCGGCATCGTCCGCTTGCGACGGGCCTGAGATCCGATTCACCGCTGCCAAGCCCTCCTTCTCAGGCTCGTCCACCCCATTTATGGACTGAGGCTTGTATGGGTATTGCCGCCAGCGAATTGTGTCGTTATGTGATCAGGCCGACCTTGACCTACCTCGGCTGCCATAACCCAACAGCCGAGTCCTTGTTACTGGGCATCGCCGCCAGCCAGTCGGAACTGGGGTCGGCCCTGCATGATCGGCGCGGCCATGGCCTCTATAGCATCACTGAACCCCGCCACCGTGCCCTCTGGGACGAATACCTGGCGCTGGACCCGGAACGCGCAAGCCTGGTGCGCGGGCTGGCCAGCCAACATGCGTTTCTGAGTGCGCCCCAGGTGGAGTTGACGGTAAACCTGCGATACGCCACGGCAATCGCCTGGTTGCTGGTAGAACAACACCGCCCGGCACTGCCCGCCCCAGGCGACGTATTGGCCATGGCGCGTATCTGGAAAGAAATATTCCACCCTCAAGGGAGGCTGCGGGATTTTACCCAAGCCTGGCAAAGCTGCGTCCCATCCATAAAACAGGTGATCTGCTGACCGGGCAAATTGCAAGATTCGGCAAAAAACAGCGAATCTGGTCGGATTGTCCTACAAAACCGCTCTATCTCCTGCATTACACCCTATAGCGCGATCGCAAATTTATTGTTACTTTCCGCTGCGGTGATCACCTCGGAGTTCTAATAATGAAAAAAGTAATGCTCAAGACCACACTTAGCCTCGCCGTTGCCATGGCATCCTCCCAACTATTCGCCAGCGGCTTTGCCCTGAACGAACAGAGCGTCAGCGGGATGGGTACTGGTTTTGCAGGTCGATCTTCTTCTGCCGATGATGCAAGCACTGTGTTCGGTAACCCTGCCGGTATGGCACGCCTGGAAGGTCAACAGATCACCGGCGGCGTTGCAGCCATTGATGCTTCTACTGATATCAGCGACGTCAGCGGCCGCTCCCGCGGCAGCAACAAAGGTGACATGGTGCCATTCACCGCCGTCCCTTTCGGTTTCTACACCAATAAACTCAACGATCAGTGGGCTGTCGGCTTCGGTGTCTATGCACCGTTCGGCCTGGTAACCGACTACGAAAGCGGCTTCCAGGGCCGTGGCTTTGGCAGCAAGAGTGAAGTGAAAGTCATCACCTTCCAGCCAACGGTCAGCTACGCCTTCAACGACCGTGTTTCCGTTGGTTTTGGCCCGACCATCAACCGCATCGCCGGCACCCTGGAATCAGACCTGACGCTGAACGCTCTCGCGCCAGACACCAACATCAAGATCAAGGGTGACGACACCGCGCTGGGCTTTAACATCGGCGTGCTGGTACAAGCCACCGATACCACCCGCGTCGGCCTGACCTATCACTCCAAGGTCAGCTACAAGCTGGACGGCCACACCGAAGTCACCGCACCAGCCGCGACCGCTGCCGCCCTGCGCAGCAATCGCTACGATGCGTCGCTGAAGATCGATACGCCTGAGTCCTACGACCTGTCGGTGACCCAAGACCTGACCGACGCCTGGAAGCTCTATGCAGGTGCAACCTGGACACGCTGGAGCCGCTTGAAAGACATCACCGTCAAGAACGACGGCGTGTCCGGCGCAACAGGCGGCGCGCTGGCCCCTGCCTTGGTCGGCACTATCAAGGAAGACCAGAACTGGCACGATACCTGGGCCTATGCCGTGGGTACTTCTTACCAGCTTACCAAGCAAGTGGTGTTGCGTACCGGCCTGACTTTCGACCAGTCGCCTACCAACAACACGGATCGTTCGCCACGCATCCCGACCGGCGACCGCACGATCTTCAGCCTGGGCCTGGGCTACGAGGTCATGCCGAACATGACCATCGACCTGGCCTACTCCTACCTGAAGGAAGAAGACGTCAAGGTTTCGCGCTCCAACCAATTGGCCAGCTACAACGCCAAGTATGAAAACAGTGCCAACGGTTTCGGCCTGGGCATGACCTACAAGTTCTAAACCGCGGCCGTATAAAAAAGCCCCGCTCTCCTGTGAAGGAGGCGGGGCTTTTCAATGCCCGCGAATCAGGGTTTGGATGCTATCGCCTGCTCCACCGCCTTGATCAACTCCGGGCTGTCCGGCTTGGTCAGGCTGGAAAAGCTGGCGACAACATTGCCCTGGCGGTCAACCACGTACTTGTAGAAGTTCCACTTCGGCGCCGCGTCGGCCTGCTCGGCAAGGACCTTGAACAGATGCACCGCATCCGGCCCCTTGACCTTCTGCGGCTCGGTCATGGTGAAGGTCACGCCATAATTCACGTAACAGACCTTGGCGGTCTCCTCCCCGGTCTTGGCTTCCTGCTTGAAGTCATCGGACGGCACGCCAATCACTTCCAGGCCTTCGCCCTTATAGCGTTGATATAAGCCTTCCAGGCCCTTGAACTGCGGGGCAAAGCCGCAGAAGCTCGCCGTATTGACGATCACCAAGGGTTTGCCAGCGAATTGCTGGCACAGGTCAATGGATTCCTTGGCCCGCAGTTTGGGCAATTGGCCCGTAAGCAGCGACGGGCAGCTGGCGGCCATGGCCACGCTGCCAACAGCCATGAGGACGGGTACAGCGAGCCAGCGCATCAACATGATCAAAGTCCTTGAGTCAGTTCAGGCATTGAACTTAACAGATCGCCATGCCCAGTTGCATCAACGCCAGGCCACCTTGCTGCCAACCCCACCAGGCCAGTAGCAACAGAAGCAACCCTGCCGCTATCACCATCAAGCGCACCGCTACCCTCATGCCGCCTCCATCTGCGCCTGCACACGCGCCACTGGCCGCTCACGCACCGGCCAGTTCAAGGCCGCGGCGAGCAGGCTGAGCAGAATCGCCACCTGCCAGATCAAATCGTAGTTGCCGGTTCGATCATAGACCACCCCGCCCAGCCAGCCGCCTAGGAACGAGCCGAGTTGATGGAACAGGAACACAATCCCACCGAGCATCGAGAGGTTGCGTACACCAAACAACGTCGCGACGGTGCCGTTGGTCAGCGGCACGGTGGACAACCACAGAAACCCCATCGCCATGCCAAACAGATAGGCCTTCACTTCAGTGACTGGCGCCCACAGGAACAACACAATCACCACCGCCCGCAGCAGGTACAGACCAGTCAGCAAGCGCGGCTTGGACATGCGCCCGCCCAGCCAGCCAGCGGTATAGGTGCCAAATACATTGAACAGACCGATCAAGGCCAGCACCGTGGTGCCCACCGTGGCCGGCAGATGTTGGTCGACCAGGTACGCTGGCAAGTGCACACCGATAAACACAACCTGGAACCCGCACACAAAAAAACCAAAAGACAGCAGCCAGAACCCGGAGTGAGAGCAGGCTTCCTTCAACGCTTCGCGCAGGGTTTGCTGACCGACCGTGACCGGCAACGGCCGGTCCTTGAGCATGGCAACCAGCGGCAGGATCAACGCCACCATCAAGCCCAACGCCAGCAACGCTGCGGACCAGCCCAGCCAACCGATCAAGCCGAGGGTGCCGGGCACCATGGCGAACTGGCCGAAGGACCCGGCCGCGCTGGCAATGCCCATGGCCATGCTGCGTTTTTCCGGCGGTACGGCGCGGCCGACCACACCGAGAATCACTGAAAACGAGGTACCGGACAGGCCGATGCCAATCAGCAAGCCTGCACTCAGGGACAATGACCACGCGGAGTCGGACATCCCCATCAGCACCAGGCCCACGGCGTACAACACGCCGCCGACAAACACCGCTCTGGTTGCGCCGAAACGGTCGGCCAAGGCGCCGGTAAACGGCTGCGCCAGGCCCCAGATCAAGTTCTGCAAGGCAATGGCGAAGGCGAAGGTCTCACGCCCCCAGCCGAATTCGCTGCTCATCGGCGCCAGAAACAGGCCGAAGCCATGCCGTACGCCCAAGGACAACGCCAGGATCAGCGCACTCCCCACAAGGATCCAACCGCTGGTGCGCCACATCGAGGTCATTTTTTATTCTCCGCTCGCGGGTATATACCCGCTTGTAGTCGAACAAACCGCCGTTCAGGCGAGTTCATCCAGCAAGGCCAACAAGGTTTCGCGCTTTTCAGCGCCGAGCTTATCAATCAGCTTCTGTTGCGCCGCTTCCCATGCCGGCAACGCGGCGGCCAATCGCTGCTGGCCACTTTCAGTCAACAGCACAAGGCGGTTTCGCAGGTCATCGCCCTCGACCAATTGCACCAACCCCTCGCCTTCCAGGACACGCAGGTTGCGCCCCAGGGTGCTGCGATCCAGGCCCATGGCTTCGGCCAGGCTGGAAATGCTCGGTTGGTCGAGGCGCTGCAGGTTACACAGCAAAGAATACTGGGCGACGTTGATCCCGAAGCCGTCGAGAGCGCCGTCGTAATGCCTGCTGACGCCACGGGCGGCGCGTCGCAGGTTGGTGCATAAACATTGGGAAGCAAGCATAGAGCGTGTATATACCCGGAGTTAAGGAATTGCAAGAAAGCGTTACAGCGCCAACCCGACCAGGACAGCGACTTCCAGCAGCTCCAACAGCGCGCCTGCCGTGTCGCCCGTGGTACCGCCAAGGCGCCTGATCATCAAGTAACGCAGCCACACAAAGCACAGCACCGCCAGCAATACCGCAATGCCACCGTTGAAACCACCGATCAGGATGCAGGTCAATCCGCTGAGGATCAGCACCTGCTGGCCGACAATCCGCGGTAAGTAGTCCGACAAGGCCTGGCCCAACCCTCCTGCCCGCACATAGCGCGTGGTAAGAAACAGCGCCAGCATCGAAGCCCGTCCGATCAACGGCGCCAGGATCAGGGCGGCGCCATTATGCTGCTCGATCAAGGCCACCAACGCGCTGAACTTGAGCAATAGCACCAAGCCCAGGGTAACCACCGCAATCGGCCCGCTGCGCGGATCTTTCATGATACTGAGCGTGCGTTCGCGATCACCAAAGCCACCCAACCAGGCATCGGCGCTGTCCGCCAGGCCATCCAGGTGCAGGCCACCGCTGAGCAGCACCCAGGCCGTCAGCAACAGCGCGGCGTGCAGCAGCAAGGGCGCGCCCATCAATACCAGGTTCAACCCCCACAGCAATAGACCGAACAGCAGTCCCACCAGCGGATAAAACAGTAACGAACGGCCTAGCTCCTGAGGCTGCGGCATACCCGGCAAGCGGATCGGCAGGCAGCTGAGAAATTGCAGGGCAATCCAGAACGGCAACATCGTCACGATCCTTCTTTCAGTACGCCGTCGGCACCGACCTGCAGGCTGAAAAGCGCGCCGTGGCCGACCTCGACGTTCAGCAGTTGCTCGCGCGGCATCCCACGCGCCCGGGCCAGCAGCAGGCGCATCACGCCGCCATGGCTGACCAACAACACGCGCTGGCCGGCGTAAGCCTGATGCAGGCGTGACACCGCGCCGAGCACCCGCTCGGAAAATGCACTGACAGGCTCGCCTTGGGGCGGCGTGAACGCATAGGGATCGGCCCAGAACAAACCCAGCCCTTCGGCATCGGTCTCCATCAGCGCCGCGGCGCTCTGGCCTTCCCAGGCACCGAAGTGGAGTTCTTGCAAAGCCGGCTCAAGGCTGACCGGCAGGCCGAGCTGTGCTCCCAGCTCCTGGGCAAACAAGGCGCAGCGTTGCAACGGTGAGCCGATCAACCGATCCCATGGCCCCTGCCCCACCACCGCGGCTCGCATCTGCTCCCAGCCCCTGGCGGTCAAGGCATCGTCCAGGCTGCCGCGCAGGCCGCCGCCCAGCTCGGTTTCGCCGTGGCGCAGCAGGTCCAGGTGCAGGGTCATGCGGGGCGATCTGCCACGGCCGCTTCGGCGAAGGTTGCCATCTGCCCGTGCAACGCACAGGCCAAACGCAACAACGGCACCGCCAGCGCCGCGCCGCTGCCTTCGCCCAGGCGCAAGCCCAGTTCCAGTAGCGGTTCGGCATCCAGGCTGTGCAACACATGGCGATGGCCCGGCTCGGCACCGCGATGCCCGAACACCAGCCATTCGCGGCACGCCGGGTTCAAGCGCACCGCCACCAGCGCCGCAACGCTGCAGATAAACCCATCCACCAGCACCACGATACCTGCCTGCGCACAGGCCAGGTAAGCGCCAACCAACGCGGCAATTTCAAAACCGCCGAGATTGAACAGCGTTTGCAACGCATCACCCCGTTGCCCGGCATGCAGCGCCAAAGCGCGCTCGATGACCGCGACCTTGTGGCTGACGCCCGCTGCATTCAAACCTGTGCCAGGGCCAGTCAGGTCGCTCACCTGGCAATCCAGCAATGCACAGGCCAACGCGCTGGCCGCGGTGGTATTGCCGATACCCATCTCGCCGCCGATAAACACCTGCGTACCGCGTTCCAGAGCGCGGTGCGCGCTGTCTCGGCCGGCTTGCAATGCCAACAGCCCCTGAGCCTGGGTCATCGCCGGGCCATCAACAAAGTTGGCCGTGCCCGCGCCGATATTCACATGACGCACGCCGGGCAAGTTCAGCGAGGGCGTCACTGTGCCAAGATCAATCACTTCCAGTTGCGCATCCAGTTGCCGCGCCAACACGCTGATCGCCGCACCACCACTGACGAAGTTTTGCAGCATCTGCCCGGTCACTTCCTGGGGAAATGCCGACACGCCTTCGGCGACCACACCGTGATCACCGGCAAAAATCGCGATCCACAGTTGCTCCACCGACGGCTTGACCTGGCCCTGCAAACCCGCCAGTTGCACCGCCAGCGCTTCCAGCTGGCCGAGGGAACCGGCGGGCTTGGTCAATTGTTGCTGACGCGCCAGCGCCTGCTCATGAGCAGCGGCATCAATGGCCTTGCAGGGGTTGAGCCACCAGGAGTCCGTCATAACGCAGTACCTTTCAAAGTCAGGGGCAGGCCGGCAACCGTCAACACCACACGCTGACACCGCTCGGCCAAGGCTTGATGCAGCCAACCGGCTTCATCCACATAGCGGCGAGTCAATTCGCCCAGCGGCACGACACCCAGACCGGTCTCGTTGCTGACAAAAATGATTTCACCTGGTAGCGAGGCCAGGGTTTGCAGCAGTTGATCGCGCTCGAACACCAGACGATCGCTATCGTCGAGCATCAGCAGATTGGTCAGCCATAACGTCAGGCAATCCACCAACAGGCAGCGGTCGGTAGCGGCGTTTTCACGCAGCACATGCGCCAGCTCGATGGGTTCTTCAATCAGCCCCCAATGATCCGGGCGACGTTCGCGATGCAGCGCCACCCGCTGATTCATTTCACCATCCAGCGGCTGGCTGGTGGCGATATAAGTGACCGGCAAAGCGCTGTCGCAGGCGAGCTTTTCAGCCAGGCGACTCTTGCCCGAGCGGGCACCACCCAAGATCAGTTGGAGCATGGAATTAGCCCTGTAAAAGTCAAAGGTGGAGCGCAAAACCAGAATGAATGCGGCGCTTTACGTAACCACGATGCGCAGCGAGCCGCTCTTGATTTTGCTTTTGATCTTAGGCGCCCCGTTAAACCACACTGGCCGAACGCAGGCTTGAATCCGTGGGTAACCCGGCAGGACGCCGGGTTAGCCGTCCTGGGCCAGGGATGGCCCATGACGGCGGCCCACGGATTCAAGCCTGCGTTCGGGCACACCGAGCCTAGGCGAGGTGCCGAGTGGTGGGGCAAGAGCGTTTTGGTTACTTTTGCGCTTTTCAAAAGTGACCCGCTGTAAGAGCGGAACCATAAGTGGCCGTTACCGCAGCAATGGATATGTACACCGACAGGCCGCCATCGGGAGCAAGCCCCCTCCCACATTTGCATCGCGTACACACTGTTAAATCCCACATAGGTTGCGCAACAAATCGGTGTCCAAATGGTGTTCAACCAGATCCGCCAACCGTTCGATATCACGCTCGCGCAACCCGTGATAATCCACCTCTTGCACCTCCTGCAATCCGGCCCACCGCAGCAAGGCACTGCACGCCGCCGGTGTTTCGAACAGCCCGTGCAGGTAGGTGCCGAGAATCTGCCCGTCAGCACTCAGCGCGCCATCGCTGCGACCATCGTCCAGCAGCACCGCAGCGCTGAGCAGGGCATCGCCTGATGTCACACCCGCGTGAATCTCATATCCGCTCACTTCAGCATCTTCGAGCACCAAGCGTCCGCGCACATTGCGCAGTTGCTTGTGCTCCTCCAGCGTTGTAGTAAACGCCAGCAGCCCGAGGCCGGCACTGGACCCGGCCACACCCTCCAGCCCAAGCGGGTCATGCACCTGCTCACCCAGCATCTGCAACCCGCCGCAGATCCCCAGCACCTTGCCGCCATAACGCAGATGCCGCGCCACGGCCGCATCCCAGCCATTGGCGCGCAAGAAGGCCAGATCGCTGCGTACGCTTTTGGAGCCAGGCAGGATGATCAGGTCAGCCGCAGGTATCGCCTGGCCCGGCCCGACAAACTGCAAATCCACCTGCGGGTGCAGGCGCAGCGGGTCAAAGTCAGTGTGATTGCTGATACGCGGCAACACCGGCACCACCACCTTGAGCACGTGGGCGGCCTTGTCGATCTGGCGCTGGTCGATGCCGTCTTCCGCCTCCAGGTGCAGGTCCATCACATAGGGCAACACGCCGACGACCGGCTTGCCGGTGCGCGCCTCCAGCCAATCCAGGCCAGGCTGCAACAGCGCGATATCACCGCGAAAACGGTTGATGATGAAGCCCTTGACCCGTGCCTGCTCGCTGGGCGACAGCAATTCCAGGGTGCCGACCAGATGGGCAAACACGCCGCCGCGATTGATATCGGCGATCAACAGCACCGGGCAATCCACCGCTTCGGCGAAGCCCATGTTGGCGATGTCATTGGCGCGCAGGTTGATCTCGGCCGGGGAGCCCGCGCCTTCGACCATCACCACCGGGTAGGCTTGGCTCAACCGTGCGTGGGAAGCCAGCACCGCCTGCATCGCAATGGCTTTGTAGTCGTGATAGGCCACGGCGTTCATGCTGGTCACGGCGCGACCGTGGATGATCACTTGCGAGCCGGTGTCGCTGTTGGGCTTGAGCAGCACCGGGTTCATGTCGGTGTGGGGTGCCAGGTTGGCGGCCTGGGCCTGCACCGCCTGGGCGCGGCCGATCTCGCCGCCTTCGGCCGTCACCGCGCTGTTGAGCGCCATGTTCTGCGGTTTGAACGGCACCACCGCAACACCCTGACGCACCAGCCAACGGCACAGCGCGGTCACCAGGGTACTCTTGCCGGCGTCGGAGGTAGTGCCCTGCACCATCAGCGTACTCATGTGGCCTCCTTGTATGCGGCCAAAGCCTCGTCCAACCGCAACCAGTCGGCTTCGGTGTCGGGCAAACCGAAACGCACGCTGCTGTCGTGCACAAACAGGCGCAGCAGGATGCCGCGCTGGGCCATGAATTCGTGCAGGCGCTCGGCATGAGGCGTGATCAGCCACTGGAACAATGCGCAGCCGCCGTGGGGTTGAAAGCCTCTGCGCTCAAGCAGTTCGAACAAGCGCTGGCCCGCTTCGATGCATCGATTGCGCTGGCGGGTGTGCCCATCCGTATCGCGCAGGCACGCTTGGCCCAATACCCGCGTCGGCCCGCTGACTGCCCAGGGCCCGACCTGTTCGGCCAGCAACTTGAGCAACTTGCGTTCGGCCAGCACAAAGCCCAGGCGTACACCGGCCAGGCCGAAAAACTTGCCGAACGAACGCAGTACGATCAAACCGACCTGATCGGCATGGCTCGCCAGGCTTGAATCGGGGGTCACGTCCATGAACGCTTCGTCCACCACCAGCCAGCCACCGCGCTGGACCAGCCGTGCATGCCAGTCCAGCAAACGTTGCGGGGACAGGCTCAGGCCCGTGGGGTTGTTGGGGTTGACCACCACCAGCACGTCGAGGCTGTCGAGGAAAAAGTCGACCTCCTGCTCCTGCACTTCACGCACCACATAACCGGCGCGGCGCCAGGCTTCGGCGTGCTCGGCATAGCAAGGCGAAAGCACGCCGACCTTGCCGGAGCGGCGCAGGCGCGGCAGCAACTGGATCGCGGCCTGGGAGCCCGGCACCGGCAACAACTGGGCGGCGCCGTAATACTCGCAGGCGGCCCTCTCCAGGCCATCATCGGTTTCCGGCAAGCGGGCCCAGGCACGCAGCGGGATCTCGGGAATCGGCCACGGCCAGGGCGCCAGGCCACTGGACAGATCAAGCCAATCCGCTTCGGCAATCCCGTATTCAATCGCGGCCTTTCGCAGCCGACCACCGTGTTCAAGCATAGATTTGCGCCCCTACACACAAGACCAGCAGCCACAACCATACGCCGCGCTGCACCAGGTGCCAGCCACGATCAATGGAGTCGGCATCGGCCGGCGGGCCTTCGCCCAACTGCGGGCGCTGATGCACCTCGCCGTGATAAATCGCTGCGCCACCGAGTTCGACGCCCAACGCACCGGCACCGGCAGCCATCACCGGACCGGCGTTAGGGCTGTCCCACGTCGGGCCCTGGGTGCGCCAGCATTTGAGGGCCAGACGGGTTTTGCCCAATAGCGCGTAGGTCAAGGCCACCAGTCGCGCAGGAATGTAGTTGAGCACATCGTCGATCTTTGCAGCCGCCCAGCCAAAACGCTCAAAGCGCTCGTTGCGATAGCCCCACATGGCGTCGAGGGTGTTGCTCAGGCGATAAAGCACCACGCCTGGCACGCCTGCCACCACAAACCAGAACAACGCGGCGAATACCGCATCGCTGCCGTTCTCCAGCACCGACTCGGTTGCGGCGCGCGCAACTTCGGTGCGGTCCAGTTCGCTGGTCTGGCGGCTGACCAGGTAACTCACGCGTTTGCGTGCCTCATCCAGATCATCGCTGCGCAGGGCCTGGGCCACCGGCGTCACATGCTCGCCCAGGCTGCGCATGCCCAAGGCGCAGTACAACGCCAGGATTTCCAGGAGCCAGCCGATATAAGGCGCCCACGATAACGCGGTGGCCAGCAAGGTCAGAGGCACCACTGCGATAAACCACGCGGTCACGCCATGGCTGCGCCAGCCACGCCCACCGCTATTGAAACGCTGCTCGATGCGCCCGGCGAAGTTGCCGAACGCCACCAGCGGATGCCAGCGCCTGGGTTCACCCAGCAGCGCATCCAGCGCCACCGCAGCGACACACAGCAAGGCCACACTCATTGACTCACTCCCCACGTGTTTTCATACAGCATGTCACTCAGCGGCCGCGGCTCGGTCCAGCCTTCGAGCTGCAACATCGGTGCCGGGTAGAACTCAGCCACCGGCCCCAGGCACAGTACGGCCAGGGGTTTCGCGCCGGGTGGCAGACCCAGCAGTTCGGCCAACGCCTGGGGTTCGAACAGCGACACCCAGCCCATGCCCAGGCCTTCCACGCGCGCCGCCAGCCACAGGTTCTGGATTGCGCAAGATAGAGACGCCATGTCCATTTCCGGCAAGGTGCGGCGCCCGAAGATGTGGCGCTCGCGATCATCCATCAGTGCAGCCACCAGTACCTCGGCGCAGTCGTTGATGCCTTCGACCTTGAGCTTCATGAAGTCATCGGAGCGCTCGCCCAGGGCCTGCGCGGTGCGCACGCGCTCTTCTTCCACCAACTGCTGGATCTGGCTGCGCAACCGGCGGTCGCTGATACGGATAAAACGCCATGGCTGCATCAGACCTACACTGGGTGCCTGGTGCGCGGCCTGGAGCAAGCGGTGCAACAGTTCCGGAGCAACGCTGCCGCCGGTGAAGTGGCGCATGTCGCGGCGTTCGGCGATGGCACGGTAGACGGCCTGGCGGTCGGCCTCGGGGAAGGCGTTGTCAGTCATGGCCTCATCGGGGGCAAGCCCCCTCCCACATTGGATTGGTTTTCAACTCGGTCAACTGTGGGGGCTGACTTGCCTGCGATAGCGGTCTCAAGGTCTGGCGCGAACAACGCGGCCACCGCGCCAGGATTCGACGGAAAATAAAAGTGCACGTAGGAAGCGGTCAGCCGCCCTTGTCGGTAAACCGCTTCAGCCCCGCGCCCGCCGTTAGGGCTCAGGCCACGGGCGATCGGCGCCAATGCGGTGCTGGTCAAGGAGTGGTGGTAGGTGTGCCCGCGCAACGTGCCTTCCGGCAATTCGACACTTTGCAGGGCCAGGGCCGCGAGTTTCTTTTGCATCACCGCATCGCCTGGCAGCACGCCAACCAGTTCGGCTCTGTCGCCCTCTACATCCGTCAGCGAATCGAGCAGATAGAGCATGCCGCCACATTCGGCGAGCAGTGGCTTGCCGGCGGCGTGATGAGCACGGATGGCCTCCAGCATCGAGGTGTTTGCCGACAGCGCCTGGTGGTGCAGTTCCGGATACCCGCCTGGCAAGTAAAGGCTGTCTGCCTGCGGCAGTTGGCGATCATGGATAGGTGAGAAAAACTCAAGCTCGGCACCCATGGCCCGCAGCAAATCCAGGCTGGCGCCATAGGTAAAAGCAAAGGCTTCGTCACGGGCGACGGCGATACGCACACCGGCAAGTAACGGTTCGGCCTTGATCACTTCGGGCGCGGCAAAGGTCACGGGCGGCGGCAGGGCCACTTCGCAGCTACTGCCCAATGCCTGGGCAGCAGCATCCAGGCGTACATCGAGGTCATTGAGTTCGCTGGCTTGCACCAGGCCCAAATGGCGGCTCGGCAGTTCGATACCGGTCTCGCGGGATAACGCGCCGTACCAACGCAAGCCCTCGGTGAGGCTGCCTTCGAGCAACTGGGCATGGCGCAGGGTGCCGACACGGTTGGCCAGCACGCCGGCGAACGGCAGGTCGGGCTGATAGCGCGCAAGGCCCAGGGCCAGGGCACCAAAGGTCTGGGCCATGGCAGTCCCGTCGATCACCCCCAGCACAGGCACGCCGAAGTGCCGCGCCAGGTCGGCGCTGGAGGGGGTGCCGTCGAACAGCCCCATCACGCCTTCGATGAGGATCAGGTCAGCCTCCCCCGCCGCTTCCCACAGCAGACGACGACTTTCCTGCTCGCCCACCATCCACATGTCCAATTGATACACCGGCGCCCCGCTGGCGCGCTCGTGGATCATCGGGTCGAGAAAGTCCGGCCCGCATTTGAACACGCGCACCTTGCGCCCCAGGTTGCGATGCAAACGGGCCAGCGCGGCGGTGACCGTGGTTTTGCCCTGGCCGGACGCCGGAGCGGCGATCAAGAAGGCCGGGCAATGACGGGGCTGATTCAAAGTTCGACGCCCTTCTGTGCCTTGATACCGGCCTGGAAGGCGTGCTTGAGCATGCCCATTTCGGTGACGGTGTCGCCCATTTCGATCAATTCAGGCTTGGCACCACGGCCAGTGACCACCACATGCTGCATCGGCGGGCGGGCTTGCAGGTCGCTTAGCACCTGGTCCAGGTCGAGGTAGCCGTGCTTGAGAGCGATGTTCAGTTCATCCAGCACCACCAGGCCAATGGAAGGGTCATTGAGCATTGCCCGCGACACCGCCCAGGCTGCTTCGGCGGCGGCGATATCGCGTTGACGATCCTGGGTTTCCCAGGTGAAGCCTTCGCCCATGACGTGGAAGCGAACTTGCTCGGGGAAGCGCCGAAAGAACAGCTCTTCGCCTGTGCTGTTGCGGCCCTTGATGAACTGCACCACACCGCACTGCATGCCGTGGCCCATGGCGCGGGCCAACATGCCGAAGGCCGAACTGCTCTTGCCTTTGCCGTTGCCGGTCAATACCAGCAACAAGCCGCACTCATTCGGCGAATTGGCGATGCGCTCGTCGATCACGGCTTTTTTGCGCAACATGCGCGCCAGGTGGCGTTCGTCGCGGTCGGGGGAATCGGTCATGGCAGCTCTCCGTTGGGGCTGGACAAAAACGGCGGGCAGGAAAAAGAAAAAACAGACAGCCAAGCATCGCCCACCGTGATGCTGTTGAATGTTCAAGGCCGGTCTCCGGACTCATGAGTGGCGCGTCTTGTCGAAGCAGCCGAGGGCGCGCCTTCCCATATCGCGGGCGATACAGTGGCAAACAGCACCGTCTTGACTCATTTACCGTTGCGGGGGCAGCGCCGGAATCGCGGCAGCACTGTGTACAAGTGCGCTCGCTCACCGGCTTCCCTGTTTCACCCTGTCGACGCGCACGCCACAGAGCACCTGGAACAAGCCGCGAAGGTTAGTGGGTTGGGGGTGGAGCGTCAATTAAAGCTGGCCTTGTACTTGAACCATCCGTACAGCGTGCTTCTCTACCCTTACAGGTATCAAGGAGAAAACCATGCCTAAAACCCGACTGGCCTTACTGATCATGCTCACCGGCAGCCTCGCCGCCTGCGGCGAAAGCTCCACCTTGCAAGTCTCCGATGGCACCGGGCCCTCGCCCAAACTGCCGGAGCCGAACAAGACGCTGATTCCCACCGTCAACATCGCCCCGGCGATCGGTTGGCCTGAAGGCGCCAAGCCAACGGCTGCCGCCGGCACCCAAGTGGCCGCATTCGCCGAGGGCCTGGAGCATCCACGCTGGCTCTACGTACTGCCCAACGGCGACGTGTTGGTGGCCGAGACCAATGCGCCACCCAAGCCAGACGACACCAAAGGCGTGCGGGGTTGGGTGATGGAAAAAGTCATGGGCCGCGCCGGTGCCGGTGTGCCGAGCCCGAACCGCATTACGTTGTTGCGCGATGCCGATCATGACGGCGTGGCCGAAACGCGTACGGTATTTCTGCAAAATCTGAATTCGCCGTTTGGCATGACACTGGTGGGCAACGACCTGTACGTGGCGGACTCGGACAAGTTGCTGCGTTTTCCTTATCAGCCAGGTGAAACCGCAATCACATCCCCAGGCACAACAGTCGTGGAGTTGCCAGGTGGCCCCTTGAACCACCACTGGACGAAAAATGTGGTGGCCAGCAAGGATGGCAGCAAGTTGTATGTGAGCGTCGGCTCCAACAGCAACGTCGGTGAAAATGGCCTGGACGCCGAACAAGGCCGCGCGGCCATCTGGGAAGTTGATCGCGCCACCGGCCAACACCGCATTTTCGCCTCCGGCCTGCGCAACCCCAACGGCATGGCCTGGGAGCCACAGAGCGGCAAACTGTGGACTGCGGTGAACGAGCGCGATGAAATCGGCAGCGACCTGGTGCCGGACTACATCACCTCAGTCAAGGATGGCGGCTTCTATGGCTGGCCCTTCAGCTATTACGGCCAGCATGTGGATGTGCGCGTCACGCCGCAAAACCTGGATTTGGTTGCCAAAGCCATCACGCCAGACTACGCGGTAGGCCCGCACACCGCTTCACTGGGGCTGACCTTCGCCGAGGGCAGCAAGTTGCCTGCGCAATTCAGCAACGGCGCGTTTATCGGCCAGCATGGTTCGTGGAATCGCAAGCCGCACAGTGGTTACAAGGTGATTTTTGTGCCGTTTGAAGGAGGCCAGCCGAAAGGACAGCCGGTGGATGTGCTGACGGGGTTTCTCAACAGCGACGAGAAAGCCATGGGCCGGCCGGTGGGCGTGGTGATCGACCAGCAAGGGGATTTGCTGGTGGCTGATGATGTGGGCAATAAGGTGTGGCAGGTGTCGGCAGCCAAATAACTCACCTCAAACACACCACAAAATAATGTGGGAGCAAGCCCCCTCCCACATTTGGATCTATGTACGACTCAAGGGTTGCGTGCCAGATTCCCCGGTAAAACCCGTTTCGCACTCAGGTAGGCATTCTGCCAATACGCTTTGGATAGCGTGTCGAGCTTAACCGTACCGCCGGTTTGCGGCGCATGCACAAAGCGCCCTTCCCCGACATAGATTCCCGCATGGCTGACCCGTGAACCACCGCCTGTGGCGAAGAACAGCAAGTCACCGGTTTGCAGGTTCTGCTCGCTGACGTCCTGGCCACGCATCACGATCAGTTCGCGGGTGGTGCGCGGCAGGGAAATGCCGGCGGCGTCGCGGAACACAAAGCCGATCAGGCCACTGCAATCAAACCCCGAATCCGGTGTGTTGCCGCCCCAGCGATAAGGCGTGCCGACCAGGCCCAACGCACGGAAGAGCACGTCTTCGGCAGCCGGCGAAAAATTCTGGGTGGCGTAGTTGAATACCGGCTTGGGCTTGACCGCTACAGGCGCGGGCGGCGGTGGGCGGCTGGCGCAGGCGCTGAGCAGCGCGGCGCAAACAATGAGCATCAGGCGGGCCGAGGTCGACATGTGCAGAACAATCCTGGTCTGGATGCGGCTTTCGCTGCCGAACGTTGAAAACCAGAACGCGCAAGCAAAGCTCGCGCGAACGGATAACAACAATGTCCAGGGATTCTAGCGCTTACACGTCAAACTTCAAGTATCACTTTAACTTTACTTACTAGCGGTAACCGTAGTCGGGGCCATGGCGAGTGCGCGCTTGGCTTCGATGAAGGTTTTGCTCCAGTAGCTGTCGCCCAGGTTATCGACCCGAACACCACCGCTGCGGCGGCTGCTGGAGTGGATAAACTGATTATCGCCCAGGTAGATACCGGCGTGGCTGACACGACCACGGCCACTGGTACTAAAGAAAAGCAGATCGCCCGGCTTGAGGTTGTTGCGTGCGACCAACGGTGCATCCACGTTGATCATTTCGCGGGTGGAGCGAGGCAGGTTCATGCCAGCTTCTTCACGAAACAGATAACCGATGAAACCGCTGCAATCGAAACCGGCTTCAGAGGTGCCGCCAAAACGGTAACGAGTACCGATCAGGGACTTGCCGCGTTCAAGAATGCTGTCGGCCAGAAGGGGCAGCTGGTAAGGCTTGCTGTCTGAAAACTCGGCGAGTTCTTTTTCGGTTGCCATCTCTTCTTCATAAACAGAAGCAGACTGTGCAGCAACGAACTTGGCCTGATTTTGAACCTGTGGTTTGGGCTGTTCTGCCACCTGTTGAGGGTGGGAGGCGCAACCAAACAATAGGGTAACGAGTGCGAGAGGCACGAGGGGTGCGAAGCGATTTAGCATGGGCACGACCGTGGCTGATGTGTAAAGAAGCCGAGACTATGCCCTCTATCACATCGATTTGCAAATTCAATCGTGATCTATGTGACTTATTGTTTGGACTATGCCATCTAAGCCGTAATTCCATTTATCACTGCACTTGCGTGGCCCGCTGGGCTCAAACGCAGGTTTTCTGGCGCCCGTAAATTGCCGATTGCTGGCAAATCAACGCCTTACCAACCCAGTGTTTCTTTGAGGAAAGGAATCGTCAATTTTCTTTGCGCCTGCAAGGAGGCCTGGTCAAGCTGCTCAAGCAAATCGAACAGCGCGCTCATGCTGCGGGTGCCACGAGTCAGGATAAAGTGCCCGACTTCGTCGGTCAGGTGCAGGCCACGTCGGGAAGCACGCAGCTGCAGGGCACGCAACTTGTCCTCATCGGACAACGGGCGCATCTGGAAGATCAGCGCCAGGGTCAGGCGCGACTTGAGGTCGGCCAGCTTCACCGGCAGCTCACGAGGCGATGTGGAAGCGGCGATCAGCAAACGACGACCGCTGTCGCGCAGGCGGTTGAACAGGTGAAACAGCGCTTCTTCCCAATCCGCCTTGCCGGCCACCGCCTGCAAGTCGTCCAGGCACACCAGTTCGTATTGCTCAAGGTTGTCGAAGATGCCGACACCGCGGTCCATCAACTCGGCCAGGGGCAAATACACTGCCGGCTCGCCCATCTGTTCGAAACGCAGGCACGCGGCCTGCAACAGGTGGGTACGCCCCACGCCATGCTTGCCCCACAGATAGATCAGGCTTTCAGTCCACCCGGCGTCGGCTTCGCAAAGCCGCTCCACATAGCCGAGTGCAGCGGCATTGGCGCCTGGGTAGTAATTGATAAAGGTAGCGTCATCACGCAGACGCACACCTAGGGGCAGCTGAATCGGTTTCATGCTGACTGAACGGCTCCCATCGAACCGTTAGTGGCCTCTGTGTAAAGTTTGCAAAGTTTATACCCGTGACGCCGGGTGCACAATGCAGCAGACCACAAGCAAAATCAAAGGTTTGCGTTAACCTGGCGGTTTTACGCGGATTGTTTGACGCCCCCTGCCCCACAAACAACAAACCCGGCCTTGGCCGGGTTTGTGACATTGCGATTACAACTCGGGCTCATCAACGCCCGTATACACGTCCGAATCCTTGTACAAGTCGTGAACATGACGCACCAGCACCATGATCACCGCCGCCACCGGCAGCGCCAGCAGAATGCCGGTAAACCCGAACAACTCGCCACCCGCCAGGATCGCAAAGATCACCGCCACCGGGTGCAGGCCAATCCGATCGCCTACCAGCAACGGCGTCAGCACCATGCCTTCCAATGCCTGGCCGACCATGAACACCGCGACAATCCCCAGCATTGGGTAGAGGTCGCCGCCAAACTGGAACAGACCGGCCACCAGCGCCGCACCGATACCAATCACAAAGCCCATATACGGCACGATGGCTGCCAGGCCTGCGATCAAGCCGATCAACAGCCCCAGCTCCAGGCCGATGGCCATCAAGCCAGCTGCGTAGATCACCCCCAGCGCCAGCATCACCAGCAACTGACCGCGAACGAATGCCCCCAGTACTTCATGGCATTCTGCAGCAAGGGAGACGATGCGTTCTTCACGGTCACGGGGCAGCAGGCTGCGGATCTTGGCCATCATGATGTCCCAATCACGCAGCAGGTAAAACGCCACCACCGGGATCAGCACCAGGTTGGTCAACCAGCCGATCAGTGCCAGGCTCGAAGCGGTTGCCTGGCTGAGCACCACCGTAACGATATCGG
This sequence comes from Pseudomonas synxantha BG33R, assembly GCF_000263715.2. NCBI lineage: Bacteria > Pseudomonadati > Pseudomonadota > Gammaproteobacteria > Pseudomonadales > Pseudomonadaceae > Pseudomonas > Pseudomonas synxantha. The sequence continues at coordinate 4,493,581 of NZ_CM001514.1, forward strand.
TGGTCTTGTCCATATGCTCGCTGATGGCCGCCTTGACCTTGTCGAACTTCCAGAACCCATCCGCCAACCCGAACTTGGACTGGGCCCACGGCATTGCCGTGTGCTGCAACCAGTCGAGCATCTGCGGCGCCAGCTCGTAGAGGCGAAACAGCTGCTTGGCCAGCATCGGCACCAGTATCAACACCAGCGCCGTGATAATCAGCGTGAACAGTGCGAACACCGTGACCACGCCCAAAGTACGCGACATACCGGCTTTTTCCAGGCGATCCACCACGGGATCGAACAGATAGGCGAGCAACAGCGCCACCAGAAACGGCGTCAGGATCGAATGCAGCAAGAACACAAAACCGCACAGCAGGACTATCCCGCCAAGCCACACCCAACGACGCGTATCCGCCATAAACCACTCCATCTATTATCGACGCCCTTCTTCTATATAGAAGAAGGAACACTATTTACCAACGAAACCGCAGTTGCGCCTGAGGCTCAGGTACAGCAGCCGGTTGCGTGCCATCGACCACAGGTTGCTGGGCCGGGACTTCACCTGCGGGAACTTCCTGCAACTTGGCCAGGCTCAATTGGGTACGCAACTGCTCAGCACTACCGTTGACGCGATACACAATGCGATTGCCATCCACCAACTGCGGCTGACCGCCAAAGGGTTCCAGCAACCGGCCCAGGGCGGCGTATCGCTCCAGGTTCATGCCTTGCACTTCAAGCAGCTGCTCGCTGCTCACGCCGGGCTTGACCGCAAAGCGCGGCGCCAGCTTTTGGCTGACCTCCAGCAATACAGCATCTGCCAGTGCGGCAGTATCAGCGCCTTGGACGGTACCTTGCTCAGACTTATCGCCCAGCCACAGACGCCATTTGGCCTGCCACTGATTACCTTCCTGGCGCGCATGCACAGCCAGCAACGCATCGGCTCCGTAGCGCTCGGAGGCTGCACGCAAGGGCGCAGCGTCCGCGCTTTCCAGATTCGGCGCAGTGGCAACCACTTGCTCATCCAGGTCGCCCAGCGGCAGGCGCAACGGCAAGCCACGGTGTTGCGCGGCACGGCGCAATGTCTGGGCAACCGCCTGGCCATCACCGACCAGGCTGCTACCTTCGGTAGAATCGTTCAGCCACCAACCGAGAATCGACGGCCGATTACTGCCCCAGATCGACAGGCCGGCATCACGCAAGGCGCGATCGGTGCTGACCGGGTCGAAGTCCACTTGCAGGCTCTCGGGCGGGCCGGCGTCGTAGCCGTATTGGGTGATGATTTGTTGCGGGTCCTTGCGGATTGCCGCCAGGCCCGGGCCGTCGGCGGCCTTGGCGTCGCCGGTGAGGCGGATCACCAGGGTCTGCACGGCGCGCTGGGTGGCCTGGTCACGCTCCTGGGGCGACTGGCTGCTGACCGGTTCGAGCACTTGATAGAGGCCATTGAGGGTTTCGGCATGACTCGCCAGGCTGACCAACGACAAACAGCCCACAAAGAAGAATTTACACAGACGCATGGAAGATTCCCGAACGACAAATTTAGCGGCTGGAACAGACCGCGTGAATCGGTTTAGCCAGGCTGTGACCACAGCACCCGGCAAAACATTCACAGGGCCTCGGTAAGTTTTTGTACTGTCATAACGATAGCGGGTTCAAGGCTATACCTTAATACGCCGCTTGGCAGAGCCGATCAGCATTTTTTAACCGGCTTTTTTAATCTATATGGCCCTGCCCGTCGGCCCGAGGATGGCCGCTGCCCTTCAAGCCTGATAAAATCGCGCGCCTTCGCAGACCGTCAACGGCAGCGGCCTTTTTAAAAAGCGCCCGCCCGCTCGGTCGTTACCCCTGAATCCCCCCCTAAAGGCCTGGATCATGAGCAAGCAACCCTCCCTGAGCTACAAGGACGCCGGTGTAGACATCGACGCCGGTGAAGCATTGGTCGAACGCATCAAGAGCGTCGCCAAGCGCACTGCGCGCCCTGAAGTCATGGGCGGCCTGGGCGGTTTTGGCGCCCTCTGCGAAATCCCGGCCGGCTACAAGCAGCCTGTACTGGTGTCCGGCACCGACGGCGTAGGCACCAAGCTGCGCCTGGCCCTGAACCTGAACAAGCACGACAGCATCGGCATCGACCTGGTTGCCATGTGCGTCAACGACCTGGTGGTGTGCGGCGCCGAGCCGTTGTTCTTCCTCGACTACTACGCCACCGGCAAGCTCAATGTCGAAACCGCAACCCAGGTGGTCACCGGCATCGGCGCCGGCTGCGAACTGTCGGGGTGCTCGCTGGTCGGCGGCGAAACCGCTGAAATGCCAGGCATGTACGAAGGCGAAGACTACGACCTGGCCGGTTTCTGCGTCGGCGTCGTGGAAAAGGCCGAGATCATCGACGGCTCCAAAGTGGCTGCCGGCGACGCCCTGCTCGCCCTGCCATCGTCCGGCCCGCACTCCAACGGTTACTCGCTGATCCGCAAGATCATCGAAGTGTCCGGCGCCGACATCGAGAACATCCAGCTCGACGGCAAGCCTCTGACCGACCTGCTGATGGCCCCGACCCGCATTTACGTCAAGCCACTGCTCAAGCTGATCAAGGACACCGGTGCCGTCAAGGCCATGGCCCACATCACTGGCGGCGGCCTGCTGGACAACATCCCGCGCGTCCTGCCAAAAGGCGCCCAGGCGATTGTCGACGTGGCCAGCTGGCAGCGCCCGGCAGTCTTCGATTGGCTGCAAGAGAAAGGCAACGTCAACGAAACCGAGATGCACCGCGTGCTGAACTGCGGTGTGGGCATGGTCATCTGCGTGGCGCAAGAGCACGTTGAAACCGCGCTGAACGTATTGCGTGAAGCCGGCGAGCAACCTTGGGTCATCGGCCAGATCGCCACTGCTCCGGAAGGCGCAGCCCAGGTTGAACTGAAGAACCTTAAGGCGCACTGATGCCTGCAACCTGTGATGTCGTGGTGCTGCTCTCCGGCACCGGCAGTAACTTGCAGGCCCTGATCGATAGCACGCGCAGCGGCGACAGCCCGGTGCGCATCGCTGCGGTGATTTCCAACCGCAGCGACGCCTACGGCCTGCAACGCGCCAGGGACGCGGGTATCGACACCCGCTCGCTGGATCACAAGGCGTTCGACGGCCGCGAGGCCTTCGACCGCGCCCTGGTCGAACTGATCGACGCCTTCAATCCCAAGCTCGTCGTGCTTGCTGGCTTCATGCGCATCCTCAGTGCTGATTTCGTGCGGCACTACGAAGGGCGCCTGCTCAATATCCACCCTTCCCTGCTGCCCAAGTACAAAGGCATGCACACCCATCAGCGCGCCCTCGACGCCGGCGACAGCGAGCATGGCTGCAGCGTGCACTTTGTCACCGAGGAACTCGATGGCGGGCCTCTGGTCGTACAGGCAGTGGTTCCGGTAGAGTCAGGCGACTCGGCGCAGACGCTTGCGCAACGGGTTCATACCCAGGAACACAGGATTTACCCGCTGGCTGTTCGCTGGTTTGCCGAGGGACGGTTGATTCTTGGTGACCAGGGTGCATTATTGGACGGTCAGTTACTCGCGGCCAGCGGCCACTTGATTCGAACCTAGGAGATTTTATGCGTCGCGCCCTGCTCTTCGCTTTTGCGCTGTTCGCTTTGCCTGCCGTACAAGCGGCAGACCTTCACCCTTTCTCCGTCAGCTACACCGCCGACTGGAAGCAACTGCCCATGAGTGGTTCGGCTGAACGCAGCCTGACCAAAAACGGCGACGGCACCTGGACCTTGAACTTCAAGGCCTCGATGATGATTGCCAGCCTGACCGAAACCAGCGTGATCCTCTTCGATAAGGACACCCTGCAACCCAAGAGCTACAGCTTCGAGCGCGGCGGTTTGGGAAAGGCCAAGAAAATCAACCTGGATTTCGACCAGGCGAACAAGAAAATCACCGGCTTTGAAAACAAGGATCCGGTCAACGTCACCCTCGAAAGCGGCATGCTCGACAAGTCCACGTATCAGCTCGCCCTTCAGCGCGACGTGGCTGCCGGCAAGAAGAGCATGAGCTACCGAGTGGCCGAAGGCACTGATGTCGATACCTATGACTTCCGTGTGATTGGCCCGGAAAAGGTTCAGACCAAGGTAGGCTCCATTGACGCGATCAAAGTTGAACGCGTACGTGATCCCTCCCAGAGCAAACGCATCACGCAGATGTGGTTTGCCAAGAACCAGGGCGGCATTCTGGTTGCCCTGCGCCAGGTTGAGACCGATGGCAAGGAATACAACATCATGCTGCAGGATGGCACCGTTGATGGCCAGGCCGTCAAGGGCAGCTGATTGCAGATGTGCTGGAAAAGAGCCTCGCTGAATGCGGGGCTTTTTTTTGCCTGGAAATTTTACTGTGAAGCTTGCTCCCGATAGCGGTGGTAGGGCCGACAAAGGTCTTATTGCTAGAAGCAAACATGAAACTTTTGTCATAAAACTCATGCCCCTGCGACCGAATGCCACGGGTTTAGCGGCCTGCGCGATTGTTGCGTTTCCTGCAATGAATTGTTGCGCGCAAAACCCATTTACTTAGCAAGCTAACAAATTATATAACAAAGGCCTGCGACGACTTGCCGCAGATCAACCAGAGATTGGAGCAAGCAGATGACTGTAAAAGTAACTGAACGCGACGATGAGCATATGTCCCATGAAGCAGTAGGCCACGGGATTCACATCTGGGATGTCCATCAGCAAGACGTATTGGTCGGTATGTTCCACAACGAGAGCGACGCCCACAATTATAAAAACGAGCTCGAGACTCTCGAACTGCAACGCCAGGCAAAAAGCTCCTGAAACACTGAAATCATGTGGACGCCCGGCCCACGCAGCCGGGCCGTCTACACACAAAAACCCCGCCTTTGAGCGGGGTTTGTTGTTTCTACAGCCTTACCACATCAGATCATCCGGGATCTGGTACGCGGCGTACGGATCATCCTCATCCGGCACCTGGCTTTCGGTGAGGATGTTCATCTGCACGATACGTTCCGGCGCCCGCTCCTGGATCTTCAGCGCCGCTTCACGCGGGATCACCTCATAGCCGCCACCGTGGTGCACGATCGCCAAGGAGCCGTTGCTCAGCTTGTTGCGCATCAAGGTGTTGACCGACAGGCGCTTGACCTTCTTGTCATCGACAAAGTTGTAGTAGTCCTCGGTGGTCAACTTGGGCAAGCGCGAGGTTTCGATCAACTGCTTGACCTGGGCAGTACGCGCCTTGGCCTCGGCTTTTTCCTGCTGCTGGCGGTTGAGCTCCTGGTCACGCTTGACCTTCTCGGCGTGTGCCTCAGCGGCCAGGCGTGCCTGGGTATCATCGACTTCGGCCTGGCCCTTGTGGACCAGACGCTGCTGCTTCTGCTTCTCTTTGCCGACCTGCTTGGCCTGCTTTTGGTTGACCAGACCTGCTTTGAGCAACTGGTCGCGAAGGGAAAGGCTCATGGTGCTTACTCACTTAGGCAGCTGCTCAACCGCAGCTGGACACATTCTTTTCCTGGCGTTTGGCTTCGCCCCACAGGGCGTCCAACTCTTCGAGGGTGCAATCTTCTATGGGTTGGTGCGTATCGCGCAATGCCTGTTCGATAAATCGGAAACGTCGTTCGAACTTGGCATTGGCATCGCGCAGTGCGGTTTCCGGGTCAACCTTGAGGTGACGGGCCAGGTTGACGGCGGCAAACAGCAGGTCACCGACTTCATCGGCAATGGCCTGCGGATCGTTATCGGCCATGGCTTCGAGCACTTCATCCAACTCTTCACGCACGTTGTCCACCACCGGCAAGGCGGCTGGCCAGTCGAAACCGACCTGGCTGGCGCGCTTTTGCAATTTGGCCGCACGGGACAGTGAAGGCAAGGCCGTTGGCACATCATCCAGAAGGGAAAGTTGCTCAGGTGCGTCGGATTTTTCCGCACGCTCCTCGGCCTTGATCTGCTCCCAGCGCTCCTTGACCTGTTCTTCGCTCAATTGCGGAATATCCAGCGGTGCATACAGATCGCCAGTGGGAAACACATGGGGATGGCGTCGAATCAGCTTGCGCGTGATGCTGTCGATCACCCCGGCAAATTCGAAGCGCCCTTCTTCTCGGGCCAACTGGCTGTAATACACCACCTGGAATAACAGGTCGCCCAACTCGCCTTGCAGGTGATCGAAATCGCCACGCTCGATGGCGTCGGCCACTTCGTAGGCTTCTTCGAGGGTATGCGGGACGATTGTTGCGTAGGTTTGCTTGATGTCCCACGGGCAGCCGTATTGCGGGTCGCGCAGGCGGTTCATCAGGTGCAGCAGGTCATCTAGTGAATACATCAATCTCTTTCCACTGAAGATCCAATGTGGGAGGGGGCTTGCTCCCGATAGCGGTGTTTCAGTCACCAGATGTATCAACTGATAGGCAGCTATCGGGAGCAAGCCCCCTCCCACACTTTAAACGGCGTTCACCCAGTTACTCATGGGGTACGGTTACGCCGCGTCTCGATGATGTTCGGCAACTGGGAAATCCTCCCAAGCAACCGCCCCAGCGCATCCAGGCCCGGAATCTCGATGGTCAGGGACATCAACGCCGTGTTGTCCTCTTTGTTCGAGCGGGTGTTGACCGCCAGCACGTTGATCCGCTCGTTGAGCAGCACTTGCGAGACGTCACGCAGCAAGCCGGAACGATCGTAGGCACGGATGATGATGTCCACCGGGTAAGTGAGCACCGGCACCGGCCCCCAACTGACCTGGATAATCCGCTCCGGCTCGCGCCCGCCCAGCTGCAGCACCGAGGCGCAGTCCTGGCGGTGAATGCTCACGCCACGGCCCTGGGTGATATAGCCGACGATGGCGTCGCCCGGCAACGGCTGGCAGCAGCCGGCCATTTGCGTCATCAGGTTGCCCACGCCCTGGATCTGGATATCGCCACGCTTGCCCGGTTTGTAGCCGGTGGCCTTGCGTGGGATCAGTTCCAGCTGTTCGTTGCCGCGCTCGGGCTCGACCAGTTGCTGGGCCAGGTTGACCAGTTGCGCCAGGCGCAGGTCACCGGCACCGAGGGCGGCGAACATGTCTTCGGCGATCTTCATGTTGGCCTTTTCGGCCAGCTTGTCGAAGTCCACCTGAGGCAGGCCCAGGCGCGCCAGTTCGCGTTCGAGCAGGGTCTTGCCGGCGGCGACGTTCTGGTCGCGCGCTTGCAGTTTGAACCAGTGGACGATCTTCGCCCGCGCCCGCGAGGTGGTGATATAGCCCAGGTTCGGGTTCAGCCAGTCGCGGCTCGGCGTGCCGTGCTTGCTGGTGATGATCTCGACCTGTTCACCGGTTTGCAGGCTGTAGTTGAGCGGAACGATGCGCCCGTTGATCTTGGCGCCCCGGCAGTTATGGCCGATTTCGGTGTGCACGCGGTAGGCAAAATCCAGCGGCGTGGCGCCCTTGGGCAAGTCAATGGCATGGCCGTCAGGGGTGAAGATATAGACCCGGTCCGGCTCGATATCCACCCGCAGCTGTTCGGCCAGCCCGCCGATGTCGCCGAGTTCTTCGTGCCATTCCAGCACTTGGCGCAGCCAGGAGATTTTCTCTTCGTACTGGTTGGACCCGGCCTTGACGTCGGTGCCCTTGTAGCGCCAGTGCGCGCACACGCCCAGCTCGGCCTCTTCGTGCATCGCGTGGGTGCGGATCTGCACTTCCAGCACCTTGCCTTCAGGGCCGATCACCGCAGTGTGCAGCGAGCGGTAGCCGTTTTCCTTGGGGTTGGCGATGTAGTCGTCGAACTCCTTGGGGATGTGGCGCCACAGGGTGTGGACGATCCCCAGCGCGGTGTAACAGTCGCGCATTTCCGGCACCAGCACGCGCACCGCCCGCACGTCGTAGATCTGGCTGAAGGCAAGGCCCTTGCGCTGCATTTTGCGCCAGATGGAATAGATGTGCTTGGCGCGGCCGCTGATGTCGGCGTCTACGCCGGTTGCCTGCAGCTCGGAACGCAGTTGGCCCATCACGTCGCTGATAAAGCGCTCGCGATCCAGGCGCCGCTCGTGCAGCAACGTGGCGATCTGTTTGTATTGGTCCGGCTCCAGGTAGCGAAAGGACAGGTCCTCCAGCTCCCACTTGATGTGGCCGATGCCCAGGCGGTGGGCCAGCGGCGCGTAGATGTCGAAGACTTCGCGGGCGACGCGGTTGCGCTTTTCGTCGTCGGCGGTCTTCACCGCACGGATCGCGCAGGTACGCTCGGCCAGCTTGATCAAGGCGACGCGCACGTCGTCGACCATCGCCACCAGCATCTTGCGCAGGTTTTCCACCTGGCCCTGGGTGCCCAGCACCATCGACTGGCGTGGGCTGAGGCTGGCACTGATGGCCGCCATGCGCAGCACGCCGTCAATCAGTTTGGCCACCACCGAACCGAAACGCTGGCCAACCGTGGCCAACGGAATATGCCCTTCGCGCACGCCGCGATACAGCACGGCGGCGATCAGCGAATCCTGGTCCAGCTTGAGATCGGCGAGGATCTCGGCGATTTCCAACCCGGTGCGAAAGCTTGAAGTGCCTTCGGCCCACAGGTTCTTGGCCGCATTGTCTTGCTGCTCAGACTCACGAGCGAACTCGCAGGCTGCTTTCAAGGCTTCACGGTCCAGTGCCGGGTCGACACTGACGGCATGATCCAGCCATGCCTCGAGATTGATACTGCCGTCGGTGTTGATCGGCTGGTGTGCTCTCACCTGTACCATCTTGCTTACCTTCCCTACGACGCACCTTTGATGCGCCAAAATCATCGCCGACTTTTACTGCGAGCTCCGTAGCAGTACCAAGGCCTTGGAGAACGCAGGCCAGTCGGATTAAACGGGCATCCTAGCCCGCTTCAAATAACGCCATGGCCTCGACATGCGCAGTCTGCGGAAACATGTCGAGAATCCCGGCACGCTTTAGCCGGTAGCCTTGCTTGACCAACTCAACCGTGTCCCGCGCCAGCGTGGCTGGGTTACAGGACACATACACCAGGCGCTTGGCTCCAAGGGTGGCGAGCTTGCGCACAACCTCTTGGGCACCATCGCGGGGTGGGTCCAAGAGTACCGCAGAAAAGCCCTGTTTGGCCCATGGCGCGTCAGTCAAAGGTTGAGACAGGTCGGCCTGAAAGAACTGCACGTTAGGCAAATGGTTGCTCGCGGCATTGAGTGCCGCACGGTCCACCATGGTCTGCACACCCTCTACCGCCACCACTTCGCGCACCTGGCGCGCCAGCGGCAAGGCGAAGTTGCCAAGGCCGCAAAACAGGTCCAGCACCCGTTCGTCGGCTTGTGGCGCCAGCCACTCCAATGCCTGGGCAACCATCGCCTGATTGACCCCGGCGTTGACCTGCACAAAATCTCCCGGCCGGTAAGCCAGTTCCAGATTCCAGGCATCCAGGCGAAACCCCAGGGGTTGGTCGGGCTCGACAGGTTCCGGCTGACCCTCGCCATGCAGCCATAATTGGGCTTCATGGAAGGTGCAGAATTCTTTCAGGATCAGCAGGTCTGCTTCGGACAGCGGTGCCATATGCCGCAGCAACACAGCGATGGACGAACCACTGAACAGCTCCACATGCCCCAGCGCCTGCGGTTTGCTCAGGCGACGCAGCATATTCGGCAAGCGCTGCATGATCGGTTGCAAGGCTTGTACCAGCACCGAGCAGTCGTCGATAGCGACGATGTCCTGACTGGCCACGGCGCGAAAACCCACTTCGAGTTTCTTCGCCTTGGCGTCCCAACGTACGGCCACACGGGCGCGACGCCGGTAACCGAACTCCGGCCCGCTCAACGGCGGCGCCCACTCTTGCGGTTCGACACCTGCCACCCGCGACAGTTGTTCGGCGAGCATGCGCTGTTTCAGGGCAAGTTGCTGGTCATGGGGCAGATGCTGCACGCTGCAACCGCCGCAGCGGCCAACGTGGGCGCAGGGTGCCGGGCGCCGTAGCTCACTGGCCTTGAACACCCGCTCGGTGCGGGCCTCAACCACTTTGCCGTGGGCGCCCAACACCCGCGCTTCGACTTCTTCGCCGGCCAGCGCGCCATTCACAAACCAGGTGCGGCCTTCAAAGAACACAATGCCACGGCCATCATTGGCCAGGCGTTCGATGGTCAGGCGCTGTTTCTTGCCCACCGGGATCTGCGGGGCCCGGCTGCCGCCTGTCGGCTGGAAGCGCAGGCCTCTCTCGTGCTTGGCCATCAGTTGGGTTCGTCGAAGATGCCGGTCGACAGGTAGCGGTCGCCTCGGTCACAGATGATCGCGACGATCACCGCGTTTTCCACTTCTTTGGACAAGCGCAACATACCGGCCACGGCGCCGCCGGAGGACACGCCGCAGAAGATGCCTTCTTCACGGGCCAGACGGCGCGTAGTGTCTTCGGCTTCGCGCTGGGCCATGTCGATGATGCGGTCTACGCGCGTCGCGTTGTAGATCTTCGGCAAGTACTCTTCGGGCCAGCGGCGGATACCGGGGATGGCCGCGCCTTCCATCGGTTGCAGACCGACGATCTGGATCGCCGGGTTCTGCTCCTTCAGGTAGCGCGAGTTGCCCATGATGGTGCCGGTGGTGCCCATGGAGCTGACGAAATGGGTAATGGTGCCCTGGGTCTGGCGCCAGATTTCCGGGCCGGTGCTGGTGTAGTGCGCTTCGGGATTGTCACCGTTGGCGAACTGGTCCAGCACCACGCCACGGCCTTCGGCGGCCATACGCTCGGCGAGGTCACGGGCGCCTTCCATGCCTTCTTCCTGGCTCACCAGAATAAGCTGGGCACCGTAAGCGGTCATCGCCGCCTTGCGCTCGGCACTGCCGTTGTCGGGCATGATCAACACCATCTTGTAGCCCTTGATCGCCGCGGCCATGGCCAGGGCGATGCCGGTGTTACCCGAGGTGGCTTCGATCAGGGTGTCGCCTGGCTTGATCTGCCCGCGCAACTCGGCGCGGGCGATCATCGACAGCGCCGGGCGGTCCTTGACCGAGCCGGCCGGGTTGTTGCCTTCGAGTTTGAGCAACAGGGTATTGCTGGTTTCACCCGCCATGCGTTGCAAGCGGACCAGGGGCGTGTTGCCGACGCAATCGGCGATTGTTGGGTACTGCAAGGTCATGGCGTATTCGCAATCCAGACTGCGGGGGCGGACATCATACCGGGAAAGGCCGGCGGGCCATATCACGCAAAGTGTGGTGCTTATGGCTTATAGGAATAAGCTAATAAAGTGGCGCCGGTTGGGACGCCATCGGGAGCAAGCCCCCTCCCACAGTTGATCGCGTTCCAACATGAGAATACGGTCGACTGTGGGAGGGGGCTTGCTCCCGATGGCCGCACCTCGATAAACCTGCTACTCCCGCCGCCCGCCGCCATGATTTTTCTGAAAAACCTTCTCCCCCATCGCCGCAATCTGCCCTTCGATCAGTGCTTCAAAGGGTTTGAGCAGCGGCTCGAACGATACCGGCGCTTCCAGTACCTGCAGCGCTTGCACGATTGCTTCGACCGTTGACAAGGCGCCAGGCCCCGGCGCCTTGCGCAAGCGATAGCGGGAAACGCCGCCTAGGGCCAATGTCACCCGGGGCAACGCCGCCAGCAAAGGGTTGAGGTGCAACAGCTTGCGCGCCTTGCGCCAGGTGCCATCGGGAACCACCAATAACAATGGCTGATCGTCAGGTGCGTAAGCGTGCAGCGGCTCGGCATCATCGGCCGGAAACAACAATCGCGCCCGATAACCAGGCGGGTTTAATAACGTCGCCAGATCATCAAACACCTCCCCCACCACCAACTGCGCATTATTCAAGCCCAACGCCGCCAACCTCGCGGTATTGAGCGCATGGCCGACCTCGCTCGGGTGCTGCAACAGCAACACGCGGGTGCGGCTGTCGAGGGTCGGGATCAGTGCACAGAGGCAATGAGTGGTCGGCCGCAAGCATTGCGGGCATTGGGGTCTGGGCATGGTTTTTTCAGGCCTGGTTGAGCTGGGTCTTGAGCAAGTCGCGGAAGGTCTGGATCAGCGGTTCACGGCTACGGCCACGGCGCATGATCATCGAGAACGGCGCCTGGTAGCCGAAGGTCGCCGGCAGTAACACGCGCAGGTCACCCTTGTCGGCCCAGGCCTGGGCGTAGTGTTCGGGCAGGTAACCGATGTAGGCGCCGGACAATACCAGGATCAACTGCGCTTCCATACTTTCCACGGTCGCGGCGCTGTGTTTGAAGCCGTGGCGCGCCAGCTCGGCCTGGCTCCAGTAGCCGCGGCCGACCATACGTTGCTGAGTGATGACCTGTTCGGGAATACGCCGCTCGCTGAACAGCGGGTGCCGGTTGCTGCAATACAGCCAGTGCTGTTCGCGGTACAGCGGCATATAGATCAGCCCGCTCATACGGTTGGAGAACGCACCGATTGCCAGGTCCAGGCGGTTGTCCTGTACGCCCAGTTGCAGTTCGTAGGGGCTCATCACCGACAGATTCAGGTGAACCGCCGGATGTTCCAGGCTGTAGGCGCCAATCACTTCGGCGAACGGCAGGGCCTTGTCGCTGACGGTGGAATCAAGCACGCCCAGCTTGAGCGTACCGCGCAACTCGCCTTTGAGCGCGGCAGCGTATTGCTCGAAGCCCTCGAGCTCGCCCAACAGGCGCAGGGTTTCCTGATGAAACAGCTCGCCTTTGCTGGTCAGGCTGAAGCCGCCACGTCCTCGATGGCACAGCACCAGGCCCAGCGCGGATTCGAGTTGGCTCATATACGTGCTGATGGCCGACGTCGACAGGTTGAGTTCGTGCTGGGCATTGGCGAACCCCTGGTGGCGCACGACGCTGACGAAGATGCGCAGGAGTTTCAGGTCGGGCAAGGCGTTGGCCATGGTCGGCTCCGGACAGGGATGCGTGCAGTCTACCTCCCTGCATTAGTTTAGAAAAATCTGAACTAAGTATTTGCCCCTGCCGATTCTTCCTGCCCCAGGCTTTTCGCAGAATCGGCCATCAATAAACAAAACAACGATGAGGCAATCCCGTGGACAAGATTTTCCACCAACCACTGGGCGGCAACGAAATGCCGCGCTTCGCCGGCATCGCCACCATGATGCGCCTTCCCCACCTGCAAACGGCCAAGGGTCTGGACGCTGCCTTTATCGGCGTGCCCCTGGATATCGGCACCTCGCTGCGCGCCGGCACACGCTTCGGGCCTCGGGAAATCCGCGCCGAGTCGGTGATGATCCGCCCCTACAACATGGCCACCGGCGCTGCACCGTTCGACTCACTGTCAGTGGCCGACATCGGCGACGTGGCGATCAACACCTTCAACCTGCTCGACGCCGTGCGCATCATCGAAGAAGCCTACGATGAAATTCTTGAGCACGACGTGATCCCCCTGACCCTGGGCGGCGACCACACCATCACCCTGCCGATCCTGCGGGCGATCCACAAGAAACACGGCAAGGTCGGGCTGGTGCACATCGATGCCCATGCCGACGTCAACGACCATATGTTCGGCGAAAAAATCGCCCACGGCACCACCTTCCGCCGCGCCGTGGAAGAAGGTTTGCTCGATTGCGACCGCGTGGTGCAGATCGGCCTGCGTGCCCAGGGCTACACCGCCGAAGACTTCAACTGGAGCCGCAAGCAAGGCTTTCGCGTAGTCCAGGCCGAAGAATGCTGGCACCAATCCCTGGCGCCGTTGATGGCCCAAGTGCGGGAAAAAGTCGGCGGCGGCCCGGTGTACCTCAGCTTCGACATCGACGGCATCGATCCCGCCTGGGCACCCGGCACCGGCACCCCGGAAATCGGCGGGCTGACCACCATCCAGGCGATCGAGATCATCCGTGGCTGCCAGGGCCTGGATCTGATTGGTTGTGATCTGGTGGAAGTTTCGCCGCCCTACGACACCACCGGCAACACCTCGCTGCTGGGCGCCAACTTGCTGTACGAGATGCTCTGCGTATTGCCTGGCGTCGCGCATCGCTGATGCCTTCACGATAACAATCAAGGGGATCGCGCAGATCCCCATCCAACGATGTACCTGACCTTCGCTCGCGTATTGACCGAGCCGGCTGCCGCCTGATCGCCCATAAAAAAGATAATCGGAGAATCACCGTCATGGCTTTGGATTTATTCGTCGTACTCATCTACGCCGCCGGTATGCTCGTGCTCGGCTACTACGGTATGCGCCGCGCCAAAACCCACGAAGACTATCTGGTGGCGGGCCGTAACCTCGGCCCGTCGCTGTACATGGGCACCATGGCCGCCACGGTATTGGGCGGCGCCTCCACCGTCGGCACCGTGCGCCTGGGTTATGTGCACGGCATTTCAGGTTTCTGGCTGTGCGCCGCGCTGGGCGCCGGGATCATTGCGCTGAACCTGTTCCTGGCCAAGCCGCTGCTGAAGCTGAAAATCTTTACCGTGACCCAGGTCCTGGAAAAACGCTACAACCCCATGGCGCGACAGGCCAGCGCGGTGATCATGCTGGCCTATGCACTGATGATCGGCGTGACCTCGATCCTGGCCATCGGCACCGTGTTGCAAGTGCTGTTCGACTTGCCCTTCTGGATGTCGGTGCTGGTAGGCGGCGGTGTGGTGGTGGTGTATTCAACCATCGGTGGCATGTGGTCGCTGACCCTGACCGATATCGTGCAATTTGTGATCAAGACCGTCGGCCTGATGTTCATCCTGCTGCCGATCTGCCTGTACCGCGTCGGCGGCTGGGATGAACTGGTGGCCAAGCTGCCGGCGTCGAACTTCAGCTTTACCGCGATCGGCTGGGACACGATCATCACTTACTTCATGATCTACTTCTTCGGCATCCTGATCGGCCAGGATATCTGGCAACGAGTGTTCACCGCCCGTGATGAAAAGGTCGCCCAGTACGCGGGCACTTTCGCCGGCGTCTACTGCATTCTCTACGGCCTGGCGTGCGCCCTGATTGGCATGGCGGCTCACGTGCTGATCCCGGATCTGGATAACGTCAACAATGCCTTTGCCGCCATCGTCAAAGCCTCGTTACCGGACGGTATTCGTGGCCTGGTGATTGCGGCTGCCCTGGCGGCGATGATGTCCACCGCCAGCGCCGGCCTGCTCGCTGCGTCCACCGTGTTGACCGAAGACCTGCTACCACGGCTGCGCGGTGGCAGGCAATCGAGCCTGGGCATCAACCGCTTGTTCACCCTGATGACCGGTGTGGCCGTATTGGGCATCGCACTGGTGGTGAATGACGTGATCAGCGCGCTGACCCTGGCCTATAACCTGTTGGTGGGCGGTATGTTGGTACCTCTGATTGGCGCGATATTCTGGAAGCGAGCCACCACCTCGGGCGCGATCACGTCCATGGCGCTGGGTTTCGTAACCGCGCTGGTGTTTATGTTCAAGGATGGGTTGGATGCAAACACACCGATTTACTGCAGCCTGGCGGTGGCCCTGGTGAGTTTTGTGCTGGTGAGTGTGTTGTCGCGCAAACCAGATACCGTGGCGGCTCGGGCGGCTTGAGCGATTAGGATAGTTTCTTCAGCGGGTGCGACGTCGGTGTTCGCGCCCGTTTTTTTGCCCTGCACAAAATAATTGTGGGAGCGGGCTTGCTCGCGAAGGCGGTGTGTCATTCAACCATTTACTGGCTGATGCACCGTATTCGCGAGCAAGCCCGCTCCCACATTTTGCATATTCTTTGGGCCTGATACTCAGCGGCGACGGGGCCGGCGCTGCTCATCGTCCGTGCGGATCGGCACCGGTTGCAGCGGGGGCTCGATCAAGCCCAGCGCAACGCCAAGATCGTGGAGCCAGTTTTGGATTTTCTCTTTCATGGTTGCCCCCTTTGAGGGTAGTGCTGGTCGGCGTGAGTTTTGTCGCCGTTTCCTACAGAGATAGTAGCCCTAAGTCCTAGGTAATGCTTGAACGAAACCACAACTAACTATTACTGGATTGATCCAAATCCTGACGAATCGCTCAAGCGATGGCGCGCGTATCTGCCAGGCTTGCCGGGCTGCCTTCGTGCTGCAGGTCGATCCATGCATTGAGGTTAGCGCCGAGCATACCCTTTCGCCACATCAGCCAGGTGGTCGCAGTGGCAAAAGGCCCGGTCAGCGGATGAACGGACACGCTGTCCTTGCCTGGCAGGCTGTCGAGCATCGATTGCGACATCAACGCCACCCCCGAACCGGCGATCACACACGCAAGCATCCCTTGATAGGACTCGATCTCGATAGCCCGCCCCATGGCTACATGCTCGTGGGAAAACCAGGTTTCCAGGCGCGTGCGATAGGCGCAACTGCGTCGGAACGTGAACACCGGTCGCCCGGCAACGTCCCGGGGCCCGCGCACCGGTGGGTGATCGGCTTCGCAAATCAATACCAGGCGCTCTTCGCACAGCGGTACGCCATCCAGAGTCGCGATGGTCAGCGGACCGTCCACAAACGCTGCATCCAGCCGCCCGGTAATCAAACCTTCCAGCAACTCCCCGCTGGGCGCCGACTGTACTTGCAGGTTCACCATGGGGTAAGTCCTGTGATAGCGCGCCAGCAGCTTGGGCAAGTGAACCGCGGCGGTGCTGTACATGCTGCCCAGCACAAAATCACCAGCCGGTTGACCGCCTTGTACGGCGCCGTGAGCTTCGTCATGCAGCGCCAGCAGCCGGGTGCTGTAGTCCAGCAGCACTTTACCCGCAGGAGAAAGCTGCAACCGCTGGCGCTCACGCACAAACAGCTCGACCCCCAGCTGCTCCTCCATCTGCTTGAGGCGGGTCGACAAGTTCGATGGCACGCGGTGCAAACGTTCGGCGGCGCGGGTGATGGAGCCCTCTTCCGCCACGGCCTGGAAAATCCGCAATTGACTGAACTCCATACCTTTCTCCAAAACTGAACAAGTTACTCACTATTATTCAATTTTACAGAAAGTCAATCCGCCTTAGCCTACAAGTCATTCGCTTTCCTGTAGGAAACCTAAGCATGTCACCGCAGATTCGTTTACTTGCCAGCTTTATCGCCCTGATGATGGCCATGGGCATTGGCCGCTTCGCCCTGACCCCGCAAATGCCGCATTTGCTCAGCGAAGGTCAGGTCGACCTGGCGGATGCCGGGCTGATCGCGGCCGCCAATTACTTGGGCTACTTTGTGGGCGCGGTGGATTCGATCTTTGCTCGCAGCCATCATCATGTACGCGGCCGCCTTTATGGCGGGTTGTGGCTCTGCGTACTGCTGACGCTCGCGTCGTACTGGGCCCATGGGTTCTGGCCGCACTTGCTGTTGCGCTTCGGAACCGGCGTGGCCAGCGCCTGGGCCCTGGTGATGATTACCAGCCTGAGCCAGCCGCTGGCGATCGCCGCCGGCCGGCCGCGTCTGGGTGCGCTGGTATTTGCCGGGCCGGGACTGGGGATTGCGCTGACGGGGCTGCTGGCGCTGGGCTCGAACTTGCTGGGGCAAGGCTCCGCCATGCTGTGGCTGGTCTACGGCATCGTTGCCCTGGTGATGCTGCTGGCGATCCTGCCCTTTTTACCCAAGCCAACCCTCACGGCGCCTGCTGAAACCCGTGCAAGCAACAACGGCAGCATCGCGCATCTGTGCTGGATCTATTTCCTGTTCGGCCTGGGCTACATCATCCCCGCGACCTTTCTGTCGCAGATGGCCAACGCACAGTTCAACGGAGCCTGGCAGGCCGATCTGTTCTGGCCCTGCTTCGGCCTGGCTGCCGCTGTAGGTGTGGTGGTGGCAAGCCTGCGCCGCAAGAGCCCGGACACCACGCGCCGCTGGCTGATCGTGACCTTGTGGCTGCAAGCGGCCGGGGTCTTCGCCTGCCTGCTCGGTAACGGTTGGGGCCTGGCGCTGGGCGTGTTGTTGTGCGGCGCGCCCTTCCTGGCCTGCATGCAACTGGTAATGGCGCGCCTGCGCGAGGTTGCACCCAACGGCTACCAACGCAGCACAGGGCTACTGACCGCCAGCTTTGCCATCGGCCAACTGAGCGGTCCGCTACTGGCCTCGATGAGCAGTCACCTCGGTGGTGGTCTGCACCCGGCGTTGATCGTCGCCGGTGCCGGGTTGTTGGTGGCAGGCTCGGTCTTGATCAACCGCCAACTACCGATGCACACGCCGTGCACACAGGTGGCCGACGGTGCAGCACAGGGCGGTTAAACAGGTGCCCCACGCCATGTCCATCACCGCGAGCCCGGCGGACCAGCCCTGAAGCGTGGCCCAATTGCTCAAATCATAAGTGCCATAGGCCACCAGGCCCAGCAGTGCGCCCAACCGCGCAGCACGTTGCCAACTGGCACTGGGCAAGACCACGAACACCACACAACCGAGGACATACAGCAGATAAAACAACACCGCAGGCAACAGGCGCGGCTGATCAAGCATCAGCGGGCCGAGCAGGGATTTGTAGGTGGGGCCCATCAGCACGCCGAGCCAGAGGCCGTCGAGGAGCAGGAAGGCGAGCAAGGTGCCGAGGTAGGCGAAGAGCGGTCTCTTGGACATGACACGAGCCTTTGTAGGAGCGAGCTTATTGTGGCGAGCAAGCTCGCTCCTACAGAGAGCCAGGCGCGATCAGCTTAGTTCAATGCGGTCGGCGTGAATCACGATCTGGCCTTGCTTGTAGAGCGCACCAATGGCCTTTTTAAAGTTGCCTTTGCTGACGCCGAACAAGTTGCTGATCACCGCCGGATCGCTTTTGTCGCTGACCGGCAGGGTGCCGTTGTTGTCACGCAACTTGGCGAGGATCTTGGAGTTGAGGCTGGAGGCCGCTTCCTGGCCGACCGGTTGCAGGCTCAGGCTGATGTTGCCATCGGCGCGAATCTCCTTGATGAAGCCTTTTTCTTCCTTGCCCGGGCGCAGGAACTTGAACACTTCGTTCTTGTGGATCAGGCCCCAGTGCTTGTTGTTGATGATTGCCTTGAAGCCCATGTCCGTGGCTTCAGCCACCAGCAGATCGACTTCCTGGCCCACCTGATAGTTGGCCGGCGTCTTGTCCAGGTAACGGTCAAGGCGTGCGGTGGCGGTGATGCGCTTGGTGTGCTTGTCGAGGTAGACGTGCACCACGCAATATTCACCCGCTGTCAGCTGGCGCTTTTCTTCCGAATACGGCAGCAGCAGATCCTTTGGCAGGCCCCAGTCGAGGAACACCCCGATACTGTTGACTTCCACAACTTTCAAACTGGCAAATTCGCCGACTTGAACTTTGGGTTTTTCAGTGGTGGCGATAAGTTTGTCATCGCTGTCCAAGTAAATGAAAACATTGAGCCAGTCTTCATCTTCACTGGGAATATCTTTAGGGATATACCGATTAGGCAAGAGGATTTCGCCATCTTGCGCACCATCGAGGTACAAACCAAAGTTAGTGTGCTTGACCACTTGCAAGCTGTTGTAGCGCCCGACTAAAGCCATTTCCAATACCCTCATTGCGTGGGCGGCATTCTACCCGAGTTGGGCCCTGCACGCGCGCGCGCCTGAAAAATCGCGGGCTGGCATGGCGTTCTACTAGCATCGCCCCGCTCGTCTGATCAATCGGTTGAATTTTTCCGGGCCGCCAACCTCGCATACGCCCATGGTTTCGAGCTAAAACAGTAAGTTAGCGGCTTATTTCATCATTAAACCTGGGCTCTTTCCCAGCCTGGTCTATATTCTCAGGGGATATTTGCCAAGCAATTGTCAAGTATTTCCTGTACGATGCCTGGCCAAGTTAATTCTCTACAGGTTAGTGGCCGCCATGCGTGTAAAAGCATCCAACAGCAAAGCAAAGCCAGCTCCCGCCGTTGAAACCAGCGAATCGATCAATAGCCAGATTGCTGCTTTCCTCAAGTCCGGCGGCGAAATCCAGCAAATTGCCAAGGGCGTGAGCGGCCAGACTTTCGGCCCGTCCAAGCAGATCAGCCTGGGCAAGAAGTAATCGTCCTGCCTGCGCACTGCATCTGGTCCCTAAGCGTCTTGCCTTCAAGGCGCTAGGACTAGAGTTGGAAACACCCTCGTACCCCCTTCAATATCAAGTTAATCGACGAACGGGCCTCAATGCCTGGCATTCGCCGGTATCCTTGCACACGTCTAGCACGGGCATCTGCTCGAACCCGTCCGTTACTGCTCCTCGCTTTTCATGGAGTGAAGCATGCTTAAACGCTGTATTTTCCTGGTCAGCATTCTGATCGCCAGCCCTTTGGCCGAAGCGCAGATTTTTCAGCGTGAACTGGGCGACTTCGACCTGAAATTGGGCACCACCCCCAGCCGTAGCATGGCCCAGGGTCTGGTCAAGCCCACCTCTCCTGGCAGTGACTCGTTCCACGGTGGCCTGGACCTTACCCACGACAGCGGCCTGTATTTCGGCCAGTTTTCACCGAATATGGGCCTGTCGTCGGCCAACAATCTCGAAGTTGACTCCTACCTGGGTTTCAAACGCCCTTTCGACCAGACCCTGGGCTATGAAGTGGGCTTGATTCACTACAGCTACCCCAAGGTCAGCCCCCTCGACAGCCAGGAGTTCTACGGCGGCCTGAACCTGTTGGGCAACCGCTTCGGCGTGTCCTTCAGCAACGACCCCGACCGCCAGGACAGCACCCTGTTCGCCGACCTCGGCGGCACCCAGCCGTTCGGTATCGGCGTCAGCATGAAATACACCACCCACCAATTGGGCACACCGGTGTCGGTAGAAAACGGCGCCATCAGCAGTTTCAGCGACTGGTCGGTGCAATTCTCCCGGGCCTGGAAAGGCATCGACCTGGATCTGATCTACAGCGACTCCAGCCTCAGCGGCGGTGACTGCTCGGCCTACTCCGGACACAACTCGCAATGCGACGGCCTGTTGACC
Source organism: Pseudomonas synxantha BG33R (assembly GCF_000263715.2). Taxonomy (NCBI): domain Bacteria; kingdom Pseudomonadati; phylum Pseudomonadota; class Gammaproteobacteria; order Pseudomonadales; family Pseudomonadaceae; genus Pseudomonas; species Pseudomonas synxantha. The sequence continues at coordinate 4,514,263 of NZ_CM001514.1, forward strand.
TTGAAGGCCGTCCGGCCGTTTTATTGATGGGCTGAACTGTCGCACCCCGCGCAGGTTCACATGCATTAACCCCATCCGTGCAAGGACTCGCCCATGTTGCGCCGGCTCAAACTCCTGATGGTACTGCTGACCCTGAGCCTGGTGCTCGCCGGCTGCAATCGCGTGGGCCTGGCCTACCGTAATCTCGACGTGATCATCCCCTGGACCCTCAACGACTACCTGGACATGAATGCCGGGCAGAAGAGCTGGTTCAACGACACCCTCAAGGAACACCTGGCCTGGCATTGCACCACGCAATTGCCGGGCTACCTGGACTGGCTCGACCGCCTGCAGCAGATGGTCGACAGTAACCAGGTCACCGACGCCGCATTGCAAACCCGTACTGTCGAAGCCAAACAGGCAATTGCCGAGATTGCGCGGGAAATCACCCCCTCCGCCGTGCAATTGCTGCAAGGCCTGGACGATCAGCAGGTCAAGGACATGAGCGACGCCCTGGCCAAGGACCTGCGCAAACGCCAGGATGAATACCTCAAGCCGCCGCTGGCCCAGCAGATCAAGGAACGCGCCGAGCGCATGAGCAAGCGCCTGGATGCCTGGATCGGCCCGCTGAGCGCCAGCCAGCAAAACCGCGTAACGGCGTGGTCCAACGCTTTGGGCGAACAGAACCAGGCGTGGATCGGCAACCGCGCCCATTGGCAGGCGCAGTTTATCGAGGCCGTCGAGCACCGCCACGACGCCGACTTCCCGCAGAAAATGCAACGTTTGCTGGTGGACAGAGAGAGCCTATGGACGCCTGAATACCGCGCTGCCTATGCCCAGACCGAAGCGGCGGCGCGCAGTCTGATCGTGGACCTGATGGCTGAGAGCACCGAGCAACAGCGTAAGAAGCTGAGGCAAAAAATCGACGGCGTACGAGGCGATTTCAAAGCGCTTAAATGCCTCAAAGCCGGCGCAAATCAATAGGGAGGGGAGCAGGGCTCCCACCCACATTGGATTCAGGGGTTAGATAGTGCCACCGGCAATCGCAGCTTTGGAAGAGACTTGATCGAAGGTCGCCTTCTCCAGCGCGTCCTCCTGCTCGTCCATCACTTGACGGGGGTGCTCATGGCCAGGAATCGAACTGTCAATCAACGCCAGCAGGCTTGCACCGCGCGCGGTCAAGATGAAGTTTTCACCATTGCCGCCTTCCTCTTCGGGGCGCGACTCAATAAACCCGCGCTTGAACAACAACGCCTCGTAATCCGCAGCGGTTCTTTTCAGCGTATCCAGGTTCCCGGTGTCCTCGCCAGCCGTCGCCTTATCAGCGGCTTCCTGCTCGGCGTATTTACGCGGGGCGAAGCTGCCCTCGCCGTTCTGCACTTCATGCAGCAGACGTTCGATCAGATCCCAGTTGTAAGTCGTCATCCTGATTCCTCCTGCAGGCCGATGGAAAATTAGCCCGTCATAGGTAGTGACACGTGAGGGCACTGGCCGTTCACCCGGATAGACGGGCGTCATTTCTCTGAACTTTCCAGACGTTCGCCGCCTCAACTGCCTATACCGCCAAGGAGGTCCGACCATGAAAACCCTGATGAACCTGGCGATTGCCGCCACACTGTTGAGCGCCCTGCCCGCCTGGGCTTGCACGCCTGAAGAGGCCACGGCCAAACGCGAAGAACTGGCAAGGCAAGTGACCCAGCTAACGGAACAGAATCCGCAGAAAGCCAAGGAGATGAATGCCCAGTTGCAGAAAATGGACCTGGACACCGAAAGCGCCGAGTTTCCCGACAAATGCCAGCTGATCGACGCAAGGCTCAAAGAACTGAAAGAAGCCGCCTCCAAAGTCAAAAACTGATGGCGAAAAAAAACCGGACAATGTCCGGTTTTTTTCTGCCTGGCTGCTTATTCGGCAGCAGGCGCTTCTGGCTTGCGGCGCTTGAGTGGCGCCATGCCATCCTTGCTGACGAGCGACAGGTTGTCGGTCTTCGGCCGGTTGGCGATCTTGCGCTTGGTCGGCGATTTGGCGCCGGTTTTCTTTTTGTCGCCCTTGGCGTCGGTCTTTTTCTTCTTCACGCCAACGGCCTTGCCCGACGCCTTGACCTTCTTCGGCCCGGTGTAAGTACCTTTGACTTCCTTGATGGTACGGCGCTCGAACGATTGCTTGAGGTAGCGCTCGATGCTCGACATCAGGTTCCAGTCGCCGTGGCAGATCAGCGAGATGGCCAGGCCATCGTTGCCGGCACGCCCGGTACGGCCGATACGGTGCACGTATTCGTCGCCGCTGCGGGGCATGTCGAAGTTGATCACCAGGTCCAGGCCATCAACGTCCAGGCCACGGGCAGCGACGTCGGTGGCTACCAGGATCTTCACGCCGCCTGCCTTGAGGCGGTCGATGGCCAGCTTGCGGTCCTTCTGGTCTTTCTCGCCGTGTAGCACGAACGCCTTGTATTCCTGCGCGACCAGACGCCCGTAAATGCGGTCGGCGGCGGCACGGGTGTTGGTGAACACGATGGCCTTCTGGTAGGTCTCGTTGGCCAGCAACCAGTTGAGGATCTGTTCTTTGTGCACGTTATGGTCAGCGGTCACGATCTGCTGACGCGTGGTGGCGTTCAGGTCACTGACGTTGTTGACCTGCAAGTGCTCAGGATTGTTCAGCACCTTGGCAACCATGTCGCGCAGGGTTGAACCGCCGGTGGTGGCGGAGAACAGCATGGTCTGCTGGCGATTGACGCATTCAGCGACCAGGCGTTGCACGTCATCGGCAAAGCCCATGTCGAGCATACGGTCGGCTTCGTCGAGCACCAGTACTTCGACTTCCTTGAGGTCGAGGTTGCCGGCATTGAGTTGCTCGATCATGCGCCCCGGGGTACCGATCAGGATGTCCGGCACCTTGCGCAGCATGGCAGCCTGGACCTTGAAGTCTTCGCCGCCGGTAATGATGCCGGACTTGATGAAGGTGAACTGCGAGAAGCGCTCGACTTCCTTGAGGGTCTGCTGGGCCAGCTCACGGGTCGGCAGCAGGATCAGGGTCTTGATGCTGACGCGGACCTTGGCCGGGCCAATCAGACGATTCAGAACCGGCAAGACGAAAGCGGCGGTCTTGCCGCTGCCGGTTTGAGCCGTCACCCGCAGGTCACGCCCCTGGAGCGCGAGCGGGATGGCCGCTGCTTGCACAGGCGTAGGCTCGACAAATTTAAGCTCGGCCACGGCTTTGAGCAGGCGTTCGTGCAGGGCGAATTGGGAAAACACGGGTGCTACCTCGAAGAAATACAAAATATCAGCGCCATAGGTTACCGGTTTCGGGCGGCCAAACCGAGTTTCTTTACGCGAACAGGGCTAATCAGCTGCTTTTTTGTGAGCGATTTTGTCCAGAGCGTCAACTTTGTTGCACTTAAATGCTCTAATCGCCCCGTGTTGTCTTACAGAAGAATCGGTTCACTCATGGATATCAAACAGCTCTGGCTCAACGTCCAAGACCTTTGGGGCGCCCTCGATGAACACCCGGTCCTGCATTCCAGCCTCGGCTTGCTGGTGCTGCTGGTGGTGGCATTGCTGGTTGGACGGGTAGCGCGTTACCTCATCCTGCACGCAGTCAAATTGCTTGGCCGGCAACCGGCCCTGCACTGGCTGAACGATCTGCGACATAACAAAGTCTTCCATCGGCTGGCGCAAATGACACCGTCCCTGGTGATCCAGTTCGGCCTGTACCTGGTACCTGACCTGAGCAAGACCGCCATTCTGTTTATCGGCAATGTGGCCCTGGCGATCACCATTCTGTTTATGGTGCTGGCGATGAGTGCCCTGCTCAATGCGCTGCTGGATATCTACGCACGCACCGAACATGCACGCACCCGCTCGATCAAGGGTTATGTGCAGTTGGCAAAAATGGTGTTGTTCGTGTTTGGCGCAATCATCATCGTCGCCACCCTGATCGACCGTTCGCCGCTGCTGCTGCTGTCGGGCCTGGGTGCGATGTCGGCGGTGATTCTGTTGGTGTACAAGGACACGCTGCTGTCGTTCGTCGCCAGTGTGCAATTGACCAGCAACGACATGCTGCGGGTTGGTGACTGGATCGAAATGCCCCAGGTCGGCGCCGACGGCGATGTGGTGGACATCACCCTGCATACGGTCAAGGTGCAGAATTTCGACAAGACCATCGTCTCCATCCCGACCTGGCGCTTGATGTCCGAGTCGTTCAAGAACTGGCGCGGTATGCAGGCCTCCGGCGGGCGGCGCATCAAGCGCAGCCTGTACATCGATGCCAGCGGCGTGCGCTTTTTGCGCGATGACGAAGAAGTGCGCATGACCCAGGTGCACCTGCTCACCGGCTACATCAGTCGCAAACAGGCCGAACTCAAGGCCTGGAACGAGGCCCAGGGCCACAGCGCGCAATTGTCGGCCAACCGCCGGCGCATGACCAACCTCGGCACGTTCCGCGCCTATGCCCTGGCGTATCTGCAAAGCCACCCGGACATCCAGCCGAACATGACCTGCATGGTGCGCCAGATGCAAACCACCGCCCAGGGCGTACCGCTGGAGATCTACTGCTTTACCCGCACCACCGCGTGGGCGGATTACGAGCGGATCCAGGGGGATATTTTCGATTATCTACTGGCAGTGTTGCCGGAGTTCGGATTGAGCCTGTATCAGCAGCCGAGTGGCAACGACCTGCGCGCCGGCGTATTGCCGGCGTTGGCCGGGGCCGCGCAACTACCCGCCATCGAAACGGCGTGAAGTGATCCGAACGGGATTACGGCAGTGATGCCGTAATCTCCTGGCGGCAAACCTCAAGCACTTCATCAGCCAAAGCGGAATCATCCGGGCACGCCCGCGATAACATGATTGCGCCAATGGCATGGGCCATCCTGTTGAGCATTTTCGCGCGCACGTCTTGCTGTGGCTCGTCCTGCGTCGTGTTGTACTTTGCCTCCAGCGCTTGCAGCGTGTTTTCCAAGCCGTTGGCAAAGGTTTCCTTGAGGGTCCCTGATTGACGCGCAGCGTCTGCACACAACGCCGCCAACGTGCACCCGCCGCCGCGATGATCGCGGTGCTGCCTGGACAGGTAAACCTCGAAAAACTCCCCCGCCTCCATCTCCACGCTGCTGGCGAGCGACTGCGCCAGGCCATTGGCGGCCGCTTCTGCCATCAAATCCGCCTTGGAGCCGAAGTGCTTGTAGAAGCCGCCCTGGGTAAAACCAGCGGCAGCCATCAGTTCGGCCACACCGACCCCATCGAAACCGCGCTCACGAAACAGCGCGGAAGCCGTCGCGACGATATGCGCTCGATTGTTCTGTGATTGCGTCTTGGTGATCTTCATTTCTATGCGCTCCTGCTGCCCTGCGATAGAGGGATCTTACTATGATGTCGATCATAATCAAAACCGTTGACAGCTTTGATTATGATCGACATCATAAAACCTCCCTGCACTCACTGAGCATCACACCATGAGCACTTCCAAGACCGTTCTCATCACTGGCGCCTCGACCGGCATTGGTGCCGCCTACGCCGAACGCTTTGCCCAGCGTGGTCACGACCTGGTTCTGGTCGCCCGCGATACCAAGCGCCTGGAAGCGCTCGCTGCACGTCTGCGTGAACAGCACGCCATCACTGTTGATATCCTCCCCGCTGACCTGACCCAGATCGCTGACCTGGCAGCGGTCGAAGCACGTCTGCGCGAAGATTCCAGCATCGGCACGCTGGTCAACAACGCCGGTGCCGCACAGTCCGGCAGCTTCATCGAACAGTCCACCGACAGTGTCGCTCAGTTGGTCGCGCTCAACACCACCGCGCTGGTACGGCTTGCCAGCGCCATTGCCCCACGCCTGGCGGCAGCCGGCAACGGCGCTATCATCAACATTGGCTCGGTGGTGGGCCTGGCGCCAGAGTTCGGCATGACCGTATATGGCGCGACCAAGGCATTCGTACTGTTCCTGTCCCAGGGCATGAGCCTGGAGTTGGGCGCCAAAGGTGTCTATGTGCAAGCCGTGCTACCGGCCGCTACGCGTACCGAGATCTGGGACCGGGCGGGCATTGACATCAACACCCTCACAGATGTGATGGAAGTAGGTGACCTGGTGGATGCGGCGCTGGTCGGTTTCGACCGTCGTGAGCCCGTGACCATCCCGCCCTTGCAGGACGGCGCACGCTGGGATGCCTTGCAGGCAGCCCGACAAGGCTTGCTGTCGCAGATCAAGCAGTCCGAGGTTGCCGAGCGGTACCTGACCCAAGCCTGATCAACCTGTTGCAGGCGCGCTCTATGCGCCTGCCCTTCCTCTCGAAGCGATGAGCGTTGAACCATGAAGGCATTTTCCATCGAACGTTACGGCAAACAGACCGGGCGCATCACCGAAGCGCCAACACCAGTGGTGGGTGAGCATGACGTGCTGGTTCAAGTACATGCCAGCAGCGTCAACGTGCTGGATGCAAAAATCGCCAAGGGCGAATTCAAACTGATTCTGCCGTATGCATTGCCGTTGATACTGGGCAATGACCTGGCTGGCGTGGTACTCAGCGTCGGGTCCGCGGTGCGACGCTTCAAGCCGGGTGACGAAGTGTATGGCCGCCCTCCACAGCAGCGTATCGGCACGTTCGCCGAGCTGATTGCGGTACGCGAGGACGCACTGGCACGCAAACCTGCGAACATGACGATGGAGCAAGCCGCCGCCCTGCCTCTGGTCGCATTGACGGCATGGCAAGTACTGGTTGAAACAGCGAGGCTGAAAAAAGGCCAGAAGGTCTTCATTCATGCCGGTTCCGGCGGAGTCGGCAGTATCGCCATCCAGCTTGCCAAGTATTTGGGCGCATTTGTCGCAACGACGACCAGCACCGCCAATGTCGAGTGGGTCAAGGCACTGGGTGCCGATGTAGTGATCGACTACAAGCAGCAAAACTTCGAAACCCTGCTCAATGATTATGACGTCGTCTTGAACAGTCTCGGTCCGGACGCACTGGCAAAGTCACTCGACATTCTCAAACCGGGCTGTCAACTCATCTCCATCTCCGGGCCACCGACGCAGGCGTTTGCTCGCGAGCAGCAGCTGTCGTGGCTATTGGGCCTGGTCATGGGTGTGTTGAGCAGCGGTATACGTCGCAAAGCGCGCAAACAAGGCGTGCGTTATGACTTCCTCTTCATGCGCGCCAGCGGCGCCCAATTGGATGAACTGACCGCGCTGGTGGAAGCCGGCATTATCAAGCCGGTGATCGACCGCACCTTCCCTTTCGAGTCCACAGCCCAAGCCCTGAGCTATGTCGAACAAGGCCGCGCCAAAGGCAAAGTGGTGATCACGATGACAGCGCCGCCCGTGCCTGGCGTGCGCCGAGCCGACTGATCCACACCGCACCCAGAATCACCAGGCCACCCAGGGCCAGTCGGCCCAGCGGCTCATGCTGATTCCAGATCAGCAGGTTCAACAGCAGCCCCACCGGTACATGCAGGTTGTTCATCACCGCCAGAGTGCCGCCATTGACCAGACAGGCGCCCTTGTTCCACCAGTACATACCCAGCGCGGTGCTGACCAAACCAAGGAACACCAGCACGCCCCATTGCAGCGGCGCTTGCGGCAAAAAGTCAGCCTTGCCGAACAGCAGGAACGCCGGCAACACCACCAACAAGGCGCCCAGGTAGAAATAACCGAAACGCCGGAAGTGCGGTTGGTCACTGGGATAACGCGCCACCAGATGCTTGTACATGACTTGCCCGGCGGCGTAGGTGAAGTTGGCCAATTGCAGCAGCAAGAATCCCATCAGGAAGTGCGGGGTGATCTGATCGAAACGAATCACCGCCGCACCGCCCACCGCCACCAGGGCCGCGACCAGTGCCCAAGGATTGAAGCGCCGATTAAGTGCGTCCTCGATCAGAGTCACATGCAGCGGTGTGAGGATGGTGAACAGCAGCACTTCCGGCACCGTCAGCACGCGAAAGCTCAGGTACAGGCATACGTAGGTCACACCGAACTGCAATGCACCGATCACCAACATGCCGCGCATGAACGCTGGCTCCACCGAGCGCCAGCGCGTCAACGGGATAAAGATCAGCCCGGCCAGCACCACGCGCACCAGCACTGCGAAGTAGCTGTCGACGTGACCGGCGAGGTATTCGCCGATCAAACTGAAGGAAAATGCCTGAATCAGGGTGACAACCAGTAAATAGCCCATGCGCGCCTCGTTTCGAATGGGCGCGACATTAAAGCTTTTCCAATCTTGAAGAAACTCAAGGCAAAAAAAACCCGACCTCGCTAAAGCGGCAGTCGGGCAGGAGCACTCAGGAGCAACAAGTGCAAAGGGAGGTTCGATACGCGTACTTGAAGGGTTGGCGTGGCGTTATATAAACAGCCCGCGATTATCTGGCGATTAACGGATCACGCCACCTGTGCGAGCAGGGCTTTGGCATGGTTGATGCCTTTTTCCTGGAAGTCGCTGCTCAGGTTCACCCCTTCGGCGTGAATGAAGGTCACGTCGTGAATGCCGATAAAGGCCATCACCTGACGCAGGTAGGGTTCCTGGTGGTCCGAGGTGGCCCCGGTGTGAATGCCGCCACGGGCGGTCAGCACAATGGCACGTTTGCCGGTCAGCAAGCCCTGCGGTCCGGTGGCGGTGTACTTGAACGTTACGCCGGCGCGCAGGACGTGATCCAGCCAGGCTTTGAGGGTGCTGGGGATGGCGAAGTTGTACATCGGTGCAGCCATTACCAACACATCGGCGGCGAGCAATTCGTCGGTCAATGTGTTGGAACGCTCCAGGGATACCTGTTCGCTGTCGTTACGCTGATCTTCAGGTTTCATCCAGCCGCCAAGCAGGTTGGCGTCCAGGTGTGGAACCGGGTTGAGCGCCACGTCGCGCACGGTGATCTGATCGGCTGGGTGGGCAGCCCGCCATTGGCTGATGAACTGTTGGGTGAGCTGGCGAGAGATAGAATCCTGCTGGCGCGCACTGCTTTCGATGATCAGAACGTTGGACATGGCTATGTAGGCTCCATCGGTGAATATTGTAAGTCGATGGAGAAAAGATTAACCAGGGCTCATTCGATAAAAAAGCGCAAAAAACTGCTATAACCCATCTATAAATTTGTTTATAAGCGGAGTACCCCTGTGGAAAGGCTCCGCTATCGCTTTATTTGGGGCTGCAGTTCAAGGCAATGCGCATCTTGATGATGGCGCGGTTGAACTTGACCGTGGTGTTGGTGCTTTTGCCTGCTGGCACGCTCACGGTGCGACGGCGCGGCGATTCCGGGCCGTTGGTGAAGATTACCGAACACACAGCATCCTGGGTGCCGTAGTTGTTCAGCTGAATCGAGCTGATGTCTGCGTCCACGTCGGAGGCGGTGTAATCAATGCTGACGCCATCGATCTTTTTCGTCACGTCGATAGGGTAGGCAAATACGCTCATCGGCAGCAGCGCCAGCAACACACAACACAATTTTCTCATTCGGCAGTCTCCAATAAGGACCGCCAGCTTAGGACAAGAGGAGCTCATGTTGAAAGCGCCCCGCGTTACCCTCGATCAATGGCGCACGTTGCAGGCCGTGGTTGACCATGGCGGCTTCGCCCAGGCGGCTGAAGCGCTGCACCGTTCGCAATCCTCGGTGAGCTACACCGTGGCTCGTATGCAGGATCAACTCGGCGTGCCGCTGCTGCGCATCGACGGGCGCAAGGCGGTGCTGACCGAGGCCGGTGAAGTGCTGCTGCGTCGCTCCCGGCAACTGGTGAAGAACGCCAGTCAACTGGAAGACCTTGCCCATCATATGGAACAGGGATGGGAGGCCGAAGTGCGCCTGGTAGTGGATGCGGCCTATCCCAATGCGCGCCTGGTGCGCGCCCTGACTGCGTTTATGCCGCAAAGTCGCGGCTGCCGCGTGCGCTTGCGTGAAGAGGTGTTGTCCGGCGTCGAAGAACTGCTGATCGAAGGCGTAGCCGACCTGGCAATTTGCGGTTTCAGTATCCCCGGTTACCTGGGCACCGAAATGAGCGATGTGGAATTTATCGCCGTGGCCCACCCCGAACATGCGCTGCACCGCATGAATCGCGAGCTGAGTTTCCAGGACCTGGAAAGCCAGATGCAGGTGGTCATCCGCGACTCCGGCCGCCAGCAACCGCGCGACGTCGGTTGGCTGGGCGCCGAACAGCGCTGGACCGTCGGCAGCCTGGCTACCGCCGCCGCCTTCGTGGGCAGCGGCCTGGGCTTTGCCTGGCTGCCGCGGCACATGATCGAGCGCGAACTGGCCGAAGGCGTACTCAAGCAACTGCCCCTGGAACAAGGCGGCAGCCGTCACCCGACGTTCTATCTCTACTCCAACAAGGACAAACCCCTGGGGCCGGCGACGCAGATTCTCGTGGAGCTGCTGCGCACGTTTGACACCGCTCCCCTGGATGCGCCTTTCGCCGCTCCCCGACAAGCCTGAAACGGAGTTCATCCATGGCCTGGTTCGACCACGAAGGCTGCAGCCTGCACTACGAGGAATACGGCCACGGTGCGCCGCTGATCCTGATCCACGGCCTGGGCTCCAGTAGCCAGGATTGGGAGCTGCAAGTGCCGGTACTGGCTCGGCACTATCGCCTGATCGTGGTCGACGTGCGTGGGCATGGCCGCTCCGATAAGCCCCGCGAGCGCTACAGCATCCAGGGCTTCACGTTCGACCTGCTCGCCCTGATCGAGCACCTGGACCTGCCGCCCGCCCACGTTGTGGGTTTATCCATGGGCGGCATGATCGCCTTCCAACTGGCGGTGGACGACCCCGCGCGAGTCAGAAGCCTGTGCATCGTCAACAGCGCGCCCGAAGTGAAGGTGCGCAGCGCAGGTGACTATTGGCAGTGGGCCAAACGCTGGACCCTGGCCCGCGTACTCAGCCTGCGCACCATCGGCAACGCCCTGGGCGAACGACTGTTCCCCAAACCTGCCCAGGCCGACCTGCGCCGCAAGATGGCCGAACGCTGGGCAAGCAACGACAAACGTGCTTATCTCGCCAGCTTCGACGCGATTGTGGGCTGGGGCGTGCAGGAACAACTTTCGCGAATTACCTGTCCAACCCTGGTCATCAGCGCCGACCACGACTACACCCCCGTGGCGCAGAAAGAAATCTATGTAAAACTGCTGCCCGATGCGCGACTGGTGGTGATCGAAGATTCCCGCCATGCCACGCCCTTGGATCAACCCGAAGTCTTTAACGCGACCTTGCTCGATTTTCTAAAGACAGTCGAAACCACTACCCAGGATCACTGACCCATGCTGAAAAAAATCGCCTTCTTTGCCGGCTCCTTTCTGTTTGCCGCCAACCTGATGGCCGCCACCGCTGCTGCACCGGTGAAACCTGCCGCACCGGCCAAGTCCGCCGCGCCTCACGTGCTGATCAGCACCACCAATGGCGACATTGAAATCGAACTGGACCCGGTCAAGGCGCCGATCAGCACCAAGAACTTCCTCGCCTATGTCGACAAGGGTTTCTACACCAACACGATTTTCCACCGCGTGATCCCGGGCTTCATGGTCCAGGGCGGCGGGTTCACCCAGCAGATGTCGCAAAAACCGACTGAAGCACCGATCAAGAACGAAGCCAGCAATGGCCTGCATAACGTGCGCGGCACGCTGTCGATGGCCCGCACCAATGACCCGAACTCGGCCACCAGCCAGTTCTTCATCAACGTAGCCGACAATGCCTTCCTCGACCCGGGCCGCGATGCCGGTTACGCCGTGTTCGCCAAAGTGGTCAAGGGCATGGATGTGGTCGACATCATCGTCAACTCCCAGACCACCACCAAACAAGGCATGCAGAACGTGCCAATCGATCCTGTGTTGATCAAGTCGGCCAAGCGCATCGACTGAGGTCTGCAGGTAGCTTCGCGTGGTGCCCACACGGCACCGCGCGCATTTGAAAGGAGAGCCCGCCCGGCGGGCGTCAAACCCAATGCTCTATCGTCGCTTTGAACAACTGATCGATATTTTCCGCGACGCTCCCAGCGCGGCCCCTCCCGAAAAAGTCCTGCCCTTCTATCTCTATTACCTGCGCCAGGTCTGGCCCTGCTTCGCCGCACTGCTGGTGGTGGGGCTGGTCGGTGCGCTTATCGAAGTGGCGCTGTTCAGCTATCTGAGCCGCATCATCGACCTGGCCCAGGGCACACCACCGGCGAATTTCTTCCAGATCCACAGCGCCGAGCTGATCTGGATGGCCGTGGTCGCCCTGCTGCTGCGCCCGGTTTTCAACGGCCTGCATGACTTGCTGGTGCACCAGACCATCAACCCCGGCATGACCAGCCTCATTCGCTGGCAGAACCACAGCTACGTGCTCAAGCAGAGCCTGAACTTTTTCCAGAACGATTTCGCCGGGCGCATCGCCCAGCGGATCATGCAAACCGGCAACTCCTTGCGTGATTCGGCAGTGGCGACGGCAGAAGCCATCTGGCACGTGTCGATCTATGCCATCAGTGCCCTGGTGCTGTTTGCCGAGGCCGACTGGCGGCTGATGATCCCGCTGATCACATGGATCATCTGCTACAGCCTGGCCCTGCGCTACTTCGTACCGCGCGTGAAGGAGCGCTCGGTGATTTCCTCGGAGGCGCGCTCCAAATTGATGGGCCGAATTGTCGACGGCTATACCAATATCACCACCTTGAAGCTGTTCGCCCATACGCAGAATGAACAGGAATACGCCAAGCAAGCGATCATCGAGCAGACCGAAAAAACCCAACTGGCCGCCCGTGTGCTCACCAGCATGGACACCGTGATCTGTATCTTGAACGGCCTGCTGATTGTGACCACCACCGGCCTGGCCCTGTGGCTGTGGACGCAGTCGCTGATTTCCGTCGGCGCGATTGCCCTGGCTACCGGCTTGGTTATCCGCATCGTCAACATGTCCGGTTGGATCATGTGGGTGGTCAATGGCATCTTCGAAAATATCGGCATCGTGCAGGACGGCCTGAAAACCATCGCCCAGCCACTGGCCGTGACCGACCGTGAAAACGCCCCGCGCCTGAAAGTCCCCAATGCCCAAGTGCACTTTGAGCAGGTGGATTTCCACTACGGCAAGAAGAGCGGGATCATTGGCGGCCTCAACCTCAACATCAAGGCCGGGGAAAAGATCGGTTTGATCGGCCCGTCCGGCGCGGGCAAGTCGACCCTGGTCAACCTGCTGCTGCGCCTCTACGACCTGCAAGGCGGCCGCATCCTGATCGACGGCCAGAACATCGCCGAAGTGGCCCAGGAAAGCCTGCGCGCACAGATCGGCATGATCACCCAGGACACATCGCTTCTGCACCGTTCGATCCGTGACAACCTGCTGTATGGCAAGCCCGACGCAACTGAGGACGAACTCTGGGCTGCGGTGCACAAGGCTCGCGCCGATGAGTTCATCCCGCTGTTGTCGGATTCCGAGGGCCGCACCGGGCTGGACGCCCATGTCGGTGAGCGCGGGGTGAAACTCTCTGGCGGTCAGCGGCAACGTATCGCCATCGCCCGCGTGCTGCTCAAGGACGCGCCGATCCTGATCATGGACGAAGCCACCTCGGCATTGGACTCGGAAGTGGAAGCGGCAATCCAGGAGAGCCTGGAAACCCTGATGCAGGGCAAGACCGTGATTGCGATCGCCCACCGGTTGTCGACCATCGCACGAATGGACCGCTTGGTAGTGCTGGAGAAAGGCCAGATTGCCGAAAGCGGCAGCCATGCCGAGTTGCTGGCGCAGGGCGGGCTTTATTCGCGGTTATGGCAGCACCAGACCGGCGGATTCGTCGGAATAGACTGATTTCATTGGATAGGTGCCCGGGCAATTCCGAACAATTCTGACAGTTTTCTCTATCGAACTGGTCTTGCGACACAATCCTGCTGTACTGCAATCAGGCCCCAGGAGGGCCCTGATTTAGGCGGCAGGGAAGCTTCACAGACCGTTAATCAGATAGAGCAATCTAAGGAAGTGTTCATGTCACTGTTCAAACGTTCCGTAACGGAAGGGCTGGGTACGTTTTGGCTGGTGTTGGGCGGTTGCGGGAGTGCGGTGCTGGCCGCAGCGTTCCCCAATGTCGGAATCGGCCTGCTCGGCGTGGCCCTGGCCTTCGGGCTCACAGTGCTGACCATGGCGTTTGCCATCGGACACATCAGCGGCTGTCATCTTAACCCGGCCGTTTCGGTGGGGTTGGTGGTGGGCGGAAGATTTCCAGCCAGAGAGTTGCCGGCCTACATCGTGTCTCAGGTGATCGGTGCCACCATCGCCGCTGCGCTGCTGTACTTTATTGCCAGCGGCAAACCCGGCTTTGAACTGGCGAGCGGCCTGGCCTCCAACGGCTATGGAGAACACTCACCCGGTGGTTACTCGATGGCAGCAGGGTTGGTCTGTGAACTGGTGATGACGGCGATGTTCGTGCTGATCATCCTGGGCGCCACCGACCGCCGTGCCCCCGCGGGCTTTGCCCCCATCGCCATTGGCCTGGGGCTGACGCTGATCCACCTGATCTCGATCCCGGTCACCAACACCTCGGTCAACCCGGCCCGCAGCACGGGGCCCGCGTTGATTGTCGGCGGCTGGGCGCTCGAACAGTTGTGGCTGTTCTGGCTTGCGCCGATCCTGGGCGCGGTGATCGGTGGCATTACGTACCGATGGTTGGGCGCAGAAAAGCCTGCCTGACCAAATCCCTGTAGGAGCGAGCTTGCTCGCGAAAAACGTCAACGATGACGCAGGCTTCCAGATGCAGCCCGCTTCGCCTACGCGTTCTTCGCGAGCAAGCTCGCTCCTACAAGGTGTTTCACTTGCTGTCAGGTTGCCGATAAGGCAAAGCCGCCCTCGCCTCTTCGGCATACGCCAGAATCCCCACCCGTTCACGTTCAAGAAAGTCGTGCACGGCACTCTTGAGCCCCGGATGGCGCAGGTAGTGCCAGGACCGCGTGATCACCGGCTCAAACCCGCGAATCAATTTGTGCTCGCCCTGGGCCCCGGCATCAAAGCGTTGCAGGCCGTGGGCGATGGCATAGTCCATGCCCTGGTAGAAACAGGTTTCGAAATGCAGCCGGTCGAACTCCCCCAGGCAGCCCCAGTAGCGGCCGTAGAAGCTGTCGCCACCGATCAGGCTGAACGCCATGGCCACCGGACGCTGGCCCTGCTTGGCCAACACCACGCGGATCGCCTCGGGCATACGTTCGGCCAACAGGCTGAAAAACGCCCGCGTCAGGTAGGGCGCTTGGCGGCGCACCGCATAGGTGTTGGCATAGCAGGCATAAACAAAATCCCATTGGGCCTCGCTCAATTGATGACCTTGCAGCCACTCGAACTCGATGCCCTGCCCGGCCACTTGTTCACGCTCTTTGCGCATCTGCTTGCGCTTGCGTGAACTCAAGGCATCAAGGAAGTCCTGGAAGTCGCGATAGCCACGGTTCTGCCAATGAAACTGGCAGCCCAGGCGTTGCATCCAGTCGGGCTGCCGGGCCAAGGCATCATCGGCCAAAGCGTCGGTGAAATTGATATGGGCGCTGGAGAGCCCTTCGATTTCCAGGTAACCCGGCAAACTTTTGAGCAACTCAAAGCCGTCTTCGGCACTGGCGGCCAGTAAACGCGGCCCGCTGACCGGACTGAACGGCACGGCTGTCAGCAGCTTCGGATAGTAATCAATGCCGGCACGCTCGCAGGCGTCGGCCCAGCCATGGTCGAACACGTACTCGCCATAAGAGTGCCACTTGCGGTAACTGGGTAATGCCGCCACCAAGCGCGGGCCTTCCCAGTGCAGCAGATGTTCCGGCTGCCAGCCTGTATGCGGGCCCAGGCTGGCGCTGTCTTCCAGCGCGCTCAAGAACCCATGCCGCACAAAAGGCTGGGCCTGCGGCACCAGGGCATCCCAAGTGTGAGCAGCGATTGCGGACAGGCTGTCCAGGCGTTGCAGTGGCATCGACATCCTCATTGTTTCACGGCATGAAAGCCTGGGCAGTATCGCTTATCGCAGCCTGGCGTACATCTGCAAAACGCGCCGACAGACCGCGCAAGCGTTAGTTCCTTCGCGTTACAAGCTGTCATCTACATGAAATCACTTAGCCACTACTCCGTCATAAACGGTCGCGATACTGACGCCAGTTTTTAGAGCGTCCGGATCTACCGGGCGACATTTTTTCCGTCCGTCATGGGTCGGTTGTGTCCTGGATGGTTTGCCATCCCTCCTCACTTTCGGAGATTGATATGCGTCTTGCTTCCACTAAAACTGCGGCGCTCCTGTGCGGCGGCCTGTTGCTGGCCCTGAGCGTACCGGCCAGCGCTGCAGTCGACGCTAAATTGCTCGACATGCTCAAGGCCAACGGCCAGATCACCGCGTCGCAGTACACCGAACTGCAAGCGGAACTGGCCAAGGACCAGAAAGAACAGCAGATCGCACGCCAAGCTCAACAAGAGACCAACGAGCAGATCGCAGCCACTGCGAAAAAAACCAACGAGCTGAGCAGCTTCGACCAAAAGCTGGCCTGGGCCGCCAAGACTCAATTCAAGGGTGATGTACGCTTCCGCCAGGAAACCATCAAGATCGATGGCGAACCCAACAACGGTGGGCGTGACAAAGACCGTCAACGTATCCGCGCCCGCCTGGGTGCCTACACCGAAATCAACCCGCAGGTGGACACCGGTATCCGTATCGCCACCGGCGGTGGTGACGATGCGCGTTCTACCAACCAGGATCAGGACGGCTACTTCGATAAAAAATCGATCTGGCTGGACCTCGGTTACATCGACTACCACCCGGACCAGATCAAGAACCTGCACGTGATCGGCGGCAAGATGCTTCAGCCTTGGGTAAACATGGGCGACGTGATCTGGGATAGCGATATCAACCCTGAAGGCCTGGCCGTCACCTACAAATACCCACTGGGCAGCAGCGCCGAACTGTTCGGCAGCCTGGGTAACTACAACCTCAAGGACAATGTCGACGGCGACGGCGTGCAGTTCCGCCACGACCTGCGCCTGACGTCCGGCCAGTTGGGTACGCGTTTCTCGGTCACCGACAACCTGAAAATGACCCTGGGCGGCAGCGTCTACGCCTACAAAAATGACGAGGACAGCCGCTGCACAACCACCACCACGCCTTGCGCGTTGGCGGTCAACGGCAACTCGGCCAACAACGAGTTCCGCCTGTATGAAGGTTTTGCCCAGGCAGACATCGGCGGCCTGGCAGTGCCACTGTCGTTCTACGGCCAATACGTGAAAAACAACGATGCCGTGACCGACCAGGACACCGCGTGGTTGCTGGGTGCCAAGTCCAAGGTGTTCGGTTTCAACCTGGACTACAACTACCGCGATGTTCAGCGTAATGCCGTCGTAGGCGCGTTCACCGATTCGGACTTCGCCAACGGTACCACCGGTTCGCGCGGCCACAAGATGAAGGTCAGCTACGACATCGACAAGAACTTCGCCCTGGGCGCCACCTACTTCCTGACCAAGGCGGACTACGCCAGCCGTACCCAGCGGGATGCCAACACCAACACCCTGCAGCTGGATGCTGAAGCCAAGTTCTAACCGTTACTGTAGGAGCGAGCTTGCGATGGTGAGCTCGCTCCTACATATCCTTACGGCGCTCGGCCACCAACTGTTCAGCCAGCGCATCAGCACCGTCCACCGGCTCCTGCGGCATACGCTTGAGCGTCGCCTGCAACAGGCGCATCTGCCGGATAAACCGTCGGCAGTTCGGGCAGAACATCAAGTGATGACGCACCATCAGACGTTCACGGAAGGTCAATTGACCATCCAGATAGTCACTGGAGCGCGCTACTTGCTCTTTACAGGTCAACATTCGCCCGTCTCCTCAAAATGCTCCACCGTAGCAAAGACTTTAAGCCGTGCTCGATGCAGGAGCACACGAACGTTGGAGAGCGAAAGGCTCAGAAGATTACAGATTTCCTCCAGTTCCAGACCCTGGCGTTCACGCAACACCAGCACGCTGCTTTGCAGTTCGGACAAACTCAGAATCGTATGCTCCAGGCATTTGCGCAGTTCATCTTCGGTCAGCAGCGCTTCAGGGGTGTCCTGGTGCCAGGCATACGGTGCGACAGCCCAATGGCCATCATCCGGGCTGAAGCGATCATCACCAATGGTGCCGTGGGGCGAAGGCAAATCGTCGAGCAGCACTTCCCGACGATTCTGTTTGTAACGTCCCTTGGCGGCGTTGGCGGTAATGGTCAATAACCATGTCTTGAGACTCGATCGCCCTTCGAATCTGGCCAGGTTGCGTACGACCGAAACCCAGGCGTCTTGCACGATTTCGTCGGCGTGGCGCTGACCGACGATGGCGTAGGCCACCGCCCGCATTGCGCTCTGGTAAGTGGTGACCAATTCCTTATAGGCCCGCTGCTCACCCTTGAGCAGGCGTTCAAGCAGGTGCGCGTCGTCCGCTGCTGCCATTCAAACCTCTATTTAAAAGTGCACACCCGGTCCTGTGGGAGCTGGCTTGCCTGCGATGCAGACACCTCGGTGTATCAGTCACACCACAGTGATGCCATCACAGGCAAGCCAGCCCCCACACAATCAGCGTTTGCGCAGGATCACACTGCCAATCGAATACCCGGCGCCAAAGGAGCTGAGTACGGCAACCGAGCCCTTGGGCAAGTCATCCTGGTAAGTGTGAAACGCAATCACCGAGCCGGCCGAGCTGGTATTGGCGTAAGTATCGAGGATCACTGGCGCTTCTTCCACCGACGCGTCGCGCCCCAGCAGCTTTTTCACGATCAGGTGGTTCATGCTCAGGTTGGCCTGGTGCAGCCAGAAGCGCTTCACATCGGTCACACTCAACTGATTTTCCGCCAGGTGCGCGCCGATCAATTCGGCCACCATCGGGCAGACATCGCGAAACACCTTGCGGCCTTCCTGCACGAACAGCTTGTCGGGGGCACCGACACCTTCTTCCGCCGTGCGGTTGAGGAAGCCGAAATTATTGCGGATGTTGTTGGAGAATTTGGTCAGCAGCTTTGTGCTCACCACATCGAACTGGTGCTCGGACGTCGCCAGGTCAGCGCGCTCCAGGATCACCGCAGTGGCGGCGTCACCGAAGATGAAGTGGCTGTCGCGATCGCGGAAGTTCAGGTGGCCGGTGCAGACTTCCGGGTTGACCATCAGGATCGCCCGGGCCTGGCCCAACTGGATGCTGTTGGCCGCGTTCTGGATGCCGAAGGTGGCCGAAGAACACGCCACGTTCATGTCAAAACCGAAGCCCTGGATACCCAAGGCTTCCTGGACTTCAATGGCAATCGCCGGGTAGGCACGTTGCAGGTTGGAACAGGCAACGATTACGCCATCAATGTCGGCGGCGGTCTTGCCGGCACGTTGCAGGGCTTGTTCGGCGGCACCGACCGCCATCTGGCAGAGCACCGACCATTCGTCGTTGCTACGTTCGGGCAGGCGTGGCGCCATGCGCTGCGGATCGAGGATGCCGTCCTTGTCCATCACAAAACGGCTCTTGATGCCGGATGCCTTTTCGATGAATGCCGCGCTCGACTCCGTCAGCGCCTGCACCTCGCCACGCTCGATGGCGGCGGCGTTGTCTGCGTTGAACTGTTGCACATAGGCATTGAAAGACTGCACCAGCTCTTCGTTGGAGATGCTGTTGGCCGGGGTGTACAGGCCAGTGCCGCTGATGACGACGTTATGCACGGTCGTTCCTCTAAATCTGTCAGGCAGAAGATATTGGTACCGTCGTACCAAACTTAAAGTCGTTTGATTCCGTCCAGCAGGCATCAAACTGGCGATGCTTTATTCAATCTTGTAACCGCGAAGTTTGCCACAACCCTGGAGATTTGGCGCTATAGGCTAGACAAACACCTTGAATGTGGGAGGGGCGGTGCGACGATTCGACTTGCTCCCTCCCACATTTGGCCCTGCCCGGATCGGGAAACCGGGAAAGGTTCAGGGCTCTACCTGGCTCCACTGCTTGCTCAAGCGTTTATCGGAAATCGGTACCTTGGTGCCCAACTGCTGGGCAAACAACGACACCCGGTATTCCTCCAGCCACCAGCGGTAAAGCTCCAACTGTGGGTCACGCTTGCCTTCCTGGGCGTGTTTGTTCAAGCGGTTCTGGTATTGCGCCCACAGGCCGCCCAATTCGCTGCTCCACACGCGATCCTTTTGCACCTGGCTCGGCAGTTTTTCCAGACGCAGTTCGATTGCCTTGAGATAGCGCGGCAGCTCCTTGAACCATTGCGCCGGGGTTTCGCGCACAAAACCTGGGTACACCAGGTTGCTCAGTTGCTGCTTGATATCATTCAAGGCCACCGCCTGGGCCAGGTCGATCTTGCCCTTGAAGCGCTTTTGCAGGCCGTGCCAGAGTTTCAGCACCTCCAGGGTCAGGCGTGCCAGGCGCTCGGCGTGTTCGGTCCAACCGCCACGCTTGCGCTCGGCCAGGGCAGCCAGGCCCGCGCCATCACGCGGCAGGCTTTCTTCGCCCTCAAGTACACAGGTGTCGAGGCTGGCCAGCAGAATGTCTTCCACCAACGCGTCGATACGCCCCAGTTCGCGGTACATCAAGCCCAGCTCGGTCAGGCCCGGCAATTTGCCGCGCAGGAATTTCGCCGGTTCCGCCAGTTGTTGCATCAGCAGGCGCTGCAACGCGCGGCGATGCTGGAACTCGGCTTCGGCGGCGGTGGAGAAACGCCCTTCCTTGACCGTGCCGTTCTCTTCCACCAGCGCCGGGTACACCGTCATCGACAGGCCGGCGATGTTTTGCTGGGTCTTTTCAGCAACCGCCGCGAACACCTTGGCTTCTACCGGCTGTTGGCTTTTCGCGGTTTGCGGTACGGCCAACGCGGCCTGGCTGGCCTCTGCAAAACGTGCGGTCAGTTCGGCCAGGTCGCGGCCTTCGCCAAGGAACTTGCCTTGGCCGTCGACCACTTCCAGGTTCATCTTCAGGTGGCTTTCTACCTGCTGCGCCGCTTCAGCCCAGGCTTCATCGCTGACCCGCGCACCGGTCATGCGCAGCAACTCGCGCCCCAGCGCCTGGGGCAGCGAGCCCTGGCCGAATTCGATGCGTTGCAGCGCCGCCTTGACGAAGTCCGGCACCGGCACGAAGTTCTTGCGCAATGCCTTGGGCAGGTTGCGTACCAACGCGATGCATTTGGCTTCGATCACGCCCGGCACCAGCCACTCCAGGCGCTCGGCCGGCAACGCCGGCAGCAACGGCGCAGGTACACGCAGGGTGACGCCATCGCGAGGGTGGTTGGGTTCGAAGTGGTAGCTCAAGGCCAACGCCAGGTCACCCAGGTGCAAGGTGTCCGGATAATGCGCAGCGGTAACCTCACTGGCCTCGCGGGCCAGCACATCTTCTTCGCGCATGATCAGCAGGTGCGGGTCTTTCTGGCTGTTGACCTTGTACCAGCTGTCGAACGTGGCGGTCTGGTGAATCTCCGCTGGCAGGCGCGCATCGTAGAACGCGTAGAGGGTTTCTTCGTCGGCGAGGATGTCGCGACGGCGGGCCTTGGCTTCCAATTCGTCGAGTTGCTCCAGCAGGCGCTGGTTGGCTGTCAGGCACTTGGCGCGGGACTGAATCTCACCGCGTACCAGGCCTTCCCGGATAAACAACTCGCGGGACACCACCGGGTCAATCGGCCCGTAATGCACCGGCCGGCGCCCGACCACAATCAGCCCGAACAGGGTGATCTGCTCAAACGCCACCACCTGGCCGCGCTTCTTCTCCCAATGGGGTTCGAAGTGGTTTTTCTTGATCAGGTGCCCGGCCAGCGGCTCGATCCAGTCGGCATCGATCTTCGCCACCATGCGCGCATAGAGCTTGGTGGTTTCCACCAGTTCGGCGGTCATCAGCCATTGCGGGCGCTTCTTGCCGATACCGGAGGAGGGGTGGATCCAGAAACGCCGCTGCCGCGCACCGAGGTAATCGCCGTCTTCGGTCTTCTGGCCGATCTGGCTGAGCAGGCCGGACAGCACCGCCTTGTGCAGTTTGGGGAAGTCCGCCGGCTCTTTATTGATGTTCAGCTGCATGTCGCGGCAGATCAGGCTCAACTGGCGATGGGAGTCGCGCCACTCGCGCAGGCGCAGGTAGTTGAGGAAGTTCTTGCGACACCAGTTGCGCAGCGGGCTGGCGGTCAGTTCCTGGCGCTGCTCTTCAAAGCCACGCCACAGGTTGACCAGCCCGGCGAAGTCCGAATCCGGATCCTTCCACTGAGCGTGGGCCTGGTCGGCGGCTTGTTGACGCTCCGGTGGGCGCTCGCGCGGGTCCTGGATAGACATGGCGCTCGCGACGATCAGCACTTCCTGCAAGCTGCCCAGCTTGGCCGCTTCGAGCAACATGCGGCCCATGCGCGGGTCCACCGGCAAGCGTGCAAGCTGGCGACCCAACGGCGTGAGTTGGCTGTTACGGTCCACCGCCGAGAGTTCCTGCAGCAGGTTGAAACCGTCGCTGATCGCCTTGCCATCTGGCGGTTCGATAAACGGGAAATCGGTGATTTCGCCCAGGCGCAGGTGCAGCATCTGCAGGATCACGGCGGCGAGGTTGGTACGCAGGATTTCCGGGTCGGTGAATTCCGGGCGCCCGATAAAATCTTCTTCGCTGTACAGGCGCACGCAAATGCCCGGCTCAACCCGGCCGCAACGGCCTTTACGCTGGTTGGCGCTGGCCTGGGAGATCGCCTCGATCGGCAGGCGCTGCACCTTGGCGCGGTAGCTGTAGCGGCTGATGCGCGCCGTGCCGCTGTCGATCACATAGCGAATGCCCGGCACCGTCAGCGAGGTTTCCGCAACGTTGGTCGCCAGTACCACGCGCCGGCCTGGGTGGGATTGGAAAATGCGCTGTTGCTCGGCCGGTGACAGCCGTGCGTACAACGGCAAAATCTCGGTGTGCTTGAGCTGGGCCTTGCGCAGCATGTCGGCGGCATCACGGATCTCGCGCTCACCGGGCAGAAACACCAGCACATCGCCGGGGCTGCGTCGCTCGCTGCGCTCATAGGCGGCGATTTCATCGAGAGTGGCGAGGATCGCCTGGTCGACGGTCAAGTCATCCTCGACGCGGTTGCCCTCTTCGTCCTGTTCCAGGGTCAGTGGGCGATACCAGGTGTCCACCGGGAAGGTACGGCCCGAGACCTCGACAATCGGCGCATCGTCGAAGTGCTTGGAAAAGCGCTCCAGGTCGATGGTCGCCGAGGTGATGATGACTTTCAGGTCGGGGCGACGCGGCAACAGGGTCTTGAGGTAGCCGAGCAGGAAGTCGATGTTCAGGCTGCGTTCGTGGGCTTCGTCGACGATGATCGTGTCGTAGCGTTCCAGATAACGGTCGTTCTGGGTTTCGGCCAGCAGGATGCCGTCGGTCATCAGCTTGATCAGGGTGTTGGAATCACTCTGGTCTTCGAAACGCACCTGATAGCCGACCAAGGCGCCCAATGGCGTGGTCAGCTCTTCAGCGACACGGCTGGCGACGCTGCGCGCTGCGATCCGGCGCGGCTGGGTGTGGCCGATCAGGCCGTACTGGCCGCGGCCGATTTCCAGGCAGATTTTCGGCAACTGGGTGGTCTTGCCCGAGCCGGTCTCGCCGGCAATGATCAACACCTGGTGTTTGAGCAGCGCGTCCTTGATCTCATCGCGCTTGGCGGCAATCGGCAGGCTGTCGTCGTAGCGAATCACCGGCAGGCTGGCGCGCCGCGCCGTGACCTGGGCACAGGATGCCTGCATCCGCGCCACCCACTGCGCCAGCTTGTCCTCATCGGGTTTCTTGCGCAGCTCAAGCAACTGCCGGCGCAAGCGGTGGCGGTCGGCGAGCATGGCGTGATCGAGGGTTTTGAGCAGTTGGTCGATGGTGGGTGCTTGGTCAGTCATCAGCTACTTCGACGGTCATCTATGTTATGCGCGGCCGGCAAGTGTGGCAGAAAATCGACTTATCTGGCAGGTCAAACATGTGGGAGCAAGCCCTCCCACAAGAGAAAGCCTTACAGCGGGTCTTTTCGGCGATAGGGGAATACGTCGATAACCTTGCCGGCGCGAATCGCGTCCTGCAGGCCCTTCCAGTAATCGGCGTTGTACAGCTCGCCATGCAGCTCATCGAACAACCTGCGTTGCCCGGCGTCGGCAAACAGGAACGGCGGGAACTCTTCGGGGAACACATCCAGCGGGCCGATTGAGTACCAGGGCTCTGAGGCCATTTCGTCCTCGGGGGTGCGCGGTGCGGGAATATGGCGGAAGTTGGCTTCGGTCAGAAAGCAGATTTCATCGTAGTCGTAGAACACCACGCGGCCATGACGGGTGACGCCGAAGTTTTTCAGCAGCATGTCGCCGGGGAAGATATTCGCCGCCGCCAGTTGCTTGATTGCCAGGCCGTAGTCTTCCAGGGCTTCGCGCACCTGGGCGGGGTTGGCGTTGTCGAGGTAGAGGTTGAGCGGGATCATGCGCCGCTCGGTCCAGCAGTGGCGGATCAGCACGCTGTCGCCTTCCACTTCGACCGTGCCGGCCGCGACTTCCAGCAGCTCGGCCAGGCACTCGGGCTCGAACTTGCTCAAGGGGAAACGGAAGTCGGCGAATTCCTGGGTGTCAGCCATGCGCCCTACCCGGTCGACACTTTTAACCAGCCGGTACTTCTCGATCACCGTGGCGCGGTTGACGTTTTTCGACGGTGAAAAACGGTCCTTGATGATCTTGAACACGGTGTTGAATCCCGGCAGCGTGAACACGCTCATGACCATGCCGCGCACGCCGGGGGCCATGATGAACTGATCGTCGGTGGTGGCCAGGTGGTTGATGAGTGCGCGGTAGAATTCGGACTTGCCGTGCTTGTAGAAACCAATGGAGGTGTACAGCTCGGCAATGTGCTTGCCCGGCAGGATGCGCTTGAGAAAACCGATGAATTCGGCAGGTACCGGTACGTCGACCATGAAATAGGAGCGGGTGAACGAAAAGATGATCGACACGTCGGCTTCGTCGGTGATCAACGCATCGATCTGGATGCCGCGCCCTTCGCGGTGCAGCAGCGGGATGACCAACGGCCACTGTTCGTCGCGGGTATAAATGCGCCCCACGAGATAGGCGCCTTTGTTGCGGTAGAGCACGGAGGAAAACAGCTCGACCTTGAGGTCCGGGTCCTTGCACACCCAATCCGGCAGGTTTTCCCGCAGTTGGGCTTCGAGGCGACGCAGGTCGGCAGGAAGGTCGGCGTAAGGCTCGCTGAAG
The DNA here is from genome assembly GCF_000263715.2 of Pseudomonas synxantha BG33R. Classification (NCBI taxonomy): domain Bacteria; kingdom Pseudomonadati; phylum Pseudomonadota; class Gammaproteobacteria; order Pseudomonadales; family Pseudomonadaceae; genus Pseudomonas; species Pseudomonas synxantha. The sequence goes on from NZ_CM001514.1 coordinate 4,539,341, forward strand.
CTGTAGTCAGAGAAAATCTGCGCCAGCATGTCTGATATTTTACCGGCCGGCGTGTAGACCCGGGTTTGCGCCGCCCGCGCCCGGCGCAGGCTCGGCCGGGTGGTGTGGATGAACATGCAGCCGTCGCTGATCAGGTCATGGCTGAACAGGCCGCAGAAGATCGAGTTGTACCAGGTCTCGGACAATTCATCGTCAAAGCGCAGGTCGATCAGGCCGATATACGCGCTTTTCACCAGGGGCCACAGCTCGATGTCCTGCAGCGCACCCGCTTCGAAACCGGCGCGCAGGCGGGCAGTGACCTCGGCAACTTTCTCTTCATACAGGTTGATGCGTGCCGCAGACGCCGCCTGCCCTTGCTGCCACTGGGCCTTCTCGAAACGCTCGCGGGCCCCATCGGTGATCTGGCGAAAGTGCTCACGGTAATCGTCGAAACCGTCGAGGATCATCCGGGCGATAGCGAGGGCGGGCTGCGACATGCGGAAAACCTCGAACGGGTAGCGGGAAGCTCAGAGCTTAGCCAGTGAACGCTGGCAGGAGAAGGAGGATTTTTCAGGCGCGGCTGTACTTAGCGATTGTGTCGGCCTGAGCGCTGGGCAACACTCCCCGCCTGATTGGCGTAGGAGTTTTCCGTGAGACCTGTTGACACCCTCTACTTGCTGGGATTGGCTGCCATCTGGGGCGCGAGTTTCCTGTTTATGCGCATCATCGCGCCGGAAATCGGCACCGTGCCGACCGCATTTTTCCGCGTGTCGATCGCCGCCGCCGGGTTGCTGGCGATTCTGGCTATGCTGCGCGTGAGCTGGGATTTCCAGGGCAAGTTCAAGACCGTTTTGCTGTTGGGGGTGATCAACTCCGGGATCCCAGCGACCATGTACTCGGTGGCGGCCCAGGTACTGCCGGCGGGTTATTCGGCAATTTTCAACGCCACCACGCCGCTGATGGGCGTGCTGATTGGCGGGTTGTTTTTCAGCGAGCGCCTGACACCGTCGAAAATAGCGGGCGTTGCCTTGGGGCTGTTTGGCGTCGCTGTGCTCACGCGTGCGGGGCCAGTGGCCTTTGATCTGCAATTGTTGATGGGCGCGCTGGCGTGCCTGCTGGCAACCACCTGCTACGGGTTTGCCGGTTTCCTGGCACGACGCTGGCTGGATCAGCGCGGCGGGCTGGACAGTCGCCTGTCGGCCTTGGGCAGTATGCTCGGCGCTACCTTGTTTCTATTGCCGCTCTTTGCCTACAGCGCCATCAGCCATCCACCGGCAAGTTGGGGCGGCTGGCAGGTGTGGGCGTCGCTGCTGGGCCTGGGGCTGGTGTGTACGGCGTTCGCCTACATTTTGTACTTCCGCCTGCTGTCATCCATCGGCCCGGTCAAGTCGATGACCGTGACCTTTATGATTCCGCCGTTCGGCGTGCTGTGGGGGGCGTTGCTGTTGGATGAGCCGCTGTCCATGGCCCACCTGTATGGCGGGGTGCTGATTGCCGGGGCGTTGTGGTTGGTGCTGCGCCCGCAAAAACTATAGGAGCGTCCCCCTGCTCCTGGGGGTGCTTCGCCCCCCAGCGCAAGCAAGCTTGCTCGCCACGGCAAGCTTGCTCCTACAGGGGGTTAGTGTTTACGGAATACAAACACCAAACCGACGATGATCAGCGCCATGCCCAACAGGCTCAACAGCGCCAGGCGGTTGCCGAAGATCAGGTAGTCCATCACCGCCGTCACCGCCGGCACCAGATAGAACAAACTGGTGACATTCACCAGGTTGCCGCGGGCGATCAGCCGATACAGCAACAGCGTCGCCAGCACCGACACCACCAACCCCATCCACAGCACCGGCAGATAAAAGCCCGCATCATGCTCAAAGTGAAATGGCTGGAACGGCACGAACACCGCACACAACAGCATCCCGGCCAGGTATTGCAGCGGCAATGTGCCCAAGGGGTTGTCGGTGATGCGCTTTTGCATGATCGAGCCGAACGTCATGCTCGCCAGCGCCAGCAGCCCGAAGAGCATCCCGGCCAGGGACATGCCCGCCAGCCCGATGCCCTGGTACACCACCATGATCAACCCGGCCAGGCCCAACCCCAGGCCGAACAGCCGGCGTAACGAGCGCTGACGCTCCATCAGCACCACGGTGAGGATCGGCTGGACGCCCATGATGGTCGCCATCACTCCGGGGGTGACTTTGAGGTCCAGGGCCAGCAGATAGAAAATCTGGTAGGCCCCCAACAACACCATGCCCGTCGCCGCCGCATACAGCATGGGCTTGCCGGGACGTGGCAGCTTCAACTTGAGGATCGGCACCAGCACCACCAACCCCACCAGGGCGATGGCAAAGCGGATCAGCAGAAAGGCAAAGGGCGAAGCATGGGCCAGGCCCAACTTGGAGAAGATCGCCCCGCTGCTCCACAGCAAGACAAACAAGCTCGTCGAGGCCGCCGCGGCCACGGATTGTTTCGAAAGAACAGACATGAGTTACCACCTGTTATCAGGCAAAAAAGCCGATTCAGTAAGGACTGAATTTCAGTAGGTTTTTTTCAGGCAGGCACAGGGCAACAGCAAACAGCTGATCAGCCCGAAATGCCAACGCCCGGCGGTGATACGACTGCGTACACCGGCGTGCTACTGACAGGTGGGGGGTAGTGACTGATCTGCGCAGGCTGCTTTGCGCCGCACGGCACGACCACAGCGTTGACCGCTGAATCGACTACCGCTATGCGCTGGGAAGCTGGCATGTGCTGATCTTTTGAAGGGAGAAAGACGCGACGACTATAACCAGCCGCAAACATACTTTGCAATCCTTTCCCCCTTGCCTCGTACGTGGAGGCGTTTTCATGCCCTCGAACCAGACCACTCGCTATAATGCCGCCCTGTTTTTGTTAAGGATTTCACATGATTGCTCTGCCCTGGCTGTACCTCACACTACTTTGCATTGGCTATGTCACGGCCTTGATCTACGGCCAACTGGGCATACTGGCGGCGGTGTCAGTAGCACTGTTGCTGGTGGCCGGCTACGCCGTACGCCAGCAACGCACTCCTTGGGCACGCTACCTGGGCCACGGCTTGTTTATCGTCCTGGCTCTGGGGCTGGCGATGCACTGGCTGCCGGGTTTCTACAATGGCCGAGGTATTGCGCCCCAGCGTTTCACTCCGGACTCGGTGCCCTTCTCGATGTACCTGAACCAGGACAAACCCCTGATCGGCTTCTGGCTGTTGCTGGCCTGCCCGTGGATTGTGGCGCGACGCTCATTGCGCCTGTCGATCTGCGTCACCACCCTGGCACTGACCCTGACCGCCATCGCTGCCCTGGGTGGCGCGGCCCTGATGGGGATGATCAGTTGGGCCCCCAAATGGCCGGACCAGGCATGGCTGTGGGTGCTCAATAACCTGCTGCTGGTGACGCTGGTGGAGGAAGCGCTGTTTCGTGGCTATGTTCAGGGTGGCCTGAGCCAGCGTTTCAAACACCTGCCCTACGGCGAGAACCTCGCGCTGCTGCTGGCCTCGCTGTTATTCGGCCTGGCGCATTTTGGTGCGGGTTGGCAGTGGGTAATGCTGGCGAGTATTGCCGGGGTCGGTTACGGCCTGGCGTATCGCTTTGGCGGGCTGGGCGCAGCGATTGCCACGCACTTTGGCTTGAATCTGCTGCACTTCGGGCTGTTCACCTACCCGATGCTGGCCGGCTGAGCCTTTCTTACTGTAGGAGCGAGCTGTTGTGGCGAGGGAGCTTGCTCCCTCGCCACAGCCAGCCCACTGCTCCCAGGATTGTTGCAAAAATAAGTTAAATAAATGCCCGCCATGGCCGATACCCCCTGAAAGCCTTGCGGATTGAACAATCATGCGTAATAACCAACCCGTTACCCAGCGCGAACGTACCTTCCCCGCTCAGCAACGGTTGATCTCCACCACAGATGCCAAGGGTGTCATTACCTACTGCAACGACGCGTTTGTCGAAATCAGTGGGTTCACCCGCGACGAACTGATCCGTGCCCCGCACAACCTGGTGCGCCACCCGGATGTGCCCTCGGCCGTGTTCGCGCACATGTGGTCCACGCTCAAACAAGGCTTGCCATGGATGGGCATTGTCAAGAATCGCTGCAAGACCGGTGACCATTACTGGGTTAACGCCTATGTGACTCCGGTGTTCGACGGCAACCAGGTGATCGGCTACGAATCGGTGCGCATCAAGCCCACCGCCGAGCAGATCCGCCGGGCCGAGGCGCTCTATCAACGCATCAACCAGGGCAAGTCGGCCATCCCCCAGCGCGACAAATGGCTGCCGGTGCTACAGGACTGGCTGCCGTTTATCCTGGTCAGCCAACTGAGCTTTATGATCGGCGCCACCCTCACCTCCCAGTGGGGCTTTGCCCTGGCGGCAGCGCTGTCGGTGCCGTTGGGCCTGCTGGGCCTGAGCTGGCAGCAGCGCGGCCTCAAGCGCTTGCTGCGCCTGGCCGAGCAGACCACCTCCGATCCGTTGATCGCGCAGATGTACACCGACAGCCGTGGCGCCCAGGCCCGACTGGAAATGTCGATCCTCAGCCAGGAAGCGCGTCTGAAGACCTGTCTTACACGCTTGCAGGACACCGCCGAACACCTCAACGACCAGGCGGCGCGCTCCAACACCCTGGCGCACAACAGCTCCAGCGGCCTGGAACGCCAGCGCGTGGAGACCGAACAGGTGGCCACTGCGGTCAACCAGATGGCCGCGACCACCCAGGAAGTCGCCAGCCATGTGCAGCGCACCGCCGATGCCACCCAGGAAGCCAACCGCCTGACCGGTCGCGGCCGCGATATCGCCGGGGAAACCCGCGAGGCGATTCAGCGGCTGTCGGTTGCGGTGGGCGAGACGGGTGTGACCGTCACCCAACTGGCCAAGGACAGCGATGAAATCGGCGGCGTGGTCGATGTGATCAAAGGCATCGCCGACCAGACCAACCTGCTGGCGCTCAATGCCGCTATCGAAGCCGCGCGGGCCGGTGAGATGGGCCGTGGATTTGCAGTGGTCGCCGATGAAGTGCGCCAACTGGCACAGCGTACGGCCGAATCCACCGGGCAGATCCATACCCTGATCGCCAAGCTGCAACACACGGCGGCTGCAGCTGTGCAAACCATGGACGCCGGGCATCGCCAGGCTGAAGAGGGTGTGGCGCGGGTGATGGAAGCGGATCAGGCGTTGGTGGGCATCAGTGAGGCGGTGGCCAATATCACCGACATGACCACCCAGATTGCCGCTGCTACCGAAGAGCAAAGCGCCGTGGCCGAGGAGATCAGCCGCAATATCAGCACCATTGCGCTGTTGGCGGATCAGACTTCAGAGCAGGCCATGAACTCGGCGCAGTTGAGTGAAGAGCTGACTCATACGGCGAATACTCAGTACTCGCTGGTGGAGCGTTTTAACCGGTAGACCCGCTATCGGGGCAAGCCCCCGATAGACATAGGTATCTACACAACTTCTGGTATGGCGCTGTACCTGTGGGAGGGGCGGTGCGACGATTCGACTTGCTCCCGATGGCGGCCTCAGGGCCGACCAGGATTTCGGATCCGACCGAGTACATAGCCATTCCTGCGGCAACGGAAGCTATTGGTTCCGCCCTGACGGCGGCTCACTTTGCAAAAGCCGGGATGCCGGCCCAGGCCAAAGTAAGCAAACGCTCTTGCCCCACCACTCGGCACCTCGCTTAGGCTCGGTGTGCCCGTAATCCGCCATGGAACAGGCGCCGAGAAACCCAGCCACTTGCACCGCCGCAGCCTCCAAATGCTGCTCATGACTGAACCCGAACGCCTTCAATGGCTTCAAGTCATGATCCTGAAGCGCATATTATCAACGGCCATATACACTCGAACGACCTATCACCAAACAGTCTATCAAACTGTCATTATTCACAGGTTACCGCCCCCTCTCTGCGCTCTTACTCTACGGCATCACGCCAAAAAGAGTAAAAGCCCATGTCTCAGTCGTCACTGAAACCACTCTCTAGGACAATCGGCCACGTACAATTGAGAGAAAAACAACACGGAACAACCCCACTGAAAGGTTGGGCCATGCCAATACATCAGTCACACGACAATCAATATTGCATGAAGATAACACTTCAGGGTCCAGACACCCGACACTCATTACTATTGAAAAGCCCCTTTCCCCCTCAAACACTCAAGCAAAATCCTGACCGCTTCGAATACATCCACATCCTGCACACAAATAATAATTGCGCGGAGACTGAGGAGCACTTGGGACTGCCAGGCGAATTCAAGATAAACATTGACGAAATGACTGGCCGGACAACGCTAGACTTCGTATGCAGCATCATCGAGAAACAATCAGGATTACGTGAAATCAAAGGCCGCTGCGAGTGGAGTGGAGAAACTACCACATCGCAAATTTCTGCAGTTTTCCGCTGGAAAGAGGGAGACATCCAATATGAATCAGAAGGTTGGCTATTCTACAGTGAGCAGCCCAACGGAGGTGGCGCATGGTATCTAGTCGGCGAAGAGGGACAACCGGACACACATGATTACCGTGATTGGGCAATCATAATTTATAGCAACGATGAAAACGCAACGATCACTGATAAAACCTTTGTGCACCTTGACGGAAAGTCAAACTTTTTCTACTCCCCCTATTTTGGAGGTGGTTACGAAGGTGAATACAACATCACCCTCACATTGACTCAAGATCCTCTGCAATGTAAAGCCGTCTTCCAGCACACAATCAGGGACGTTGTAAGTATGACTCATGGTAATTTTTATACTGCGCCCTCCGAAAACTGAAAACCGATTTAAAAATCAATCCCTCAACTTCTATGAGAAGGACTAGACGATGAACGGAGAATATATTTTCTTCCCTGATGCTGCCAAACGCCAAAACACTGACAATGAATTTAATTGGACAGTGAACGGTTCCCCCGTCGTCATAACTGCGGAACAAACTGTATTTGGCCATTTAACACATGAGAAATTATGGTTATTCATGGGATCAGTAGGACATACCAGTCAAAGAAACTTATTTGCGTTTCAATTTTTCATTCCCTATATAGATGAAAACCCGATAGACACGATCTATGAACTGGGCAGCCTGTTCAAGTATCACCACAGCATCGCGGGCCCTGCTGGGCAACCTGGAATCAGAGTTGTCAGCGCAGTCCGCGCAGAACTTGCCATCAAGCTTAATCCGGCTGAAGGCACCGCCAGCGGCACCTTCAATGCCACTTTCAGCGGCGAGTACAGCGCTCTCCATCCACAGGGAAGCTTCACATTAATCAAGGATCGCTAAGGTGTGCACCTCACAAGAAGTGCTCCCCGGATGCCCCTAGACCACAGAGCGCCGCGAAGCGTCAGCCTAGAAATCCTGACGCTTTGACGGCCGCAGTCTCCAAATGCTGCTCATGACTGAAGCCCGACGCCTTCAACGGCTTCAAATCATGATCCCCCGCCACCAGCCACATCAGCTCGATGTTCGGCGACAAGTCATACCCCTCAACCGCCGCTCGATTGCCTAGCGCATCGCGCTCACCCTGCACAATCAACGTCGGCGTCTTCAACCCGGCCAGATGCTCGACCCGTGGTTTCTCCGGTTTACCCACTGCATAGAAGGGATAACCCAGGCACACCAGCCCGTCAGCACCCAACTCATCGGCCAAAAGACTCGCCATCCGCCCGCCCATGGACTTGCCGCCAACTGCCAGTTTCCCAGCGACATGACGTCGCACCTCGCCATACACCTCACGCCACGCCTCCAGCAGTTTCGGCGCCGGATTCGGCGGGCGCTTGCCGCCATCCACACGGCGCTGGGCCATGTACGGGAACTCGAAGCGCAACACGCTCACGCCATGCCCGGCAAGGCGTGCCGCCATGTCGTTCATGAACGCCGAGTCCATCGGTGCCCCGGCGCCGTGGGCCAGGATCAGCGTGACCGGCTCGCCCGAAGCCGTGCCCGTGGCGGCATCCCACAGCCAGCCGCGTTCACGCACACACTGCGCCCATTGATCCCCGTCAATACTGGCCTTGTGCTCTTTGCCCATGCTTGCCTCGCTTTTTAGTCTGCCTATAACTCCAGCCCAAGTGCCGCACTTGCTTGGGTTGAACCGTGGATGGGGAACCATGAACACTACTTTAAGTACCGCCTATAACTACAAGGTGGTCCGCCAATTCGCCATTATGACGGTGGTGTGGGGCATCGTCGGCATGGGGCTCGGGGTTTTTCTCGCCGCCCAATTGGTTTGGCCTGCGCTCAACTTCGATTTACCCTGGACCAGCTTCGGCCGCCTGCGCCCGTTGCACACCAATGCGGTGATTTTCGCCTTCGGTGGCTGCGCGCTGTTCGCCAGCTCCTTCTACTCGGTACAACGTACCTGCCAGACTCAGCTGTTCGCACCAAAAGTGGCTGCGTTCTGCTTCTGGGGCTGGCAGCTGGTAATTTTGCTGGCCGCAATCAGCCTGCCGCTGGGCTACACCAGTTCCAAGGAATACGCCGAGCTGGAATGGCCGATCGATATCCTGATCACCATCGTCTGGGTCGCCTATGCCATCGTGTTCTTCGGCACGATCATGAAGCGCAAGACCAAGCACATCTACGTCGGTAACTGGTTCTTCGGTGCGTTCATCATCACCGTGGCCATCCTGCATATCGTCAATAACCTGGAAATCCCGGTCAGCCTGACCAAGTCCTACTCGCTGTACGGCGGTGCGACGGATGCCATGGTGCAGTGGTGGTATGGGCATAACGCGGTAGGCTTTTTCCTCACCGCAGGCTTCCTGGGGATGATGTACTACTTCGTACCCAAGCAGGCCGAGCGTCCGGTGTATTCCTATCGCTTGTCCATCGTGCACTTCTGGGCGCTGATCACCCTGTACATCTGGGCCGGCCCTCACCACTTGCACTACACCGCCTTGCCGGACTGGGCGCAGTCCCTGGGCATGGTGATGTCACTGGTGCTGCTGGCGCCAAGCTGGGGCGGCATGATCAACGGCATGATGACCCTCTCGGGTGCCTGGCATAAGTTGCGCAGCGACCCGATCCTGCGCTTCCTCGTTGTGTCCCTGGCCTTCTACGGCATGTCGACCTTCGAAGGTCCGATGATGGCGATCAAGACCGTCAACGCTCTCTCCCACTACACCGACTGGACCATCGGCCACGTACACGCCGGGGCGCTGGGCTGGGTGGCGATGATCTCCATCGGCGCGCTGTACCACATGATCCCGAAAGTCTTCGGTCGCGAGCAGATGTACAGCCTCGGCCTGATCAACGCGCACTTCTGGCTGGCCACCATCGGCACCGTGCTCTACATCGCCTCGATGTGGGTCAACGGCATCGCCCAGGGCCTGATGTGGCGTGCGGTCAACGAAGACGGCACCTTGACCTACTCCTTCGTCGAAACCCTGGTGGCCAGCCACCCTGGCTTCATCGTGCGGCTGGTGGGCGGTGCGATCTTCCTCACCGGCATGTTGCTGATGGCTTACAACACGTGGCGCACCGTGCGTTCGGCGCAGCCAGCCGAAATCAGCGCCGCAGCGCAGATGGCCTGAGGAGTCGATGATGAAACACGAAACGATTGAAAAAAACGTCGGCCTGCTGATGCTGCTGATGGTGCTCGCCGTGAGCATCGGCGGCCTGACCCAGATCGTCCCGCTGTTCTTCCAGGACGTGACCAACAAGCCGGTGGAAGGCATGAAGCCCTACACCGCGCTGCAGCTGGAGGGCCGCGACATCTACATCCGCGAAGGCTGCGTGCAGTGCCACTCGCAGATGATCCGCCCGTTCCGCGCCGAGACCGAGCGCTACGGTCACTACTCGGTGGCCGGCGAAAGCGTGTGGGACCATCCGTTCCTGTGGGGCTCCAAGCGCACCGGGCCGGACCTGGCCCGCGTCGGCGCGCGCTACTCGGACGACTGGCACCGCGCGCATTTGTACAACCCGCGCAACGTGGTGCCGGAGTCGAAAATGCCGGCCTATCCGTGGTTGGTCACCGCCGCCGTCGACAGCAGCCACACCGAGACCAAATTGAAAGTGATGCGCACCCTCGGCGTGCCGTACACCGACGACGACATCAACGGCGCGGTCGCCAGCCTCAAGGGCAAGACCGAGATGGACGCGCTGGTTTCCTACCTGCAAGTGCTCGGCACTGCCATCAAGAGCAAGAGGTGAGCCATGGGATTTGAATTCGATGCGGGCACCATCCGCGGCCTCGGCACGCTGGTGGTCGCCATCGCCTTTATCGGCCTGTCGCTGTGGGTGTTCAGCCCACGGCGCAAGTCGGAGTTTGAGGATGCGACCATGCTGCCGTTTGCCGATGAACCCTCCCCAACCGACGCTCAAGCAGAGCCAGCAACAAGGAGCACTCGGCCATGACTACTTTTTGGAGTACATGGATCTGCGTATTGACCCTCGGCAGCCTGATCGGCCTGACCTGGCTGTTGGTCGGCACCCGCAAGGGCGAAACCAAGGGTAGCGTCGACCAGACCATGGGCCATGCCTTCGACGGTATCGAGGAGTACGACAACCCGCTGCCCCAGTGGTGGTTCATGCTGTTCGCCGGCACGCTGGTATTTGCCGTCGGCTACCTGATTCTCTACCCGGGCCTGGGCAACTGGAAAGGCGTGCTGCCGGGCTATGAAGATGGCTGGACCCAGACCAAGGAATGGGACAAGGAAATGGCCAAAGCCGACGCCAGGTTCGGGCCGATCTTCGCCAAGTTCGCGGCGATGCCCGTGGAAGAAGTCGCCAAGGACCCACAAGCGTTGAAGATGGGCGGTCGCCTGTTCGCCTCCAACTGCGCGGTGTGCCACGGCTCGGATGCCAAGGGCGCCTATGGCTTCCCGAACCTGGCAGACAGCAACTGGCGCTGGGGTGGTTCGGCCGAAGCGATCAAGGCTACCATCATGGCCGGTCGCCACGCGGCCATGCCGGCCTGGGGTGAAGTGCTGGGTGAGGACGGGGTGAAAAACGTCGCCGCCTATGTGCGCCACGACCTGGCCAAGCTGCCCTTGCCGGCGGACAACACCGCTGACCTGGCCGCGGGCCAAGCCGCATTCAGCACCACCTGCGTGGCTTGCCACGGCCCACAAGGCCACGGCGTGGAAGCCATGGGCGCGCCGAACCTGACCGAACCAAGCGGGTTTATCTACGGCACCAGCCTGGCGCAGTTGCAGCAGACCATCCGCCATGGTCGCCAGGGCCAGATGCCGGCCCAGGAAGTGCTGCAGGGTAATGACAAGGTGCATCTGCTGGCGGCGTACGTGTATAGCCTGTCCCATAATGCTGATGGTGCAACGCCAGACAGCCAACCGCAGTAAAAGCTCTACCTGTGGCGAGGGAGCTTGCTCCCGCTGGAGTGCGAAGCGCTCCCAAGATCTTGGGGCCGCTGCGAAGCCCAGCGGGAGCAAGCTCCCTCGCCACAGGCATAAGTCGCGACCAAGTGTCGCACCCTCGCGACACCCAACTTTCCCCCCCTCATATTCGGGTCTACGCTTGTTCCCACAGTGGAGCAATTCTGGCGTAGGCGACGGTATCCGTTGCGCCCCCTAAAATTCCTGTCCACTTGATCAGCTTTCTATTTCGGATTTAATCCTTACGCCAAACATGGAAAGGGCGCAGAATCTGGCGTGGAACGCATTGATACAGGTCAGCCATTGCGTTGCAATGGCCCATCGCTTTCTACATACTTGCGACCGATTTTACCTATAAAAAACCTAAACCGTGGAACCTTAGAATGAGCACAGCAATCAGTCCGACTGCTTATAACTATAAGGTAGTCCGCCAGTTCGCCATCATGACGGTGGTCTGGGGGATCCTTGGCATGGGGCTCGGGGTGTTCATCGCCTCGCAACTGGTCTGGCCGCAATTGAATTTCGACCTGCCCTGGACGACCTTCGGTCGTTTGCGCCCGCTGCACACCAACCTGGTGATCTTCGCCTTCGGTGGCTGTGCACTGTTTGCCACCTCCTACTACGTGGTGCAACGCACCTGCCAGACGCGATTGATCTCCGATGGCCTGGCCGCGTTCACTTTCTGGGGTTGGCAGGCGGTTATCGTCGGCGCCATCATCAGCCTGCCGCTGGGCTACACCACCACCAAGGAATACGCCGAGCTGGAATGGCCGATCGCGATTCTGCTCGCCATCGTCTGGGTGACCTACGCAGTGGTGTTCTTTGGCACCATCGTCAAGCGCAAGACCAAGCACATCTATGTGGGTAACTGGTTCTACGGTGCGTTTATCCTGGTCACGGCGATGCTGCACATCGTCAACCACGCCTCGTTGCCGGTCAGCCTGTTCAAGTCCTATTCGGCCTACTCGGGCGCGACGGATGCGATGATCCAATGGTGGTACGGCCACAACGCCGTCGGGTTCTTCCTCACCACCGGCTTCCTGGGAATGATGTATTACTTCGTGCCCAAGCAGGCCGAGCGCCCGATCTACTCCTATCGCCTGTCCATCGTGCACTTCTGGGCGCTGATCACCCTGTACATCTGGGCCGGCCCCCACCACCTGCACTACACCGCCTTGCCGGATTGGGCACAGTCCCTGGGCATGGCGATGTCGATCATCCTGCTGGCACCAAGCTGGGGCGGCATGATCAACGGCATGATGACCCTGTCGGGCGCCTGGCATAAGCTGCGCACCGACCCGATCCTGCGCTTTCTGGTGGTGTCGCTGGCGTTCTACGGCATGTCGACCTTTGAAGGGCCGATGATGGCGATCAAGACCGTCAACTCGCTGTCCCACTACACCGACTGGACCATCGGCCACGTACATGCCGGCGCACTGGGCTGGGTAGCGATGATCTCCATCGGCGCGCTGTACCACATGATCCCCAAACTGTTCGGCCGCGCTCAGATGCACAGCGTCGGGCTGATCAATGCGCACTTCTGGCTGGCGACCATCGGCACCGTGCTCTACATCGCTTCGATGTGGGTCAACGGCATCACCCAGGGCCTGATGTGGCGTGCGATCAATGATGACGGCACCCTCACCTACTCCTTCGTCGAAGCGCTGCAAGCCAGCCACCCGGGCTTTATCGTGCGAGCCCTGGGCGGAGCGTTCTTTGCCAGCGGCATGCTGCTGATGGCCTACAACGTCTGGCGCACCGTGCGTGCCTCTGACCCTGTAGAAGCCGAAGCCGCCGCCAAGATCGCCGTTGTGGGAGCCCACTGATGAAGCATGAAGTAGTCGAGAAGAATATCGGCCTGCTGGCCTTCTTCATGGTCATTGCCGTGAGTATCGGCGGCCTGACCCAGATCGTCCCGCTGTTTTTCCAGGACGTGACCAACAAGCCGGTCGAAGGCATGAAGCCGCGCACCGCCCTTGAACTGGAGGGCCGTGACGTCTACATCGCCAACGGTTGCGTGGGCTGTCATTCGCAGATGATTCGCCCGTTCCGCGCCGAAACCGAACGCTACGGCCACTACTCGGTCGCCGGTGAAAGCGTGTGGGACCACCCGTTCCTGTGGGGCTCCAAGCGCACCGGCCCGGACCTGGCCCGTGTGGGCGGGCGTTACTCCGATGACTGGCAGCGTGCGCACTTGTACAACCCGCGCAACGTGGTGCCGGAGTCGAAAATGCCGGCGTACCCGTTCCTCGTGGAAAACAAGCTCGACGGCAAGGACACCGCGAAGAAGATGGAAGTCTTGCGCACCCTGGGCGTGCCCTACACCGACGAAGACATCGCCGGTGCAGCGGCCGCTGTGAAGGGCAAGACCGAAATGGACGCATTGGTGGCCTACCTGCAAGGCCTTGGCACCATCATCAAAAGCAAACGGTGACCTACATGGATATCGGGATGATTCGTGGCCTGGGCACCGTTGTGGTGATGGTGGCCTTTGTCGGCCTGGCGCTGTGGGTGTTCAGCCCGCGGCGCAAGTCGGAGTTTGACGACGCGACCATGCTGCCCTTTGCAGATGATCCCGAAGCCATCAAGCACGTCGAGCAAGCTTCTAGGAGTAACAAAGAATGACTACGTTCTGGAGTCTGTACGTCACAGTCCTCAGTCTGGGTACCATCTTCGCCCTGACCTGGCTGCTGCTGTCGACCCGCAAGGGCCAGCGCACCGAGCAGACGGACGAGACCGTCGGCCACTCGTTCGATGGCATCGAGGAGTACGACAACCCACTGCCCAAATGGTGGTTCATGCTGTTTGTCGGCACCATCGTCTTCGCCCTCGGCTACCTGGTGCTCTACCCCGGCCTGGGTAACTGGAAGGGCCTGCTGCCGGGCTATAACTACCTGGACAACGACAAGCAAACCGCCTTTGCCAACGGCCAGACCGGCTGGACCGGCGTGCACGAATGGGAAAAGGAAATGGCCAGATCGGAAGCCAAGTTCGGGCCGATCTTCGCCAAATTCGCATCGATGCCCATTGAAGAGGTGGCCAAGGACCCGCAAGCCCTGAAGATGGGAGGCCGCCTGTTTGCCTCCAACTGCTCGGTGTGCCACGGCTCCGACGCCAAAGGCGCCTACGGTTTCCCTAACCTGACCGACGCTGACTGGCGCTGGGGCGGCGAGCCAGAGACCATCAAGCAAACCATCATGCAAGGCCGCCACGCAGTAATGCCAGGCTGGGCCGAAGTCATCGGCGAGCAAGGCGTGGCTGACGTAGCAGGCTTTGTGGTGACCAACCTCGATGGCCGCAAACTGCCCGAAGGCGCCAAGGCCGACGTTGCCAACGGCGAGAAACTTTTCGCCGCCAACTGCGTGGCGTGCCACGGCCCGGCCGGTAAAGGCACGCCAGCCATGGGCGCCCCCGACCTGACGCACCCGGGCGCATTCATCTACGGTTCAAGCTTCGCGCAACTGCAGCAGACCATTCGTTACGGCCGTCAAGGCCAGATGCCTGCGCAGGAGTTGCTGCAAGGCAATGACAAAGTGCACTTGCTGGCGGCGTATGTGTACAGCCTGTCCCATGGGGATAAGAAGGCAGAAGAGCAATAAATCCTCGCACACAAAAAAGCCCCGCCCAGCGAAAACTGGCGGGGCTTTTTTGTTTCTGGCTTCCGAGTGACTCGTCGATTGCCGCAACCGCTCTGGTTCATGGCTTACCGTGGTCACACGCAACGTCAGCGATTTCAAGTCCAGCGGCGTTGCGCTGATCAATCCATGGGACGAATGACCGTCTTGCGAACAAAAACCGTCCGTACTTCACAAGTCAATTGATCGAGACAACGTCCACCAACTGCAACAGATCATTCGCTCTGCTCGCTGAGATTAATACATAACCATCTTATTAAACTCCCGTCGGCGATTACGCAACGGCGCATGAAAATTATCCAGCCGTTCCAAATCAAACTTATCAATACTGCCATCCGATGAGGGAGCACCTACTTTATCAACACCCTGGGCACTACAAAGCTTATTCAAAAGTCCGGGCATTAGAAAAATCATCTTAACCAACTCGACGTTCCTTTCCGACACCTCAGGCTTAAACCCGCAAAGCACTTCAACCAAACTCCCAACCGTAATGCGTCCTGGAGAGCCTGGATCTTCAAACACGTTGAAGTTTTGCAGCAGTCGTTCCACCACCTCGCCCTCTATCACCTTCGAGTCATCAGGCACTCGATTGCCAGCAAAGGATGGTTGAACGGCAAAACTACGCAACGTCATCGCGCTCGCGGGTACAGCATGATCTGAAGTTGGCAGCCCCAAGATAGAGCGCAGATTAAAAACCCCGGAACTTGGAGCAGTAAAAACATTATCACTTATCATCTAACACCTCAAAAAGCAGATAAGACCAGAAAAAACAAACCACACACCCATTAGTGAATACCACTTACCAAACAGTTCAATCCGCAGAGCAAAAACATGTAAATGCATGTATACATGCTTGGCGACTGGCCATCAGTGGAAACTTCAAGCGGAGCAAATAGTAAGCAACCAATCGCACTTGATGCTTGCCTATATATTTACAATTTATGCCATGGCTATAAAACAGCCGAGCCAGCCTGACACGGCAATATAAAAATATTGCCAAACTTGATCTGCGCTTTTCCGTGACTCACCCTGCTCACGCCACATCAGCGACTTCTGGCCCAGCGGCGCGCCACTGATTGACCCGAGGGACGAATGACCGGCACACCAACCAAAACCGTCCATACTTCACAAGTCAATTGATCCAGGTCACGTACACCATCATTTGATTTCTCCCAACGCGACCAAAGGTCGCACCCTTTGCACAACATCGGGGGCGTATCATTAGGCCACTGCAACACCCCCCATTTGACCCTGGCTGGCACGTACTGGCCGAGGCAAATCTCCACCGCCGTGGGATGCAATGATGAGCAACCAGATACCGGTACATGACGTTACCCCGCCTGCCAAAAACGCGAGCAACAGCGTCGACCTCTACGCCTCGCGAGAGAAAATCTATACCCGTGCCTTCACCGGCCTGTTCCGCAATTTGCGCATGCTCGGTGGCGCCGGCCTGTTCCTGCTTTACTTCGGCACCGTGTGGCTGAACTGGGGCGGCCACCAGGCGGTGTGGTGGAACCTGCCGGAGCGTAAGTTCTTCATTTTTGGCGCCACCTTCTGGCCCCAGGATTTCATCCTGCTCTCGGGCATTCTCATTGTTGCGGCCTTTGGCCTGTTCTTTATCACCGTGTACGCCGGACGGGTGTGGTGCGGCTATACCTGCCCGCAAAGCGTGTGGACGTGGATTTTCATGTGGTGCGAGAAGGTCACCGAAGGCGACCGCAACCAGCGCATCAAGCTGGACAAGGCGCCCATGGGCGCCAACAAGTTCCTGCGCAAGTTCAGCAAACACACGCTGTGGCTGTTGATCGGTTTCGCCACCGGCATGACCTTCGTCGGCTACTTTTCGCCGATCCGCGAGCTGGTGTTCGATTTCTTCACCGGCCAGGCCGACGGCTGGTCGTATTTCTGGGTCGGCTTCTTCACCCTCGCCACCTACGGCAACGCCGGCTGGCTGCGCGAGCAGGTGTGTATCTATATGTGCCCTTACGCGCGCTTCCAGAGCGTAATGTTCGACAAAGACACCCTGATCGTTTCCTATGACCCGCGCCGTGGCGAAGTGCGCGGCCCGCGTAAAAAGGGCGTCGACTACAAGGCCCAGGGCCTGGGCGACTGCATCGATTGCACCATGTGCGTGCAGGTGTGCCCGACCGGCATCGATATCCGCGACGGCCTGCAAATCGAGTGCATCGGCTGCGCCGCCTGTATCGATGCCTGCGATAACATCATGGACAAGATGGACTACCCACGCGGCCTGATCAGCTACACCACCGAGCACAACCTGTCCGGGCAGAAGACCCACAAGTTGCGCCCACGGCTGATCGGCTACGCGCTGGTGCTGCTGGCGATGATCGGCTTGCTGGTCGGCGCATTCTTCATGCGCTCGCTGGTGGGTTTCGATGTCAGCAAGGACCGCGTGCTGTACCGGGAAAACGCCGAAGGGCGCATCGAAAACGTCTACAGCCTGAAGATCATGAACAAGGACCAGCACGACCACACCTACGTGCTCGACGCCGCCGGCCTGCCGGACCTCAAGTTGCAGGGGCGACGCGAAATCAAGGTGGCCGCCGGCGATATCGTCAGTATGCCGGTGGAGTTGTCGAGTGCGCCGGAGCAACTGCCGTCGAGCACCAACGAGGTGACTTTCATCCTCAAAGATGCCGATGACACCAGCGTTCATATTGAAGCCAAGAGCCGATTCATCGGCCCACAAGTTCGTTAAACAGGGAATACAAGAATGCCCGCAACCACTGCTGCAAGCCCTTGGTACAAGCACCTCTGGCCCTGGATCATCATCGCGATCCTGGCCTGCTCGGTGACGCTGACCCTGTCCATGGTGACCATCGCGGTCAACAACCCGGACAACCTGGTCAACGACAATTACTACGAGGCCGGCAAAGGCATCAACCGCTCCCTGGACCGTGAACGCCTGGCCCAGACCCTGCAACTGCGTGCCAGGTTGCACCTGGATGAACTGACCGGCGAAGTCGAGTTGCACCTGACCGGCAACAGCGGCCCTGCAACCCTGGAACTGAACCTGATTTCCCCGACCCAGCCGGAGAAGGATCGCAAGATCGTCCTGGCCCGCAGTGATAGCGAGCAGGGCCGCTACATCGGCCAGGTCACCGACAAGGTCGAAGGCCGGCGTTTCGTGGAACTGCTTGGCGTGGAAGGCAGCAACACCTGGAGGATGTTCGAGGAAGAAGAGGTCAGCCACGACAAAGACTTGCTGTTGGGTGACGAACCATTGCAGGGTGCCGAAGACCTGAAAAAATAGCAGCGCCCATGACCAGCCCAATCCCCTGCTACCACTGCGCCCTGCCCGTCCCGCCCGGCAGCCGGTTCACCGCCCGGATCCTCGGCGAACGCCGCGAACTCTGCTGCCCCGGCTGCCAGGCCGTGGCTGAAGCGATTGTGGCCGGTGGGCTGGAAAGCTATTACCAGCACCGCAGCGAAGCCTCGGCCAACCCCGAGGCGCTCCCGGTGCAACTGGTGGATGAGCTGGCGCTGTACGACCGCGCCGATGTGCAAAAACCCTTTGTGCGCCATCAAGGCGACTTGGCCGAAACCACCCTGTTGATGGAAGGCATCAGCTGCGCCGCCTGCGGCTGGTTGATCGAGAAACACCTGCGCAGCCTGCCCGCGGTGGCCGAGGCGCGGCTGAACCTGTCCAACCATCGCCTGCATGTGCGCTGGGCCGATGGGCAATTGCCATTGAGCCAACTGCTCAGCGAGCTGCGCCATATCGGTTACGCCGCCCATCCCTACCAGGCCGACCGCGCCGCCGAACAATTGGCCGGCGAAAACCGCCTGGCCCTGCGTCAACTGGGGGTTGCCGGCTTGCTGTGGTTCCAGGCGATGATGGCAACCATGGCGACCTGGCCGGAATTCAATATCGACCTGAGCCCGGAGTTGCACGTGATCCTGCGCTGGGTTGCGATGTTTCTCACCACACCCATCGTGTTCTACAGCTGCGCGCCGTTCTTCAAAGGGGCGCTGCGTGACATACGCACGCGACACCTGACCATGGACGTATCGGTATCCCTGGCAATTGGCGGTGCGTACCTGGCGGGGATCTGGACCGCGATCACCGGCGTGGGCGAATTGTATTTCGATGCCGTGGGCATGTTTGCGCTGTTCCTGCTGGCCGGGCGTTACCTTGAGCGCCGTGCCCGGGAGCGCACCGCCGCAGCCACCGCTCAATTGGTCAACCTGTTGCCCGCCTCCTGCTTGCGCCTCAAAGACGATGGCCAGAGCGAACGCATCCTGCTCAGTGAACTGGCATTGGGTGATCGTGTACTGGTGCATCCCGGCGCGGTGCTGCCGGCGGATGGCGTGATCCTCGACGGCCAATCCAGCATCGATGAATCCCTGCTGACCGGCGAGTACCTGCCACAACCGCGGCGGGTCGGCGACAGCGTTACGGCTGGCACGCTGAATGTCGAGGGCGCACTGACCGTCGAGGTGCGCGCCCTGGGCCACGAGACGCGCCTGTCCGCCATTGTGCGCCTGCTGGAGCGCGCCCAGGCCGAGAAACCACGCCTGGCGCAAATCGCCGACCGTGCCGCGCAGTGGTTCCTGCTGTGCTCGCTGATCGCCGCCGTGCTGATCGGCCTGCTGTGGTGGGAACTGGACCCGTCACGCGCATTCTGGATTGTGTTGGCGATGCTGGTGGCGACGTGCCCGTGTGCACTGTCCCTGGCCACCCCAACCGCCCTGACCGCTGCCACCGGCACCTTGCACACCCTGGGGTTGCTACTGACCCGTGGCCATGTGCTTGAAGGCCTGAACCAGATCGACACAGTAATTTTCGACAAGACCGGCACCCTCACCGAAGGGCGCCTGGTGTTGCGCACAATCCGGCCCCTGGGCGCGCTGGACAGCGACCAGTGCCTGGGCCTCGCCGCCGCCCTGGAGAACCGCTCGGAACACCCGATTGCTCGTGCCTTTGGGCGTGCGCCACTGGCCGCTGATGAAGTGTTGAGCACCCCTGGCCTGGGCCTGGAGGGTCGGGTGGGGGACCGCCTGTTGCGTATCGGCCAACCGGGTTTTGTCTGCGAACTCAGTGGCTGCGCGATTCCCGCCTCACCGGACGACGCCGGGCAATGGCTGCTGTTGGGTGACAACAGCGGCGCCCTCGCCTGGTTCGTACTCGACGACCGCCTGCGCAGCGACGCCCCTGCCCTGCTCGCAGCGTGCAAGGCACGCGGCTGGCGTACGCTGCTGCTCTCGGGCGACAGCTCACCGATGGTCGCCAGTGTGGCCCTTGAGCTGGGCATCGACGAAGCCCACGGCGGCCTGCGCCCTGATGACAAGTTGCAGGTGCTGCAAAACCTGCATAGGCAAGGCCACAAGGTGCTGATGCTGGGCGATGGCGTCAATGATGTGCCGGTGCTGGCCGCCGCCGATATCAGCGTGGCCATGGGCTCGGCCACTGATCTGGCGAAAACCAGCGCCGACGCGGTGCTGTTGTCCAACCGCCTGGAGGCACTGGTGCAAGCCTTCAGCCTGGCGCGGCGCACCCGTCGAGTGATCATTGAAAACCTGCTGTGGGCCGGGCTGTACAATGGCCTTATGCTGCCGTTTGCGGCCCTGGGCTGGATCACACCAATCTGGGCAGCCATCGGTATGTCCCTCAGTTCGTTGACCGTGGTACTTAACGCATTGCGCCTGACTCGCCTGCCGAGCGCACACGCTAAAGGTACCGCCCCAGTAACCCGCCCGCTGCCGGCCTGAGCCGCGTGGGCATGGAGTGCAGATGCCAGCCTTATACGTAATGATTCCAGCGGCGCTGCTGTTAGTGGGTGTGGCCATCTATATCTTCTTCTGGGCCGTGGACAGCGGCCAGTACGAAGATCTCGATGGCCCGGCCCACAGCGTGCTGTTTGACGACCAGGACCCTAACCACCTGGCCGCCATTGACGAAGCCAACGGCCCCGAACAACCGCCCAAGGACCCACCTCATGCTTGAGCTGGCGCCCCTGCTGGTTTCGGCATTGATTCTGGGCCTGCTCGGCGGCGGCCATTGCCTGGGCATGTGCGGCGGGTTGATGGGCGCGCTGACCCTGGCGATCCCCAAGGAGCAACGCAGCCGCCGCTTTCGCCTGCTGCTGGCGTACAACCTGGGGCGCATCCTCAGCTATGCCACGGCAGGGCTGCTGATCGGCCTGGCCGGCTGGGCGGTGGCCAACAGCCCGGCGGCGATGTTCATGCGCGTGCTCGCCGGGTTACTGCTGATTTGCATGGGCCTGTACCTGGCCGGTTGGTGGAGCGGCCTGACCCGCATCGAAAGCCTCGGACGCGGCCTGTGGCGGCATATCCAGCCGCTGGCCAACCGTTTGCTGCCGGTGTCGAGCCTGCCGCGCGCCTTGATGCTGGGCGCGCTGTGGGGCTGGTTGCCGTGCGGGTTGGTCTACAGCACCCTGCTGTGGGCCGCGAGCCAGGGCAATGCGCTGGACAGCGCGTTGCTGATGCTCGCATTCGGCCTCGGCACCTGGCCGGTGCTGCTGGCCACCGGGCTGGCGGCGGAGCGTGTCACCGCGCTCTTGCGTAAACGCAGCGTGCGCATGGCCGGCGGCCTGTTGGTGATCATCTTCGGTATCTGGACCTTGCCGGGCCCGCATCAGCACTGGCTCATGGGTCATTGAAAGCCCCTGTGGCATAGCGCCGCTCCCCGTTGATGCAAATCAACATGCCTTGCCAGCCCTGCCCCTAGACTCGGCCCACTAGCCAATCCGGGGGACCGCCCGCATGCTCGACGCCATTCGTTGGGACACAGATCTGATTCACCGCTACGACTTGGCGGGGCCGCGCTACACGTCCTACCCTACCGCCGTCCAGTTGGACAGCCAGGTCGGCACCTTCGACCTGCTCCATGCCCTGCGCGAAAGCCGCAAGGCGGTACGGCCGTTATCGGTGTATGTGCACGTACCGTTCTGCGCCAACATTTGCTACTACTGCGCCTGCAACAAGGTGGTCACCAAGGACCGTGGTCGCGCCCAGGCCTACTTGCAACGCCTGCAGCAGGAAATCCAGCTGGTGGCCTGCCACCTCGATCCGAAGCAGCCAGTGGAGCAATTGCACTTTGGCGGCGGCACACCGACTTTTCTCAGCCACGATGAACTGCGCCAGGTGATGAATTGCCTGCGCCAGCATTTCAATTTGCTCGATGATGATTCGGGCGACTATGGCATTGAAATCGACCCTCGCGAAGCCGACTGGGCCACCATGGGCCTGCTGCGCGAGCTGGGTTTCAACCGCGTAAGCATCGGCCTGCAAGACCTTGACCCCGAGGTGCAACGAGCGGTCAATCGCCTGCAAAGCCTGGAAGAGACCCGCGCAGTGATCGATGCGGCGCGTACCCTGCAATTTCGCTCGATCAATATCGATTTGATCTACGGCTTGCCCAAGCAATCACCGCTGAACTTCGCGCGTACTGTGGAAGAAGTCATCCGCTTGCAGCCGGACCGCTTGTCCGTATTCAACTACGCCCATCTGCCGGAACGTTTCATGCCCCAACGGCGGATCAACACCGACGAGCTGCCCTCGCCGGCCGAAAAACTGCTGATGCTGCAAACCACCATTGAACAACTGACCCAGGCCGGCTACCGCTATATCGGCATGGATCACTTTGCCCTGCCGGACGACGAACTGGCCATCGCCCAGGAGGAAGGCAAGCTGCAGCGCAACTTCCAGGGCTATACCACCCACGGGCATTGCGATCTGATTGGGTTGGGCGTTTCAGCGATCAGCCAGATTGGCGACTTGTATTGCCAGAACAGCAGCGACCTCACCCAATACCAGAACGCCTTGGCGGGCGCACAACTGGCGACCAGCCGTGGTTTGGTCTGCACCACCGACGATCGCCTGCGACGGGAAGTGATCCAGCAGTTGATCTGCAATTTCAGCCTGGGCTTCGAGACGATCGAACAGGCGTACAACATCGACTTTCGTGGCTACTTTGCCGATTTATGGTCGCAGTTGGAGACGATGGCCACCGACGGCCTGATCGAGTTGGACGCCCAGGGCATTCGTGTGCTGCCGGCCGGGCGCTTGCTGGTGCGTTCAGTGTGCATGGTGTTCGATGCCTATCTGGAGCACCAGAACAGGCAACGATTTTCGCGGGTCATCTAGACGTTCTTACTTCATGGCCAGGGTCGCGGCCTTGGCTGCATCACCCGCGCTCATGTCTTTCATCGCCTTGGTGAGAGACGCCTGGGCGCTGGTCAAGCTGGCTTGCAGCGCACCCAAGGCCGATTGCAGCCCGGAAAGCCGGGCACGGGCCTGTTCAGGGCTGAGACTTCTGTCGGCCATTACCGCTGCCATCTCAGCCTGTTTCTCGGCAATCTGCTTTTTGATCTCACGAATCATCTTGAGCAGATTCTTGACGTTGTCCGCCAGGCCGCTTTCGTCGATGTCACTGTTTGAGGTTTTTTCCGCCGCGGCAGCTTTCATCGCGGCGCCGGAAATGGTCACCGAAACGGCAGGCTTGGCTTCATCCGCCGTCGGAATCGCGGCGACATCGGAATCGGCAGCTTTCTTGGTTTCGGGTTGTGCCTGGATCTGAGTACGCGAAGCGAGTTGGGTACTGAGGGCTAACATGGTTTGAGCCACCGTGTTTGTAGTCGATGGCAGTACTATCGGCGGTTTTAGCCAGATCTTTATATACCGGCAGGTTTTTGTACACGCTGGCCTCCATACCCCCCAGTGCGTTACCCTTACGTCTTATGTGTGTTTTCCCACAAGGATTTAAGAAATGTCCGAGCCAGTTAAACTGCGCGCTCACAGCCAGGCCCATTGCAAGGATTGCAGCCTGGCTCCCCTCTGCCTGCCACTTTCGTTGAATCTGGAAGACATGGATGCGCTGGACGACATCGTCAAACGCGGCCGCCCACTGAAAAAAGGCGAGTTTTTGTTTCGCCAGGGCGACAAGTTTGATTCCGTCTATGCAGTACGTTCGGGCGCATTGAAGACGTTCAGCCTCAGCGACGGCGGCGAAGAACAAATCACCGGCTTCCACCTGCCCAGCGAGTTGGTCGGGCTGTCGGGAATGGACACCGAGATTCACCCGGTGTCGGCCCAGGCCCTGGAGACAACGTCGGTGTGCGAAATTCCTTTCGAGCGCCTGGACGAATTGGCCCTGCAATTGCCACAACTGCGCCGCCAGTTGATGCGCGTGATGAGCCGCGAGATTCGTGACGATCAACAAATGATGCTGCTGCTGTCGAAGAAAACCGCCGACGAGCGCATCGCAACGTTCCTGGTCAACCTGTCGGCGCGCTTCCGTGCCCGTGGCTTCTCGGCCAACCAGTTCCGCCTGAGCATGTCGCGCAATGAAATCGGCAATTACCTGGGCCTGGCGGTTGAGACTGTGTCCCGCGTGTTTACCCGCTTCCAGCAGAACCAGTTGATTGCTGCCGAGGGCAAGGAAGTGCATATCCTCGACCCGATCCAGCTGTGCGCATTGGCCGGTGGCTCACTGGAGGTCTGATCCAGACACTGCGGCCGCGCCAATCGGCAAGGCCGCAGGTATACTTCGAGTCCGTTTTCCGCCCAGGACTCTGCGACGATGACCTTCGATTCGTTCGACATCAAATCCCTGATTCGCCCTGTCATCGACTTCCCCAAGCCTGGGGTTATCTTTCGTGACATCACCCCGCTGTTCCAATCACCCCGCGCCCTGCGCCTGGTAGCCGACAGCTTTGCCCAGCGCTATGTCGAAGCCGATTTCACGCATATCGGTGCGATGGATGCCCGCGGTTTCCTGATAGGTTCGATCATCGCCTACCAGCTCAACAAGCCGCTGATCCTGTTTCGCAAGCAAGGCAAGCTGCCGGCGGATGTGCTGGCCGAGGGTTACCAGACCGAGTACGGCGAAGCCTTCCTGGAAGTACACGCCGACAGCCTCTGCGAAGGTGATTCGGTGCTGATATTCGATGACCTGATCGCCACGGGTGGCACCCTGATTGCTGCGGCCAACCTGGTACGGCGCATGGGCGCGCAGATCTTTGAAGCGGCGGCGATTATTGATTTACCGGAACTGGGTGGTTCGCAGCGGTTGGAAGACATGGGGATTCCCACGTTTTGCCTGACGCAGTTTGGGCTGACCGAAAGGTAAGGGTCTTCAGTACTGCCGTCATCGCGGGCAAGCCCGGCTCCCACCTTGGAATGCATTCCCCTGTGGGAGCCGGGCTTGCCCGCGATGAGGCCCGAGAGAACACCCGGTTCATAACCCCATCTGCTTGCTGATGATTTCGTTCATTACCTCCCGCGTCCCCCCACCAATCGACAGAATCCGATTATCCCGATACAGCCGCTCCACCAGGCTACCCCGCATGTACCCCTGCCCGCCCAACATCTGCACCGCGTCATAGGTCACCCGGTCAGCTGTATCCGTGGCCAGGTTCTTGGCCATGGAAATCTCCTTGATCACGCTCTTGCCAGCGGCCATCTTCGCCGCCTGACGGTAAGTGAACTCACGGGACACTTCCACGGCGGTGGCCATTTCCGCCAGGCGGTGCTTGAGCACTTGGAACTTGCCGATGGGTTTACCGAACGCTTCGCGCTGGGCGGCCCACTTGAGGCTTTCTTCCAGGGCCAGTTGCGCGGTCATGTTGGCCATCAGCGCCAGCGCCAGGCGCTCGCTCTGGAAGTTGCCCATGATGCAGGCAAACCCCATGTTTTCAGCGCCGATGAGGTTGCCGACGGGCACGTGGCAGTCGTTGAAAAATAACTCGGCCGTGTCCGACGCCCACCAGCCCATCTTCTTCAACGGCTGGCCAACGGTGAAACCGGGGGTGTCTTTTTCAATCAGCAACAGGCTGATACCGCCGAAGCCCGGCCCGCCGGTGCGCACCGCCACAGTATAGAAATCCGCCCGAATGCCGCTGGTGATAAAGGTCTTGGCACCGCTCACACGGTAGTGCTCACCGTCACGCACGGCGCGGGTGTGCAGGTTGGCGACATCCGAGCCGCCACTCGGTTCGGTAACCGCCAGGGCGATGATCTTCTCGCCGGCCAGCACCAGGGGCGCTATACGCTCCCGCACGTCAGGCCGGGCCCATTTGACGATGGGCGGCAGGCCGATATCCAGGGAGCCGAGCCCGGCCACCACACCACCGGAACCGCAACGCATCAGTTCTTCGCTGGCGGCGACCTTGGCGAACAGATCGCCTTCGTGGCTTCCACCCAATGCCTCGGGGTAACCGATCCCGAGAATGCCCGCCGCTCCGGCTTTGAGGTAAAGCTCACGAGGAAAGCTCTCAGCCTCCTCCCAGTGCTCGATGCCCGGCAACATCTCACGCTCGACAAACCGGCGCACGCTGTCGCGGACCAATTGGTGGCTGGGGTCGAAGTATTCCTGATAGGCAGACATCGGCAAGCTCCATGGCGAGATGGAGCGAACTTACCAAGCGCTTGCTTGGTTTTCAAGCTGTACACGATTTTCACCGACACCACAAAACCAATGTGGGAGCCGGGCTTGCCCGCGATGCAAGCGCCTCGGTTTTTCAGTTACACCGTGGTGATGCTATCGCAGGCAAGCCAGCTCCCACATTGGGGCTGCAATGGGCGTTAGAGGGCGATCGGCTTGCGGCCTGCGAACGAGTGCGCCAAGGTACCGCCGTCCACCAATTCCAGCTCGCCACCCAACGGCACGCCGTGGGCGATCCTTGAAGTGATCAAGCCTTTATTGGTCAGCAGTTGGGCGATGTAATGCGCCGTGGCTTCACCTTCCACCGTCGGGTTGGTCGCCAGGATCACTTCGCTAAAGGTGCCCTGTTCTTCAATGCGCGCGACCAGTTGCGGGATACCGATGGCTTCCGGCCCCAAACCGTCGAGCGGCGACAGGTGGCCCTTGAGCACAAAGTAGCGGCCGCGATAACCGGTCTGCTCCACTGCATACACATCCATCGGCCCCTCCACCACGCAGAGCAACGTGTCGTCGCGACGGGGGTCGGCGCATTGCGGGCAAAGTTCTTCTTCGGTGAGGGTGCGGCACTGACGGCAGTGGCCCACGCCTTCCATGGCCTGGCTCAGAGCCTGGGCCAGGCGGGTGCCGCCACTGCGATCACGCTCCAGCAGTTGCAGCGCCATGCGCTGGGCAGTTTTCTGGCCAACACCTGGCAAGGTACGCAGGGCGTCGATCAGTTGGCGAATCAGGGGGCTGAAGCTCATGGGCGAAGGGTCCGACAAAACAACGAGACGCGGTTTATACCCGCGCCCCGGATTAGCGTCAAATACTCAATCTTGCGCGACGCGCACCACCAACTTGCCGAGGTTGCGTCCCTCCAGCAAGCCGATAAAGGCTTCAGGCGCTTGCTCCAGGCCATCGACCACATCCTCGCGGAACTTGATCTTGCCATCGCGCACCCACGGCGCCATAGCGCTGAGGAATTCCGGCTGGCGGTCGCCATAGTCGTCGAACACGATAAAGCCCTGGATACGCACACGCTTGGTCAGCAAGGTGCGCTGCAGTGCCGGCAGGCGATCAGGGCCGCTGGGGGTTTCATGGGCGTTATAACCGGCGATCAACCCGCACAGCGGCACGCGCGCCTTGGCGTTGAGCAGCGGCAGCACCGCATCGAAGACCTTACCGCCAACGTTTTCGAAGTAGATGTCCACGCCTTTGAAACACGCCAGGGCCAATTCGTTGGCAAAGTCCGCGCTCTTGTGGTCGATACAGGCGTCAAAGCCCAGCTTATCCACCACATAGCGGCACTTGTCGGCACCGCCAGCAATCCCTACCACGCGCAAGCCCTTGAGCTTGGCCACCTGCCCCACCACCGAGCCCACCGCGCCGGACGCAGCCGCCACCACCAGGGTTTCCCCGGCCTTCGGCTGACCGATATCCATCAGGCCCATGTAAGCGGTCATGCCTGGCATACCCAACACGCCCAGGGCCATCGACGGGCTCGCAAGCCCCTTGGGCAAAGGCATCAGGTTCTTGCCGTCGCAGATACTGTGGCTCTGCCAGCCGGTGGCACCGACCACCAGATCACCTACCTCGAATTTCGGGTTGCGTGATTGCTCGACACGGCTGACAGCACCACCGGTCATCACTTCGCCGATTTCCACAGGCGCGGCGTAGGACGGCGCGTCACTCATGCGTCCACGCATGTAGGGGTCCAAAGACAGGTACAGCGTCTTGAGCAGCACCTGACCGTCTGCCAGATCGGGCAGGCTTACACGTTCCAGGCGGAAGTTTTCGGGCGTGGGTGCGCCTTGAGGGCGTGAGACCAGAACGATGCGTTGGTTGAGCGTCATGTCTTGAGGCATCAGCGGGGCTCCTTTTATCGATGAGAATTCAGCGGTATAGGGTGCAGACCATGAGCAACGGGCTGGGGTTCGATGTTTCGTGCGCGCAAAAAAAATGCCAGGCGCAATGCCCGGCATTTGAGTCTAGCCAAGGTTTGTATCAGAACGGCAGTTTCATGCCCGGTGGCAGCTGCATGCCAGCCGTCACGCCGGACATTTTGTCCTGGCTATTGGCTTCGATCTTGCGCACAGCATCGTTGACGGCTGCGGCGAACAACGCTTCGAGCATTTCCAGGTCATCTTCGCCCACGCCAGGCAACACGCTCGGGTCGATGCTGACACGCTTGATGTCGTGGCGACCGGTCATCACCACGCTGACCATATCGCCACCGGCTTTACCGGTGACTTCGGCGTTGGCCAGTTCTTCCTGCATCTTGGCCATTTTTTCCTGCATCTGCTGTGCCTGCTTCATCAGGCCGGCCATGCCACCTTTCATCATGGGAATCACCTCAAAAGTACGTGGATCAATAAATAGCCCGGTGTCATGACGCTTGGGGCACCGGGGCTTCGACAGGTTCAATAGTATCGTGGCGGACGACCGCACCGAACTGTTGCATCATTTGTTGGATAAGCGGATCAGCGTGGATCGAATCCTCAGCCTCGCGCTGGCGGTTCAGACGCCGACGGGTCGCGGCCTGGGCCGGGGTTTCCTGCTCCGGCTTGATCAGTTCGATGGCGATGGTCAGCGTGCGCCCATGGTATTGGTTGAGCGCATCGTTGAGCCGACGCTGCTGGGTCGCATTGAACAAGGCGCTGTGGGCCGGGTCCAGGTGCAGCAGCCAATGGTCGCCCTCGATGGAGATCAGTGTGCAGTTGGCGGCGATACTCCCGGTCATGCCGGAGATCGGCAATTTCGGAAACAATTCCAGCCATTGCAGGGCCAGGCCGGTAGCCGGCGCCGCAGCCGGTTCGGCTTCGGGCTCGGGTGCCGGTTCGGCGGTGTGCTCGCTGGCCAATTCGTCCAGGTAGCTGTAGGCCGAATCCATGTCCGGCTCGATGTAGTCTTCGTCCAGCGGCGGTTCGTCGTCCAGGTCAATGCCGGGGGTCGCGGCCTCGACCTGGGCTACCGTCGGCTCGGGAACCGGCGCCGATACCCACTCAGGGGCATCCGGCACCACGCTGTCCGGGGTCGGCGCAGGCATCGGCGTCAGCTCGGGCTGCTCGCCGGCAGTTTCCAGTACGGGTTCCACGGCGGGCTGTTGCTCAGGCTCGGGCTCAGCCTCTGCTTCGACCGGATCGTTCCAGGGCAGGTCGACCACGGGGGCGGGCTCGATAACCGGCTCGGGCTCAACCACAGGTGCCACTGCAACCGGCGCGGATTCGGGCTCAGGTGCCACTGCAACCGGCGCGGATTCGGGCTCAGGTGCCGGCGCCACCGGCGCAGGCGCAGCCACTGCTGGCGCGACAACGGCCGCGCCAGCCACTGGTTTGGCGGAATCAACTGTGGCCTGGCTGATCCCCACTGGCTTTAGCGGCTGTCTCGGCGCGTCTGCCGAATCCGCCGGCCGGAACGCCAGCATCCGCAGCAGCACCATTTCAAAGCCACCTCGCGGGTCCGGCGCCAGGGGCAGGTCACGGCGGCCGATCAGGCCCATCTGGTAGTAAAACTGCACATCCTCGGCCGGCAATGCCTGGGCCAGGGCCAACACGCGGTCGCGATCGCCATGGCCGTTATCCACGCCTTCCGGCAAGGCCTGGGCGATAGCGACGCGGTGCAGCACATTGAGGATTTCCGAAAGCACGCCATTCCAGTCCGGGCCTTGCTCCGACAGGTGGCGCACGGCCTCAAGCAATGCCTTGGCGTCGCCCTCGATCAGCGCGTGCAGCACGTCGAAGACCTGGCCGTGGTCCAGGGTACCGAGCATGGCGCGCACATCGGCAGCCATCACCTTGCCTTCGCCAAAGGCGATGGCCTGGTCGGTGAGGCTCATGGCGTCGCGCATCGAACCGTCGGCGGCGCGGCCCAGCAACCACAGGGCGTCGTCTTCGAACGGTACGTTCTCGACACCCAGCACATGGGTCAAATGCTCGACCACGCGCTCGGGCGTCATGTTCTTCAGCGAGAACTGCAGGCACCGCGACAAAATGGTTGCAGGAAGTTTCTGCGGGTCGGTGGTGGCCAGGATGAACTTAACGTAGGGCGGCGGCTCTTCCAGGGTTTTCAACAGCGCATTGAAGGAGTGGCTGGACAGCATGTGCACTTCGTCGATCAGGTAGACCTTGAAGCGCCCACGGCTCGGCGCGTACTGCACGTTGTCGAGCAGCTCGCGGGTGTCTTCGACCTTGGTGCGGCTTGCGGCGTCGATCTCGATCAGGTCGACGAAACGCCCTTCGTCGATCTCGCGGCAGACCGAACAGGTGCCGCAAGGCGTTGACGTGATACCGGTCTCACAGTTCAGGCACTTGGCGATGATGCGCGCAATCGTGGTCTTGCCCACCCCGCGAGTACCGGTGAACAGATAGGCGTGGTGCAGCCGCTGGCTGTCCAAGGCATTGATCAGAGCCTTGAGCACATGGGTCTGGCCGACCATTTCGCGGAACGAGCGCGGGCGCCATTTACGTGCAAGAACCTGATAACTCATCGAAAACCGTCGCAACTGGGAAGCGGAAGCCGGTAATGCTAGCGGAGCAGGGGGGAAATTGCATCCGGCACGCTCGTCTAATCTGACGAAGCTGGCTTGATTGCCCGTCCAGATGGCGTCTGCGGGTGTGCTGGCCGCACGATTGAGCGCCAGCGCCCCTCCAGGCTGATAGCGGCGACGCTGGTCAGCACGATCACCGCACCCAGCATCACCTGCAGGGTCACCTGTTCACCGAGCAGGGTGGCGGCCATCACCATGGCAACCGGCGGAATCAGGTACATCGCCACCGAAGCGCGGCTGACTTCGACGTGCTTGAGCACATAACCCCAGGCCAGATAGGCCAACGCGCTGGGAAAGATGCCCAGCACCAGCACCGCGAGGTTCTCCCGCAACGGCGCCTGCACGATAGCGGCAGGCAGGCCCGGCAGGTTCACGCACAGCATCAAGGTGCCGGACCAGACCATGTAGCACGCCATCGTCAACGGACTGTAGCGATGGGCGTAATGCCTCTGGATGGCGAAGTACACGCTCCATGAGCAGGCCGCCAGCAGGATCAACAAGCCGCGCGGGTCGATATCGCCTACGCCATGATCGCTCCAGATCACCACCAGCACGCCGACCAACCCCAACAGCACACAACTCCAACGCCACATGCTGACGCGCTCCTGCAAACAGAAAAAAGCGATCAACACACTGAACAGCGGCGCCGATTGTGCCAACACACTCGACGCCGCCGCTGTCACCCATTGCTGCCCGTGATTGAGGCTGGTGTGGTGCAGGAACACCCCGAAGAAACCCAGCACCAGCAGCCACGGCAGGTCGCGCACCTGGGGCCGGCCAATGCCGACTACCCAGGCCACAGCCGCCATGAATAGCGACGCAATCAAAAAACGCAGCAACGCCAATTGGCCAGGGCTGTAGCTGTGCAGCCCCATATGCACGCCTATGGGTGAATAAGCCCAACAGAGGATGACGCTGGCAATGACTAGCGTAAGCTTGAGCGGTGACGGGGTACTCATCGATGGCATCCATAAAAGAACGAGTGCCGTCAGTCTTGGCCCGGGCCTGGCGTAGGACAATTAAGCGTTTCTGACTTCTGAAATCACTGGAGCTGAGCAATGGAACTGGCCCAACTGAAAATGGTGCGAGCCGTGGCGCAAACCGGCAGCGTGGCCCAGGCCGCCCTGCAACTGCACTGTGTGCCGTCCAACATCACCACGCGCATCAAGCAGCTGGAAAGCGAGTTGGGCACACCGTTGTTTATCCGCGCCGGCCGCGGGCTGGCGATCAGTGCTGCGGGTGAGATCTTCCTGGATTACTGCGAGCGCATCCTGGCGTTGGTGGATGAGTCCAAGCGTGCGGTGGATGCCAGCGCGATTCCCCGTGGCACCTTGCGCATCGGCGCGGTGGAATCCAGCGCCAGCGGCCGCCTGCCGCCGCTGTTGGCGGAGTATCACCGGCGTTATCCCGAGGTCAGCCTGGAGTTGGTGACCGGCGCCTGGGCGCAACTGCTGGACGACCTGCAACACCATCGTCTGGATGTGGCGCTCGTGGCCGCCAGTGGCAAACACACGAAGCTGGAGCACAGCGTGGTCTACAGCGAACGCCTGGTACTGATCGCCAGCGCGTCCAGCGCGCCCATCCACAGCCCCGAAGACCTGGCTGGCCGCACACTATTGGTGTGGCCGCCCGGCTGCCCCTATCGCGCAGCACTGGAACACTGGCTCAAGCCCCAGGACTTCAAGCCGGCGATTGCCAGCTATACCAGTTGGGGCACGATCATCGGCTGCGTCAGCGCGGGGATTGGCGTGGCGTTGGCGCCGGAGGGCATCCTGGCGCGTTATGAGCAGGCCAATCAGCTGGCATCGTATCGGTTCGACGAACTGGCAGCGGTAGACAACTTGCTGTTCTGGCACAAAGATACCCAGCGGCATCTGGCACGGGATGCATTCTCCGGGCTACTGCGCGAAACCTTCGGCTAACACCCCCTCCCACATTTCAGAGCTTCTCAGGGCTTCGGCGCATCCAACCGTGCGTACTGGCCCTGGCTGATCCACCCCGTGAACGAACGGTCGTCAGCATTGATAAACTCCACCTGCGCCCAGCCGTCCTTGAACGCCAGCACACCCACTACATCACCCTTGACGATATAGGGACGCTTGACCGCCTTGGCCCCCGGAGTTTTCAGCAGGTAAGCCTTGTCGGCAGACACCGTCACCAGCCCGATCCACTTTTTGCTGGCAGTCTGGGTCAGGTCCAGACCCGTGGCGATTTCCGGCATCAACACGTTGATGCAGCCGGGGTGTTGCCGGCCCTGCTCCACTGTCAGGACCACACCGTCGGACGCCACTGCCACACTCCCAGGGTAGGCAGCATCCAGCCAGGTGGTAAGCGCCTCTGGCTTGCCTTGCAGGTAGAAGGTGCAACGGCGGCTAACGCCCTCGCCCATCGCTTCGGAATAAAAGCCTTCAACCTGATTCGCGGGCGTCACCGCCAGCATCAACCCTTCGTACTTGCCTGAATGCAAAGCGGCCGAACCCGCAAACGCGGGGGCCACGGCGCACAACGACAGCATTCCCATCGCCAGAAAACGAATCATCTTATTTCTTCCCTTCAAAGGCTTCGTAGGCTTGTTTCATCAGCACGTCATAGTTGCCGTAGTCCTCGCCGTTATAGTTACGAGCCATGGCTGTGAAATCCTTGTTTTTCATCGCACTCATCAGCGCCGTGCTCTTGCTGCAAAAACTGAGGTAGGCCTTGAGTTGATTACCGGCGTTTACTTTTAACGCCGCTGCAAACTCGAACACCGTCTTGAACCCGCACGACGCGAAGTTGAACCCCATGACCTGAAACATCCCCCAGGACGCCGACATCAGTGCCGCTTCCTGGTCGAGAGCAAAAGCGGTGGCCATGGTTTCCCAGGCCTTGACCTGGTCCTTGTTGTTGGTCTGCCACTGCGGCCCGGCTTTTTTCTTGTAGATGTACGACAGCAGAGGGTGCGACTGGTCGTAGATATGCTTGGTGTACTTGCGAAAGTGATGACCTTCGAAGGCGATGATCGGCAGCCTGGCCGGCCCGAACCCCACCTTCCCGCCCGACTCGATGGTGGCGAACGCCTTGACCACATTCACCGAGATGCCGTTGCCCAATTGCTTGGCAGCATTCTGGAAGTCCGTATCGCTCAGCGTCGTGCCGCCATCGCAGGTGGCCTGCAACATTAATTGGCGGTTGCGCCGCTCGGCCTCGATCACCGCACGCACCTGGTTCAGGTAGACATTGACCGTGGCTTGCACCGCATCGACGTTGTTATTACCCAATGCGTTGAGAAAGCTCGGAATACGCATGGTCGGGAAGGCCCGTACCGGGACTTTCACCGCTTCCTCGATCAAGCTGTTGAACGTACGCCCCGTGGGGTCGATCACCCCATCGGGATGAGCATATTTGAGATGGCGGAACTGATACTGGCTGATGCACTGCACCAACTGGCCATCGCACTTGCCGTTTTCCAGCAAGGCAAAGCCCATTTTGGGAATGATCAGGTTGAATAAGTATTGGATGCACTGCACATCGGCGGGCAAGTTGCGGGCTTTGCCGGGAGCGCCGACTGAGGCACTGATAAGTCGAGGCAACCCTTGCAGGCTTTTCATGACAGACATCCTTGTAAGTTAGAGAAGCGATAGCACTTCAATATCAAGTCCATGCCCTTGTCATGCTCTGAAACAAGTGGCCGGCGCAAGCTAACAAGGCGGTCTGGGGGTTGTCCAGAGGGCTTTTCCAAAGTTGTGAAACAGCTGGATTAAACCCTTCAGTAACCGTGTAATTCGCGGGTTTTCTGATACTTGTGATAGTCGAGCCACTCAACCACATCGTAGGGCAGATAGAGCTGCTGGGTGGCTCGCGAAATTGCGATGTACACCGCACACAGTCGCTGGTCGAACGCGTAGGCATCCTGGAACTTTACGTTGGTCAACAACGCTGGTGTGAGCAACACCCGGTTGAACTCCATGCCACCGGCGTCTTGCGCCAACATCAAGAGGCAGCGCTCATCCGGATGGCCGCTTTGCCTGTTCAAGCGCGTGACATCCGCCAGATTAAAGCCTTTTTGCAGCTCAGCTTCGACCCAGAGAAACGCCTCATCGAACTGGCAGGCCGCGCGTACTTGCTGCCAATCGGCCATATCGCTGAAAAACGGATGGGGCCCGCTGTCATTGAACTCGCTGCTGTAGAAGTCAGGCTTGAACAACGCGACCACGGTGTCCATAAAGTACTTGAGCGATTGCTGCGCTTCTTTACTGGCCAGGCTGAACGCACAACGGGCTTCGCTCAACTGGATGGCCCACTTCATTGTGTCCCAGTGGGATGCGGTCAATACCACGCAGCCTTGCGGCGGTACAAAGCCCAGCGGATAAAACTCGATACCGACGTCGGCATCCCGAGCCCCCTCGAAAAGCACTTTGCTCTTATCCGAATGCTGGCTGATCAAGGGATTGACCAGGCGCTCGACATTGCGTCCGGAGCGCACGGAGTAACACACATCCGTATGGCGCACCTCACGGGCGCGCCTGACCATGACTCCACTGGCCTGCTGATACTCATCCCCCAGGGTTATCAGCACCTGCCGGCCCCGCTCGATGATTTGCAGCAGCGGCGCCGGAATATCCTGGCTCTCGTCGATAAGGACGTGGGTATAACGCTCGGGCACCACGCAGCCGGCGAGGCTGGCGCGCTTGATCATCAGCAAGGCTTCAAACCCAGTCTGGCTGCCCCAGGCCGGATTCGCTTCGAGATAGCTCCATAGCCGGCTGGCATATTCGAGCAGTGCCCTGGCATCAACGCTGGACAGCGGCTGTTTGAAATGCGGCAAGTGCTTCGCCGACAGGCTGTATTCCCAGGAGCGGCAGTAGGCTTGCAATACGTTGAGGCAAACGTCGACCACAGCCGGCCCTTGCAGGCCACGAAAGCCGAAGATATTCAGCTCCTGAGCCAGTGCCTGCTTGCTCGGCGCCCTCACCTGCGCAGTCAGCGGCTTGGCTCTGGGCCCCTGCATCAAGGCGTGGGCGAATGCATGGAAGGTGTGCCCGGCCTTTCGCTCGCGTACACCCACCATACGGGCACGCAGGGTTTCCAGCTTTGCCGGGGTACGCGCCAGCAACAAAGTCTTTTCCGGGCGCAGGTGCTCCATCAGCGCCACCAGCAGGTGACTCTTGCCGATACCTGCATAGCCCTGAACATGCAGGTCTTCGTTCAAGTTGGCGCGGAAGGTTCTGACCAACTTGTCTTGCTCGGCACTCAACCAGCGCTCGCGATGCCTGGGCGTGACCATCTGCTTGCTGAAGGGATCATTGGCCTTGAGATGGCGGACTTTGTATTCAAAGTCCCACTTGCCGCTAGGCAACAGATAGTCGCGCGCCTGCACTTCCTCCGCTAACAGAAAACGCAGCTTCAGGCTTTTGACCACATTGAGGCCGAAGTACAGCTTCCTTTGGTCGAACAGCCGCTGCGCCTCGGAGAGTAGGGAAACGCTTGCCGAATGGCTGGCCTCTACCGCCCAGTCAATCAGCTTGGTCAACACTTTTTCGGCACCATTGGCGCTCAGGTCGCTTTCGGGCACCTGAGCCAGGTTCTGGATCACCAGCACCGCCGCCAACTCCGGTTCACTCAGGGCTACCAGCGCTGCTGCACCGTCACCGCTCAGCAAACCCGCACAGGCTTGCTCGGTGATCGGCAAGAACACAGGGCTGGACAAATCAAAATGTTCCGAGTGCATACAGCCTCGTAGCCAGGGGAAAGAGACGCTTGGGAGTATGCCACTAGTCGTGGAGTGGCCGTCGTGCACTGTGCGATAAGGGTCACAGATGACTGGCTGACTATATGGATTCAGGAATAGGTAAAACAGAAGGGAGCGTTATGGAGGCAACCCCACCAGCCACACCCCGGCACACAATGTTCCCGCTGTGGCTGCTGCCTTCCGGCTCTGACCAGATGGCATGCAAGCATGCTCGGATATCGTTGAAAGCCATATGGGATAAGGGTAACAGGCTTTTGAGGTTGTCTCTAATCTTCCGTGCCAATACCCGGTACGGACAGTCAGAAATCGGGGTGTAGCCAGCACTGTCACACATCGGTGTCACACATATGGCCTACATAATCCGTCGCGGGGCTTACTACTATCTGAATCTGCGACTGCCCAAACATCTCTTCCCGAGCTGTCACACATTGCGCTTGAGTTTGAATATCAGCACCCGACAACCGGCAACCTTCCTTGCGTCCTCGCTGGCTCAACGAGTCCATCACTACCTGACAGAACATCCCACAGCCGAGCTTGAGACGCTTCGCTTGCTCTGTTCTCAGTGGCGTGACACTAGCCCCACACCTTCAGTTCCTGAGCGCCCAAGCGGCTCCACAGAGCCTCAAACGCTTCGCAGAAAAGGTGGGCCGACTCTCGCTGAGCTCGCGAAGAAGTACATCAAGGAAGGCAAGGCTGGGGGCACATGGCGAGAGGTCAGCACTCACGAAGTTGAGCGCTCATTGCGGGACCTGTTCGAGCTGATGGGCGACATGTCCG
Source organism: Pseudomonas synxantha BG33R (assembly GCF_000263715.2). NCBI lineage: Bacteria > Pseudomonadati > Pseudomonadota > Gammaproteobacteria > Pseudomonadales > Pseudomonadaceae > Pseudomonas > Pseudomonas synxantha. The sequence continues at coordinate 4,576,739 of NZ_CM001514.1, forward strand.
TTTCCGCGTTCGACGCGCAGCAAGCTCGCCTACTGAAAGATCGTCTAAGCCTTTGCCCTCAGTATTTCGCCCTCCTCCCTCAGTTCAAGGGCAAGACGTTAGCTGAAGTCATTGAAGCAGGCGGCACGTACAAAACCATCACCGCCGTGACCGTGAATAACCGTCTACGCAAGCTCTCGGCATTCATGAATTGGTGCAAGTCGAATGGTTACGTTACCGAGAATCCATTGATGGGACTCAAGGTGATGACGGGTTCAGCCAAGGAAGCACGTCTGTCTTTTGAACAACATGACCTAAGAACCCTGCTCAATTTGGAAGCACTCAAGGCTGAAGCCCTTAAACATCCTTGGCGGTACTGGTTGCCGCTCCTCGGAAGGTTCACAGGTGCCAGATTGGAAGAACTCTGTCAGTTACACGTTGCTGACTTCATCAAGTTGCAAGGAGTAGATTGCATACGGATCGACGATGGTCACGAGTCTCAGAAACTCAAGAACAGCAGCAGTCGCCGGACGCTACCAATACATCCCGCGCTGATTGAGCTTGGAATGCTCGACTACGTGAACGCTCAGCGTACTCAAAACTCAGATCGTTTATTCCCCGAGCTGGAACCTGTACGCGGAAAACTGGGCCACGCCCCGTCAAAGTGGTTCAGTCGGTATCGGACCAAAATGGGTATTAACGACCCCAAGAAATCATTCCATAGCTTTCGTCACACAATGATTGATGATCTGCGTGAAGCACAGGTACAAGACTCCCTAATCAAGCGTATAGCGGGGCACGAAGACGCCGCTGTGACCTTTGGTGTTTACGGTAGTCGTGTTCCCATCAAAGCAATGGCCGAAGCTTTGGCACACATATCTTGAGCCTCGCCCTAACTTGACTGAGTAATCCTTGAGGATGCGGAAAATCAGATCTAGATCACCAAAGTCAGCCAAGTCAACAAATATTTATTGCAATGCGAACAAAACACAAGTATAATACGACCCGTTATTAGATAGGCCGACATTGAAAGCCTCCACGCGACCGTCAAACCGATTCGAGTTTGGCGCCTTGCAAGGGGGCTTTTTAACGCCTGCGATTTACTAAAACCAATCGGCAATACCCGAGGTAACGCCAATGAATTGAACTAACTAAGGAGAACATGGAATGAATTGCATCACCCGCATTAAACCAATCTTTACCGCTATCGCTGCCCCTGGAGCAGGTAAAACTGAAGCGTTGCTGTCGAGCCTTCCAGCCATTCAAAAAACAGGGCGGCCAGTAGTTCTAGCTCTTCCGACTCTCGTCCTTATCGACCACATCGCAGAACGCGCTTCACAGGCTGGTATCCCCTTTCGGATCGTAGATAATCGCAACGGGGAACGCGTTGCTCCTGAGCTGGAGGCCGCCCTTCAAGATAAGTGTAATTCCTTCATCATATGCACTCAGGAGGCCATTAGACGAGTACGGCATTCGCTGCTGCATGACTGGACTCTCATTATTGACGAAGTGCCCAAGGTGGTTGACTACCCTGACTACGCCCTGAATCCGACAGAACTCAGCCGTGTACTCGATTACACCGAGGAGGCAAACGGTCAGCTTTGGATCAAGGAGGAGTTCAAACAAGACGTCAGGGACCAAGTGAGCACCAATCGTGCAGATTCGGTGGGGATTGATTGCTCCACCCTAGGCACCCCAGCAGCCCACATCTTCCGATTGCTATTGAGCGAAGTAACCGTCTTCATCGATCAGCCTCAGAAAAACGGCATTCGCCACGTACGTGCAGTGGAGGAATTTCTGGATTGGTGGGACATCTTGTCCTCAGCAGATGAAGCACACGTACTGGCTGCGAACATCGCTGGGGGCGAGTTTGAGCTGCTCGCCCAACTCCACGGGTTCACCTTCAAGAAGTCGATGTACGCACCTGAGACCGGACACTACACCAGTCCAGTGACCATCTACCCGATCATGCCGAAGGGGCAAATTTTCAGTAAAGCGAAGATGAACGCCGATCAGGAGAACAACAAGCTCTATGACCTTGCACTGGATGCCATCCTCAGGGAAACCAGTAGCAATCCGCTCCTCTTTGCAAACTCATGGGTCAGACACAAAGAGAAAGGGCGAGTGCAGCAGGTTCAAATGGACTGTCGCGGTCTGAACGGATACGACTCCGCGACGGAAGCCATCCTGTTATTTGGTGGCAACCCTAGCCCTTCAGACATGAAGGGGCTGGAGTACCTGAGCAAAAAATATAGCCAAGATTTGCAGGTGATGCAGACCGCATTCGTCACCACCAGACTACTGGAACCGTCCCTGCAAGCGGTGACCCGAACGGCCATCCGCCGTATGGACACCACAAGCTCGATCCGGCTGTATGTACAGGACGAGCGAGTTGCACGATATCTGATGGAAACGTATATGCCTCATGCAGTGGTTGATTGGTCCGTGAGCAAGAAAATCCCAGTCAAACCGGATGGCAGGAGAAAGGAGCACTCTCAGAAGCAGGCAGCACTAGCGCTCGTCAAAAAAGACGTTCCGGATAAAGAGATTGCACGCAGACTAGCTGTTAGCCCAAAGACCATCAGAAACTGGAAAAGGGGCTCAATTGCAGCCTGAGACATTACTCAAATAAGGGGGACCTTTCCTAAGTAGTCCTTTAGGATTGCTCCCCCCCCCAATTTCAGATCAAAAGCTGTGGTGGGCTTCGCTTTCCCACCTCTGTAAAAGCATTCGCCTTCGGCTCACTTGCGTACACTGATTGCTGGAGATTTAAAAATCTCTAGAGTTCACTTCTGATTGCCAATCAGAACATGTCAGCAATCCCCTGTGTGAGAACATACAAAAATAAGTTTGAATAAGCTTCAGGGAGTCTAACCTAAATAGATATTCGGGAAGGGCAAAAAGGAGATGGGTAAACAAGCATTAGCTCTTGCTGTTAACTCCTAACCTTTAGCAATGAGTAAAATAAGTTCTATATCCCATATACGATGACGACACCTGCTAGCCCCTGTGACCATACATGAGACCAATTACAGCCAAAGCCACACCATCCATCATCTGACCAACTATCGGCACCCAGTTGCGCTCAGAGAGCCTCCGTGAAAGTGGTGTACCAATATGGCGAACAACTCACAATCAGGCGGTATATCAGGAGAGTTATCAGGAGTGACAGTGATAGCTACATACCAGAATCGATGCCTAAGCATCGCTGCAGCCTTGACTTTTACTGATCTTCAGACTTTTTAGGTTAAGCACGACTGCGTTCCTCCCTGACTCCAATGTTTACGCTTACATTCGGTTGAAAGCAGGAAGAAATTCGCGAGCCCAATACGAAGATGAAGGTTGAAATACAACCCTGTAGATTATTACGCTCAGTCCTCGCGACGATAATGACAACAGCAGGTGAGGCTGTTGTCATGGGCAGAATATAAATGCTAGCTCTACATGAAGTCCTTGGAGGGAATGTACGAGTTGACGATAGGTGCGCTATAGCTCCGGCTAGAGCAGGTCACCTTGTAGACAAGCTCATTTTCCTTATCGCGCTCATTAGCCTTCATGAGGGCAAGCCCTTTTCCCGTCTGAGTGCAAGACAAAATATCGTGCATGTAGATATGACTTGTTTTCTCCGTGACTGGAAACTCTGTGCAGTAGGAATTATCAGGCACGCAGAGTTCAAGCTTGAGAGAATACAGGTCTGTAGCGCCTTGTACGGATGAAAGCTTATTACCGGCTTGTGCTGCTTGAGCACACAAGATAGTGATGCCCAACGTTATTGCTACAGCTGAGGAGTTTTTCATAATTGTTCCTTTCATGACTGGCTGCCGCCCTCACCGATGACTGCGCAAAAAACTCATAATATCTGAAAATCAGATATCTGGAAATCAGATATATCTTTCGAGGCTGACCTTTCCGAGACAGCCCGCCGTGCCCAAGACAATCTATAGACCGGAACACGCTGCACTGCTTTCACTCCTGAGAAAATATAGGAAGGCATCCGGACTGACTCAGGTGGAGTGCTCAAAGGCGCTGAATCGCCCACAATCGTTTATGAGTGACGTCGAAAGCGGCACACGCCGTTTAGATATCGTACAACTGCGGGATCTCTGTGCGGTGCTAGGAGTCAGTCTTTGCGAATTGGTGGAGGAGTTGGAGAAGGCGATTAAGGCGAGCAATTGATTCGGCCAATGATGGCTGAATTATGATCACCAATTCTGCGACGCGACAAGCCACAGTGGAACCTTATGGATAAACATCCTTCGATCACTTCCGCCCCCCCCCAAAGCTTCGTCACTTAGCATTATCAAAGGACTCTAGCTCTCCGATAGTCAGCAGTCAGTCCAGCGCCCCTGCATTTATTTATCAAAAATCTATTCAAAATAGACTATTGATAATTTATCATTGCTCTATCAACTTAATAAACCAAAGGATAGTCAGCCATGAATGCCCACCTTTATCTCAGAGCCTCGACCAAAGACCAAGATGCCAATCGTGCGAAAGCAGCCCTTGAGTTGTTCGCTGCCGAGAAAGGGTTGAGCATCGTTGGCGTGTATGCGGAGAACATCAGCGGAACCAAGCTAAATCGTCCTCAACTGCTTGCTCTGCTCGATACTGCCGAGAGTGGAGACATGCTATTGGTAGAGTCTGTAGACCGCCTGAGTCGCCTCTCACAAGCTGACTGGGACACGCTCAAGGGCACGATCAAGGTTAAGGGGTTGCGGCTTGTTGTAGCTGACTTGCCTACCAGTCACATGCTGGTTGAAGCGAAGGGAATAACTGGGCAAATCATGGATGTGATCAACAACATGTTAATTGATCTTATGGCGACCATGGCACGGCTAGATCAAGACAAACGTGTGGAACGAATCAAGCAAGGGTTAGAGAACAAAAAGCTTGCAGAGCCGAATTGGAAACCATTGGGTAAGGGGCGGAATACCAAGTTGTGGAATCAGGTGAAGTCACTGATGGCTCAGCATCCAACAATGTCTGCTGAGCAGGTTGCAAAGCTCGCTGATTGTGGTATTGCAACGGTGTACCGGATCAAGCGCGAGTTCGCCTAAGTCTCAGAGTGCGGTGATAAAGACTAGGCGCAGTAGTGGCTTCGGGATCAATTACAAGTAATCCATACTCGATCTACCAAGGCTCACACACAGAATGAAACAGCTACCACTCAGGGATTTGGTGATTATGAGGCCGTCCCCGTGTATATAGTAAGCCCCCGTCAAGCGCTGGCGACCAACATCCAATTCCCCTACACCCATCTGCTGGATTTCAATACTTCGAACATATGCGCTCAACCTGAAATCAGGCTTTCAAATTCGAAGGGATTTAATCTCTTGAGGAGCATGTGACGTCGTGAGCAAAATTTAGCTCCACCGCTCAGTGTTTGAGTAATATATCGAATGTGTTCTGACCTGCATCTTAGTATCAACCTACTACGAGTGTTGATTGATATTCCTTGAGAACCTTAAAAACTTCGGAAGTGCACACAAACTCGTTCGTCCCTTCTGGATCACCAGCGGCGCCACGCCTAATCACGCCCACAACGTGCTGATTAGAATTTACTAGTGGTCCTCCGCTATTTCCGCTATAAACCACTTTATCGATACTGCCGCATTCGATGGTAGACCTAATATATTTACCACTTACCGCGGCCCAGAATCTACAAACATCAGTAGACCCAATTTTGAAATTAGGGAACCCCAGTACCGATACCTTATCCCCTATCTCGACTTCCAAATTTTCCTCCAAACGGAAAAACTCAAATCTTTCGTCTGTCTGATCTATAGACACTATAGCTAGATCACGATGCTTGTCTAAAAATATCGCTTTTGCTGAATATTTTTTTGCTCTCTCATTCACCCGATGTACTACGCAATCTTTAAATAAAACCTCATCGCAATTATTTTCAATCGCGTACTCTATATCTGAGTCAATCTTTTCACTCAATTTATAATTAAATGCGTGCGCACAAGTAATCATTAGATTATTTTCAAGCATGAATCCTGTTGCCTGAGTCCCCCATTGTTCATTTTCAATAACCCAACAGCGACGTATATTCAACTGATTGTGTTTCATCCCTGCATCTTCATGCACTTCAACGAACTTCGCTAGAGGGGCTTTGTAAGGCGTCTCAAGCTGATTGAAGCGCATCGCCAAACGCCTATACACCGGAGAGTCCACACCTTTAACCTGATGAATAAATAAAAGTCGACCAAAAACATGCGCAGATAACTCGCTGGACGACTCAGGCGACTTCGCTTTATGAATAATATTCGCTTTATCCACACCAATAATGAAAAGCGAATGGATCATAGCTGAAGTTTTACGTATGTATCGTCGATCAACATTAACTTTTTGATTAACAACCAAACCAGTGACAACCTGTTTTTCATCTCGTCGCTGAAGTCTTACTTTTTTAGAGTTTATCTTAAAGCCTTTCTTTGAAATAATCTCGCTCAGCACGGTACCGACAGAAACTACGTGATGTGTTTTCCCACCCTCTTTATCATCCAGCACTACAATATCTTCTGGCAAATAAAGCATAGGAACATAAAAAGAAAAGGTAATATCATCTGCATATCTAGTATAGCTCGCCTTATGTTTCTTCGCGAGAGTGCGCAACTGCGTATCTAGAGAAGCGCAAATCATGTTAGATATAACAGGAGAACAAGGTGAGCCTTGTGGAAGCTTTCCATCAACGGTTGCTAAGTGCGCAATTACTGTCGCGGTTTCCGGGGTTAAGCTATAGGGCTTACTTATTAGCATAGCTCGCACGCGAGCGAATGTGATAGAAGGAAAAAAATCCTTCAGATCTATATTGAATACAAATTTCTTACGAGTGTGAAAGGTTGCATTACGAACAATTGAGGAATTACTTAAAAATGCAGTAGCACGCGGATTGGGTTTATATAGAAATGAAAGTTGGCGAGCCAGTCTCTTTTGAAGAACCTTTAAATGATTGTCTGGTGCCGAAATTTGTCGTTTGCCACCGTTTTTTTTAGGAATGGAGAACGTACTATAGTGGCTCGCCACGCGCCTACTATAGTAAAAATATTTAATCTTTGGATAAGTCGTGCCAAGAATATTAGCTAGGTCATCTACATCTGACTCACTAGTCAGCCTCAAACTCTCGTCGACTGAAGAGCCCTCGTCCATATTTCACCCTATTCACTTCGAGTTATCCATTCAGCGGACCATTAGCAGAACGCTGAGCAGTTGCTTGTAGCATTGTTCCTTATGGTCGCATTTAAATCAACCAAGTTTAATCCCGGACGAGGGCAATGAGACGTTAGCATGAAAGCTTCAGCAAATCTAGAACTACAGAGCCACCGGTAGAAAAGATTTCACTCTCGCAGAAGTCGCCACAGTGCCCCAGCGATCAGGAGCACGATGGCGTAGCTCCACCTAAGATGCTCCGGACCGACAGCGGGCCGCGACTACAGAGTACAACCCAGCCTTAACAACTACAATAGCTAGTAAAGAAGCGACTGAACCATTTCTATATAATATATTGCTCGGTAGTCCGTCGCTGGATTCTAGCTTGTAAACCAAACATTCTCCCTCCCGTTGTAACCATAATATTTTTCTTTGAAAGCTGCCATGCCTGCAACATATTGAGAAAGCATCAAGACAACATCACTATTCTGAGGAATATCATCCTCATCAAATAAATCTAGAAAATCCATTGACGCTTCTCCGACCAAAACCTCGCGCACGCGCTCAAGAAGCCTATTAACAATTTTTACTTTCCCTTTACTGAGAGCCGCCTCAGGCTTTTTCTTACTCAACTCCTTAAACTCTTCGTACATTGATTGCAACAGCGGCTTGGTAACTTCGTACAGTTCCGCCTGCTGATTACTGATCGTTAACTCACCTTTCTTCATACTCAATCCTTAAGATTTTTTGGTTTTACGGTGCGGATCCATATATGGCCTTTGTCATCACCTACTTCCCCTGGAGCCGCTTCCAGTCGCCAACTCCATCCACCATTACGGAGAGCGACATTGTCTGCACGTAGCTTTTCAAAACATTGGATATATTGAGCGAGAATAAAAACCACATCACTATTCTGGGGAATATCATCCACATCAAAGACTTCAAAGTCTAGAAATGGTCTATACCTATCAGTTAAAAACACGTTACTTTCTGCCAACAACGAATTAACAAACTTCAATTTAAATTTATTCAGAGCATCGTTTGGGCTTTTCTTTGAAAGAACGGACAATTCCTCATACGTACTGATTAATTGACCAGAGAGCTTTTCAAACACATCCACGTCTTTTCTATTCATAAATACTCACCTCAAGATGGGCATGCACGTCGAAATTCGATATACTTTTTCTTTAAAACATCTAAGGGGCTACGCTGCTTACTTTCGTAAAGTGCAACCATTAAAGTTAGGTCAGCGTCAGTAACGGCGATAATACACTTTCTCTGCGCCGACCATAAATCGATGGTATTTTGAAACATCACTTTGGGGAGATCATTCCGAGTTAAAAACACACCGAAAGACCCAAAGCCTCCTTGCAAATATCGATTCAGCTGGTTTATATGATCACGTTCTATTTTCGCAACGTTTTTCATTTCAAACACCAATTGCCGACTGCCGAACTCCGAAAAAACCTCGTCTAAAAAATCCACATCTCTATTATTATAGAACACCAAGTCTCTCACATGTCTGCCGGACTCAGTTCTGCTTTGCTCTACCGCAAAGTCCAGATTAGGGTAAAACAATGAGGCGAGGAGCTCAGAGCAGAGTTTTTCGTACTTCCAATCAGCACCATCTTCCTTACCTGATTTTAGTTTAAGTATTTCGTCCAATTTCCTTTTAGCTGACAATACAGGTATCTGGCTAAACAAAGGATCATTAACACAGTCCGCTGACTGCCTAACTCTATTTGCTACGTAATCTTCAACCACGCCATAATTGTCTCGATTGTAATTTAAAACCTGAACACGCTCGACAGCTTCGCCCGGGTTAAAAATTTCATCACGAGGGCAATATGACTGGAAATAGTTATCGTAATTTATCCACGGAGAAAATCGAAGCCACCTCTTCGGAGTAAATATAATAGGCTCTTTTGTCTCAGGATTGACAGGCAAATAAACTTTTTGATTAACCAAGAGCTTATTCTCTCGGTAACCGTATATCGAATCAAGAACCACCCCTTCTAATGGTATACCATGAACTTCACACTGAGAAACCGTATAATCAATTAAAAACGACTTTATGAAATTACAAGCTATATCACTCACCCGATCTTTTGAAACGCCACTCACATACAACTGAATAACTTCAAAATGCGTAAAACCAAACTTACTATAGCTTTCAATTCGTGAAAACAAATTAAGTACCTCTTGAGCATAGCTTCTACCCAAACGTACTCCGCGCCTATTTTTTGAAACCCCCAATCCAACCTCAGGACACTCTGAGATGTTAATTAACAGCTCTAAAGCATCTGTTTCTTTTCCTTTCTTCAAAAGGAAGTTTAGGTGATTAAACGAATTTACAATGGTTGTATGTAGTGATTGATCCTGCAGAGAAGGAGACTTCCAAAGTAAAAAGGGATCAATATAAAGAGGAATATCTTCATCAAAAAACTGAACAGCAAAATCTAATTCGGACTGCCCCTTGTAAATACCATGATAATCCGTCAAACGTGGCCTCAACATAAACACCCCGAGCTTATTCCAACCTATACTTTCTAAAGGCCACGTACTTTGTAAATCCAAACTTTATATATGGCTTCCCATTACTTGCTTGAAACGCAACGCCCACCACAATAAAATCAGCGCCTTGCAACTCATCAACATCCTTCAATCGAAAATCCTCAATGAGCTGATCTTCCAGCTCATCATCATCAATTAAAATACTTGGCTCACGTTTATAGTTACCACAGTTCAGCCAAAGAACTCCATTCTGCCTATTGACATTATTTATTCTTCCCCAAAATATTTTTGGCTCACCTAGAGGTGCGACTGATATATTGCTCTGTGAAACTATATGATCTGCAAGCGGCCCCTCAAGGACAACCCTCCCGCCATCCGCAACCATTCTTACAAGTTTATCAGAGCTTGGGAAATCGGGGTCACGACCAAGGCTTGTCAGTATTTGTCGAAGTGACTTGTTTTCTGGGTAATCACCAACGCTTGAATACTTTCTAGTAACACCCCAATTAGATTCTTTCTTCGACTTTGACTGAGGCACAGCGACATCAATGGTTTGCTTACGCTGCTTATCTAAATCTATATTAATTGCAGATAAAGCACCTGGAGACGCAATACCGTCATCATCTGGAATTAGGGTTATCTTATTACCACACCCATCGATATGATGGGCTGCGAAGCAAGGCGCTCGATAATACTTTTCAGTCGTAAATCCTTTAACAAACCACGATTTTTCTTGGCAAATATCGCACGCAATATTGCCCCGATAAAGCTCGGGGTTTTGTTGATACAACAGAACGGTACATTCCGTTTGATCTGGCACGTAACAAACGTATTCCACTTAGCCATCCCCGCCAAATGACGCCAGAGGCGTTCAAATTGTTACTTAATCGGGATATGCAAATCCCTGCATAGCGCAAGGTTAACAGCTACACAGTGAAAGCGATATGCCATCGCCAGTGACGGTAGGAGGAATCTTCGATGACAGGATAGGGTTAGTCTGAGCCATGGGTTAGCATGTTCAGAGATGCACCACTTAGGTGTACTTAGACGTTGTCACACTTCGAGATTTTTGACTGAGAAATCCTTGAGAATTCAAGGACTTGCGTTATGGAGGCAACCCCACCAGCCACACCCCGGCACACAATGTTCCCGCTGTGGCTGCTGCCTTCCGGCTCTGACCAGGTTCACGGGTAATCGTTGCGGGGGGACCGATGGGGTCACCATAACGACGCAAGCCTCTCGGCAAGCCGCGCCATTGTACCGATCTGATCGGAAGTTACAACCGTAAAAAATGAGAAGCTTCAAGTACTTGCCATGGCCCTCTGCAATTACCCCTCCCACGGAAGCAATCACTGAGCCTGCAGAACCTCGTCCGCTCTGCCGCCCTCTTCCTGGATGACCAGGTGGATAAAGTGCAACTTGGCTATCACCGCCGGCGGCAGCACGAAGGGGTAGAAATCCGGCTGGCCCATGGCGCGGGACAGTTCGTTGAGCATACCGGCCAGCTCGATCCAGGCATTGACGAACGAGAGGAACGCCGGGCCGCCGGGGTGTGCCGGGTCATACAGCGTTGTCAGCGGGAACGGCTGGTAGTCCAGGTCCATCTCGCGGGCGCTCATGCCAAAGCCCAACGCGGTGTCCACCGCGTCCATCATGTGCAGGTAATGGGCCCAGGTTTCAGCCCAGTCTTCCCAGGGATGCATGGTGGCATAGGCGCTGACGCAGGTTTGCTGCCAGTCCGGGCGCGGGCCGTTCTGATAATGCTGGTCGAGCGCTTCGGCGTAACTGGCGCGCTCATCGCCGAACAAGGTGCGAAAAGCGTCAAGCCAGTGGCTGTTGGCAATCAGCCGATCCCAGTAATAGTGGCCGACTTCATGGCGAAAATGACCGAGCAAGGTGCGGTAAGGCTCGCGCATCTGTACGCGGACTTTTTCGCGGTGAGCATCGTCGGCTTCCTTGATATCGAGGGTGATCAGGCCGTTGGCATGGCCAGTGGTCGGCGCATTGCCTGCCAGGTCAGTCCCGATGAAGTCGAAGGCCAGGCCAGTGTCTTCGTCAACGCTCTTGGGCACCACCTGCAGGCCCAGACTGATCAGTTGTGCCACCAGCCGACGCTTGGCAGTTTCGACCTTGCGCCAGCGTTCGGGGTTTTCCGGGATGGATAGATCAGGAATAGTGCGATTCAGGCTGCAGGCCACGCACAGCGACCCAGTGCTGTGGGCGGGGATCAGCCAGTTGCACGCGGCCGGTGAGTCGAGGTTGGCGCAGCGACGCCAGGTGCCGGCATCGGGCGCGTCATCCGCCAGCCAAGTGTCAACGACAGGGCCGGGTTGCAGGGAAGACAGGCGGCTTTGCTGCGGCAGATAACCCAGCACTGCCTGGCAGGCCAGGCATTGGCTGTTGCGAAAGAATAAAGACTGGCCGCAGCGGCATTGCCACACCTTGCTGTTGCGCGAGGTTTGAGCCATGAACGGGGCGGCGATGCGCGAACTGAGTTGCTCGAAGTAACGGAACATGGCGATCTCTCCCTGGGGTGACAGAGACTAGATCATTTCTCGCTCGAGATCGTTCCGCTTTCTTGAGGGGCTGCTGCGCAGCCCGACGGGAGCAAGCTCCCTCGCCACAGGAAGAGGTCAGACGCTGATGTTGTGGCTGGCCAGGAAGGCGACGAAGGCCTCCTCATCCAGCACTTTAAGGCCCAACTCGCTGGCCTTGGCCAATTTGGAACCGGCCCCCGGCCCGGCGACCACGCAGTGGGTTTTCGCCGAGACGGAACCGGCCACCTTGGCGCCCAGGCTTTCGAGCTTGTCCTTGGCGACGTCGCGGCTCATCAACTCCAGGGAGCCGGTGAGTACCCAGGTGTGCCCGGCTTCCGGCAAGCCTTCAACGACCTTTTTCTCGCTCTGCCAGTGCATGCCGAAGTCCTTGAGCTGCTGCTCGATGGCCAGGGCATGGTGGGCGTTGTCAGGGTTGTCGAAGAATTCGCGCACGGCCTTGGCTTGCTTCTCGGGCAGGGCCTGGCGCATATCCAGCCAATCGGCCTTGATCACGCCTTCCAGCGAGCCGAACTTGTCTGCCAATTTCTGCGCAGCGCCGGGCCCGACGGAAGGCACATGCAACTTGTCGAGCAAGCCGCCCAAGGTGGTGCTGGCAGCAAATTCGGCACTCAGATCGCCCTGCTCCTGCAATTGCAGGCCACACTCGTCCGGCGACAACAGTGCACCGATCACATCCTGGTTATGGCTGTCTTCAAAGAAGCTATGAATCTCGTGCGCCACTTCCAGGCCGACGTCGGGCAAGTAGGTCAGTACTTCAGGCAAAGCGTTCTGCACACGCTCAAGGGAGGCCAGGGAGCGTGCCAGCACCTTGGCGGTCTCTTCGCCCACATCGGGAATACCCAGGGCGTAGATAAAACGCGCCAGGGTCGGGGTCTTGCTGTTTTCGATGGCGCTGATCAGCTTCTTGCTGGAGATATCGGCAAAGCCTTCCAGGTCGATGATCTGTTCGTACTTGAGCTTGTAGAGGTCTGCCGGCGAACCGATGAGTTTCTCATCCACCAATTGCTCGATGGTCTTGTCGCCCAGGCCGTCGATATCCATGGCACGCCGCGAGACGAAATGAATGATCGCCTGCTTGAGCTGCGCGCCACAGGCCAGGCGCCCGACGCAACGGTACACCGCGCCTTCGCTGACGGTTTCCTTGCCTTTGCTGCGCTTGACCAGTTGCGTGCGCTCCACATGGGAGCCGCACACCGGGCAGTTCTCGGGGATCTGCACCGCGCGGGCGTGCTCCGGGCGACGCTCGGTGACCACCGAGACCACTTGCGGAATCACATCACCAGCGCGGCGGATAATCACCGTGTCACCGATCATCAGCCCCAGGCGCGCCACTTCGTCCATGTTGTGCAGGGTCGCGTTGGACACCGTCACGCCAGCCACCTTGACCGGCTTCAAGCGCGCCACCGGAGTGACAGCACCGGTACGGCCAACCTGGAATTCCACGTCGAGCAACTCGGTCAGCTCTTCCATCGCCGGAAATTTATGCGCAATCGCCCAACGCGGCTCGCGGGCGCGGAAGCCCAGTTCACGCTGGGACGCGATGCTGTTGACCTTGAACACCACGCCGTCTATTTCATAGCCCAGCGCATTACGGCGCTCGCCAATGTCGCGGTAGTAGTCCAGGCACTCCTGGATACCCTTGGCCAGCTTCAGTTCGTGACTGATCGGCATGCCCCACTTCTGCAACTGCTTGAGGTTGCCGATATGGGTGTCACTGATGTCGGCAGTCACTTGGCCGATGCCATAGCAGCAGAATTCCAGCGGGCGGCTGGCAGTGATCTTCGAGTCCAGTTGGCGCAGGCTGCCCGCCGCGGCGTTGCGCGGGTTGGCGAAGGTCTTGCCGCCGACTTCCAGCTGCGAGGCATTCAGGCGTTCGAACCCGGCCTTGGACATGAACACTTCGCCACGGACTTCCAGAGTAGCCGGCCAGCCGCTGCCGTGCAGCTTGAGCGGAATATTGCGCACGGTGCGCACGTTGACGCTGATGTCCTCACCGGTAGTGCCGTCACCCCGGGTGGCGCCGCGTACCAGTTCACCGTCCTGATACAGCAGGCTGACCGCCAGGCCATCGAGCTTTGGCTCGCAGCTGTACTCCACTGCCGCACCCGCGCCAAACAGATCGCCTACCGGCAGGTCGAGGCCCTCGGTCACCCGGCGATCAAACTCCAGCATGGTGGTTTCATCAAAGGCGTTGCCCAGGCTGAGCATCGGGATCTCATGCTTGACCTGGGTGAATGCCGACAGCGCCGCACTGCCGACCCGCTGTGTCGGTGAATCACGCGTCACCAGCTCCGGATGCTCGGCTTCCAGGGCCTTGAGCTCGTGGAACAAGCGATCGTACTCGGCGTCCGGAATGCTCGGCTCGTCAAGCACGTGGTAGCGATAGTTGTGCTGATCCAGTTCAGCGCGCAGTTCGAGAATGCGGGTGTGGGCGGCGGTCATGGGTGTTCTCTCATAAAGCAAAAGAGCAGCCGAAGCTGCTCAATATGTTAGTGCATGGATTCTACAGACAACGCTTATGATCGAACCTCAGCGTTTCTGTGTCAGGGCACGACGCTCGAACTCGACGATGCGCTGACGATAATGCTCGATGGTCTGGGCGGTCAGGACGCTGCGTTGGTCGTCCTTGAGCTCGCCGTTCAATTCCTGGGACAGCTTGCGGGCTGCGGCCACCATCACATCAAACGCTTGCTTGGGGTGACGCGGGCCTGGCAAGCCGAGGAAGAAACTCACCGCCGGAGTGCTGAACAGGTCGATATCGTCCAGATCGAAAGTGCCGGGTTTGACCGCATTGGCCATGGAGAACAGCACTTCGCCATTACCGGCCATGCTCTCGTGACGGTGGAAAATATCCATCTCGCCAAAGCGCAGGCCGCTCTCAAGGATGTTCTGCAACAGCGCAGGGCCCTTGAAGCCACCGGCATCGCGGCAGATCACACTGATAACCAGGACTTCCTCGGCGGCCGGCTGATCGTTTACCGATTGGCGTGGCGCGCTTTTGGTCGGGGTCTCGTCGGGGAAGTCGTCATCACGGCTGCTGAAGCTCGGGCCATCATCGACGTCCAGGTTCAGGTCGCCTTGATGCGGCTCGGCAACCGCCGCGCCACCACGCTTGCCGCGCTTGGAGGACGGCTCGCGGGCTTCGCGCAACGGCGCGCTCATTGACGGCAAATCATGCTCATCCAGTTGCGGCTCTTTGTGGGTATCCAGCACACGGGGCGGCCCCAGCAGCTCGGCGGCGCCGTCGTCGTCAGGCAAGTTGGACAGGTTTCGGTCCAAACGGAACTTGAGCTTGCCCTTGCCACCGCGCATGCGGCGCCAGCCATCGAAAAGAATACCGGCAATGACAATGATGCCGATGACGATCAGCCACTCGCGCAGACCGATTTCCATGTAATCCCGTGCCTCTAATAAAAAATGCTGAAAAATAAGGGGTTTAGCACCGTGCAAACCGCTTTAAAACGTGGCGCCAACTCTATGTTCTGACTGACGTTTTGCCCACGCATACGAAAAATTGACATTAAACTAGCACGACCAAAGATAACTTTACACCGTCTGTCAAAATGCCTTGAACAAATATGTCCATTTGCCACTTTCGCCAGACCGGTAAATCGCCCTACGACGTGCCGTAAATTCTCTCTCCTGGCATGGTTCAGGATTCCACCATTGCCATCGCCTCTTCCACATCCACTGCGACCAAACGCGAACAGCCCGGCTCGTGCATCGTGACCCCCATCAACTGGTCCGCCATTTCCATGGCGATCTTGTTGTGGGTGATGTAGATGAACTGCACAGTCTGGGACATCTCTTTGACCAACCGAGCGTAGCGTCCAACGTTAGCGTCATCCAGCGGCGCGTCAACTTCGTCGAGCATACAGAACGGCGCCGGGTTCAACTTGAAGATGGCAAATACCAAGGCCAATGCGGTCAGGGCTTTTTCGCCACCGGACAACAAATGGATGGTGCTGTTCTTCTTGCCCGGAGGCCGCGCCATGATCGTTACCCCTGTATCGAGTAGATCTTCGCCCGTCAGTTCCAAGTAGGCACTGCCACCACCGAAAACTTTTGGGAATAACGCCTGTAAACCGCCATTAATCTGATCAAAGGTATCTTTGAAGCGGTTGCGGGTTTCCTTGTCGATCTTGCGGATCACGTTTTCCAGGGTGTCCAGGGCTTCGACCAGATCGGCATCCTGAGCATCCAGATAACGTTTGCGCTCGGACTGCTGCTGGTACTCATCGATCGCCGCAAGGTTGATGGCGCCAAGGCGTTGAATGCGCGCGGCAATCCGCTCAAGTTCTTCTTCGGCGTCCTTCTCATTGGCCTGGGCGGTCAGGGTGTTGAGCACGCCATGCAGGTCATAACCGTCTTCGAGCAACTGGTCCTGCAAGGTCTTGCGGCGCACGGTGAGGGCTTGCCACTCCATGCGCTGTTGTTCGAGTTGGCCGCGGATCAATTGGGATTGCTGCTCGGCCATGGTGCGGCGCTTTTCAGCGTCACGCAGTTCGCGGTCGGCATCTTCCAGGGCGATCTGCGCGGTCTTGAGCTCTACGTCGACGGTCATGCGCTTGTCGAGCAGTTCCTCAAGCTTGAGGCGCAGCTCTTCCAACGGCGCCTCGCCCTCCTCCAGGTTGAGGCTCAGTTGCTCACGTTTTTCGGTGAGGCGTTCGGACTGCATCTCCAGGCGCTCAAGGGCCTGGCGCGTGGAATCATGCTGGGCCCGCAGAGAGCCCAGGCGCACCGCCAACTGGTGAGCGTGATCCTTGTGCTGGCGAGCTTCCTGGCGCACGCGGTCGAGGCGTTCGCGCAGGCTGTCACGCTGGGCCAGCAGCAACTCGCGCTGCTCGGTATCCAGCGCCATGCTGTCGAGGGCTTCCTGCAATTGCAGGCGCGCTTCGCCAACCTGCTCATGTTCAAGGGCGCGCTGTTCGCCCATCTCGGCCACTTCTTCGTCAAGGCGGGTGCGGCGCAGGGTCAGTTGTTCGACCTTGGCTTTGCTCGCCGACAGTTGGGCTTTCAATTCGCCTTGCTGGCGCGCTTCGTCTTGCAACAAGCGGCGCAGGTGTTCGCGGCCGGTCTCTTGCTGGCGCTGGGTGGCGCGCAGGGTTTGCAGTTCGGTTTCCAGGCTTTCGAGGGTGGCTTCGCGCTCTTCGCGTTCGGCGATCAGGTTGACGATTTCCTGGCCGCGGGCCAATACGCCACTTTCCGCTTCGCTGGCGCGGCGCACGCGCAGGAAATGTCGGCCGATCCAATAACCGTCGCGACTGATCAGGCTTTCGCCGGCGCTCAGTTGACCACGTTGGGCCAGGGCCTGTTCCAGTGTCTCAACCGGCTTGACCTGGCCCAGCCATGGCGACAAATCAAGCGCCGCCTCGACCTTGTCCAGCAAGCTGCCTGGTACCCGCGTGCCGTCGGCCGCCGGGCTGAGCAAACGCAAATCGCCCTGGGCGAAACCGGCCAGGTCGAAGCCGCCAAAATCGTCCACCAGCACCGCTTGCAGATCGGCGCCGAGCACGGTTTCCACCGCCAGCTCCCAACCGGCTTCTACCTTCAAGCCTTCGGCCAGGCGCGGGCGCTCGGCCAGATGCTGGTCGCGCAGCCACTCGGCGGTGCCGGTGCCAGGGTCCAGCGCAGCTTGCTGCAAGGCCTCAAGAGATGCCAGGCGCCCATTGAGCCGCTGCAGATCGCCCTGGGCCTGCTGCTGCGCCTGGGTTGCCGTTTGCAATTGCTGGCGCAACTGCTCCAGGCGCTCCACCTGTTGTTCTTCGCTGGCTTCCAACTCTTCCAGCGTCATTTCGCTTTCGGCCAGTTGCTCGCTCAGCGCCATGATCGCCGCGTCTTCGGGGTCGGCGGCGAGCAATACGCGCTCTTCCTGCAGGCGACGCTGGCGTTCGGCCAGGCGCTCCATGCTGGTTTCCAGTTGCTGGATGCGCGACTGCTGCACCTCGGCCTGGCGACGCGGCTCGGCCGATTGCAGGTTGAAGGTATCCCACTGCTCCTGCCAGGCGTGCATGGTGGTTTCGGATTCTTCCAGCGCGGCGGCGGCCTCTTCGGCGGCGGCGTTGGTGATTTCCTGCTCGGGGGTGAGCATGTCCAGCTCTTCGCCGAGGGTCAGCAGCAAGGTGCGGTCATGGCCCAGGTGCGACTCGGTTTCCAGGCGGGCGCGCTCGGCCTCCTTCAAGTCGTCCTGCAACTGGCGCAAACGCTGCTGGCCGTGCTGGATGCTCTGCTCGACCCGAGCGATATCGCCCCCCACCGAATAGAAACGGCCCTGCACCAGATTGAAGCGTTCGGACAGTTCATGGTGCCCGTCACGCAAGCGTTCGATGCTGGCGTCAGCATTACGTTGCTCGGCCACCAGCGCCTCAAAGCTGACTTCCTGAGTGCCGATGATCGCTTCGCGCTGACCCACCTGATCGTTCAACGCCTGCCAACGCAGGGCCGACAGTTGCGCCTTGAGCTGGCGCTCTTCGCCCTTGTATTCCTGATACTTCTCGGCGGCCTGGGCCTGACGGTGCAGACGCTCCAACTGGCGCTCCAGCTCTTCGCGCAGGTCGGTCAGGCGGGCGAGGTTTTCATGGGTACGGCGGATGCGGTTTTCAGTTTCGCGGCGGCGCTCCTTGTACTTGGAGATGCCGGCTGCTTCTTCGATAAAGTTGCGCAGGTCTTCGGGCTTGGCTTCGATCAGCTTGGAGATCATGCCCTGTTCGATGATCGAATAGCTGCGCGGGCCCAAGCCTGTGCCGAGGAAGATATCGGTGATGTCCCGGCGGCGACATTTGGTGCCGTTGAGGAAGTAACTGTTCTGGCTGTCGCGTGTGACTTTACGGCGAATGGAGATCTCCGCGTAAGCGGCGTATTCGCCGACCAAGGTACCGTCGGAGTTGTCGAACACCAGTTCGATGCTGGCCTGGCTCACCGGCTTGCGGCTGGTGGAGCCGTTGAAGATGACGTCGGTCATCGACTCGCCACGCAGGTTCTTCGCCGAGCTCTCGCCCATCACCCAGCGTACGGCGTCGATGATGTTCGACTTGCCGCAGCCATTGGGTCCCACTACCGCTGCCATGTTGCTGGGGAAGTTCACGGTAGTCGGGTCGACGAAGGATTTGAACCCCGCCAACTTGATGCACTTGAGCCGCACGCTTAGGCGTCCGCCAACGCAGCGATGACCAGCGAGCTACTGCGCTGGCAGTAGGCCGACAGCACCAGGCGAATCTGTACCAGGTCACGGGCGAGCACCGCGGCGAGCAATTGCTCGAACAAGGCCTGAAACTCGCTCATGGACGCCTTGCGCTGATCCAGGGCCAGGTAATAGGCGCGGTTCATCGCCGGCTGCAGGTTTTCAACGGTTTCCTGCAAATACGGGTTGTTGGCGAAGGGGTACGCGGCGCGCATCACGCTGAAGCTTTCTTCGACGAAGGCACGGATGTCCTCGCGCTCCAAGCTCAGCTGCAGGCGTTGCTGGATCTGCAGGAACGGCGCCATATCGGCCTGGGTCTGCCAGCCTTCGGCCACTGCATTGCCGAGCAGGATGTACATCTCGCCCATCAACGTACACAGGCTCTGCACCTTGTGCGCGGTGAGCTCGGTAACGTGGGCGCCACGGCGCGGCAGGATCGCGATCAGATGGCGGCGTTCGAGGATCAGCAAGGCTTCGCGCACGGAACCGCGACTGACGTTGAGCGCCAGCGTGACCTTCTGCTCCTGGATCCGCTCTCCAGGCTTGAGTTCGCCGCGAATGATACGTTCGGCGAGGTGGTGAGCGATTTGCTCGGCGAGACTGTCCGGCGCCTTGAACGTCATGTTTTCCCTTCAAAATCTTCTATCGGTACAAGCGCGGCAGTGTAGCGCATTGGCCCGCTGATGGCGCTACGCCCACCGTGGCGAATTTGGCATGAAATAAGCAACGTTAACAGCCCACGCGCCGCCAAAAACACCGGTTCCAGAAGACTGAACCATAATTGAAAGTGTTGCGATCGCATTTTCTTGACCCTTAGGTCAGAAAACCATTGACCGAAAAGTCAGACATGACTAGATTCGGCGCAAAGCGGTTAACAACAATAATGAGTCTGCGAGGCCTTCCGTGATCCAGTTTTTACTCAACCAGGAACTCCGTAGCGAGCACGCCCTGGACCCCAACCTGACCGTGCTCAACTATCTGCGTGAGCATGTGGGCAAATCCGGTACCAAGGAAGGCTGCGCCAGCGGCGACTGCGGTGCGTGCACGGTGGTGGTCGGCGAGCTGCACACCGACGAGCAAGGCGCCGAGCAGATTCGTTATCGCAGCCTCAATTCCTGCCTGACGTTCGTGTCGTCGCTGCACGGCAAACAACTGATCAGCGTTGAAGATCTCAAGCACCAGGGCCAACTGCACAGCGTGCAACAGGCCATGGTTGAGTGCCATGGCTCGCAGTGCGGCTTTTGCACCCCGGGTTTCGTGATGTCGTTGTTTGCCCTGCAAAAGAACAGCGACGCCCCCGACAGCCACAAAGCCCATGAAGCCCTGGCCGGCAACCTGTGCCGCTGCACCGGTTATCGCCCGATCCTGGCCGCCGCCGAACAAGCCTGCTGCAACAAGCCCCAGGATCAGTTCGACAGCCGCGAGGCCGACACCATCGCTCGCCTTAAAAGCATCGCGCCCACCCAGACCGGCGAGCTCAACAGCGGTGACAAACGCTGCCTGGTGCCCTTGACCGTCGCCGACCTGGCCGACCTCTACGACGCCTATCCGCAAGCCCGCCTGCTGGCCGGCGGCACCGACCTGGCGCTGGAAGTCACCCAGTTCCACCGCACCCTGCCGGTGATGATCTACGTCGGCAACATTGAAGACATGAAGCGCATCGAACATTTCGACGACCGCCTGGAGATCGGCGCGGCCACCGTTCTCTCCGATTGCTACACCGCGCTACACCATGAATACCCGGACTTCGGCGGACTGCTGCAGCGCTTCGCCTCCCTGCAAATCCGCAACCAGGGCACCCTGGGCGGCAATATCGGCAACGCCTCACCGATTGGGGATTCGCCGCCACTGTTGATTGCGCTCGGCGCCCAGATCGTACTGTGCAAAGGCAACACCCGCCGCACGCTGGCGCTGGAAGACTATTTCATCGATTACCGTGTCACCGCCCGCCAGGACAGCGAGTTCATCGAGAAGATCATCGTGCCCAAAGGCCACGCACTGTTCCGTGCCTATAAGGTGTCCAAGCGCCTGGACGATGATATTTCCGCCGTGTGCGCGGCGTTCAACCTGAACATCGACAACGGTGTGATCAGCGCGGCGCGCGTTGCCTTCGGAGGCATGGCTGCCACACCAAAACGCGCAAAAAGTTGCGAGGCCGCGCTGGTGGGCGCCATCTGGAACTCGGCCACGGTCGAGAAAGCCTGCACCGCCCTGGCACAGGACTTCACCCCGCTGTCGGACTTCCGCGCCAGCAAGGAATATCGCCTGCTCAGCGCGCAGAACCTGCTGCGCAAGTACTTCATCGAACTGCAAACGCCGCACATCGAGACTCGGGTGACCGCTTATGTCTAACCATCACGCCGTCGTAAAGACCCAAGCCGAACTTGCCGAACTGTTTGCCCAGGACCTCACCTCCGGGGTCGGGCGCAGCGTCAAGCATGACAGCGCCGCCAAGCACGTCAGCGGCGAAGCGCAGTACATCGATGACCGCCTGGAATTTCCCAACCAGTTGCACCTGTATGCGCGCCTGTCCGACCGTGCCCACGCCCGCATCCTCAGTATCGACACTGCGCCCTGCTACGCCTTCGACGGCGTGCGCATTGCGATCACCCACGAAGACGTACCGGGCCTGAAAGACATCGGACCGTTGATGCCCGGCGACCCATTGCTGGCCATCGACACCGTGCAGTTCGTCGGCCAGGTGGTGCTGGCCGTGGCGGCCCGTGACCTGGAGACCGCGCGCAAGGCGGCGATGGCGGCGGTGATCGAATACGAAGACCTGGAGCCGGTGCTGGATGTGGTCGAAGCCTTTCGCAACAAGCATTTCGTGCTCGACAGCCACACGCACCAACGCGGCGATTCGGCGTCTGCGCTGGCGAGTGCCAAGCACCGTATCCAGGGGACCCTGCATATCGGCGGCCAGGAACACTTCTATCTGGAAACCCAGATCTCTTCGGTAATGCCCACCGAAGACGGCGGCATGATCGTCTATTGCTCTACGCAAAACCCTACCGAAGTGCAGAAGCTGGTGGCCGAAGTGCTTGACGTGTCGATGAACAAGATTGTCGTGGACATGCGTCGCATGGGCGGCGGGTTCGGCGGCAAGGAGACCCAGGCCGCCAGCCCCGCCTGCCTGTGCGCGGTGGTAGCACGCTTGACCGGCCAGCCGACCAAGATGCGTTTGCCGCGGGTTGAAGACATGCTGATGACGGGCAAGCGTCACCCGTTCTATATCGAGTACGACGTGGGCTTCGACGACAACGGTCGCCTGCACGGGATCAACCTGGAACTGGCGGGTAACTGCGGCTGTTCGCCAGACCTGTCCAACTCGATTGTCGACCGCGCGATGTTCCACGCCGACAATTCGTATTACCTGGGCGATGCGACGGTCAACGGCCATCGCTGCAAGACCAACACCGCCTCCAACACCGCCTATCGCGGCTTCGGCGGCCCCCAAGGCATGGTCGCCATCGAGGAAGTGATGGACGCCATCGCTCGCCATCTGGCCCTCGATCCGTTGGCAGTGCGCAAGGCCAACTACTACGGCAAGACCGAGCGCAACGTCACCCACTACTACCAGACCGTCGAGCACAACATGCTCGAAGAGATGACCGCCGAGCTCGAAGCCAGCAGCCAATATGCCGAACGCCGCGAAGCGATCCGTCTGTATAACGCCCACAGCCCGATCCTGAAAAAGGGCCTGGCGCTGACCCCGGTGAAATTCGGCATTTCTTTCACCGCAAGCTTCCTGAATCAGGCCGGCGCGCTGATTCATATCTACACCGATGGCAGCATCCACCTGAACCACGGCGGCACCGAGATGGGCCAGGGCTTGAATACCAAGGTCGCGCAAGTGGTGGCCGAAGTGTTCCAGGTGGACATCGACCGCGTGCAGATCACCGCCACCAACACCGACAAGGTACCCAACACCTCGCCCACTGCGGCTTCCAGCGGTGCCGACCTGAACGGCAAGGCGGCACAGAATGCCGCCGAGACCATCAAGCAGCGCCTGGTGGAGTTCGCTGCGCGCAAGTACGACGTCAGTGAAGCGGACGTAGAGTTCCGCAACGGCCATGTGCGTGTACGCGAGCAGATCCTGACGTTCGAAGCGTTGATCCAGCAGGCGTATTTCGGCCAGGTCTCGCTGTCGAGCACCGGTTTCTACAAGACCCCGAAAATCTTTTACGACCGCAGCCAGTCGCGCGGACGACCGTTCTACTACTACGCGTTCGGCGCCGCCTGTTGCGAAGTGATCGTCGACACCCTGACCGGCGAATACAAGATGCTGCGCACCGACATCCTCCACGATGTGGGCGCTTCGTTGAACCCGGCCATCGACATCGGCCAGGTCGAAGGCGGCTTTATCCAGGGCATGGGTTGGCTGACCATGGAAGAACTGGTGTGGAACAACAAGGGCAAGCTCATGACTAACGGCCCGGCCAGCTACAAGATCCCGGCCGTAGCGGACATGCCGCTGGACCTGCGGGTGAAGCTGGTGGAGAACCGCAAGAACCCGGAGGACACGGTGTTCCATTCCAAGGCCGTGGGTGAGCCGCCGTTCATGCTCGGGATTGCTTCGTGGTGCGCGATCAAGGATGCGGTGGCGAGCCTCGGCGATTATCGCCATCAGCCCCAAATTGATGCGCCGGCGACGCCCGAGCGGGTGTTGTGGGGGTGTGAGCAGATGCGGCAGTTGCAGGTGGCGAAAGCTGTCGAGGCTGACACTGAATTGGCTTCGCTCTAGACCCAGGCGCTGCCATCGCGGGCAAGCCCGGCTCCCACATTTTAAGGTGCGAACCCAATCAAATGTGGGAGCTGGCTTGCCTGCGATAGTGGCCGAACTAACAGCAGAAATGTTGAGGTAGACATGGACAACTGGATCAGCGCCCTCGCCACCCTGCAAAACCAGGGCGAACCCTGCGTACTGGTGACCATCATCGAAGAACTGGGCTCCACGCCACGTAATGCCGGTTCCAAGATGGTGATCAGCGCCGCGCACACCTTCGACACCATCGGCGGCGGGCACCTGGAATACAAGGCGATGCAGCTCGCTCGCGACATGCTCGTGCGCGGCCAGCAAACCACCCACCTGGAGCGCTTCAGCCTCGGCGCAAGCCTGGGCCAGTGCTGCGGTGGCGTGGCGGTATTGCTGTTCGAACCCATGGGCCAGGTGCAGGCGCAGATCGCGGTGTTTGGCGCCGGCCATGTCGGGCGTGCGCTGGTGCCGTTACTGGCAAGCCTGCCCTGCCGGGTGCGCTGGATCGATTCCCGTGAGCAGGAGTTTCCGGAGCACATCCCGCAAGGCGTGCGTAAAATCGTCAGTGAAGAACCGGTCGATGAAATTGCCGACCTGCCCGCGGGCAGTTACTGCATCGTCATGACCCACAATCACGCGCTGGACCTGGAACTCACCGCCGCCCTGCTCAAGCGCAATGACTTCGCCTACTTCGGCCTGATCGGCTCGAAAACCAAGCGCGTCAAATTCGAACACCGCCTGCGTGGCCGCGGCTTCGACACCGCACGGTTGCAACGCATGCGCTGCCCCATGGGCCTCACCGAGGTGAAGGGCAAGTTGCCGGTAGAGATCGCCATCTCCATCGCCGGCGAAATCATCGCCACCTATAACGCCAATTTCGGCCAGCACACCGCCGGTGCCGAACCCATTGCCAAACTGCTGCCGGCTTCGCGCCGCAGCCAAGCTATCAATTGAGATAACCATGCCTTTGACTCGCAAAGCCTACCGCGCCGCCATCCTGCACAGCATCGACGACCCTGCCATCGTTGGCATCGACGCCTCCTACGAGTATTTCGAAGACGGCCTGCTGGTGATCGATAACGGCCAGATCAGTGCGCTCGGCCACGCCAGCGAACTGCTGCCGACGCTGCCCGCCGACATCGACATCACGCACTACCAGGACGCATTGATCACCCCCGGCCTGATCGACACCCATATCCATCTGCCGCAAACCGGCATGGTCGGCGCCTACGGCGAGCAATTGCTGGATTGGCTCAACACCTACACCTTCCCCTGTGAAAGCCAGTTCGCCGACAAGGCCCACGCCGATGACGTCGCGGATATCTTCATCAAGGAGTTGCTGCGCAACGGCACCACCACCGCACTGGTGTTCGGCAGCGTACATCCGCAATCGGTGAATTCGTTCTTTGAAGCTGCGGAAAAACTCGACCTGCGCATGATCGCCGGCAAAGTAATGATGGACCGCAACGCGCCGGACTACCTGACCGACACCGCACAAAGCGGCTATGAAGAAAGCAAAGCGTTGATCGAACGCTGGCACGGCAAAGGCCGCCTGCATTATGCCGTTACGCCACGCTTCGCCCCCACCAGCACGCCTGAGCAACTGGCGCTGGCCGGGCAATTGCTGGGCGAATACCCGGACCTGTACATGCAGACCCACATCAGTGAGAACAAGCAGGAAGTCGAGTGGGTAAACGAGCTGTTTCCCGAGCGCAACGGCTACCTGGACGTGTACGACCATTACAAACTGCTCGGCGAGCGCTCGGTGTTTGCCCACGGCGTGCACCTGTGTGACGACGAATGCGCACGGCTGGCGGAGACCGGCTCGGCGGTGGCGTTCTGCCCAACGTCGAACTTCTTCCTCGGCAGTGGGTTGTTCAACTTGCCCATGGCCGAGAAACACAAATTGAACGTAGGCCTGGGCACCGACGTGGGCGGCGGTACCAGCTTCTCGCTCCTGCAAACACTGAATGAAGCCTATAAGGTCATGCAGTTGCAGGGAGCGCGATTGAGCCCGTTCAAGTCGCTCTATCTGGCGACCCTGGGCGGTGCGCGCGCGTTGCGCCTGGAAGACAGGATCGGCACATTGCAGCCGGGGACGGATGCGGACTTCCTGGTGCTGGACTACAACGCCACGCCACTGCTCAGCTATCGCTTGAAGCAGGCCAATAACATTGCCGAGACGTTGTTTGTGCTGATGACGCTGGGGGATGATCGGGCAGTGTTGCAAACCTATGCAGCCGGCCAGCTGGTGCACCAGCGCTGATCTCAGAGACACCACAAAACCAATGTGGGAGCTGGCTTGCCTGCGATAGCATCACCGCAGTGTAACTGATACACCGCGGCGCCTGCATCGCGGGCAAGCCCGGCTCCCACATTTGATTGGGTTTACAACTTTACAGACGTGCGCCCAGGTTTTTTAGTCTGTAGAAGGTGCGAAAACACCGCATGCAAATCATCCGACGCGCTCTCTTCATCGAGGTTGAGTTTGCTGTCGATATGATCCATGTGATGCATCATCAAGTTCACCGCCAGCACCGCATCGCGGGCTTCGATCGCGTCAATCAACTGGGTGTGCTCATCGTAGGAACAGTGCGAGCGGTTGCCGCTTTCGTACTGGGCGATGATCAATGAGGTCTGGGACACCAGGCTGCGCTGGAAGCTGATCAACGGCGCGTTCTTGGCCGCTTCGGCCAGTTTCAGGTGGAACTCGCCGGAAAGACGGATACCGGCACCGCGATCACCGCGGGAGAAACTGTCGCGCTCGTCATTGACCATCTGGCGCAACTCGGCCAATTGCTCAGCGGTAGCGTGCTGCACCGCCAACTCCGTGATCGCTCGCTCCACCAGACGCCGGGCCATGAACACCTGGCGCGCTTCTTCCACACTGGGGCTGGCAACCACTGCGCCGCGATTGGGCCGCAGCAGTACCACGCCTTCATGGGCCAGGCGCGACAGTGCGCGGCGAATGATGGTACGGCTTACGCCAAAAATTTCGCCCAGTGCCTCTTCACTCAATTTGGTTCCGGGTGCCAGGCGTTGTTCGAGGATCGCCTCGAAGATATGCGCATAGACGATATCGTCCTGGGTTCCGCTGCGACCGGTCTTGCCGGCTCGCGGTTGTTTCTTGAGAGGTTGCAACTGTTCGTTCATGGGCACTCGGGTAGGGAGAACGGCGGCGAATTAACGGTAATACGGCAAATTCAAGGTAATACGGCAACTACGGGTCGCTGGCAAGTATCACCTAAAAACAGCGCACATTGTACACAACCCAATGCGCCAACACACTGTACGGCTGTTTGCGGCCCCGGCTGTATTGCAATGACTGGTTACGTTTGAGTTTAGGCTTGAATCTGCGCCGTCACCGGCAAATCCCAGGTAAAAGGAACACCCTTCCATGACCGACGCCACCCAAGCGCCCTTGCGCCCGCTGGCCGACACCTCCCCCTCGGCCATCGTCGCCGGTTTTATCGCCATGATGACCGGCTACACCAGCTCCCTGGTGCTGATGTTCCAGGCCGGCCAAGCCGCCGGTTTGACCACCGCACAGATTTCTTCGTGGATCTGGGCGATTTCCATCGGCATGGCGGTGTGCAGCATCGGCCTGTCCCTGCGCTATCGCACACCCATCACCATCGCCTGGTCCACACCCGGCGCGGCGCTGTTGATCACCAGTTTAGGCGGCGTGAGTTATGGCGAAGCCATCGGCGCCTACATCACCTGCGCGGTGCTGGTGACCCTATGCGGGCTGACCGGCAGCTTTGAAAAACTGGTCAAGCGCATCCCTGCATCGCTGGCGGCGGCGTTGTTGGCGGGGATCCTGTTCAAGATCGGCAGCGAAATCTTCGTCGCCGCGCAGCATCGCACCGGCCTGGTACTGGGGATGTTTTTCACCTACCTGATCATCAAGCGCCTGTCGCCGCGCTATGCCGTGCTTGCCGCGCTACTGATAGGCACAGCGCTGTCGGGGCTGATGGGGTTGCTGGACTTCAGCGGTTTTCATCTGGAAGTGGCGACGCCGGTATGGACCACGCCGCATTTCTCACTGGCGGCGACCATCAGCATCGGTATCCCGCTGTTTGTGGTGGCCATGACCTCGCAGAACATGCCTGGTGTCGCCGTGCTGCGGGCCGACGGCTACACCGTGCCGGCTTCGCCGCTGATCACCACCACCGGCCTGGCCTCGCTGGTACTGGCACCGTTCGGCTCCCACGGCATCAACCTGGCGGCGATCAGCGCGGCGATCTGCACCGGGCCGCACGCCCATGAAGACCGCAACAAGCGCTACACCGCTGCGGTGTGGTGTGGGGTGTTCTATGGGATTGCCGGGGTATTCGGAGCCACGCTGGCGGCATTGTTCGCAGCCCTGCCCAAGGAACTGGTGCTGTCGATTGCAGCGCTGGCGTTGTTTGGCTCGATCATCAACGGCCTGAGCATTGCCATGAATGAGCCGAAGGAGCGGGAAGCGGCGCTGATCACCTTTATGGTCACCGCGTCAGGCTTGACGTTGTTTTCCATCGGCTCGGCGTTCTGGGGGATTGTCGCGGGGGTGTTGACGCTGCTGATTCTGAATTGGCGCAAGGCATAAAAAAACGGCGACCCTCAGGTCGCCGTTTTTTTAGTATCACTTAGCCGCGTTGATCGGCTTTTCCGGATACCACACGTCCAGCAACGGGCTGACTTCAGCCTTGGTCAGCTCGGAACGGGTTTTCAGCCAGGCTTCGACAGCAGCGCGCTGCTCTTCGGACACCGAGCCACGCTTCTGCAGGCAAACCAGACCGTAGTCATCGCCGCCGACATAGCCCAGACCATTGGCTTCCATGGCTTCTTTGATGAATGCTTCGAGGAAAGCGTCGATAGCTTCTTCACTCAGGCCTTCGTTGAAGTCCAGGTTCAGTTCGAAACCCAGCTCTTGAAATTCATCAACGCACAGTTTTTTGCGCAGACGCTGGGAACGGTTAGTCGCCATTGGAACAATCCTCATAAGTAATAACGGGCGGCACTTTAGCAGTTTAAGGCGGCAATTGCCCGACTCTCTGGGACGGGCGGCACATCGGCCGTTAAAAAAACCTGATTAGCAGCTATCGTTCAGCTACAAGTGAAGCCACCTTGGGGCATAATGCCGACACTTTCGTGACCATTGAGGGATTTTCTTATATACCCCTCGCCTTTTTCACCCTTCTCAGCAGTAGGGTTTTATTTCTTATGATCAAATCGTTGCGTTCTGTATTACTTGCCAGTGTCCTTTTGCCTTTGGCCCTTTCGGCCACCGCCGCTCCCATCAATACTGCCCTGCCCCCCAGCGTCGCGCAGGCCCTGCAGAAAGCCAAACTGCCCAATACCGCGCTGTCCCTGGTGATGCTGCCTCTTAACGGCCCCGGTACGCCAACCGTATTCAATGCCGACGTGTCGGTGAACCCGGCCTCAACCATGAAGCTGGTGACCACTTACGCGGCCCTGGAGATGCTCGGCCCCAACCACCAGTGGAAGACCGAGTTCTACACCGACGGCACCCTCAGCGGTGGCGTGTTGCGCGGCAACCTGTACCTCAAGGGCGGCGGCGATCCCAAGCTGAACATGGAAAAGCTCTGGCTGCTGATGCGCGACCTGCGTGCCAATGGCGTGCAGCAGGTCACCGGTGATCTGGTACTGGATCGCAACTTCTTCAACCAGCCGCTGTTGCCTGATTTCAATGACGACGGCAACGACGAGAACAAGCCGTTCCTGGTCAAGCCCGATGCCTTGCTGGTCAACCTCAAGGCCCTGCGCTTCGTGACCCGTAATGATTCGGGACGCGTGATCGTGTCGGTCGAACCTCCGATTGCCAGCATTCGCATCGACAACCAGGTGAAAGTCACCAACGCCAAGCAGTGCACCGGTGACGTGCGTTACAACCCGGTGACCGCCGCCGACGGCAGTGTGACTGTGACCGTCAGCGGCCAACTGGCTGATGGCTGCAGCTCTCAGACTTACCTGTCACTGCTCGACCATGCCACCTACACCGCCGGCGCCGTGCGTGCGATCTGGAAGGAGCTGGGCGGCACCATCCAGGGCCGCGATATCCAGGCGCCAGTGCCCAAGGATGCCAAGGTGCTGGCCCGCGCATTCTCGCCGGACCTGGCGGAGATCATTCGCGACATCAACAAATACAGCAATAACACCATGGCCCAGCAACTGTTCCTGAGCCTGGGCGCGCAATTTCGCAACGATGCCGATGGCGACGATGCCAAGGCCGCGCAACGCGTCGTGCGCCAATGGCTGGCCAAAAAAGGCATCACCGCACCGCACCTGGTAATGGAGAACGGCTCCGGCCTGTCCCGCGCCGAACGGGTCAGCGCTCGCGAGATGGCGGCCATGCTGCAAGCCGCCTGGAAAAGCCCCTACGCGGCGGAGTACATCAGCTCGATGCCAATCGCTGGCACTGACGGCACCATGCGCAAACGCCTGAAGACCACAGCGATGCGCGGCGAAGCTCACGTGAAGACCGGTACCCTGAACACCGTACGCGCCATCGCCGGGTTCAGCCGTGACAACAACGGCAACACTTGGGCGGTGGTGGCGATTCTCAACGACTCCAAGCCTTGGGGCGCGTCATCGGTGTTGGACCAGGTGCTCCTGGACCTGTATCGCCAGCCGAAGGCCGTTGCAGCCGCGCCGGTTCTGTAAAGCATCACACTACCCTGCTGGAGCGAGCTTGCTCGCGAAAAACGTCAACGATAACGCGTGTCTCCTGAACAAACGCGGCGTCTATGGTTTTTTCGCGAGCAAGCTCGCTCCTACAGGCAGTAGGGCTTGCTCGCTCCCACACGCCTCGACCCGGTCCCTGCCCGCCTGCTTGGCCACATACACTGCCGAATCAGCGCGCAGCAGCAACCCATCAATATCTTCATCAGTCCGCCAACTGGCTACGCCAAAGCTGGCAGTGACGATGCCCACCGGTTCCATCGGCGTATCGCGCAACGACTGCCACAACTGAGTTGCCAGGCTATAGGCCTGGGCACCATTGGTACTTGGGCACAGCACCACGAATTCTTCCCCACCCAGGCGGCAAAACACGTCGGTACGGCGCAAGCGCTGGCCTATGCGCTTGCACAACTCCTGCAACACCCCGTCGCCCACGGCGTGACCATGCTGGTCGTTGATGCGCTTGAAGTGATCGATATCGAGCATGATCAACGACAGCGCACCCGAGGTGCGGTTGATCCGCAGCATCTCGCCCTTGAGCCGATCCTGAAAATAACGACGGTTATAGATGCCCGTCAGAGAGTCAGTGATGGAAAGCGCGCGCAGTTCTTCCTCGACCCGTTTGAGATCGGAAATATCCGACACATAGCCGTGCCAAAGCGTACCGCCTCCAGGTAACTCTTCAGGTGTCGCTTCGCCGCGAATCCAGCGCAAGCCTCGCTGAGGCAACTGCACGCGATATTCTTCGCGCCAATGGCTCAGTTGCAGCGCCGACAAACGTATCGAGGCACGCACTCGCTCGATGTCCAAGGGGTGAATGCGTTCCAGCACCTTGCCTGCATCCTGCTGTAATGCGCCAAGTTCGATTTCATAGATATCGCGCATACCTTCGCTGGCGTAGATGAAACGCCCATTGCCCTGCAGGTCCTGGGTGAACTGGAAAATCCCGCCAGGCACATGAGCACTGAGTTTTTTCAGCAGACGGTCCCGGGCGGCCAGGGCTTCATAGGCGCGCTTTTGCTCGGTGATATCCAGGTAAATTGCCAAGTGCCCGACCCACAGGCCAAAGTCGTCCAGGAGCACGGTGGCCAGCATGTTGACCGTCAGTTGGGTACCGTCCTTGCGCACCAGCGTCCACTCGCGAGCTTCATGCAGGCTGTCAGGGCTCTCCACCAGCATTGCCTGGCTCGGCGCAATACGCTTGCCTAGCGCCAGGCTCAACGGCGCAGCCCGCGCTTCGAGTTCCACGGCCAGGTGCAGGCTTTCCAGGGTCAGGCGACCCAACACCTCTTCGGCCTTGAAACCCAACATCTGTTCGGCACCGGCATTGAAGGTGTTGATCACACCGCGCAAATCGGTGGCGATGATCGCGACCTGAGTCGCCGCATTCAGCACACTGCGTAATTGCCCGTGAGCCCCACGCAACTCTTGCTCACGCAAGCGCAACTGCACGGTGCGCTGTTCCACCAGTTTCAGCGCACGCTGACGCTGGCTGACCAGCACGTAGAGCAAGGCACTGAGCAAGGCGCTGAGCAGCACACCCATGCCCAGAATGGTGTTCATCGAGGAATGATTGGCCTTGTCGAACACCTCGCTGGCACGCAGGCTCAGGGCATAGACGTGATCGCCAAGGGTGAGGCGGCGTGTCGCCGTCAGGTCGCTGTTGCCCACCGTATTGCTGGATGCATACAACACCCGTTGCTGCGTATCGGAGGTGTCGACGATCTGCATGACCAGATTGTCGCGATTCGGTTTGGGCAACCCATCGGCCACCAGTTGGCGCATGCTGAGCACCGCCATGACAAAGCCGTAGGGCTCGGTGCCGACGGTTTTGCTCACTGGCGCCACCAGCAGCACGCCGGCCGCGTAGGCAGGCTCCACGCCCACCAGTTGCATGGGCTGTGACACTGCCGGCCTGGCGTTTTTTTGCGCACGCTCCAGGGCTGAACGGCGCAAGGGCTGGGCCAGCAGGTCAAACCCCAAGGGCGAACCCAGCAGGCTTTGCGTCTGGCTGTACAACACCGGTACGTATTCATCGCGCTCGGGCGCGGGCGCCAACTCACCCAAGCCATTGAGTTCACGGATGCTGAAAGGGATGCCACGCTGACGGGAAATCTCTTGCTCGAACGCCCTGCGCTGCTCACGAAATATGCGCGGTGCCCAGGCGTAGGCACGCGCATTGAGCAACAGAGGCTGGGCAAAGCCGTCGAACTCGGCACGGGAGACATCGCCAGAGTTGATGAAGAAACGCTGCAGGCTACCCAGGCGCAGCTCCTGATCCTCAAAACGCTCCTGGATGCGGGTGTAGCGCTCATTGACCAGCAACTGGAAACGCTGGCGCACCTGTTGCTGATACAGGTCGGCAGTCGCCCACGCGACAACCATCGTCAACGCACTGCCAGCCAACAACACCACCAATGCCACCAGCCAAGCCGACGCCTGCTCACTGATAAAACCAAGGATTTTCGGGCGGACAGCTTGCATCGGCATAGGCAACACTCACAACGCCAGTGTGCGGGGGTGTCACGTTGGCTGGGGTTTAAGTTATAGCCATTGGTCGGGTGTTTGACCAGCCTAAAAACTGCAGGGGCTTAATGTGGGAGGGGGCTTGCTCCCGATAGCGGTGGATCAGCCAATACATTGGTGACTGATACTCTGCTATCGGGAGCAAGCCCCCTCCCACACTGGATACTCGGCGCATTCAGAACTGCTGATATTAATCAGCGAGCAGTGATTTTCCAGGCCCGGTGGATCTTCGCATTGCGCGCAAAATCCGGGTCGATGGTCTTGTCGCTGATCTCCTCGACCGCATAGCGTTCGCTGAGGTTGTCTTCCAACTGGAACTTGCGGAAGTTGTTGGAGAAGTACAGCACGCCACCCGGCGCCAGGCGCGCCATGGCCAGGTCGAGCAACTGCACGTGGTCACGCTGCACGTCGAAGATACCTTCCATGCGCTTGGAGTTGGAGAAGGTCGGCGGATCGATGAAAATCATATCGAACTCATCACGACTGGCCTCCAGCCACGCCATGACATCACCCTGCTCCAGGCGGTTCTTGTCGGAGAAACCATTGAGGGAGAAGTTGCGACGCGCCCAGTCCAGATAGGTTTTGGACAGGTCGACGCTGGTGGTGCTGCGCGCTCCACCCTTGGCAGCATGGACGCTGGCGGTGGCGGTGTAGCAATACAGGTTGAGGAAGCGCTTGCCGGCCGCTTCTTTCTGGATGCGCATACGCATCGGGCGGTGGTCGAGGAACAGGCCGGTATCCAGGTAGTCGGTGAGGTTGACCAGCAGCTTCACGCCACCTTCGCTGACCTCGGTGAACTTGCCTTGGGCGCTCTGGCGTTCGTATTGCTTGGTGCCGCTCTGACGCTCGCGACGCTTGACCACCACACGGCTCTTGTCGACGTTCAGGGCCTGGGGAATCGCTGCCAGGGCGTCGAACATGCGCGCCGAGGCTTTTTCCGGGTCAATGGATTTTGGTGCGGCGTATTCCTGTACGTGAACCCAATCGTGGTACAGGTCGATGGCCATGGAGTACTCGGGCATGTCGGCGTCATACACACGGTAGCAATCCACGCCTTCACGCTTGGCCCATTTGCCCAGCAGCTTGAGGTTCTTTTGCAGGCGGTTGGCAAACATCTGCCCGCCTTCGCTCAAGCGCGCCTGTTCGACCACCGGGGCCGGGGCTGGCTTGATCGGGTTGCCGTTCTTGTTGTACTGGCGCTCAACGGGCTCGGTCGGCGCCTGGTCGTAAGCCGCTTGCTCACGCTCAGCCTGGCGCTGCTCCGGCGTGCGACGTTCGCCGGTGACGAACTGATCCGGGTTGACCTTGATCAGCAGCAATTTGCACGGCAACGCGCCGTTCCAGAACGAATACTGTTTGTGGCTGCGGATGCCCATGCGCTTGCCCAGGTCCGGCGCGCCGGTGAACACCGCCGCTTCCCAGCCCATGCAGGCCTGGCGCAGGCGCTCGCCGAGGTTCTGGTAGAGGTACAACAGGCTGGCTTCATCACCCAGGCGCTCGCCGTAGGGTGGGTTGCAGATCACCAGGCCTTTCTGGTTCTGGTCCGGGCGCGGCTCGAACGTGCCCACTTCGCCCTGGTACACCTTGATCCAGTGGCTCAGGCCGGCGCGTTCGATGTTATTGCGGGCGGGTTGAATCAGGCGCGGGTCGGCTTCGTAACCGCGGACCCACAACGGTGGCTTGTTCATACCAATGGCCGCACGCTCGCTGGCCTCGGTGTGCAGCTTTTTCCACAGCGCCGGGACGTGGCCCAGCCACGTGGTGAAACCCCACAGCTCGCGGTTGAGGTTGGGGGCCATGTCGGCGGCGATCATCGCGCCTTCAACCAGAAAGGTGCCGACGCCGCACATCGGGTCGGTCAGCGCACCGCCTTCGGCTGCAATGCGTGGCCAGCCGGCGCGAATCAGGATCGCCGCTGCCAGGTTTTCCTTCAGCGGTGCCGCGCCCTGCTGCAGGCGGTAGCCACGCTGGTGCAGGCTGTGGCCGGAAAGGTCCAGGGACAGGATCGCTTCGCCACGGTCCAGGCGCAGGTGAATGCGCAAGTCCGGGTTGATCTTGTCGATGGATGGACGCTCGCCGGTTGGGGTGCGCAGCTTGTCGACGATCGCATCCTTGACCTTCAGCGCGCCGAAGTGGGTGTTGTCGATGCCCGAGCCGTGACCGCTGAACTCGACCGCCAGGGTGCCGTCGGGAACCATGTGGTCGGCCCATTCGATATCCAGCACGCCGTGGTAGAGGTCTTCGGCGTCCTTCATCGGGAAGCGCTTGAGTACCAGCAGCACACGGTTGGCCAAGCGTGACCACAGGCACAGGCGGTAGGCGGTTTCCATGTCGGCCATGCCGCGAACGGCCGAGGTGTGCTCGCGGGCGTCCTCAAGGCCAAGCCCGACGGCTTCCTCGATCAGCAGGCCTTCGAGGCCCTTGGGGCAAGTGAGGAAGAGTTCAAAACGGTCCGACATGGGGCATTCCAGGCTTTTCAGCAATAAATGAACGGGCGACGCATCGCCGGCTCGGTTTTCAATCAAGCACTTTTCTTGAAGAGTGCTCGCGTGGCACGAATGTGCCGTCCCACCCCGCTTTCCGGGCCGTTGAGCCTTGTTTGACGGGGCAGAGAAACAATGTGAAGCAACAAAAGGAAATATTCAGACCCTTCGTCGAATAATAACCGACTGCAACAGGCGGGCATTCTCACTAAAGGATTAACCCGCTTCGCTGTGCAGGGCACATCATAGCTGGCTTTGCTGCATAAAAGGGGCGAAAAACCATCCCAGCTTATGGCTATAGCATCGTTATCGTTACGTGCTTATGACAAAACGATCATTGAATACATGTGACCTATTGGTTAGAACTCAACACAGGTTGGCGCCGTAACGACGCCGACACATCGGCTCGCCACGCCGGCAGCGAGCCCACCAACGGCAGAAAAACTCTGCCCGGCCTTGGACAAGGCCGAAGGATATCTAGACAGTCAACAAGTGAGGGAAACACCCTATGAGAAGACTTAAGCGTGATCCGTTGGAAAGAGCATTTTTACGCGGATATCAATATGGCGTTCATGGAAAATCCCGTGAGCTTTGCCCATTTACTCTACCGTCGGTACGCCAAGCCTGGATCAACGGCTGGCGAGAAGGACGCGGCGACAACTGGGACGGTATGACTGGCACTGCGGGCATCCACAGACTCAACGAACTTCACGCCGTCGGCTAATCAGGGGCATTTTATTCCGACACACATCTTTGAATGAGTAACGACTTAACCACGCGCGCCCCATCCGGGCGGCGGGCTTCGGCCCAGGGGCTCCTTTATGGAGCCCTTTTTATTGCCTGGCAGATTGTCAGCGCAGGGCAGCGATGGCATCCACCGACTCGCGAATCAACGCCGGCCCCTTATAGATAAAGCCGGAGTACAACTGCACCAGGCTGGCGCCAGCCGCGATCTTCTCGGCCGCGTGCTTGCCTTCGGTAATACCGCCCACCGCGATGATCGGCAAACGCCCGGCCAACTCGGCCGCCAGCACCTTGACGATATGGGTGCTCTTGTCCCGTACCGGCGCGCCCGACAGGCCGCCCGCCTCGTCGCCATGGGCCAGCCCCTCGACGCCCACGCGGCTGAGGGTGGTGTTGGTCGCAATCACTGCGTCCATGCCCGCATCCACCAGGGCCTGGGCCACCAGTACAGTTTCTTCATCGCTCATGTCCGGGGCGATCTTGATTGCCAGGGGTACGCGCTTGCCATGACGCACGGCCAAGTCTTCCTGACGCTGGCGCAAGGCTTCGAGCAGTTGTTTGAGGGAGTCACCGAACTGCAGGCTACGCAGGCCCGGGGTATTGGGCGAGCTGACGTTGACGGTGACGTAGCTGGCGTGGGCGTAAACCTTGTCCAGGCAGATCAGGTAATCGTCCACTGCACGCTCTACCGGCGTGTCAAAGTTCTTGCCGATATTGATCCCGAGGATGCCTGTGTATTTTGCCGCTTGAACCCGCGATAACAGGTGATCGACGCCGAGGTTGTTGAAACCCATGCGATTGATGATCGCCTCTGCGTCCGGCAGGCGGAAAATGCGTGGCTTGGGATTTCCCGGCTGTGGCCGTGGCGTCACGGTGCCGATTTCAACGAAGCCGAACCCCAACTGTGCAAACCCGTCGATGGCCGCGCCGTTTTTGTCCAGGCCGGCTGCCAGGCCGACCGGATTGGGAAAATCCAGGCCCATCACCGACACCGGCACTTTCGCCGCAGCCTTGCATACCAGGCCATTGAGCCCCAGGCGGCCACCGGCACCGATCAAGTCCAGGGACAGATCGTGGGAGGTTTCCGGGGAGAGTTTGAACAACAGCTGGCGGGCCAAGGTATACATGGGCGGGCTAGACTCGGATGGCGGCAAAAGGTGCCGCGATTATAGCCGGGGTGGCGCGCCTCATGCGAGGCGTGCTGCGCTCATCGGCGCTGAGCAATCAACGCCTGATAACGCACCCAGATCCTTTCGGCGTAGCGCTGGCGCAACGCCTCACGCTGCGAGCCAGGGCCCGGCCCAACATTGTAGGAACCCACCGCCATCCAGTTGTAGCCGAAACGCTGAATAAACTCGGCCAGAATCGAGGCACCGACTTGCACCGACAAACAAGGTTCGCTCAACAACCGCTCCTCGGTAATGCCCTGTTTGAGCAAACGCGGCAGGTGGATGCTGTTGATCTGCATCAAGCCGATATCACGCGTGCCATTGCGGTTGGCGTAGTTGATCGCCTGCGCGCGCGAACCCGATTCGACATCAGCGATAGCCTGCAACAGTTCCGGTTCGAGATCGTACCGGCTGGCCGCCTCGTCCCAGCAATAGGCCAGTGCCTGGTGACTGCCCATCAGCCCACCGAGCAGCAGTACCACGCTCCAAACCTTAAGCATTGCTGGCCTGGCCACACACAGAGCACACATGCACGACACCCCGTGGTGCTTCCCCTACCCGCACCGGGCACGTAAAGCGATACCCCTTGCCATAAATCGTCTTGATAAACCCTTTGTCGGCGCTCAAATGTTTGCGCAGGGAATAGATACAGCGCGTGAGTGACTCATCGGCCACCTCTCCTCGGGGCCAGGCCAGCTCCAGCAGGCGATCCTTGGTCATCAGCGTGCCACCGGAGGCCAGCAACAGTCGCAGCACATGCCACTCCTTGGGCGGCAACTGAATATCCGCATCGCCGTCCGTCAACCGGCCATCGCCATGCAAGGTCCAGCGAGCGAAGACCAGGGAGGCCGTCGATTCATCAATCACGACGGCCATACGTACCTCTGCTTTGGACTACTGACATTCACATCCTTAGTTTCCGTACCGGCACACCTGCCAATGTCACGACTATAAAAAACCGGCTTACGGCTCGCGCTAGGACAAAGCCCATTCGGACGCCCTTTTTTGGAAACTTTCGGTCAGACAATTCTCCTGACGCATTTATTGGGGTAGCCATTCCTGATACGTCTCCTGCAACTCAACCCCCAGCCGATCCTCCAGCTGCACCAGCTCACCCAACGCCATCAGTTGCCCATTGACCCGTACCTCCACACATCGAGTCGCCCCTGGATCCAGAGGCAGCACCTTCCCCGGTGCGAACGCAGCCAAACGCTTGCGGCTGATCAATTGCTCCTGCAGCAGTATTTCCAGGTGCATGGACAAACGCCTTTTTCATGGGGAAAACTCACGATCCGTGCGCAGGAACGCACGCTGCACACGCTCATGTTGTGCTGTGCTCAATTGCGCAGGCGCGAGAGGTGGCGGTAATGGCTCAGGGCCTGACGAAACCTCATCCTGGACCGTGGCTCTATCCAGCTGCGCCACCAGCTTTTCGATAAGAGTCACCTGAGCAGGCTGGCCCTTGATCAACAAACTGTTGGTATCCGAATAGGCCACCAACACCAGGCTACCGTCTGCCAATTGGCCTTTCTGCTCAGGGGATAGCCGGGCTTCGATCATGGAAGCCATACCCGGTACGCGGACCTTATTGGCACCCGCTCCTTGCTCGCGGTCCTGAACAGCTGCATTGATCACCTGGACAACGCCGAATGCCGTTGCGCCTTCGGGCTGCTTGCGGCGTGGCTGGTCCATCAGGCTGGCCAGCCGCAAGACATGATCGACATAGCTCGGTGGCCCGTAAACGTAGAACGTACGTGCCCCGCTTTCACGCAATGGGTAGCGCGGCTCATCCAGCCCCGCACGCCGCATGATGCCGCGCAGCCGATTGACCGAGATATGCCGCAGCACTACCGCAGAACTACGCACCTCATCGGCGGTGTAGAGATGCACCACTTGCCCGCTGCGGTGCCAGATCAGGTCTTGCTGCTCAGCGAGGGTTTCCAGAACCCGTTGCGGCGCTGCAAAGTCGAAGGTTCCGCTGATGCGCCTGCGCGCCACCGCACGGCTGGTGACCACAGGCAGGCCCAATGGCCCCGAGAGCGCGGTAAAGAAAGTATCCAGAGCTACATCCTGCGCCTGGTACGCCTGGCCCCAGGCTGCGGGGCTGCCCAGCAACAGGGCGGCACACAGTAACCCGCAGTGCAGCCAGCGGCAGTTCATGGGGTTCGGGGAATCAGTGTGCACCGTGGGTATTCCTGGGCGATCTGGCCTGAAGAAGCGGCCATACTGCGAGGCGCAAGAGGTTCAATCATGATGGAAAGTTGACGGCAGACTGCACCACGCCCCCGTGGCATGTGCCTTGCTTTGCACTTTGTATCTGGCCCGCACCAAAGGCGGCGCGGGCCTACGGACAAAGGCGTCGTTACCCCGCAATGGCCTGTCACGCCAAGCCGGGAAACGACGCTTTTTTTTCAGAAAAGGCAGGTATTGATGAACGATCCGCTCGCTTGGGTAAACGGCAGCGATGCCCCGGAAAAGAGCAGCCTTGACCTGGGGTTCATGGCCCTGACCGATTGCGCTTCGCTGGTGGTCGCGGCCACCCAGGGCTTCGCCCAGCCCTACGGCCTCACACTGAACCTCAAGCGCCAATCATCCTGGGCCAACCTGAGGGACAAGCTGGTCAGTGGCGAGCTGGACGCCGCCCACGGGCTGTACGGGCTGATCTATGCCGTGCATCTGGGCATCGGCGGCGTTGCGCCTACCGACATGGCCGTACTGATGGGCCTCAACCAGAACGGCCAGAGCATCAACCTGTCCCACGGCCTGCAACACCAGGGAGTGGTCACTCCTGAGGCGCTGGAACGCCACGTGCACCAAAGCCGGACAAAACTGACCTTCGCCCAGACATTTCCCACGGGCACCCATGCCATGTGGTTGTATTACTGGCTGGCGAGCCAAGGTATTCATCCATTGCAGGATGTGAACAGCGTGGTGGTACCGCCGCCGCAAATGGTGGCGCACCTGCAGGCCGGACGCATCGACGGTTTTTGTGTCGGCGAGCCTTGGAGTGCCAGTGCAGTGCAACATCATCAAGGCTTTACCTTGGCGACCACCCAGGCGATCTGGCCCAATCATCCGGAAAAGGTCCTGGGCTGCACCCAGGCGTTCGTCGACGCGTTTCCCAATACCGCCCGCCTATTGGTCATGGCGATCCTCGAGGCCAGCCGGTTTATCGAACAGAGCACTGAAAACCGCCGTTCCACCGCGCAGTTGCTCAGCGCTCGCGACTACCTCGACGCCCCGTTGGACTGCATCGAGCCGCGCCTGCTGGGTCATTACGACGACGGCTTGGGTAACCAGTGGCAGGATCCTCATGCATTGCGCTTTTTCGCCGGTGGCGAGGTGAATTTGCCCTACCTCAGCGACGGCATGTGGTTCATGACCCAGTTCCGGCGTTGGGGTTTGTTGCGTGAAGACCCTGACTACCTCGGCGTCGCCTGCCAGGTCCAGCAATTGGCGCTGTATCGCCAGGCCGCCGATGCGCTAGGCCTCAGCGTTGGCGACGCGCCGATGCGCAGCAGCCAATTGATCGACGGCAAAATCTGGGACGGCTCCGACCCCGCCGGTTACGCCCGCAGCTTCCGCCTCAATGCCCTGGGCGATGACAATCACCGTCAAGCGCTGCGCTGACAGGAGCTCAATGATGCTACGAATCCTGTTGATCAATGACACCCCGCGCAAGGTCGGGCGCCTCAAGGCCGCGCTGACCGAAGCCGGTTTCGAGGTGATCGATGAATCCGGCCTGACCATCGACCTGCCCGCACGCGTCGAAACGGTGCGCCCGGACGTGATCCTGATCGATACCGAGTCACCCGGCCGCGATGTGATGGAGCAAGTGGTGCTGGTCAGCCGCGACCAGCCCCGGCCTATCGTGATGTTTACCGATGAGCATGACCCGAATGTGATGCGCCAGGCAATCAAGTCCGGCGTCAGTGCCTATATCGTCGAAGGCATTCAGGCCCAACGCCTGCAACCGATCCTCGATGTGGCCATGGCCCGCTTCGAGAGTGACCAGGCCCTGCGCGCGCAGTTGCAGGCCCGCGACCTGCAATTGGCCGAACGTAAACGCATCGAGTTGGCCAAGGGCCTACTGATGAAAATGAAGAGCTGTAATGAAGAAGAGGCGTACACCCTGATGCGCCGTCAGGCCATGAGTCGCCAGCAGAAACTGATCCAGGTGGCAGAGCAGATTATTGCCATGAGCGAGTTGCTCGGCTGATCTGGCTCAGCTCTTGCTAAAGAATCCTCACAGGTAACCAACGGCGGTTGCCCCTCCACGACAAAGACGTCGCCCACCCGGTTTGCCCTCGCGAACCCGGTGGCGGCGTTTTTTCGTTTCAGACCCCCAACCGTTGAGGTGCGTGATGAAATCAAGCTTCTGGAAATCCGGGCACACCCCGACCCTGTTTGCCGCGTTCCTGTATTTCGACCTGAGCTTCATGGTCTGGTACCTGTTGGGCCCGCTGGCGGTGCAAATTGCCGCCGACCTGCACCTGACCACCCAGCAGCGCGGCCTGGTGGTGGCCACGCCGATCCTGGCGGGCGCGGTCCTGCGTTTTCTGATGGGCATGTTGGCCGACAAGCTGTCACCCAAGACTGCCGGGCTGATAGGCCAAGTGATTGTGATCGTGGCGCTGTTCTGCGCCTGGAAGCTGGGGATCCACAGTTACGAGCAAGCCTTGCTGCTGGGCGTGTTTCTGGGCATGGCCGGTGCCTCCTTTGCCGTGGCTCTGCCCCTGGCATCGCAGTGGTATCCCGCAGAGCACCAGGGCAAGGCCATGGGCATCGCCGGTGCCGGTAATTCCGGCACCGTATTTGCCGCCTTGCTGGCACCGGTGCTGGCGGCTGCGTTCGGCTGGAGCAATGTGTTCGGCTTTGCGCTGATTCCGCTGGCCCTTACCCTGATCGTATTCGCCTGGCTCGCACGCAACGCGCCACAACGTCCGAAAGCCAAGTCCATGGCCGACTACTTCAAGGCCCTGGGCGACCGCGACAGCTGGTGGTTCATGTTCTTCTACAGCGTGACCTTTGGTGGCTTCATCGGCCTGGCCAGCGCCCTGCCCGGCTACTTCAACGACCAATACGGCCTGAGCCCGGTGACCGCCGGTTACTACACCGCGGCCTGCGTGTTCGGTGGCAGCCTGATGCGCCCGCTGGGCGGCGCCCTGGCCGACCGTTTTGGCGGGATCAAGACCCTGCTCGGCATGTACAGCGTGGCGGTGATCTGTATTGCCGCAGTGGGTTTCAACCTGCCCAGCTCCTACGCGGCGCTGGCGCTTTTCGTCTGCACAATGCTCGGCCTGGGTGCCGGAAATGGCGCGGTATTCCAATTGGTGCCGCAGCGTTTTCGCAGTGAGATCGGCGTAATGACCGGCTTGATCGGCATGGCCGGTGGCATCGGCGGCTTCGCCCTCGCCGCCGGCATGGGCGCGATCAAACAGAGCACCGGCAGTTATCAGTTGGCGCTGTGGTTGTTCGCCAGCCTCGGGGTGCTGGCCTGGTTTGGCCTGCATGGCGTCAAGCGCCGCTGGAGAACCACCTGGGGCTCGGCTGCGGTCACCGCTGCCCGCGTCTGATGAGCCTTCAACTGAGCGTCGCCCAGGCCAGCGCCATTGGCCCACGCAGTGAAAACCAGGATGCGCTGCGGGTGGTCACACCGATGGCGGAACTGGCGGCGAGCAAAGGCTACCTGTGCGCATTGGCCGATGGCGTCAGCCAATGCGCCGACGGTGGCCTGGCCGCGCGCTCGACCTTGCAGGCGCTGGCGCTGGACTACTACGCCACGCCGC
The DNA here is from genome assembly GCF_000263715.2 of Pseudomonas synxantha BG33R. NCBI lineage: Bacteria > Pseudomonadati > Pseudomonadota > Gammaproteobacteria > Pseudomonadales > Pseudomonadaceae > Pseudomonas > Pseudomonas synxantha. The sequence goes on from NZ_CM001514.1 coordinate 4,620,276, forward strand.
AGACCTGGGGGGTGGCCCAGGCGCTCGAACGTCTGTTGGTCGCGCAAAACCGCTGGTTGCAAGCCAACGGTGGTGGGCAACCGTTGCTCACCACCCTCAGCGCCCTGGTGTTTCGCGGCCAACGCTTCACGCTGGCCCATGTCGGTGATTGCCGTGCATATCGCTGGTTCGACGGCGAGTTGCAACGCCTCAGCGAAGACCATGTGTGGGAACAGCCGGGTATGCAGCACGTACTCAAACGCGCCCTCGGCCTGGATCAGCACCTGGTGCTGGACTTCCTCGACGGCCAATTGCGCGAGGGCGAGTGTTTCCTTTTGCTCAGCGACGGGGTGTGGGCGACGTTGGGCGATCACAGCATCGGCGCGATTCTGCGTGAGCAAGACGACCTCGACCTGGCCGTCAACACCCTGGTCAGCGCCGCGCACCTGGCAGGCAGCCAAGACAACGCCAGCGCCTTGCTGGTGCGCATCGACCAACTCGGCGCCGCCACCCTCGGCGACGCCTTGGTGCAGTTGCAGCAATGGCCACTGCCGCCGCCGCTGAAGGCTGGGCAGACCTTTGAAGGCTGGGAGGTGCAAAGCGTGCTCGCGCAGAGTCGGCAGTCGTTGCTGTATCGCGTGCACGATGCGCAGCGGCAATCCTGGCTGCTCAAGACCTTGCCCTTGCGCCAAGACGATGACACTGACGCCGCCCAAGCCTTGTTATCGGAGGAATGGTTTCTGCGCCGCGTCGCTGGCCGTGCCTTTCCGGAGGTGCATACCGCCAGTGGTCGTCAGCATTTGTACTACGTGATGCGCGAATACCCCGGGCAGACCCTCGCCCAGCTGTTTCAACAACAAGGCCCGCTGCCGCTGGCGCAATGGCAGTCGATCGCCGAACGCTTGCTGCGCGCCGTGGGCCTGCTGCATCGTCGACAGATTCTGCACCGCGACATAAAACCGGAAAACCTGCTGCTGGGTGATGACGGGGAACTGCGGGTGCTGGACTTTGGCCTGGCCTACTGCCCTGGCCTTTCTGAAGACCGTGCCCACTTACTGCCCGGCACCCCGAGTTTTATCGCACCCGAAGCTTTCGGTGGCGAGCATCCTACTGCGCAACAGGATTTGTATAGTGTCGGTGTGACCTTGTATTACCTGCTGACCGGGCATTACCCCTACGGCGAAATCGAAGCCTTCCAACGCCCGCGTTTCAACCAGCCTGTCAGCGCCAGCCGCTATCGCCCTGATCTGCCGGATTGGTTGCCCCACAGCCTGGAGCGCGCCGTGGCCGCCCTGCCCGCACACCGCTATGAAACTGCCGAAGAATGGCTGCTGGTGCTGGAACAGGCCGACCGCCGCGAACTGAGCGTGCGGCCACGGCCGCTGCTGGAGCGCGAGCCGCTGAAGGTCTGGCAAACCCTGGCAGCGGCCTCGCTGTTGATCAATCTGGTGCTGCTGTACTGGCTGCTGCACCACTAACGAGCAAAATCCACCTCTCTCCTGTTTAAACGCCCAATAAAACTGGGGGTATGCAACTTGGCACAGCTGCTGCATTAGGTCTTGCCAACAACCCACATATAGCCGCCCCTTCAACGTCGAAGGGTCGAGCTTCCCGAGAGAACGGGACCAGGACAAAGGCGTCCTCGCTAGCTGACTAGCGGGGACGCCTTTTTTTGTTTGCGCATGATTTGTCGAGCCATTGCGGAGAACGACATGAAAAAACTCAAACTGGTGATGATCGGCAACGGCATGGCCGGGGTTCGCACCCTTGAAGAATTGCTCAAGCTGAGCAGCGAGCTGTACGACATCACCGTGTTCGGCGCCGAGCCCCACACCAACTACAACCGCATCCTGCTGTCGCCGGTGCTGGCCGGTGAGCAAACCTTCGAAGAGATCGTGCTCAACGACCTCGACTGGTACCTGGATAACAACGTCAAGCTGCTGCTCAACCGCAAGGTGGTGCAGATCGACCGGGTCAAGCGCAAAGTCATTGCCGAAGACGGCACCGAGGCCGAGTACGATCGCCTGCTGATCGCCACCGGTTCTACGCCGTTTATCCTGCCGATTCCCGGCAACACCTTGCAGGGCGTGATTGGCTACCGTGACATTGCCGACACCCAAGCGATGATCGACACCGCCAAGACCCACAAGCACGCGGTGGTGATCGGTGGCGGCCTGCTCGGCCTGGAAGCGGCCAACGGCCTGATACTGCGCGGTATGCACGTCACGGTGGTGCATATCGGCGAATGGCTGCTGGAACGGCAACTGGACAAGACCAGCGGCCAGTTGCTGCAAACCGAACTGGAAAGCCGTGGCCTGGTGTTTCGCCTGTGCGAGCAAACCCAGGCCTTGCATGATGCCGGTAATGGTCGCGTCGGCTCGGTGCAATTCAAAAATGGCGACATCATCCCGGCCGACCTGGTGGTGATGGCCGCCGGTATCCGCCCCAACACCGAACTGGCGGAGAAGTCCGGCATCCCCTGCAACCGTGGGATCCTGGTCAACGACACGATGCAAACCTACGACCCGCGCATCTACGCGATCGGCGAATGCGCCAGCCATCGCGGGATCGCCTATGGCCTGGTGGCGCCGCTGTTCGAACAGGCCAAGGTCTGCGCCAACCACTTGGCCCAACTGGGCTTTGCCACTTACAAAGGCTCGGTGACCTCGACCAAGCTGAAGGTGACCGGCATCGACCTCTTTTCTGCCGGCGACTTCATGGGCGGTGAAGGCACCGAGACCATCACCCTCTCCGACCCGATCGGCGGCGTATACAAGAAGCTGGTAATCAAGGACGACATCCTGGTCGGTGCGTGCCTGTACGGCGATACCGCGGATGGTGGTTGGTACTTCCGCCAGATCCGTGAGAACCATGCAATTGGCGAGATCCGCGATCACCTGATGTTCGGTGAGAACGCCTTGGGCGATGTGGGCCATCAAGGCCAGGACAAAGCCATGAGCATGGCCGACAGCGCCGAAGTCTGCGGCTGCAACGGCGTGTGCAAAGGCACCATCGTCAAGGCAATCCAGGAACAAGGGCTGTTCAGCGTCGATGAGGTGAAAAAACACACCAAGGCCGCCAGCTCCTGCGGTTCCTGTGCCGGGCTGGTTGAGCAGATCCTGATCAACACCGTGGGCGGCGCGGCTGACGTCAAACCCAAAAGCGAAAAGGCCATCTGTGGGTGCAGCGACCTTAATCACGGGCAGATCCGTCAGGCTATCCGCGAGCAGCACTTGCTGACTATCGACAGCACCATGCGCTACCTGAACTGGCGTACCCCCAATGGCTGTGCAACATGTCGCCCCGCTCTCAACTACTACCTGATTTCAACCTGGCCGGGCGAGGCCAAGGACGACCCGCAATCACGACTGATCAACGAACGGGCCCACGCCAATATTCAGAAAGACGGCACCTACTCTGTAGTCCCACGGATGTGGGGCGGCGTGACCAATCCTTCGGAGCTGCGCCGCATCGCCGATGTGGCCGACAAATACAACGTGCCGATGGTCAAGGTCACCGGCGGCCAGCGCATCGACTTGCTCGGCATCAAGAAGCAGGACTTGCCAGGGGTGTGGAAGGACCTGGACATGCCGTCCGGCCATGCCTACGGCAAATCCATCCGCACCGTGAAAACCTGCGTGGGCAGCGAGTTCTGCCGTTTCGGCACGCAGAATTCCACCCAATTGGGCATTGAGCTTGAGCATGACCTGTTCAATATGTGGTCACCGCACAAGGTCAAGCTGGCGGTGTCCGGTTGCCCACGCAACTGTTCGGAAGCGGGCATCAAGGACGTGGGAATTATCGGTGTCGACTCCGGTTGGGAGATGTATATCGGCGGCAACGGCGGCATCAAGACCGAAGTCGCGGAGTTTTTCGTCAAGCTCAAGACCGCCGATGAAGTGCGCGAATACAACGGCGCATTTCTGCAGCTGTACCGCGAAGAAGCGTTCTACCTGGAACGCACGGTGCACTACCTGCAACGAGTGGGCATGGAGCACATCAAGAAGGCCGTACTCGAAGACCCGGCCCGCCGCCAGGCGCTCAATGAGCGTTTGCAGTTCTCGTTGTCATTCGAACAGGACCCGTGGAAGGAACGCCTGGAACAGCCGCTGCTGAAAAAGGAGTTCGACGTTATCCCGGTCAAACAACTGGAGGTGTCGCTATGAACTGGCTGGATATCTGCGCCCTTGATGAAATCAATACCCTGGGCTCGCGCATCATCAGTGGGCCCAAAGGCGACATCGCGATTTTTCGTACCAGTGACGACGAAGTCTTCGCCCTTGACGACCGTTGCCCGCACAAGGGCGGCCCGCTCTCCCAAGGCTTAATCTATGGCAAGCGCGTCGCCTGCCCGCTGCACAACTGGCAGATTGACCTGGCGTCCGGCGAAGCCCAGGCGCCGGATATCGGCTGCGCCCACCATCATCAGGCCCGGGTAGAAAACGGCCGGGTGATGCTGGCCCTGCGGGACGCGGGTTGATGAACCGCCAGACCACCGCGTCCACCTGCTGTTATTGCGGCGTGGGCTGCGGCGTGCTGATCGAGCATGACGGCGAGCAGATCCTGGGGGTGCAAGGCGATCCTAGCCATCCGGCCAACTTCGGCAAATTGTGCAGCAAAGGCGCCAGCCTGCACCTGACCGGCGACGTGAGCGCACGCGCCCTGTATCCGGAGTTACGCCTGGGCAAAGGTTTGGCCCGTACCCGTACCGACTGGGACACCGCCCTGGATCACGCCGCCAACGTGTTCGCCGAGACCATCGCCGAGCACGGCCCGGACAGCGTGGCGTTCTATATTTCGGGGCAACTGTTGACCGAGGATTACTACAGCTTCAACAAGCTGGCCCGGGCGTTGGTGGGCACCAACAATATCGACAGCAATTCTCGGCTGTGCATGTCATCGGCGGTGGTCGGCTACAAGCGCAGCCTGGGCGCCGATGCGCCGCCGTGCAGTTATGAAGACCTGGAAAACAGCGACTGCGTGATGATCGTCGGCAGCAATATGGCCTACGCCCACCCGGTATTGTTCCGACGCCTGGAGCAGGCCAAGGCGCAGCGCCCGCAGATGAAAGTACTGGTGATTGATCCGCGGCGTACAGACACCTGCGATTTGGCTGACCTGCACCTGGCAATCTTGCCGGGGACGGACGTGGCGTTGTTTCACGGGATTTTGCATCTGCTGCTGTGGGAAGACTGGGTTGATCGTGCGTTCATCCAGGCCCACACCGATGGCCTGGCCGAGCTCAAGCGCCTGGTGCATGACTACACGCCGCAGATGGTCACGCAGTTGTGCGGGATCAGCGTCGAACAACTGCGCCTATGTGCGCAGTGGGTCGGCACATCCAGCAGCTTTTTGTCGCTGTGGTGCATGGGCCTCAACCAATCCACTGCCGGCAGCGCAAAAAACAGCGCGTTGATCAACCTGCACTTGGCCACGGGCACCATTGGCAGGCCGGGGTGCGGGCCGTTTTCCCTGACCGGTCAACCGAATGCCATGGGCGGTCGCGAAACCGGCAGCCTGTCCAACCTGCTGCCGGGCCACCGCGAGGCGTCCAACCCGGAACATCGCGCTGAAGTGGCCGCCTACTGGGGCGTGGAGCAACTTCCTGCGCCCACCGGCCTTAGCGCGATCGAACTGTTTGAACAGATGCAGGCCGGCAAGATCAAGGCCCTGTGGATCGCCTGCACCAACCCTGCACAATCCTTGCCCGACCAGAACGCCGTGCGTGCGGCCTTGGCGGCGTGCCCGTTCGTGGTGTTGCAGGAGGCTTTTCGCACCACCGAAACCGCCATTTATGCCGACCTGCTGTTGCCTGCCGCCAGTTGGGGCGAGAAAGACGGCACGGTCACCAACTCCGAGCGGCGTATTTCCCACGTACGCCGCGCCATCAACCCACCGGGAGAGGCGCGGGCGGACTGGGCAATTACCGTAGATTTCGCACAGCGTCTGGAGCGTCGCCTGCGGCCAGGGTTGCCCAGCCTGTTCGCCTTTGCACAGCCGGCGCAGCTGTTTGACGAGTTCAAGGGGCTCACCCAAGGGCGTGACCTCGACTTGTCCGGTATCAGCCATGGCCTGCTCGACCAACTCGGCCCGCAGCAATGGCCGTTTCCCACAGGCGCACAGACAGGCACAGCGCGCGTGTATTGCGATGGCATCTTCCCCACCGACAATGGCCGGGCGCGGTTTGTGGCCGACCCTTACCGCGCGGCCAAGGAACAACGGGACGCGCGCTTCCCCCTGACCTTGATCACCGGCCGTCTGCGTGACCAGTGGCACGGCATGAGCCGCACCGGCACGGCCGCGCAGTTGTTCGGGCATGTCAGTGAAGCGCTGTTGAGCCTGCACCCGGACGAGCTTCGCCGCCACCGCCTCCAGGAAGGTGACCTGGTCAGCCTGAAAAGCCGTCGCGGCAGCGTAATCGTCGCTGTCAGCAGCGATGACAGCGTACGGCCCGGCCAGGCATTTCTGCCGATGCATTGGGGCGACCGCTTTCTCAAGGGCGGCGTAAACGTGATCACCCAACCGGCGTTTGACCCACTGTCCAAACAGCCTGAACTCAAGCACAGCGGGGTGCGCCTGGAAGCCGTGCAACTGCCGTGGCAGCTGTTCGCGCTGATCGAGGGCAATGTGCAGCTGCATTTCGAAGCGCTACGCCCGCTGTGTGAGGAATTTGCCTACGTCAGCCTTAGCCTGACCGGCCGTGAACGCCCTGCGTTGCTGGTACGGGCAGCCCATACCGAGGCGCCGGACCTGCAATTGTTGACTCGGATTGACCACTTGCTGGGCCTGAACGACGGTCCGGTCATGGCCTACGACGACCCGCGCCGCTCGATCGGCAAGCGCGTGAAAATCGAAAAAGGCCGTATCACCGCCCTGCGCCTGGCCGGCGAAACCCTGGCCCGCCACTGGTTGCAAAGCCTGTGGCTGGAAGGCCGCGCCGACGAGCAACTGCGACGCTGGCTGTTGGCACCTTTAAGCGCGCCACCCGGTGGCGCAACGGCAAGCAACAAGATTGTGTGTAACTGCAAGAACGTCAGCGAAAACGCCGTGTGTGCGGGCGTTGGTCGTGGCCTGGACCTGGATGGACTTAAACGGGAACTGGGTTGCGGCACCCAATGCGGCTCCTGCGTGCCGGAAATCAAACGTCTTTTGGCCAGCAAACCGCAGCCAATCGCCATCAGTGTGTAAGGGGAACAACATGAGCGCAAAAGTGTGGCTGGTAGGCGCGGGGCCCGGTGATCCGGAGTTGTTGACCCTCAAGGCAGTCAGAGCCCTGCATGAAGCGGACGTGGTGCTGATTGATGACCTGGTCAACCCGGCCGTGCTCGAACACTGCGGCGATGCACGCGTGATTACCGTCGGTAAACGCGGTGGCTGCCGCTCCACCCCTCAGGATTTTATCCATCGCCTGATGCTGCGTTATGCCCGCCAGGGCAAATGCGTGGTGCGGCTCAAGGGCGGCGACCCGTGCATTTTTGGTCGCGGTGGCGAAGAGGCGCTGTGGCTGCGCGAACGTGGCATTGAGGTGGAGTTGGTCAACGGCATCACGTCGGGGTTAGCCGGGGCGACGAGCTGCGATATTCCCCTGACGTTACGCGGTGTGAGCCGTGGGGTGACGCTGGTCACTGCTCATACTCAGGACGACAGCCCGTTGAACTGGCGCGCACTGGCGGAAAGTGGAACCACACTGGTGGTGTACATGGGCGTGGCGAAGCTGGAGGAGATTCGTCAGCAGTTGCTCGAAGGTGGGATGACCCCGGACATGCCCGTGGCGATGATCGAAAATGCTTCGCTGCCCCAGCAGCGCGAATGCCGCAGCGATCTGGAGCGGATGCATGAGGATGCGCAAGCGTTCGCCCTGAAGAGCCCGGCTATCCTGGTGATTGGTAGCGTTGCTGATGCTGCGCAGGCGGCTTGCCTGGCGACGGCGGCCAGTGCCTGAGGCAAATTCCAGGCGAAAAAAACCCGGCCTAAGCCGGGTTTTTTTGTAAAGCCAGGCTAATTACTTAGCGGTGGCTTCAACAGCTGCTTCTACGCGACGGTTAACAGCGCGGCCAGCTTCAGTTGCGTTGTCAGCAACTGGGCGGGACTCACCGTAACCAACGGAAGTGATGCGGCTAGGAGCTACGCCATCTTTAACCAGGACTTGCTTAACAGCGTCAGCACGACGCTGGGACAGCTTCTGGTTGTAAGCGTCTGGACCGACGGAGTCAGTGTGACCAGCAACTTCTACGTTGGTGTCTGGGTACTGAGCCATGAAGTCGGCCAGGTTTTTCACGTCGCCGTAGCTGTTAGGCTTAACAACCGACTTGTCGAAGTCGAACTTAACGTCCAGCTCAACACGAACAACCTGAGCAACCGGAGCTTCTGGCTCTGGAACTGGCTCTGGAGCTGGTGCTGGGGTAGGAGCTGGAGCAGCTGCGCCAGCGTTACCGCCGAAGTTCACGCCCAGGCCAACCAGTGCGGAGTAGTCCCACTTGCCGTTGTCCAGACCGTAGTCAGCTTCAACACCAGCACGTGCGTACAGGTTGTTGGTGAAGTAGTACTTCACGCCGGTACCGATGGTGGCGAAAGTGGTCTGGTCGCGACCGCTGTGGCCATCAGCCTTGACGTTGGTACGGCTCTGGTGGCCGAAACCGCCTTCAACGTATGGACGCAGGCTATCAACGCCAGCCTGACCGAAGTGGTACTGAGCAACGAGGCTGCCAGTGTCACCTTTGATCTTCTGGTTGCCAGTGCCGTCGTTCGAACGGGTGTGGTTGGTCTTGTCGTACGACAGATTCAACGACAGATCGTCGGTCAGGAAGTAACCAATGCGAGCGCCTGGGTTGAAGCCGTCTTCGATGTGCTTAACGCTATCGTTGTACTGCTTCTTGTAGAACAGCTCGCCTTCAACTGCGCCTTGGCCTTGTGCCAGAACGCCGAAAGAAGTAGCGGCAATAAGAGAACCAATGGCCAAGCCCAAGGTGTTTTTCAGTTTCATCCGTTAAATCCCCATCTGGTGATTGTAAAGCAGTCCCACAAACCGGGGGACAACTCGGCGACAAGTCTAACAGAACTTGCCTACACGTAAGAGATATTTGCTACGCACTAAGTTTCAGTCTCGCCCGCAAATTTCTCACGTAATTTATCAAGAGCACGTTTGTACCGCATTTTTGTAGCACTCAAGCCCATATGCATGATGTCAGCGATTTCCTGGAATTCCAGCTCTGCGACAAAGCGAAGCACCAGAATTTCCCGGTCAATCGGGTTCACATGCACCAACCAGCGATCAAGTCCGCCCTTCTCCTCGGGTGCCGGCGCCTTTTCTTCAGACGCCTCCTCAAGGGGGTCCAGACTCAATGCGTCCATCAAGCGACGCTTTCGCCGTTCCTTCCGATACTGCGTGATGCACTCGTTGTACGTGATGCTGTACAGCCAGGTCTTGAACTTCGATTTGCCCTCGAAGTTCTTCAGGCCATATAGCACCTTGAGCATCACTTCCTGACAGACATCGTCCGCGTCTCTATCGTTCCCCAAATACCTTGAACAAACGTTGAACAGAGTGCGTTGATACCTGCGCATCAATTCTTCGTACGCGCGTGTTACGTGAAACAGCTCCGTGTGCGAGCGCGCGACCAACTCCTCATCAGAGAGCTCACGGGGGTCATAGCGCGTGGACAGCGTTTGGGCTTTATTCAAAACAAGTCGTGCCGGCAGTCAGGTCAATGTCCGTTGCAACCCGGTCACCCGGGTTTGCGGCGGCGTACATTAGCAGGGTTTGCCGGATTAGCGGCTACTGACCTGCTGCTCCAGGAGAATCCGGTTGGACAGCGAAACCAGTTCTCCGTCATCGGTCAGCACTGTCGTCTTGACCGTGCCGATCTCCTCGATCTGCCCTTCAACCTCGCCCACACGCACTTGTTGCCCAACCTGATATAGCTCACGCACATAGATTCCCGCAAGAATCTGACCGGCAATTTCCCGGCTTCCCAAACCCATGGCCAGTGCAACGGCCAGACCAACGGTAATCAAAACAATCACAATGACGTGGTTCAGCAGGTCAGTCTTGACCTCCAACTGGCTGATCGCGACGGAAATACTGATGATGATCACCAGCCCCTGTGCGATTCGCCCCAAGCCTGCCGCGTAGTCCAACCCCACGCCTTCAGCGGCCCCGCGCACCAGCCCATTGGCCAATTGCGCGAGTAAAACACCTACCAGCAACACCAGCGCGCCGCCGAAAACTTTCGGCAAATACAGTGCCAGCATGTCGAGCGTAGCTGAAACTCGCTCAAGTCCAAGGGATTGCGCTGCAGAAACCAGAAAAATAAGTAGAACAAACCAGTAGACGATCTTGCCGATCAAGGTAGAAATCGGCACCTGCAGCCCGGCGCGACCCAGCAATTTGGTCAAACCGGTGCCGGCCATCAGGCGATCCAGCCCGAGTTTGGCGAGCAGCTTGGACAACAGGGTGTCGAGCAACTTGGCCACGACAAAGCCCAGCAACACCAGGACCAGGGCACCAAACAGGTTGGGAATGAAATTCGCAACCTTGGTCCACAATGCGGTCATCGCAGTGACCAGGCTCTGGGTCCAGAGATCAAGTTCCATATTCAATCAGCCTTATCAGCAGTGCGAGCAAGAGGTTTACGGCGGGAAACCGGTGACACATGGGCCGAACCGTTGTTCAGGGCCATCATCAATGCCGGCAACCAACGCCCGAGCAGACCGAACAGATCACCCGCACCGACCTGACGGTTGGCGGTTTTCAATACGCGACCCAGGCAAGCATCGTCATCACGGTTGGATGGCGAAGCATTGAGCATGTCACGCAAAGACTGTTCGAACGGATCGTGCATAGAGACCTCTCGCAAGTGAATTAAAAGACGAGGGTAAAATTCATCGGGTCACATCGACCCTTTCCTACGTTCAGGTCATATTCAGCTCAAACCCATCGTAATCGTCGAAATAGCCACCATTGTCCCAGGGCCACCGAGACCATCAACAGGCACGCAATCATGAATCCGTAGGGGCTCTCGGAGAACGGAATGCCACCCACATTTATACCGAGCAAACCGGTGAGAAAACTCATCGGCAAGAAGATCCCGGTGATGATCCCGAAGCGATACATGGTGCGGTTCATGCGCAGGCTCAAGCGCCGGTCTTCGGCCTCAAGCACAAGCCCCACGCGCTCTCTGGCCAGTTCCAGCTCTTCCAGGTAACGGGTCAGACTGTTGTGCAACTCGTTCCAATAGTCAGCATCGTCATCGCAGAACCATGCCAATTTTATTCGCGTCAGCTGGGCAAAAATATCCCGCTGTGGTGCCAAAAACCGCTTGAGCCCGGCCGCGCGCCGACGGATCTGCAAAACGCTGCCGTGCTCCGGGGTATACCGTTCGTCGGCATCGAGTTTTTCTTCCTCGGAATCGACGATTTCTGACAACCCTGTCACCAGATCCTGCACTTTGTTGGTCAGGTACTGAGCCATATAAAGGATGAGTTCAGACGCCGTTTTGGGGCCTTTGCCGTCCGCCAGTTGCACCAATAGCTCATCGGTGGCGCGCAACGGGCGCAAACGCAGGGAGATCACACGATTGGCGGCGGCGAAGATACGCACCGAAACCATGTCCTCCGGCTCTGCCCCGGGGTTGAGATTGATCCCGCGCAGAAACAACAGCAATTCGGCGTCGGGCAACGGCAACAACCGTGGGCGGGTGTTCTCCTCCAGCAGCAGGTCGCAGGCAAATTCGCTCAGGCCACTGGATTTGCGCAGCCAGGTCTGGGTCTGGGGATGGCTGCGATCCCAATGCAGCCACAGGCTTTCCTGGGGTTGCAACTGCAGATCGTCGAGCTCAGTCCGGGCAATCGAACGCGCACCGCCTTTACCATCCAGCACCAGGGCATGCACCAGCCCCCATTGCGCGTTCTCTTCCTCGAACATCCAGACTCCTTGGGTTTATTCAGGCATTTTCAGCGGGCTGGGCGACACGATCACGCCGTTATTGTCGGCGTAGATGTACTCACCCGGACGGAACGTCACACCCGCGAATGTCACGACGACGTTCAGGTCACCGAGGCCCCGCTTGTCGGTTTTCATCGGGTGGGAGGCCAGGGCCTGCACACCCAAGTCGGTCTGGGCGAGAACATCCACATCCCGGACGCAACCATAGATCACCAACCCTTCCCAGCCATTTTTCGCAGCTTTATCGGCAATCAGATCGCCCAGCAACGCGCGGCGCAGTGAGCCTCCGCCGTCAACGACCATCACTTTGCCGGCGCCCGGCTGGTCAGCCTGTTCCTTTACCAGGGAATTATCTTCGAAGCATTTGATGGTGACGATCTCACCCCCAAAAGAATCTCGGCCACCGAAGTTGCTGAACATCGGCTCCACTACCTGCACCAGTTCCGGGTAGGCGTCACACAGGTCGGGGGTCACGTAATGGTTCATCGAGAAGCTCCTGTCGTCAAAGAAGAGATCGAACATCCACGGTGTACATCAGAAAAACGCGCCGCGACAGGCATTCTTTAAGTGCCTGCCAGTGGTGGGCCGCCATGATCGGACCCGCATCAGCGCAACGCAATACACGTTGCGCGACTGAATATGACCAGAAGCGCCCAGCGCGTCATATCTTAGCCGCAACCACTCAAGAGTGAAACGCCCTTGGTAGAGCGTTTGCTCAAACTGCTGCGGCTACTTGGGGCCGAGTCCCGAATAATGGTGTCAGTGGGTCGTTCAACCACCGTTCCACCAGTGGCCATACTTCGGCCTGCGCAGCTTTGCTGACCAGCATCTGCACATGCCCGAAGTCCTCGCTGAAACCCTGCTCGCGCCCCAGGCACAGATACTGGCGATGCTCGCTGCCGACCTGCTCGAAGAGTTTGCGACACGCCCAGTCCGGGTCTTGCCGATCGCCCGCCGCACTGACCGCGAGCAACGGCACATCGATCTGCGCCAAGCCTTTCCACCAGTCACATTCGGCATCGCCGAAGCGGCCGAACAGGCCATTCCAGCGCATCGCTTCGATCATCACTCCCGCCGGCTCATCCTCGGGGCCGCGCTTGAAGCGTGGGCCAGACACATGGGCAAGGCGCTTGAGGATCAACCGAGTACCCCACTCCAGCGGTGGAATTTTCAACGGCCAATGGGTGCGGCTGACCTGACAGCCAAACAATGCCACCGAAGCCACCTCAGGCGCCCCCAAGTGTTGCCCGCCCAGGGCCGCAGCCAAGGTCGTGGCACCGAGGGAGTGCCCGATCCAGTGCGGGACCTGCCCGCTTTGCTCACGCACAAAGGCACCCACGGCCGGCAAATCGTAGCAGGCGTAATCGGCGACGCGGTTTCTGGCGTATTCATGGTTGCGCTTGGACAGCCCATGGCCGCGCATTTCCGGGATCCACACATCAAAACCCCGGCGCGCCAGGTACGCGCCCAGGCCGATCCCCTTGGGCGAGTACCAGAAGCGCCGATTGGAAAAGCTGCCATGCAACAAAATAATCGGCGTGCCCCGGTTTTCAGGGACATCGGCCAGGCCCAAACGGGTGACCGCCAGCTCGACGGTGCCATCAGGGCTATTGCCGGGTTTGAGCCGGTAGACGTCTTCACTCAGGTCGCCACGACGTTCAGCGCTGATCAAGGCGACGGGAAACAGGTTGCTGCTGCTTTGCATAATGCTCTTGCACAAAAAAGGGCGGCGTCCGCAAGGAGTTCCCGCCCAGTACAGATAAGAATGCCGGTCACCCTCACGAGTGACCGGCACTTTTGACGTTGCGACTTTAAGCGGACGCTTGGCCTTCCGCCAGGAAGAACCAGGTTTCCAGCACAGAGTCCGGGTTCAGCGAGACGCTTTCGATGCCCTGCTCCATCAGCCATTTGGCCAGGTCAGGGTGGTCGGAAGGGCCTTGGCCGCAGATACCGATGTACTTGCCGGCCTTGTTACACGCCTGGATGGCATTGGCCAGCAGCTTTTTGACCGCAGGGTTACGCTCGTCGAACAGGTGAGCGATGATCCCGGAGTCGCGGTCCAGGCCCAGGGTCAGCTGGGTCAGGTCGTTGGAGCCGATGGAGAAACCGTCGAAGAACTCCAGGAATTCTTCGGCCAGGATGGCGTTGGACGGCAATTCGCACATCATGATCACGCGCAGGCCGTTCTCGCCACGGGTCAAGCCGTTTTCGGCCAGCAGGTCGACCACTTGGCTCGCTTCGCCCAGGGTGCGTACGAACGGCACCATGATCTCGACGTTGGTCAGGCCCATCTCGTTGCGCACGCGCTTGAGGGCACGGCACTCAAGCTCGAAGCAGTCGCGGAACGCTTCGCTGATGTAACGCGAGGCGCCACGGAAGCCCAGCATCGGGTTTTCTTCTTCCGGCTCGTAGAGCTTGCCGCCGATCAGGTTGGCGTATTCGTTGGACTTGAAGTCCGACAGGCGCACGATGACCTTTTTCGGGTAGAACGCCGCCGCCAGCGTACTGATGCCTTCCACCAGCTTCTCGACATAGAAGCCCACCGGGTCGTTGTAGCCGGCGATGCGCTTGTCGACGCTTTCCTTGATATCCAGCGGCAGGCCGTCATAGTTCAACAAGGCCTTTGGGTGCACGCCGATCATGCGATTGATGATGAACTCCAGGCGGGCCAGGCCCACCCCGGCGTTCGGCAACTGCGCGAAATCGAAGGCGCGGTCCGGGTTGCCGACGTTCATCATGATCTTGAACGGCAGGTCCGGCATGGCGTCGATAGAGTTTTGCTTGATGTCGAAGCCCAGCTCACCTTCGAAGATGAAACCGGTGTCGCCTTCGGCGCAGGACACGGTGACACCCTGGCCCTCCTTGAGCAGTTGGGTGGCGTTGCCGCAGCCGACTACCGCCGGGATCCCCAGTTCACGGGCGATGATCGCCGCGTGGCAAGTACGCCCGCCTCGGTTGGTGACAATGGCGCTGGCGCGCTTCATCACCGGCTCCCAGTCCGGGTCGGTCATGTCGGAAACCAGCACGTCGCCGGGCTGGACTTTGTCCATTTCCGACACGTCCTTGATGATCCGCACCTTGCCAGCACCGATGCGCTGGCCAATGGCACGGCCTTCCACCAGTACGGTGCCGGTTTCCTTGAGCAGGTAACGCTCCATGACATTGGCCGAAGTGCGGCTCTTCACGGTTTCCGGACGCGCTTGCACGATATATAGCTTGCCGTCGTCACCGTCCTTGGCCCACTCGATGTCCATCGGGCACTTGTAGTGCTTCTCGATGATCATCGCCTGTTTGGCCAGCTCGCTGACTTCTGCATCGGTCAGGCAGAAGCGCGCGCGCTCGGCCTTGTCGACGTCAACGGTTTTCACCGAGCGACCGGCCTTGGCCTCGTCGCCGTAGATCATCTTGATCGCCTTGCTGCCCAGGTTGCGGCGCAGGATGGCCGGGCGGCCGGCCTCAAGAGTATGTTTGTGCACGTAGAATTCGTCAGGGTTGACCGCGCCTTGTACGACGGTTTCGCCCAGGCCGTAGGCACCGGTAATGAATACCACATCACGGAAGCCCGACTCAGTGTCCAGGGTGAACATCACGCCGGCAGTGCCGGTTTCCGAACGCACCATGCGCTGCACACCGGCAGACAAGGCCACCAGCTTGTGGTCGAAGCCCTGGTGTACACGGTAGGAAATAGCGCGGTCGTTGAACAGCGAGGCGAATACTTCCTTGGCCGCGCGAATGACGTTTTCCACGCCACGGATATTCAGGAAGGTTTCCTGCTGACCGGCAAAGGAGGCGTCCGGCAAGTCTTCGGCGGTGGCCGAGGAGCGTACGGCGACGGCCATGTCCGGGTTGCCGGCGGACAGGGTGGCGAAGGCGGTGCGAATTTCTTCGTTGAGCTTCTCGGGGAACTCGGCTTCCATGATCCACTGACGGATCTGGGCGCCGGTCTTGGCCAGGGCGTTGACGTCGTCGACGTCCAGGGCATCCAGCGCGGCGTGGATCTGGGCGTTGAGGCCGCTCAGCTCGAGGAAGTCGCGGTAAGCCTGGGCCGTGGTGGCGAAACCACCGGGCACCGAGACACCAGCGCCTGCAAGATTACTGATCATCTCGCCGAGGGATGCGTTCTTGCCCCCCACATGCTCTACATCATGGACGCCGAGCTTATCGAGGGAAACTACGTACTCTACCAAGGTGATCTCTCCACTTTCTGTGTTGGAAAAGCTCAGGACGCGGGTTGCTCAGTAGGAGCTAACGCCAGCGCTTGTGGCCTGGACCTGGAAAATAAGTGAGAATGCGGCCCACTGCGGGACGGCAAAATCGCGCCTATCATATCCAAGATTCGCCATCAGCTTAAGGCCCAGGGCTCAAATGAAACGATCTGCTTTCTTTATTTCCGACGGCACCGGCATCACAGCCGAAACACTGGGCCAGAGCCTGCTTGCGCAGTTCGAAAACATTACCTTCGCCAAATTCACCCGGCCTTATATAGACAGCGTGGATAAAGCGCGGGCCATGGTACAACAAATCAATCTGGCGGCTGAGAAAGACGGTTTTCGCCCGATCATTTTCGACACCATCGTCAATCAAGACATTCGTGAGATTCTCGCAACGTCGAATGGTTTCATGATCGACATTTTCTCGACCTTCCTGGCGCCATTGGAACAGGAGTTGAGTGAGCATTCTTCATACTCTGTCGGAAAGTCCCACTCCATCGGGCATAACTCCAACTATATGGAGCGTATCGAGGCGGTGAACTTTGCCCTCGACAACGATGATGGCGCCCGCACCCACTACTACGACAAGGCCGACCTGATCCTGGTGGGCGTGTCGCGTTGCGGCAAGACCCCGACCTGTCTGTACATGGCCATGCAATTCGGTATCCGTGCGGCCAACTACCCGCTGACCGAAGACGATATGGAACACCTGACGCTGCCCGCCGCCCTACGCGCCCATTCGCACAAACTGTTCGGCCTGACCATCGACCCGGACCGCCTGACCGCCATCCGTAACGAACGCAAGCCCAACAGCCGCTACTCCAGCTATGCGCAGTGCGAGTTCGAGGTGCGTGAAGTGGAAAATCTGTTCCGTCGCGAGAATATTGCACACATCAATTCCACGCATTTTTCGGTGGAAGAGATTTCGGCGAAGATTCTGGTGGAGAAGGGTGTGGAGCGGCGCTTCAAGTGATCTCTGGCGCCTGATCTGACGCTATCGCAGGCAAGCCAGCTCCCGCAGTTGGAATGCGTTCCCCTGTGGGAGCTGGCTTGCCTGCGATGAACGGTAACGCGGATTTACAGATGAAACCGCCCGCCCCCCTGCCCCAGCGCCGTCGCCAGCGCATCAAACCCTTCGCGCAATAACTGATCATCGCCCGAGGTATTACAGATACTCGCCCGTATAAACTGCGGCACCGCGGTCTGCCCCACGGCAAACGCCTCTGCGGTGGCGATCAGGTAATTGTTCTGCCTGAGCTCTGCCTCGATTTCCGACGCACGCCATGGCTCTGGTACCTCGATCCAGAAATGCGGGCTGTTGAGGTGGGTGCGATACGCCAGCCCGGTCAATAAATCCTCGACCAAGGTCTTGCGGCGGCTGATTTCGTTGATTTGTTGGCGCAACAGATATTCCGCCGTGCCGTTTTCGATCCACTGGGTGGCCAGTTCCAGGGTCACAGGCGTCGCCATCCAGCAGGTCGAGCGCAACGCCGCGGAAATACGACTGACCAGCGCGGGCGGTGCATGGACGTAGCCTACCCGCAACCCTGCCGACACCGCTTTGCTCAGACTGCTGATCAAAATCGTACGCTCAGGCGCGAAATAGCTGAGGGGCGGCGGGCGATCTTCAACCAGCACGCCGTGGGCTTCGTCTTCGAGAATCAGCAGGTTGTGCTCACGACACACCTTGGCCAAGGCTTCGCGACGCGCCACCGACAACACCGCCGTCGTGGGATTCTGAATAGTCGGCGTGCAGTACAACGCCGAAATCCGGTGATTACGACAGACCTCATCCAGCGCCGTGGGCAACACGCCCTCCTCATCCATTTCCAGGCCAATCAGGCGCACGCCCAACATGCGCGCAGCCGTAATCAGTCCAGGATAAGTCAGTTGCTCGGTGACTACCGTATCGCCAGCACGCAGCAGCGCCATCATCGCGCACAGCAAACCGTGCTGGCCGCCGTTGACGCAGATGACCTGCTCTGGAATCGGATGAAAATCGCGCTGCACCAGCCATTGCGCCCCGGCTTCACGGTAACGCGGCAAGCCGGCGTCGGGGGTATAGGCGCTGATGTCCTGCAGGAACTTGGCGTTGGTCGACAGCGTTTGGAAGCTCTGGGCAAGAAACACCGTTTCCTGCCCCGGAATATGCATGTTGCGACTCATGTCGAAGTACTGGCGCGGCTCCTCGCTGAAATTGCGAAAGCCTTCATCACGCTGACGCTCCATCCCACGCTTGCGCACGAAGGTTCCGTCACCGACCCGCGCAACCACCAAGCCCAGGCGCTCCAGCTCACCGTAGGCCCGGCTGATGGTGCCAATGGTCACCCCCAGGTTGTCGGACAGCACCCGATGGGGCGGCAGTTTTCGTCCCGGTTCAATCAAGCCTTCGAGGATGCCCCGCTCCATCACATCAGACAGGCGCTTGTACTTCACGCCCTGCCCATTGGACAGGCCCTCACGCATAATTGACACCATGTCAATATTTGTTTTGACAGCCATCTTTCGCCCTAATAGTGTGCTTTTACGGGTTCAATCGCCGATAAACATAACTCATTACAAGTTCAATATAGAGTTCAATTCCGGCTCAGGGAAGCAATAAAAGATGCCAATGTCCGCCGTTCTCGAAAACACTGCAAAAACAAAAACTCAAAAACAGTGGCTCGCCGGGCTGGTGACCAGCGTGATGTTTCTGATCGTGTGCCTGAGTTGGGGCACTACATGGCTGGGCATCAAGATCGCCGTAGAGAGCGTGCCGCCGCTGACATCCGCCGGGCTGCGCTTTCTGATCGCGTTTCCGCTGTTCCTGTGTTTTGCCATGGTGCGTCGCGAGCCGATCCTGTTCCCACGGGAAAGCCGCTGGTTCTTTGTGTTTGTGACCCTGTCGTACTTCAGCGTTCCCTACTACCTGCTCAACTATGGCGAGATGCACGTGTCATCCGGCCTGACGGCCCTGCTGTTCAGCTGCATGCCGGTATTCATCCTGATCTTTTCGGCGCTGTTCCTGCGTGAGCGCATCTACTTCTCCCAGGTCGTTGGCATCGGTATCGGGTTTGGCAGCCTCTACATGATCATCAAGAGCCAGGGCCTGCACCTGGACCACGCCGAGTTCTTCGGGGTGTTGGCGATACTGAGCGCCGCGATCATGCACGCCTTGTGCTACGTGATTACCAAGCAGAAAGGCAGCGCCATCAGCGTGATTACCTACAACACCCTGCCCATCGGCATCGCCGGGCTGATGTTGTTTGTCGCCGGCCTGTGGTTTGAAACGCCAGCCTTCAATGACATCACCCTGCGCTCCTGGACTGCACTGTTCTACCTCGGGCTGGTGGCCTCGGTAGGCGGGTTTATTGTGTATTTCATGCTGCTCAAGCGTCTGAGCCCGATCATCCTGTCGTTCGTCTTCATCATCTTCCCGGTGTTCGCGGTGATCATCGGTGCCTGGTACGAAGGCGTGGAAATTTCCCGCGACCTTATGTTGTATTCGGCGATTCTGCTGGCCGGCTTTGCGATCACCAAGCTGCCGGTTGAAAAACTGCTGGCCAAGAAAAAATGACCCTCAACCAACGCGAGAGAAACATGGAAGTCCTCCGCCCCACCGCCCTGGAACAGATCTACGCCCACGCCAGCCGCAGCTACCCAGAAGAGTGCTGCGGCTTCGTCTTCGCCGACGGCAGTGTGTACCTGGGCAGCAATATTCAGAACGAGCTGCACCGCAAGAACCCCCAGATGTACCCCCGCAGCGCGGCCAACGGCTACACCTTCTCGGTGGCCGATACCCTGCTGCTGAACAAGGCGTTTCGCAGCGACAACCCGGTGGTGGTGATCTATCACTCCCACCCGGATGTCGGCGCCTATTTCAGTGATGAAGACCAGGACAAGGCGCTGTTCATGGGGGAGCCGATCTACCCCGTCAGCTATCTGGTGGTGGATGTTCGCCAGCGCCAGGTCCTGGGCTCAAAACTGTTTGCCTGGGATGGCAAGCATTTCGCACCTCACCCCTTCAACGACCTGCACACGGAGTTGTCCATGAACGCTGTCTCTTTCCCCGACATTCTGGTTCGCGTGGCCAAGCTGCCGGAATCGACCCTTGAGGGCGCCGGATCGACATTGCGCGAAGTCATTGAAAATCTCTGCACCAATCACCCCCAATTGCGTCAGCACCTGTTCCATGAAAAGAACAACCAGCTCAAGGAACACTTCCTGTTTACCGCCGAGGAGGCGCTGATCGAAGCCGATGAAGTCCTGCCGCCAAAATCCCGGATCGAAGTGTTGCTCGCCACCTCAGGCGGCATGGACATCGACACCCTGAGCAACGAAGAAGTGCAGCGCTACGTGCGCCACATCACCCTGCCCGGCGTCGGTCGCGAGGGCCAGTTGAACCTGAAGAAAGCCAAAGTGCTGGTCATCGGCACCGGGGGCCTGGGCTCGCCCATCAGCCTGTACCTGGCAGCGGCAGGCATCGGCACCCTGGGGCTGGTGGATTTTGACGTGGTGGAAAGCAGCAACCTGCAGCGCCAGATTGTCCATGGCAACAGCACCCTGGGAATGCCCAAGGTCGAGTCCGCCAAGCAACGCCTGCAGGACCTCAACCCTCATATCCGGATCAATGCGCACAACACCGCGCTTGACACCGACAACGCTCTGGAACTGGTAGGCGCCTATGACCTGGTGATCGACGGTACCGATAATTTCGATACCCGCTACCTGGTCAACGATGCTTGCGTACAGTTGGGCAAACCTTTGGTCTATGGCGCCATCTACCGTTTCGACGGGCAGATCAGCGTGCTCAACTACAAAGGCGGGCCGTGCTATCGCTGCCTGTTTCCCAAGGCCCCGCCCGCTGAACTGGCGCCCAATTGCAGCGCCGGCGGCGTGATCGGCGTGCTGCCCGGTGTGGTAGGAATGATCCAGGCTACCGAGGCGATCAAATTGCTGATCGGCATTGGCGAACCGTTATCCGGCCGCTTGATGCGCTTTGACGCGCTGGCGATGAAGTTCAGCGAGATCCGCTTCAAGCGCCGCGTCGACTGCCCCTGCTGCTCGGAGCTGCGCAGCAGCGAAAGCGCCGCCCCCACGGTATGTGCCGATGCCGTACCGAGCCAACCCTCGCTGGCGGCAGAACGCTACATCAAGCCTCAGAACCTCAAGCAGGTGCTTGAGCACCCCAGCAGCGCCGATGTATTGCTGGACGTGCGCGACGCCAGCGAATTGGAAGTGTGCAAGCTGCCAGGCGTGCTGCACATTCCCCTGGCCGAACTGGATGGGCAACTCGACAACCTCAGCCGCGACAACACCCATTACCTGATCTGCTACGCGGGCACCCGCGCCGAACAGGCCGCCAGCACCCTGCTGGCAGCCGGGTTCGCGAACACCAAAGTCCTGCAGGGCGGCATGAAGCACTGGGTTCGCGACGTCGAACCCGACATGCCTCTGTACTGATCGTGGAGACTTGCTGATGCTGCATAACTCCATTCTCGACGTCATCGGCCAAACGCCTATCGTGCGCCTGGCCCAGTTTTCCGAAGACCTCGGCATCGAGGTCTACGCCAAGCTGGAATCCCTCAACCCCGGTGGCAGCCACAAGGCGCGCATCGCCCTGGGCATGATCCTCGATGCCGAGCGCCGTGGCGTGCTGATCCGTGACTCCGGGCAAACCATCATCGAACCCAGCGGTGGCAACACCGGCATTGGCCTGGTGATGGCCGGCAATGTCCTGGGCTATAAAGTAGTGCTGGTGATCCCTGACAACTACAGCCCCGAAAAGCAGAAATTGCTGCGCCTGTATGGTGCCAAAGTGGTGCTGTCAGACAGCCGCCTGGGCAACAACTCCCACGGCGAAAAGTGCATGGAACTGCAGTTGGAAAACCCCAACTTCGTGATGCTCAACCAGCAGCGCAATGGCGCCAACCCGCAGACCCACCGCGACACCACCGCGCCGGAGATCATCCGCGCCTTCGGTGACCAGCGGGTGGACTACTTCGTCAGCGGCATCGGCACCGGTGGCCATATCACCGGCATTGGCGAAACCCTCAAGGCCGCCTGGCCAGCGATCCGCGTGATGGGCGTGGAGCCGCAGGAATGCGACCTGCTCAAAGACCAGCACGCTGCGCACGCAATCCAGGGCCTGTCGATTGGCCTGATCCCGAGCATCCTCAACCTGGACGTGATCGACGGCATGCTCAAGGTGTCGCACTCGGCGTGCCTGGACATGATCAAACGCATCATGCGCACCGACGCCATCAGCCTGGGGCTATCCTCCGCCGCCAACATGGTTGCCATCGCCCAACTCGCCCCCGAACTGCCGCCTGAAACGGTGGTGCTGACCATGGTCTACGACAATGCCGACAGCTACCTGCCCAGTGTCGAGTAACGGGTTTTTCAATCATCCAGAATGCGGGGGTGCCTCCATGGGGGGCTTTATCGACATGCAACTGCTGCACGATGAGTTGCTTACCCATCTCATCACGACCCTGACGCCCGGGCAGATGAAGCAGTTGGAACCACACCTGGCGCCACTGATCCAGAACGCCGCCCAAGCAGTGGCCGAGGACCTGATCGCCTACGCCTATCGCGACCCGGCATCGCGCGGGCGCGGTGAGTTGATCCTGGAATCCTATGCCTCGTTCAAGGCAGTGCTGTTCTACCGCCTTGCGCACCAGGTGTGGAATTTCCCCGACCCGGGCCATGGGATGTTTTCGCGCATGGCGCTCAAGCTCAGCAACCAGGGCAAGATTCTCTCCGGTGCCGAGATTCA
Source organism: Pseudomonas synxantha BG33R (assembly GCF_000263715.2). Taxonomy (NCBI): domain Bacteria; kingdom Pseudomonadati; phylum Pseudomonadota; class Gammaproteobacteria; order Pseudomonadales; family Pseudomonadaceae; genus Pseudomonas; species Pseudomonas synxantha. The sequence goes on from NZ_CM001514.1 coordinate 4,643,167, forward strand.
TCCGGCGGCGCGTATCGGCCGACGCTTTGTACTGGACCATGGCTACGGCACCGTCATCGGCGAAACCTGCGTGATCGGCAACGACTGCTACATCCTGTGCGGCGTGACCCTGGGAGCCCGCGGCATCGCCAACAATCCGGACGGCAAACGCCACCCGCGCCTGGGCAACAACGTCGAGGTGGGCGCCGGTGCCCGGGTGCTGGGCTACGTGTCGATCGGCGACAACGTATTTATCAGCCCCTCCTGCGTGATCACCCAGGACGTACCGGCAGGCACCAAGGTCAAGGTAGTCAACCAGATCCAGCTGCAAAAAAACGACGAATCGGACCGCAGCAATTACCTCGGTGCCTTTGCACTGGATGAGCGCTTGCACGTCGTCGGTGAGGTGAGTGCCGGTCATAAGGTTACGGTGCTGGATGCCGACTTTCATCCGCTGCAAGGGTTAATGCTCGAACCCACGGTGAAAGAGCGCCACCACCTGCAATTTCGCCTGCACCGTGTCGATACCGGCGAACAACTGCCGCGCTTGCCGCTGAACCTGAAAGTCTGCGGGCCGGAATTTGAAATCACCCTGCTCTCTCCCCCTGGCTTGAGCGCGATGGTGCGCCATCTCTTGCAAGCCAGCCCACTGATCGTTGGAGGTTGAACATGTCCGTGCATACCATGGAAACCCTGGCGCTGTTCGACAGCGCGCCCTATCAGAACGCGTTCAGCGCCCGGGTTATTGCGGTCAGTGAACAGGGCATCGCCCTGGAGCACACGCTGTTCTACCCCACCGGCGGCGGGCAACCGGGCGATACCGGCCATTTCACCCTACCCGATGGCACGCGGGTCGAGGTGACAGGTACCGTGCGCGATCCGGTGTTGCGCTCGATCATCTGGCATCAGGTGGACCATTGCCCCGAGCAGTTGACGGCGGGCATCCAGGTAGACGCCGGCCTGGATTGGGAGCGGCGCTACCAGCACATGAAAATGCACACCTGCCTGCATTTGTTGTGCTCGCTCATTGACGCGCCCGTGACCGGTTGCAGCATCAGTGCGGATAAAGGCCGACTGGATTTCGACCTGCCGGAAATGACCCTGGACAAAGACGGTCTAACCCGTGACCTCAACGCCCTGATCGAGCAGGCCCACGCGGTGAAGACCCTGTCGATGCCCGCCACCGAATACGCGACCTTGCTACAGATCACCCGCACCCAGGCGGTTGCGCCACCGGTGGTGTCGGGCTCGGTACGGGTGATTGAGATCCCCGGGATCGACATCCAGCCATGCGGCGGCACCCATGTGCTCAACACCGAGGAGATCGGCCGGGTGTTCTGCGAGAAAATCGAAAAGAAGAGCAAGCACAACCGCAGGGTGATACTGCGGTTTGAACAAGCTTGCGCCTGACCCGATAGTTGCCCCAATGGAGGACAAATGTGAGAGGGGGCTTGCTCCCTCCCACATTGGCCGCGTTGTTTTTTAGATCACCAACAGATCCATGAAACGGTTCACAGCCGTCGCCTCAAGCCGTGCCTGATCCTTGCACAACGCAACAATCTCGGCGCTGCGCTGCGCAGTGAACCGCGTCGCCAGGTTGGCTTTGAACTTGTCTTCCAGCAATGGGATACCGTCCACCCGACGGCGGCGATGGCCAATCGGGTATTCCACCGCTACCTGCTCAGTGCAGGTGCCATCCATAAAGAACACCTGCACCGCATTGGCAATGGAACGCTTGTCCGCCTCCAGGTATTCGCGGCTATAACGTGGGTCTTCAACGATGACCATCTTGTCGCGCAGTTCATCAATGATCGGGTGGGCCGCGTGGAAATCATCTTCGTAGTGCTCGGCCACCAGATTGCCGAACACCAAGGGCACGGCCGTCATGTATTGCAGGCAGTGGTCGCGATCGGCAGCGTTGGCCAATTGGCCAACCTTGGAAATAATCCGAATCGCCGACTCATGGGTGGTGATCACGATACGTTCGATTTCATGCAGACGATGCTTGACCTGCGGGTGCAAGGTCACCGCCGCCTCGCAGGCGGTTTGCGCGTGGAATTCTGCCGGGAAACTGATCTTGAACAGCACGTTTTCCATCACGTAGGTGCCGTAGGCCTGAGGCAGGCTGAAGGCGCGCTTGTCTGTGGGCTTGAGCGCCAGGTCCTTGTTGGTGTGGCTGAACAACACGTCGTAGAACCCCCACTGCGGCGCGCTCAACACACCGGGAATGCCCATTTCGCCACGCAGGGCGATATCCGCCAGGCGCACACCACGGCTCGATGCATCGCCTGCGGCCCAGGATTTGCGCGAGCCGGCATTCGGTGCATGGCGATAGGTGCGCAACGCCTGCCCATCAACGAAAGCGTGAGACAAGGCCGACAGCAGTTGTTCACGATTGGCGCCCATCAGCTTGGCGGTGACAGCGGTGGAGGCGACTTTGACCAGCAGCACGTGGTCAAGGCCGACGCGGTTGAAGGAGTTTTCCAGGGCGATCACTCCCTGGATTTCGTGGGCCATGATCATCGCTTCCAGCACCGCACGTACGGTGAGCGGCGCCTCGCCATTGGCCACGCGTTTTTGCGAAAGGTGATCGGCCACGGCGAGAATGCCGCCGAGGTTGTCCGAAGGGTGTCCCCATTCAGCGGCGAGCCAGGTGTCGTTGTAGTCGAGCCAACGCACGATGCAACCAATGTCCCAGGCAGCCTTGACCGGGTCGAGGCGAAACGAAGTGCCCGGCACGCGCGCGCCGAACGGCACCACGGTGCCCTCCACTATCGGCCCCAGGTGCTTGGTGCACTCGGGGAACCGCAGCGCCAGCAGGCCACAGCCAAGGGTGTCCATCAGGCAGTTGCGGGCAGTGTCCAATGCATCCCGGGAATCGATGCGGTAGTTGAGGACATAGTCGGCGATGTCCTGCAAAACCTGGTCGTAGCCGGGGCGGTTGTTCTGGTCGACGTTGGCGCTCATGGCAGTTCTCCTAAAAGTTGGGTTGTTCCATCCTCAGGGTCAGGGTTAATCGTTGCGCAGGTCTGATTGCCTGCTTGTATCCGTGTGGGAGGGGGCTTGCTCCCGATGACGGTGGGTCAGTTAATGGATGGGGCGACTGACACCCTGCTATCGGGAGCAAGCCCCCTCCCACATAAAGCTAAAAAGCGTCACCCGGAACGCGGACGAAACCTTCCATCAGCACCCGTGCACTGCGGCTCATGATGGCTTTTTTCACCACCCATTCGCCGTTCACTTGGGTGGCTTCGGCGCCGACGCGCAAGGTGCCGGAGGGGTGCCCGAAACGCACAGCGTTACGCTCGATACCGCCCGCCGCCAGGTTGACCAGGGTGCCGGAAATCGCCGCCGCCGTGCCGATCGCTACCGCCGCCGTGCCCATCATGGCGTGGTGCAGTTTGCCCATGGACAGGGCACGCACCAGCAGATCCACATCGCCGGCCTTGATTGCCTTGCCGCTGGAGGCCACATAATCCGCAGGCTTGGCTACGAACGCGACCTTGGGTGTGTGCTGGCGCTGGGCGGCTTCGTCCAGATGCTTGATCAGGCCCATGCGCAACGCGCCATAAGCCCGTACCGTCTCGAACATGGCCAGGGCCTTGGGGTCGCTGTTGATCGCGCCCTGCAGTTCGGTCCCGGTGTAGCCGAGGTCTTGAGCGTTGATGAAAATGGTCGGAATACCGGCGTTGATCAACGTGGCCTTGAAGGTGCCCACGCCCGGTACTTCCAGGTCGTCGATGAGGTTGCCGGTGGGGAACATCGAACCACCGCCGCCCTCTTCTTCCGCCGCCGGGTCGATGAATTCCAGCTGGACTTCGGCGGCCGGGAAGGTCACACCGTCCAGTTCGAAGTCGCCGGTTTCCTGCACCACGCCGTTGGTGATCGGCACATGGGCGATGATGCTCTTGCCAATATTGGCCTGCCAGATCCGCACTACCGCCGCCCCGTTCTCGGGCACGCGGGCCGGGTCAACCAGGCCCGCGCTGATGGCGAACGAACCCACTGCTGCCGACAGGTTGCCGCAGTTGCCACTCCAATCGACAAACGGCTTGTCGATGGAGACCTGGCCGAACAGATAGTCCACGTCGTGATCGGCGCGGGTGCTTTTGGCCAGGATCACGGTTTTGCTGGTACTTGAAGTGGCACCGCCCATGCCGTCGATCTGCTTGTCATAAGGGTCGGGGCTGCCGATGACCCGCAGCAACAAGGCATCGCGGGCCGCCCCCGGCACCTGCGCGACTTCGGGCAGGTCCTTGAGGCTGAAGAACACGCCCTTGCTGGTGCCGCCACGCATGTAGGTGGCGGGGATCTTGATTTGCGCTACGTGTGCCATGGTAGTCCTCTTCAGGCGGTGGCCGCCGATTCCAGGAAATCCTGGGCAAAACGTTGCAACACGCCGCCCGCCTCGTAGATCGACACTTCTTCGGCGGTATCCAGGCGGCACGTCACCGGCACCTCGACACGTTCGCCATTCCTGCGGTTGATCACCAGGGTCAGTTGCGCGCGCGGTGTGCGCTCGCCGACCACGTCATAGGTTTCACTGCCGTCGATCTTGAGGGTGTGGCGGTCGGTGCCCGGCAGGAACTCCAGGGGCAACACGCCCATGCCCACCAGGTTGGTGCGGTGAATGCGCTCGAAGCCTTCGGCGGCAATCGCTTCCACACCGGCCAGGCGTACGCCCTTGGCGGCCCAGTCGCGGGACGAGCCCTGGCCGTAGTCGGCACCGGCAATGATGATCAGCGGTTGCTTGCGCTCCATGTAGGTTTCAATCGCTTCCCACATCCGCGTGACCTTGCCTTCCGGCTCGATACGCGCCAGCGAGCCCTGCTTGACCTTGCCGTTTTCCTGCACCATTTCGTTGAACAGTTTCGGGTTGGCGAAGGTGGCGCGCTGCGCCGTCAGATGGTCACCACGGTGGGTCGCGTAGGAGTTGAAGTCGACTTCCGGCAAGCCCATCTTCGCCAGGTATTCCCCGGCGGCACTGCCCGGCATGATCGCATTGGACGGCGACAGGTGGTCGGTGGTGATGTTGTCCGGCAGCACCGCCAGCGGGCGCATACCCTTGAGCGGCCGCGCGCCGGCCAGTGCGCCTTCCCAGTACGGCGGGCGACGGATGTAGGTGCTCTGCGGGCGCCAGTCATACAGCGGGGTGACTTTGGGGCCGGTGTCTTCGTGAATGGCGAACATGGGGATGTACACCGCACGGAACTGCTCGGGCTTGACCGATGCCTTGACCACCGCGTCGATCTCTTCGTCGCTCGGCCAGATATCCTGCAGGCGGATTTCCTTGCCGTCGGCATCCAGGCCGAGCACGTCCTTCTCGATATCGAAACGGATGGTGCCGGCAATCGCATAGGCCACCACCAGCGGCGGCGAAGCCAGGAAGGCTTGCTTGGCGTAAGGGTGAATGCGCCCGTCGAAATTGCGGTTGCCCGACAACACGGCGGTGGCGTACAGGTCACGGTCGATGATTTCCTGCTGGATCACCGGGTCGAGCGCGCCGGACATGCCGTTGCAGGTAGTGCAGGCAAAGGCCACCACGCCGAAACCGAGTTTTTCCAGCTCATGGCCCAGGCCGGCCTCTTCCAGGTACATGGCCACGGTTTTCGAGCCCGGCGCCAGCGACGACTTCACCCACGGCTTGCGGGCCAAGCCGAGCTTGTTGGCGTTACGTGCCAGAAGCCCGGCCGCGATGACGTTGCGCGGGTTACTGGTGTTGGTGCAACTGGTGATGGCCGCAATGATCACAGCGCCGTCGGGCATTTGCCCTGGAACTTCGTCCCACTGGCCGCTGATGCCTTTGGACGCCAGGTCACGGGTGGCAACACGGGCGTGGGGGTTGCTGGGGCCGGCCATGTTGCGCACGACGCTGGACAGGTCGAAGGTCAGGCCACGCTCGTACTGAGCCCCTTTGAGGTCATCGGCCCACAGACCGGTGTGGCGTGCGTACTGTTCGACCAGGGCGACTTGCTCGTCTTCTCGGCCAGTGAGTTTGAGGTAGGCGATGGTCTGCTGGTCAATATAGAACATCGCTGCGGTGGCGCCGTATTCAGGAGCCATGTTGGAGATGGTCGCACGGTCGCCCAGGGTCAGTGCACTGGCCCCTTCGCCGAAGAACTCCAGCCAGGCGCCGACCACTTTCTGCTGGCGCAGGAACTCGGTGAGTGCCAGCACCATATCGGTGGCGGTGATGCCCGGTTGCAGCTTGCCGGTCAGTTCCACGCCGACGCTTTCCGGCAGGCGCATCCACGACGCACGGCCGAGCATCACGCTCTCGGCCTCCAGGCCGCCGACGCCAATGGCGATCACGCCCAGGGCATCGACGTGGGGAGTGTGACTGTCAGTACCGACGCAGGTATCCGGGAAGGCTACGCCGTCACGGACCTGAATCACCGGCGACATTTTCTCCAGGTTGATCTGGTGCATGATGCCGTTGCCCGGCGGGATGACATCGACGTTCTTGAAGGCTTTTTTGGTCCACTCGATAAAGTGGAAGCGGTCTTCATTGCGACGGTCTTCAATGGCACGGTTTTTCTCGAACGCCTGCGGGTCAAAGCCGCCAGCCTCGACAGCCAGGGAGTGGTCGACGATCAGTTGGGTCGGCACCACCGGGTTGACCTGCGCCGGGTCGCCGCCTTGCAGGGCGATGGCATCGCGCAGACCGGCAAGGTCCACTAGGGCGGTCTGGCCGAGGATGTCATGGCACACCACGCGCGCCGGGAACCAGGGGAAATCGAGATCGCGTTTGCGCTCGATCAGTTGGCTCAGGGATGCGTTGAGGGTGGCCGGGTCGCAACGGCGCACCAGGTTTTCGGCGAGCACGCGCGAGGTGTAAGGCAAGGTGGCGTAGGCGCCGGGGGTGATTGCTTCGACAGCCGCACGGGCGTCGAAGAAATCCAGGCGACTGCCGGGGAGCGGTTTGCGAAATTCAGTGTTCATCGTCAGGACTCGGTCACGGTAAGTTCGAAAGGTGAACTGTCGACACTGGCTTTGTTTCCTGTGGGAGCTGGCTTGCCTGCGATTGCATCACTGCGGTGTGACAGGTACACCAAGGTGATGCCATCGCAGGCAAGCCAGCTCCCACAAAAAAGCACATTAGCCAGCGAACACAGCCCATCCCATTCAGCGACGTTCGATTGGCACGAACTTGCGCTGCTCAACGCCGATGTACTCGGCGCTTGGACGGATGATGCGGTTGTTGGCGCGCTGTTCGAACACGTGCGCGGCCCAGCCAGTCAGGCGTGAACAGACGAAGATCGGTGTGAACAGCTTGGTCGGGATGCCCATGAAGTGGTACGCCGAGGCATGGTAGAAGTCGGCGTTGGGGAACAGCTTCTTCTGTTCCCACATGGTCTTGTCGATGGCTTCAGACACCGGGAACAACACCGTGTCGCCCACTTCATCAGCGAGTTTTTTCGACCAACCCTTGATCACTTCATTACGCGGGTCGCTGTCTTTATAGATCGCGTGGCCGAAGCCCATGATCTTGTCCTTGCGCGCCAACATGCCCAGGGTGCCTTCGACCGCTTCTTCGGCCGAGGAAAAGCGCTCGATCATTTCCATCGCCGCTTCGTTGGCCCCGCCGTGCAGCGGGCCGCGCAGGGAACCGATGGCGGCGGTGACGCAGGAATACAGGTCGGACAGGGTCGAAGCGCATACCCGGGCAGTGAAGGTCGAGGCGTTGAATTCGTGCTCGGCGTAGAGAATCAGCGACACATTCATGACTTTGACGTGCAGCTCGCTGGGTTTCTTGCCGTGCAGCAGGTGCAGGAAGTGGCCGCCGATACTCGGCTCGTCGGTCACGCAGTCGATGCGCTTGCCGTCGTGGCTGAAGCGGTACCAGTAGCACATGATCGCCGGGAATGCGGCAAGCAGGCGGTCGGTGACATCGCGCTGTACGCTGAAATCTTTTTCCGGCTCGATATTGCCCAAAAACGAGCAACCGGTGCGCATCACGTCCATCGGGTGGGCGTCGGCGGGGATGCGTTCGAGCACTTCTTTCAATGCCTGGGGCAAGTCACGCAGTTTGCTCAGCTTGGCGCTGTAGGCGGCCAGTTCGGTCTTGGTCGGCAACTCGCCGTACAGCAACAGGTAGGCGACTTCTTCAAACTGCGCATCGGCGGCCAGTTCACGCACGTCGTAGCCACGATAGGTCAAGCCTGCACCGGCCTGGCCCACGGTCGACAGTGCGGTCTGCCCGGCAACCTGGCCACGCAGGCCGGCGCCACTCAATACTTTTGCTTCAGCCATGTTCGTTCTCCAATCTTGAATTTATTAGGGAGGCGCACCGCATTATTTTTTCGCGGCAAACAGCGCGTCGAGCTTCTGCTCGAAGGTGTGGTAGTCGATGCGATCGTAGAGCTCCATGCGCGTTTGCATGGTGTCGATCACGTTCTGTTGGGTGCCGTCGCGACGGATCGCGGTGTAGACGTTCTCGGCAGCCTTGTTCATGGCACGGAAGGCCGAGAGCGGGTACAGCACAATGGAAACATCCGCAGATTTCAACTGTTCGGTGGTGTACAGCGGCGTCGCGCCGAACTCGGTAATGTTAGCCAGGATCGGCGCCTTTACGCGGGAAGCGAACAGCTTGTACATCTCGAGCTCGGTGATGGCTTCCGGGAAGACCATGTCGGCACCGGCTTCGATACACGCGGCGGCACGTTCAAGGGCAGACTCCAGGCCCTCGACCGCCAGGGCGTCGGTGCGCGCCATGATCACGAAGCTGTCATCGGTACGCGCATCCACGGCAGCCTTGATGCGGTCGACCATTTCCTGCTGCGACACGATCTCTTTATTGGGGCGATGCCCGCAGCGCTTGGCGCCGACCTGGTCTTCGATATGGATGGCGGCGGCGCCGAACTTGATCATCGACTTGACGGTGCGCGCCACGTTGAATGCCGAGGAGCCGAAACCAGTGTCCACGTCCACCAGCAGCGGCAGGTCGCAGACGTCGGTAATGCGGCGCACGTCGGTAAGCACGTCATCCAGCCCGGTAATACCCAGGTCCGGCACGCCGAGGGAACCGGCGGCAACCCCGCCACCCGACAGGTAAATAGCCTTGAAGCCGGCGCGCTTGGCCAACAACGCGTGGTTGGCATTGATTGCACCAACAACTTGCAAAGGCTGTTCGCTGGCGACTGCGTCACGGAAACGCTGGCCGGGAGTGCTGTTGTTATTACTCATGACTCACCTCGTGATGAAGGAGCGCCGTCCGGGAAGTGACGGGCGATGTTGCGTTTAGAGGCGCCGATATGCCGGCGCATCAACAGTTCGGCCAGTTCACCATCGCGATCGGCAATCGCGTCGAGAATGCGGTGGTGTTCGGCAAAGGCCTGGCGTGGACGATTGGGGGTGGCGGAAAACTGGATGCGGTACATGCGCACCAGTTGGTACAGCTCGCCGCAGAGCATTTGGGTCAGGGTGCGGTTACCGGCGCCCTGGATAATCCGATAATGAAAGTCGAAGTCGCCTTCCTGCTGGTAATAGCCGACACCGGCCTGGAACGCGGCATCGCGCTCATGGGTGTGCAATACCTGGCGCAGCTCTTCGATTTCCGCGTCGGTCATGCGCTCGGCGGCGAGGCGGCAGGCCATGCCTTCCAGGGACTCGCGGATCTCATAGAGTTCAATCAGCTCGGCGTGGCTCAACGACACAACCCGTGCGCCAACGTGAGGCACGCGCACCAGCAGGCGCTGGCCTTCCAGGCGGTGGATCGCCTCGCGCAGCGGGCCGCGGCTGATGCCGTAGGTACGCGCCAGTTCCGGCTCGGAAATCTTGCTGCCGGGGGCAATTTCACCTTTGACGATGGCGGCTTGGATACGCCGGAAGACGTTCTCGGACATGGTTTGGGAATCGTCTGACGCCGCTATCGGAATTTCCGCCTGATCCAGCATATTGTCGACACCTTTAAAAGCAATGCCGCAAAAACTAGCTAATTACCCCTTAACAGTCAAAGAATAAATACACATTGTCGACAATCGTCTAATAAGCCTGAATAACCCATTCAAGGCATGGCCGCCTGCCAGCGCTGGCGCCAAAAAAGCATCATGTTAGAATGCCCGGCGTATTTGCCTGACATCCCTGGATGAAACGGCGCACGAGGGAGTTTGCGCAGCAATGCCAGTCGCCTTGAATTGAACATCGCACGGCACCGCCTCAGGATTTATGAGACTCAAGCCCTTCCCCCTGTTTATTTGCCTACTGTTGCTGTCCAGCCTTGGCTTCGCCGCCGAGAAAACGGTGTATGGCCTCAATGAATACGCCAAGCTGGACGGTATCGACCTGGAAGTCGCGGCCAAGCTCGACACCGGCGCCAAGACCGCCTCGTTGAGCGCCCGCGATATAAAGCGCTTCAAGCGCAACGGCGAAACCTGGGTACGCTTCTACCTGGCCATCGACACCGCCCACTCCCACCCCATCGAACTGCCCCTGGCCCGCGTCAGCAAGATCAAGCGCCGCGCCGGCGACTACGACCCCGATGAGGACAAGAACTACACCGCCCGTCCGGTGGTTGCCCTGGATATCTGCATGGGCACTGCTTTACGCAGCATCGAAGTGAACTTGACTGACCGCAGCAGCTTCCAATACCCGCTGCTGATCGGCTCCGAAGCGCTGAAACGCTTTGATGCGCTGGTCGACCCCAGTCTTAAATATGCAGCAGGCAAACCCGCCTGCGTCGCCGACGCTCATACCGCCGAGTAAACCGAATGCGCTCTCTGACCCTGCACCTGAAAATCCTGATCACCTTCCTGGTGGTGCTCGGCATTTCGGTCACCGCCTATCAGATTTTCGTGCTGGGGATCCCCGTGACCGAGGATGCCACCGACGACTTGTGGAACATCGACGCCAAGGTCGAGTTCGTCGCCAACCCCAAGGACCCGGTCAAGATCCAGATGTTCGTGCCGCCTCTGAGCCGCGACTTCGTCAGCCTTAATGAAAGCTTTATCTCCAACAACTATGGAGTCAGCGTCAACCGCATCGACGGCAACCGCAAGGTCACCTGGTCAGCGCGCCGGGCCAAGGGTAACCAGACCCTGTATTACCGATTGGTGCTGACCAAGCGTTACAGCGGCGAAAAGATCAAGATCAAGGGCCCGACCTTCCGCGACAGCATCGCCGTGGAAGGCCCGGAAAAAATCGCCGCCGAAGCCTTGCTGGCGCCGATCCGCCAGCACTCGGCCGACGTCGAGACCTTTATCAGCGAAGCCATCAAGCGCACCAACAACCTCAACGACGACAATGTGAAGCTGCTGCTGGCCGGCGACCCGTCGACGCCGCACAAGGCCAGGATCGTCGAGCTGCTGCTGTCCATTGCCCATGTGCCGGTGGAGAAAGTCCACACCATCCGCCTGGTAGCCGACCAGCCGCAAACCCCGGAGCTGTGGCTGCGCAGCTTCAACGGCAACGACTGGCTGTACTTCAACCCGGAGACCGGTGAACAGGGCCTGCCCGCCGACCGCCTGCTGTGGTGGACCGGCGATGAAAACCTGATCACGGTCGATGGCGGCAAGAAGGCCATGGTGACCTTCAGCCTCAACAACAGCGAAATGAACGCGATTCGCCTGGCCAAGCTGACCGACGAAAACACCGACGCCAACTTCCTCGAATACTCTCTGTACGGCCTGCCGCTGCAAACCCAGCAGACCTTCATGATCATGGTGATGATCCCGATTGGCGTGCTGGTGATTCTGATCCTGCGCAACCTGATCGGCCTGCAGACCCTGGGCACCTTCACTCCGGTGCTGATCGCCCTGGCGTTCCGCGAGACGCAATTGGGCTTCGGCATTGTGCTGTTCACGATTATCACGGCACTGGGGCTGTCACTCAGGTCGTATCTGGAACATTTGAAACTGCAGATGCTGCCGAGGCTGTCGGTGGTGCTGACCTTCGTGGTGGTGCTGATCGCCGCCATCAGCCTGTTCAGCCATAAGCTGGGGCTGGAGCGTGGCTTGTCGGTGGCGCTGTTCCCGATGGTGATCCTGACCATGACCATCGAACGCCTGTCGATTACCTGGGAAGAGCGCGGCGCCAACCATGCACTGAAAGTGGCGATTGGTACCCTGTTCGCCGCCTCGTTGGCCCACCTCATCATGAGCGTTCCGGAGCTGGTTTACTTCGTGTTCACCTTCCCGGCGATCCTGCTGATTCTGGTGGGCTTCATGCTGGCCATGGGTCGTTATCGCGGCTATCGCCTCACCGAGCTGGTGCGTTTCAAGGCATTCCTGAAGGCTGACTCCTGATGTTTGGCTTCTGGAAAACCTGGAAGGCCCTGGAAGCGCGCGGGATCATGGGCATCAATCGGCGTAACGCCGACTACGTGCTCAAGTACAACAAACGCAGCCTGTACCCGATTGTGGATGACAAGATCATCACCAAGGAACGGGCGCTGGCCGCCGGTATCCATGTGCCGGAAATGTACGGGGTGATCTCCACCGAGAAGGAAATCGACAAGCTCGACGAGATCATCGGTGGGCGCAGCGACTTCGTGATCAAGCCCGCCCAGGGTGCCGGCGGCGACGGCATCCTGGTAGTGGCCGACCGGTTTGAAGGACGCTATCGCACGGTGTCCGGCAAGATCATCAGCCATGAAGAGATCGAGCACCAGATTTCCAGCATCCTCACTGGCCTGTATTCACTGGGTGGCCACCGCGACCGGGCGCTGATAGAGTACCGTGTGGTGCCCGACCAGATCTTCAAAAGCATCAGCTACGAGGGTGTGCCGGATATTCGCATTATCGTACTGATGGGCTACCCGGTGATGGCCATGCTGCGCTTGCCGACCCGCCAGTCCGGCGGCAAGGCCAACCTGCACCAGGGCGCGATCGGCGTGGGCGTCGACCTTGCCACTGGCCTGACCCTGCGCGGTACCTGGCTGAACAACATCATCACCAAGCACCCTGACACCACCAATGCGGTCGATGGTGTGCAACTGCCCAACTGGGACGGTTTCATGCAGCTTGCGGCCGGCTGCTATGAGCTGTGCGGGCTGGGCTATATCGGCGTGGATATGGTACTGGACCAGGAAAAAGGCCCGCTGATCCTTGAGTTGAACGCACGGCCTGGGCTGAACATCCAGATTGCCAACGACTGCGGCCTGACTTTGCGCACCCATGCGGTGGAAGCGCGATTGGAAGAACTCAAAGCTGCCGGCGTGACGGAAACCCCGCAAGAGCGGGTGAAGTTCGTGCAGGAGATGTTTGGGCATATACCGCCCGTGGAAGGCTGATCCGGTCTTCAAACTGTCTATCCCCTACATCCCCTCTAGGAGCAAATCCTACAGGGGACTACAATCCCCCTCCCCCGCGCCATTGGCTGATCCAACCCCGCATGTTGACCTGCTCCGTACACCCATTGCCCTACCGGGCCAACCCCGCCGAGTATTTTGCGGCGATTCGCCATGCTCCAGGCGCGGTACTGCTCGACAGCGGCCGGCCGACGGCTGATCGCGGCCGGTATGACCTGCTCAGTGCCTGGCCCGAAGCGAAATTGACGGTAGGGCCGGACGAAAGCGGCGGTGATTTCCTGCAACGCTTGCGGAAAAACCTCGCGCGATTGGGTGAAGCCGCAATCCCCGCCGATTTACAGTTGCCGTTCGCCGGAGGCTTGATCGGCTACCTGAGCTACGACTTCGGCCGGCACCTTGAGAACATGCCGCACCTGGCAGTGGATGACCTGCACCTGCCAGACGCGCGCTTCGGGCTGTACGCCTGGGCGCTGATCAGCGACCACCAGGCCCGGAGCAGCCAACTGGTGTTTCATCCCACGCTGGCCGATAGCGAACGACAACGGTTGATCGCGCTGTTCAGCCACGGGACTGTCGACACCTCTGCGACGTTCAAACTCCAGGGCCCGATGGCACCCGACCTCACCGCAGAGGCCTACCGCCAAGCCATCGCGCGTATCCAGGATTACATCCAGGCCGGCGACTGCTATCAGGTCAACTTTGCCCAGCGCTTTCGCGCACCCTGCATGGGGGATCCCTGGGCAGCCTATTGCGCCCTGCGCGAAGCCTGCCCCACGCCGTTTTCCGGGTTCCAGAGCTTGCCCGATGACGGTGCGGTACTGAGCCTGTCACCGGAACGCTTTGTGCGCATCAGCGAACGCCAGGTCGAGACCCGCCCGATCAAGGGCACCCGCCCTCGCGGCGTAACACCTGCAGAAGACGCCGCCAACGCCGCCGAATTGCTCGCCAGCCCCAAGGATCGCGCAGAAAACCTGATGATCGTCGACCTGCTGCGCAACGATCTCGGTCGCAATTGCCGCATCGGCTCGGTGAAAGTGCCGGAACTGTTCAGCCTGGAAAGCTACCCCAACGTGCACCACCTGGTGAGCAGTGTCACAGGTGTACTGGCCGACGACAAAGACGCCCTCGACCTGATCGCCGGCAGCTTCCCCGGCGGCTCCATCACCGGCGCGCCGAAGATCCGCGCGATGCAGATCATCGACGAGCTTGAGCCCACCCGCCGCGGGCTGTACTGCGGCTCGCTGGTGTACCTGGACGTGCGCGGCGAGATGGACAGCTCCATCGCCATCCGCAGTTTGCTGGTCAAGGACGGGCAGGTGTGTTGCTGGGGTGGCGGTGGGATTGTGGCGGATTCGCAGTGGCAGGCGGAGTATCAGGAGTCGCTGACGAAGGTGCGGGTGTTGTTACAGACATTGGAAGGTTTGTAGGGCCTGTACCGGCCCTATCGGGGGCAAGCCCCCTCCCACCTTCGACCGCGCCGCGATCAAAGGTGGGAGCTGGCTTGCCTGCGATGGGGCAATCAGTCGCGCCGCATAACTTACAGGCTCAACTGCCGATTCGACGCCTTGATAAACTCTTTCTTCAAGTCTTCAAAGGTGTGCACCGCCGGGAACTGCGGGAATTCGCGAATCACATTCTCCGGCGCATGGAACAGGATCCCACGATCAGCTTCACCCAGCATGGTGGTGTCGTTGTACGAGTCACCGGCAGCGATCACGCGGTAGTAGAGGCTTTTGAATGCCAATACCGACTGGCGCTTGGGGTCTTTCTGGCGCAACTGGTAGCTCACCACCCGATCATTTTCATCAGTGATCAAGCGGTGGCACAGCAAGGTCGGGAAACCCAGCTGGCGCATCAGCGGTTGGGAGAATTCGTAGAAAGTGTCGGACAGGATGACCACCTGGAAGCGTTCGCGCAGCCAGTTGACGAACTCGACGGCCCCGTCCAACGGTTTGAGCGTAGCAATCACCGCCTGGATATCGGCCAGTTTGAGCCCGTGTTCGTCGAGAATGCGCAGGCGCTGCTGCATCAGCACGTCATAATCGGGAATGTCGCGGGTGGTGGCGCGCAGGGATTCAATACCGGTTTTTTCGGCGAAGGCGATCCAGATTTCCGGAACCAGCACCCCTTCCAGGTCAAGACAGGCAATTTCCACAAGACACTCCATTGGATTTATTAGTTGAGCGGGCAAAAGGACTGCCGAACTCTAGCGACTCAAGCACGCCGCCGCAACGCACGGCAGATTTTGATACCATCGCCGCCTATAGAGCGCTCAGCGCCACTGACCTGTAGGAACCGTCCTGATGAACCAAGCCTTCGACGTCGCTGAACTCGCCGCGACTTATGCCAACAAGTCTGCCCAGGATATTCTCAAGCTGGCGTTCAGCCAGTTCGGCGATGACCTGTGGATTTCCTTCAGCGGTGCCGAGGATGTGGTGCTGGTGGACATGGCCTGGAAGCTGAACAAGAACGTCAAGGTATTCAGCCTTGACACTGGCCGTCTGCACCCGGAAACCTACCGGTTTATCGAGCAGGTCCGTGAGTTCTACAAGATCGATATCGAACTGATCTCGCCGGACCAGAGCAAGCTGGAACCCTTCGTCAAGGAAAAGGGCCTGTTCAGCTTCTATAAGGACGGCCATGGCGAATGCTGCGGCATCCGCAAGATCGAACCGCTGCGCCGCAAGCTCGCCGGTGTGAGTGCCTGGGCCACCGGCCAGCGCCGCGACCAGAGCCCCGGCACCCGCAGCCAGGTGGCTGCGCTGGAAATCGACACGGCTTTCTCCACCCCGGAACGTACCCTGTACAAGTTCAACCCGCTGGCGCAGATGACCAGCGAAGAGGTGTGGGGTTATATCCGCATGTTGGAGTTGCCTTACAACAGCCTGCATGAGCGCGGCTTTATCAGCATCGGCTGCGAGCCCTGCACCCGCCCGGTATTGCCTAACCAGCATGAGCGCGAAGGCCGCTGGTGGTGGGAAGAAGCCACGCAGAAGGAATGCGGGCTGCATGCGGGGAATATCATCAGCAAGGCCTGAGGCCAGAAAGTTGATGCGGTAAAAAATGTGGGAGGGGGCTTGCTCCCGATAGCGGTGGGTCAGCCACAGATTTGCTGGCTGACACACCGCTATCGGGAGCAAGCCCCCTCCCACACTTGTTTTGTGTATAGCTTAAAAATGTACACAACTATGTAACTATCGGTGCCATTTTTGTGTGCAGCTTAAGCTTCAGCGCACCAAAACGTAACATCCCTCTTTGTTGATTTACTCGTATACGAATTTCGCCATTCCCGATTAAAAAATAAATACCTGTTCAAGCGGTCAACTTATATTGCTTGTAATTCAGCAATTTATTTAACACTCCTATAAAACGAAATTAACACTGCTTTTCATATATTGAAAACTGGCACGCATGTGGCTTAGTGAAAAGTACGCTTTGTATACAATCAATACAAAACCTACATACACTTTGCCATCCGCCGCTTTGCTGCCGATGCGCTGGAGCCTGCCGGAATGCGTACAAGTCTTTCGAGCAATATCGCGCTGGATCTGCCCTCCTCCACCCTCCACCCCGAGGCTGCAAGCCCCGGCCCACTGGTCCTCAGCCCGCGCCTGCACAACAAGGACCTGGCCCCCACCAAAATCGAGGGCCGACGCTGGGGGCGCTATAGCATCTTTGCGCTGTGGACCAATGACGTGCACAACATCGCCAACTATTCGTTTGCCATCGGCTTATATGCATTGGGCTTGGGCGGCTGGCAAATATTGCTGTCCCTGGGGATCGGCGCGGCGCTGGTGTACTTCTTCATGAACTTGTCGGGGTACATGGGACAGAAGACCGGTGTGCCGTTTCCCGTGATCAGCCGCATCAGTTTCGGTATCCATGGGGCGCAGATTCCAGCATTGATCCGGGCGGTGATTGCGATTGCCTGGTTTGGTATCCAGACGTACCTGGCATCGGTGGTTTTCCGCGTATTGCTGACGGCGATTCATCCGGGTTTTGCCGATTATGACCACAACTCGATCCTGGGCCTGTCGAGCCTGGGCTGGGCATGTTTTGTCGCGATCTGGCTGGTGCAGTTGGTGATCCTCGCCTATGGCATGGAAATGGTACGCCGCTATGAGGGCTTCGCCGGGCCGGTGATTTTGCTCACGGTGGCTGCGTTGGCCGGCTGGATGTACTTCCAGGCGGGCGGACATATCGCCTGGTCGATCCGTGAACCGCTGAGCGGCGGCGAGATGTGGCGCAATATCTTTGCCGGTGGCGCGCTGTGGCTGGCGATCTACGGCACCTTGATCCTCAACTTTTGCGACTTCGCCCGCTCTTCGCCCTGCCGCAGGACCATCCAGGTCGGCAATTTCTGGGGCCTGCCGGTGAATATCCTGGTGTTTGCCGCCATTACCGTGCTGCTGTGCGGCGGCCAGTTCCAGCTCAATGGCCGAGTGATCGAGAGCCCGACCGAAATCATCGCGGCAATCCCCAATACCTTCTTCCTGGTGCTCGGTTGCCTGGCCTTCCTGATCGTTACCGTGGCGGTGAACATCATGGCCAACTTCGTCGCCCCGGCCTTTGTGCTGAGCAACCTGGCGCCCAAGTACCTGAACTTTCGCCGCGCCGGGTTGATCAGCGCCTTCGTGGCGGTGCTGATACTGCCGTGGAATCTCTACAACAGCCCGCTGGTGATTGTGTACTTCCTTTCTGGCCTGGGCGCGCTGCTGGGGCCGTTGTACGGGGTGATCATGGTCGATTACTGGCTGATCCGTAAAAGCCGGGTGGACGTGCCGCAGCTGTATAGCGAAGACCCCAATGGCGTTTATTACTACAGCCGGGGGGTGAATATGCGCGCCGTGGCGGCGTTTATTCCTGCCGCAGTGATCGCGATCCTGCTGGCGCTGTTGCCAGGGTTTGCCAGCGTTTCACCGTTTTCCTGGCTGTTCGGCGCCGGCATCGCAGGGTTGCTGTACCTGCTGATCGCCAAGCGTCAGCCGGTTTACGCCGATGTCAGCGGCGAAAGCATTGCCGTCGATAACGTCAGTCATTGAATAGGGACATTTCATGCGCATCCTCGTCGTCAACGTCAACACCACTGAATCGATCACCGACACCATCGCTCAGCAAGCGCGGGCCGTGGCGTCACCGGGCACCGAGATAGTCGGCCTCACGCCCTACTTCGGCGCCGAGTCAGTGGAGGGCAATTTTGAAAGTTACCTGGCGGCCATCGCCGTCATGGACCGGGTCATGGCCTACGACCAGCCGTTTGATGCGGTGATCCAGGCCGGCTATGGCGAGCATGGCCGTGAAGGCTTGCAGGAATTACTCAATGTGCCGGTGGTTGATATCACCGAAGCGGCGGCCAGCACCGCGATGTTCCTGGGGCATGCCTACTCGGTGGTCACAACCCTGGACCGCACCGTGCCACTGATTGAAGACCGACTGAAACTCGCCGGCCTGTACCAGCGCTGTGCTTCGGTGCGCGCCAGCGGCATGGCGGTGCTGGAGCTGGAAGCAGACCCGCTGGCCGCTATGGAGGCCATTGTGCAGCAGGCGGAACTGGCGATTCACGACGACAAGGCCGAAGTGATCTGCCTGGGCTGCGGCGGCATGGCCGGGCTGGATGAGCAGATTCGCAAACGCACCGGAGTGCCGGTGGTGGACGGGGTGACGGCGGCGGTGATGGTTGCCGAATCGTTGGTGAGGTTGGGGTTGTCGACATCCAAAGTCAGGACGTATGCGCAGCCAAGACCCAAGAAGATCATTGGTTGGCCCGGCAAGTTCGGCCACTGAAGATCAAATGTGGGAGGGGGCTTGCTCCCGATAGCGGTGTATCAGCCAGCTTATCTATAGCTGGCCCACCGCAATCGGGAGCAAGCCCCCTCCCACATTTTGATCACAAGGTTTTAGATTGCGCTGAATCTTTGGCCTAACTGCTGCTCGGCAAACTGCTCGATGATGAAATCCACAAACGCCCGAGTCTTGCCTGGCAGCAGTTTATGTTCGGCGTAGTAGATGCAAATATTGCCGTCGTTCACATACCAATCCGGCAATACCCGCAGCAACTTGCCGCTCGCCAGCCAGGGTACGGCAAACGGCATGCTCACCAGTGCAATGCCCAGGCCCTGTTCGGCGCAGATGCAGGCGGCCTGCGAGTCGCTCATGGTCATGCGCGGCTTGAGACTCAGCGGGCCGTGCTCGCCATTGCGATGAGTCAGTTGCCAGGAGCGCACTCGCCCGGTTTGCGGTGAGCGAATCAGGATGCCGTCGCAGTGCTCCAGGTCTTCTGGCTGCAACACCGCTGGGCGTGCCGCCAAATAGTCAGGCTATGCCACCAACACGCGGTGAGCCGGCGTCAGCTTGCGTGCCACGACGCCTTGGGGCAGCTCAAAGCCGCCGCCAAGGGCCGCGTCGAAGCCCTGGCCAATCAGATCGACCTGGCGATTGTCGAAATGCCAATCCGGGCTGATATCGGGGTAGCGTTTCAGAAACTCCCCCAGCAGCGGCACGATATACATACAGCCGACCACCGTGCCCATGCTGACCTTGAGCGTGCCCACCGGTCGCCCTTCGGCGCTGGCCAGGTTGGCCACGGCATTCTGGATAGTGGTGAGGCTGGCGCTGACCTCTTCCAGAAATAACTTGCCGGCTTCAGTCAACGTAAGCCGCCGAGTGCTGCGCTGAAACAGCCGCACACCCAGGCGCGCTTCCAGTTTGGCGACACTTTAGCCTACGGCTGCGGGCGTCAGGCTCAAGTGCCGGGCCGCCTCGGCAAAGCTGCCACCCTCGGCGCTGCGCACGAAGCATTCGATACTGCCAAAGCTCTCCATATCGGCCACTCTAAACTTTTGGTTTACACAGACTATAGCAATCACGGTCTACCGGCGTGCCGGAGGCAGGTCGATACTCAGCCCATCAACTACTTGGAGATCGACATGACCACACAAAACCTCACCGGCAAAGTCGCCCTGATTCAAGGCGGTTCCCGCGGCATCGGTGCCGCCATCGTCAAGCGCCTCGCCGCGCAGGGTGCAGCTGTCGCCTTTACCTACGTCAGCTCGGCCGCCAAGGCCCAGGCCTTGCAACACGACGTGATCAACGAAGGCGGCAAAGCCCTGGCGATTCAAGCCGACAGCGCCGATGCCACGGCAATTCGCAATGCCGTCAACGCCACGGTCGATGCGTTTGGGCGCCTGGATATCCTGGTGAACAACGCAGGCGTGCTGGCCATCGCGCCGCTGGAAGACTTCAAGCTGGAGGACTTCGACCAGACCCTGGCAATCAACGTGCGCAGCGTATTTATCGCCACCCAGGAAGCCGCCAGGCACATGGGCGAAGGTGGCCGTGTGATCAATATCGGCAGCACCAACGCCGAGCGTATGCCATTTGGCGGTGGCGGGCCTTATGCGATGAGCAAGGCTGCGCTGGTAGGGTTGACCAAGGGTTTGGCGCGGGATCTGGGGCCACGGGGTATCACCATCAACAACGTGCAGCCCGGGCCGGTGGATACCGATATGAACCCGGCGAACAGTGAGTTTGCCGAAAGCTTGATCGGGTTGATGGCGGTGGGCAGGTATGGGCACGTGGAGGAGATTGCCAGCTTTGTGGCGTATCTGGCCGGGCCGGAAGCCGGGTATATCACGGGCGCCAGCCTGACCATCGATGGTGGTTTCAGCGCATAACCCAATGTGGGAGGGGGCTTGCTCCCTCCCACATTTTGCCCTGTGTTGGGTCAGGACATAGGTGGCAAACCATAGGCCGCCAGATCAAAATCCGCGAGCTTGCGGATAATCTGGTCGGCATGTTGGTACTTGCTGTCCGCCATGGCCTCATCGGGCACGGCGATGGCGGTCATGTTGGCAGCCTTCGCCGCAGTCACGCCGAACGGCGAATCTTCGAACACCAGGCAATCCTCAGGCGCCACACCCAGACGGCGCGCAGCCGTGAGGAAGATATCCGGCGCCGGCTTGGCCGCACCGACTTCCGGGTCGTCGGCAGTGACGATGGTGTCGAACAGGCCAAACCATTCGCGGTGCAAGGTGGTCTTGTGGCCAAACGAGTTACGCGATGAACTGGTGCCCACCGCAATTGGGATATTGTGCGCCTTCAAGTGCCGCACCAACGCCTCGGCGCCCGGCATACCCAGGGCCTTGGGAAAGCGCTCGCTCATCAACGGCTCGCGAATTTCCAGAAACTCGGCGGGCGTGATCGGTAACTCCAGCGCCTTGACCACGTAATCGGCCAGATCCTGAGCGCCTCGCCCGATGATGTGCTGCTTGATCCCCCAGTCATAGGTACGGCCATAGCGCTCGGCGATGATCTGCGTGACTTCGGTGTAGATGCCTTCGGTATCCAGCAACAACCCGTCCATATCGAAAATCACGGCTTTGATCGGGACAGCGGTACGCGGTGCATTCATCACGACACAACCTTGGGGCAAGGACTAAATGGATTCAGCACAATAACGGCCACCCTTGCCGGCGAGCAACCCTTTAGACTGTTTGCCCCTCCATTCGAAGTGCCCACAATGCTCTACCGACTCGTCGCCGACGGCCTCGTGCTGTTTCACCTGACCTTTATCCTGTTCGTACTGTTCGGTGGCCTGCTCGCCCTGAAATGGCCCAGGGTAATGTGGCTGCACTTGCCCGCCGTGGCCTGGGGGATCGCGGTAGAGGTGCTGCACCTGCCCTGCCCGCTCACCCGCTGGGAAAACCTGTTTCGTCACCTGGCCGGGCAGGACGGTTATGGCGGCGGGTTTATCGAGCACTACATCCTGACGCTGATCTACCCCGCCGGGCTGACGGCGAATATTCAACTGCTGCTGGGGGCGGTGGTGATATTGATCAACGCCGTGGTGTATGGACGGTTGATCCGGAGTTTGCTGGCACGCAGAAGCGCATAACCTTCAGACCCGAGCTTGATCGCCTGGGCGCACGCACAAGCCTGAACATGAAACCTGGGCAGATTGTTTTCAATCTGCCAACCGAGCGCTTAAAGTGTCGCCCCCTCGGGAATTGAATCTTGAGGTTGAGTCCATGGAGTTTCAAGTGAAATACGTCATTAAAGCAGTTGCAGCAGCCGTTCTTGGTTTCACCCTGGCAGGTTGCACCGGCACCGCCATGAAAACCCCGCAATACGACGCCAGCCAATACACCGTCATCGGCCACAGCGAAGCCAGCGCCACCGGCATCATGCTGCTGGGCATCATCCCAATCGGCCAGAACAACCGTTTCGTACGCGCCCAGAATGCAGCCATCAAAGCCAAGGGCGGCGACGCGCTGATCAACACCCAAGTGCAAGAAAAGTGGTTCTGGGCCTGGGTATTGAACGGCTACACCACCAAGATTTCCGGTGATGTGATCAAGCTGAAAACCGCGCAATAAAGTATGAAACTGCCAGGGCGCTGACCCCGGCAAGCGACGTATCATGGGCCTGACCTTCGAGGATGGCCCATGAACCTCAGCATCATTTACGCCCTCGTAGCCGCCGCCCTGTTCGGCGCCAGCACTCCGCTCGCCAAAAGCCTCGGCCTGGGCCTCTCACCTATATTGCTGGCCGGCCTGCTTTACCTGGGCAGCGGCATTGGCCTTGCCGGCGTACGCCTGATCCGTGATCGCGGCTGGAAACCCACCGGGTTGACCCCATCGCAATGGCCCTGGCTGCTCGGCGCCATCGCCTTCGGCGGCATCCTCGGCCCCGTCGCCCTCATGTTCGGCCTGATTCGCACCGCCGGCGCCACCGCCTCGTTGATGCTCAACCTCGAATCAGTGCTCACCGCCGTGATCGCCTGGGTCGTATTCAGAGAAAACGCAGATCGGCGCATCGTGCTCGGCATGGTCGCCATTGTGCTGGGCGGCGTGGTGTTGTCATGGACGGGCGCCGGCGGCGGCGGCCAGGACTGGACCGGGCCGCTCGCCATTGCGCTGGCGTGTTTGTGCTGGGGGATAGATAACAACCTGACGCGCAAGGTGTCGGCGTCTGACGCGCTCTTTATCGCCGGTGCCAAAGGTTTGATTGCGGGGCTGGTGAATTGCGGTTTGGCGCTTTACCTCGGGGCGCGGATTCCGGGCGTGGCGCAATTGGCGCCGATCCTGGTGGTGGGGTTCCTCGGCTATGGCATCAGCCTGGTGATGTTCGTGCTGGCGCTACGTGGGCTGGGCAGTGCGCGCACCGGGGCTTATTTCTCCACGGCACCCTTCCTCGGTGCCGCAGTGGCGCTGCTGGTATTTGGCGAGTCGGTGACCGTAGCGTTCTGGATTGCCTCGGCGCTGATGGCCGTAGGCGTGTGGCTGCACCTGACGGAGCGACATGCCCATGAGCATGTGCATGAGGCAACGGAACATGGGCATTGGCATGTGCATGATGAGCATCATCAGCATGAGCATGGGTTTGAGTGGGATCCGGCGCAGCCTCATAGCCATGTGCATGTGCATGCGGTGATGAAGCACAGCCATGCGCATTTTCCGGATGTGCATCATCGGCATAGGCATTGAACGCGGATGCTGGTGGCTTTGGGCAACGTCCTACGCTCCATTCAGAAGCGACAGGCTGCCTTTTTAAAATCGCCACACCTATAGTCTTTCGGTCGCTCACATAGCGACCGGGTTTGGCGACTCGATGACAAGGCGGAACGTAGACGACGTTATTTTCGAGCAACTGACGTTTTTTGACGGCTTAGCGTGAAAAGGCCTCGTTGTATTTATATTTGTCTTGTGGAATCACTCATGAACCAATACATGGCCCTCACCAGCAACGACAGCGCCACACCTGCCCTTTTTGTCGACACCACCGTGCCACTGGAAATACTTCTCGATGCTGCGACCTATCGACTTCGTGCCGTTGCACAAGTCCTTGAGAACCTCGCACTACGCAGTGAGATCAGTAGTGATGCGGTTGTACTCAGTGATTTTGCGTTGCTTTGTTCAATCCCTTTGCGCGACGGCTGCGATTTGCTGGACGTCATAGGAAGGCGAATGGATATGCCAAGCGCATGACCTGATAAAGCTGGACTTTCAAACCCCAGAAATCACAAAACCCCTGGTTTCTCTCGAAACCAGGGGTTTTGTTTACATCGAATTTGGCGGTGAAGGAGAGATTCGAACTCTCGATACAATTTCTTGTATACACACTTTCCAGGCGTGCTCCTTAAGCCACTCGGACACTTCACCGTATCTCGGCAAACCAGTTCAGTCTGTCGAGGCGCGCTAATGTAGTCGAAAGCCTTTCTGATGGCAAAGGTTTTTTTCAGAATTTTCATGCGGTTAGACGGTTATGCCGTGGCGCGCCTGATAACGGGCGGTGTTTCTGCCATTCTTGGGCAGGCCCGGCACCAGTTTTGCGGGACTGCTGCGCTGTGCCGCGGGGCGTCTACCCTTGGGGATTGAGGAAAAGCCTGACCGGGTAGTCAGTCACGGCGCTTTACCCAGGCGGGCGCGGTGGGTAACGTCTGCTGCATTCTCTCTATAACAAGCCCTACAAGGAACCGCGTCATGAGTGAGTTGATTGCCTACCATTTCGAAGACGGTATCGCGACCCTGACCTTGAGCAACGGCAAGGTCAATGCCATTTCTCCGGCGGTGGTCAGCGAATTCAACGCTGCGCTGGATCAGGCCGAGAAAGATCGGGCAGTGGTGATCATCACGGGTACGCCGGGAATTTTGTCGGGTGGCTATGATTTGAAGGTGATGACCGCCGGCCCTAAAGAGGCGATCAGCCTGGTGACGTCGGGCTCGACCCTGGCGCGGCGTTTGTTGGCGCATCCGTTCCCGGTGATCGTGGCGTGCCCTGGGCATGCGGTGGCCAAGGGCGCGTTTTTATTGTTGTCGGCGGATTATCGCATTGGCGTGGAAGGCCCGTTCAGCATTGGTCTGAATGAAGTGGCAATCGGCATGACCATGCATCACGCTGGTATCGAGCTGGCGCGGGATCGTCTGCGCAAGTCGGCATTTCATCGGTCGGTGATCAATGCCGAAATGTTTGATCCGCAAGGCGCCTTGCAAGCAGGCTTCCTCGATAAGGTCGTGGCACCGGAAGAATTGCACGCGGCAGCCCTGGAGGCGGCGCGGCAGTTGAAGAAGATCAACATGAACGCTCACAAGCACACCAAGTTAAAAGTGCGCCGGGCGCTGCTGGAGGCTCTGCACGAAGCAATCATCCAGGATCAAGGCCATAACCTGAGTTAACTCCTACGCCTGCTTTATCAAAGCCCGATCTAGTATCGGGCTTTTTCTTACAAATAAACCCGAAACATCTGTAGCCGCTCTGGGCAGCCGCTACTGGCATGCGTAGAAACATACGCTTAAACATCGCCTATCTCCTACATCTGTGGGGCAATTGCCGAATACAGTGCACATCCGTACACTGCGCCACCTTTTGTTCCGGTGGGCCGTTTCGATGCTTTTTCTGTTACGTATGTTGTTGATGGGCCTGCACTTTATGATCGCCGGGGTATTGGGCGTACTTTTAGGGGTATGCCGGCCATTCAATCCGGACAACAGCCGCCTCTGCGCCCGCCTTTACGCATTGCCAGCCATGTGGATCTTGCGCCTGAAGGTGAAGACGGATGTCGACTCGCTGCGCAACAAGCCCGGCACCTGTGTGGTGATCGCCAACCACCAGTCCAACTACGACCTGTTTGTACTTGGCAATGTAGTGCCGCACCGCACCGTATGTATCGCCAAGAAAAGTCTGAAATGGGTGCCGCTGTTCGGCCAGTTGTTCTGGCTGGCGGGCAATGTGCTGATCGACCGCGGCAATGCGCACAAGGCCCGACGCGCCATGCTCACCACCACCCAGACCTTGCAACACAAGGACACATCGATCTGGGTGTTCCCGGAGGGTACGCGCAACCTGGGTAAAGGGCTGTTGCCGTTCAAGAAAGGTGCGTTTCATATGGCGATTGCGGCCGGCGTGCCTATCGTGCAGGTGTGTGTCAGCAATTATGTAACGCAGATGCAGCTCAACCGCTGGAACAGCGGGGAATTGCTGATACGGTCGTTGCCGCCGATTCCTACCACTGGCATGACGGTAGATGACATCCCTCAATTGATGCTGGACTGTCACGCGCAAATGACCGCATGCATTGAAACAATGGACCGTGAACTTGCAGGAGCGAGCTTGCTCACGAAAACCGTGTAAGCGACGCGAGTCATCTGATAGCGCTGCGTCATCGTTGATGATCTTCGCGAGCAAGCTCGCTCCTGCAAGGGAATGGGCAATGTCAGTCAGCAACAACGGAACGCCATTCAGGCTAAGCTGCCCAACATCTGTCCTCTTATAAGAAGTGATCAGCACCATGGGTAGAGTTGTTGCGGCGGCCGTCTACAGCGCCGGAAAAAAAGTCTCGGATATCACCCTCGATGAAGGCGCGGCCTGGGCAGCCAAGCCCGGTCACTTTGTGTGGATCGGCCTGGAAGAGCCCAGCGCCCAGGAATTGAACAACCTGCAACACCAGTTCAACCTGCATGAACTGGCGATTGAAGACGCCATGGAAAAACACAGCCGCCCGAAGCTGGAAACCTTCGGCGATGCGCTGTTTATCGTCACCTACTCACCGGTGCGCGAGAACGGCAAGCTGGAGTTTATCGAAACCCATATTTTTGCCGGCAACGGCTACATCATCACCGCACGCAACGGTCACTCGGCGTCCTACGGTTTTGTGCGCCAACGCTGTGAGGCGCGGCCGCTGTTGCTGGAGCATGGGGAAGATTTCGTACTCTATGCGCTGCTGGATTTTGTCACCGAAAACTACCAGCCGGTCAGCGAAGCGATCCACGCCGAGATCGATGAGCTGGAGCGCAACGTATTGTGCAGTTCGCTCAATGAGCGCGATATCCAGCACCTCCACGGCCTGCGTCGTGACGTGCTGCGGCTCAAGCGTCATGTGGCGCCGATGGTGGAAATCAGCCAGGAGTTGCAGAAGTTGAGCTTCCCGTTTATCGACAAGAACATGCGCCCGTATTTCCGCGATGTGCAAATCCACGTGACGCGGCAGATGGAAGACCTCACCACCCTGCGCGACATTGCCAGCCAGACCATCGAGATCGGTGTGTTGCTGGAGGCGTCGCGCCAGAGCGTGGTGCAGCGCAAGTTCGCCGCGTGGGCGGCGATCCTGGCGTTCCCCACGGCGGTGGCGGGGATTTACGGGATGAACTTTCAGAACATGCCCGAGCTGCAATGGCACTACGGCTATTTTGCGGTGCTCGGTTTTATCGCGTTGGGCTGTGGGGGTTTATGGGCCAGCTTCAAGCGTTCAGGCTGGCTTTAGGCCGCGGTATCCGGCTTGTGCGCGACAAAGCGCATCATCCACTCCGCCACGGTTGCGCCGTGGTGGTCGCGGTCCAGGCTGGCAACGCCGTTGGTGTAGACCTGTTCCCCCAGGGTTGTTTGAAGAATCTCCAACAACTCGCGGGAATAGTCCTGGACAAATTCGGGGTGCCCCTGAAAGCACAACACCTGGTCACCGATGTGGTAAGCGGCAATCGGGCAAAACTCACTGGAGGCAATGACCGTGGCATTTTCCGGCAAGGTAGTGACCTGATCCTGATGGCTGATCAATAGCGTCAGTTCCGGCACCTGGGGGCTCATCCATGGGGCCTTGGCATCCAGCTTGTAATCATGGATGCCCATTCCCCAGCCTTGGCTCGCGCGTTCAGTCTTGCCACCGAGCAGCAATGCCAGGAGTTGATGACCGAAGCAGATACCCAGCAGCTTGTCACCACGCTCGTAGCGCTTGAGCACATAGGTCTTGAGGGTCTGGATCCAGGGGTCAGTGCCGAACGAGTCGGCCTTGCTGCCGGTGATCAGGTACGCGTCAAACACCTCGTCATCCGGCGGGTATTCGCCCTGCACCACGTTGTAGACGACAAATTCGGCGGCAATCGGTTGCTTGGCGAACAGGCGCTTGAACATCTGCCCGTAACCTTGGTACTGATCGATCAAGCCTGGACGCAGGATATCGGTTTCCAGGATGCAGACGCGTAGCGACATAAAAAATACCTGACACGGCGATGGGAATATTGCACACCCCAGAGCCTGCCTTGAAATACACCCTCAAGGCAAGCTCCGCTCCCACATTTTGCTCAGCCGAACACTTCGCCCTGTGCCGCTTTCTCCAGCAACAACGCCGGTGGCGAGAAGCGCTCCCCATACTCTTCGGCCAAATAACGAGCGCGGGCGACAAAATCGTTCAGCCCGTATTGGTTGATAAACTGCAGCGCGCCGCCACTCCACGCGGCAAAGCCGATGCCGAAGATCGAACCGACGTTGGCGTCAGCCGTGGACATCAACACGCCCTCCTCCACGCAGCGCACGGTTTCGATGGCCTGGATAAACAGCAAGCGGTCGCGCACGTCCTGGGGTGAAATTCGATTGCCGGGCCGTTCGAACCGGGTTTTCAACTCTGGCCACAGGTGCTTCTGGCCACCGGCGGGGTAATCGTAAAAACCGCCGCCCGCCGCCTTGCCGGTGCGCTTGTATTCATTCACCAGCAAATCAATCACTGCCGTCGCCGGATGGTTCGGCAGGGCCTTGCCTTCGGCCTGCAGATCCTTGGCGGTTTGCTGTCGGATATGGCTCATCAGGCTGAGGGACACTTCATCGGACACCGCCAGCGGCCCCACCGGCATCCCGGCCTTGCGCGCTTCGGTCTCGATCATCGGCGCGGCCACGCCTTCGCCGAGCATGGCAATGCCTTCGTTGGTGAAGGTGCCGAAGACCCGCGAGGTGAAGAAGCCACGGCTGTCGTTGACCACAATCGGGGTTTTCTTGATTTGCAGGACGAAATCGAAACCGCGGGCCAGGGTCTCGTCGCTGGTGTGGGTGCCTTTGATGATTTCCACCAGGGGCATCTTGTCCACGGGGCTGAAGAAGTGCAGGCCGATAAACCTGGATGGGGCCGGCACCGCCGTGGCCAGGCCGCTGATGGGCAAGGTGGAAGTGTTGGAGGCGATCACCGCATCGGCACCGACCACGCTTTGCGCAGCCGCCGTGACCCTGGCCTTGAGTTCGCGCTCTTCGAACACGGCCTCGATGATCAGGTCACAGCCGGCCAGGTCAGCGTCATCCTGCGTAGGGTGAATGCGCGCCAGGATGGCTTCGCGCTGTTCGGCGGTCAATTGCCCACGGCTGACTTTCTTGTCCAGCAAGGCAGAGCTATGGGCTTTGCCTTTTTCGGCGGCGGCGAGATTGATGTCTTTGAGCACCACCTCGACCCCCGCACAGGCACTGACATAGGCGATGCCCGCACCCATCATCCCGGCGCCGAGTACACCGAGCTTACGGGTGACATGAGGGGCAAAACCCTGTGGGCGTGAGCTGCCGGCGTTGATTTCATTGAGCTGAAACCAGAAGGTGCCGATCATGTTTTTCGCCACTTGCCCGGTCACCAGTTCGGTGAAGTAGCGGGTTTCGATCAGGTGTGCGGTGTCGAAATCCACCTGGGCACCTTCGACGGCGGCGCAGAGGATTTTCTCGGGTGCCGGGAAGCAGCCATTGGTTTTACTGCGCAAAATCGACGGGGCAATGGCGAGCATCTGCGCGACTTTGGGGTTGGACGGCGTGCCGCCAGGGATCTGATACCCCTTGTTGTCCCAGGGTTGCCTGGCCTCGGGATTGGCGAGAATCCACGCACGGGACTTGCTCAGCAGTTGCTCGCGATCGGCTGCCAGTGCATCAATCAAGCCGGCTTGCAGGGCCTGGGCTGGCCGGACTTTTTTGCCTTCGAGCAAATACGGCAAGGCTTTTTCCAGGCCCAGCATCCGCACCATGCGCACCACCCCGCCGCCGCCCGGCAACAGGCCAAGGGTGACTTCGGGCAGGCCCAACTGTACGGACTTGTCGTCCAGCGCGACCCGATGATGGCAGGCCAGGCAAATTTCCCAGCCGCCGCCCAGGGCCGCGCCATTGATCGCGGCCACCACCGGCTTGCCGAGGGTTTCCAGGCGGCGTAACTGCGCCTTCAACACCAGCACGCTGTCATGGAAATCCTTGGCGTGGGCCTTGTCGACCTTGATCAGTTCATTGAGATCGCCACCGGCAAAAAAGGTCTTCTTGGCCGAGGTGATCACCACCCCGGCAATCTGGTCCTTTTCTGCTTCCAGGCGCGTGACGGTCGCCGCCATCGCTTCGCGGTAGACGGCGTTCATGGTGTTGGCGCTCTGGCCGGGCATGTCCAGGGTCAGTACCACGATCTGGTCCTGGCCTTTTTCGTAACGAATGGCATCGGTCATGACAAATTCCTTGGGCTCAGAGGCGTTCGATGATGGTGGCGATACCCATGCCACCGCCGACACACAGGGTGGCCAGGCCGTAGCGTTGCTGGCGCACCTCCAGCTCGTCGAGCAAGGTGCCGAGGATTGCGCAACCGGTGGCGCCCAACGGGTGACCCATGGCGATGGAGCCGCCGTTGACGTTGACCCGTGCGGCGTCGATGCCCATGTCTTTGATGAACTTGAGCACCACCGAGGCAAACGCTTCGTTGACTTCGAACAGGTCGATGTCTTCTACCCGCAGGCCGGCCTTGGCCAGTGCCTTGCGGGTCGCCGGTGCGGGGCCGGTGAGCATGATGGTCGGGTCGGTGCTGGTGACTGCCGTGGCGACAATGCGCGCCCGCGGTTGCAGGCCCAACTCGCGCCCCTTGGCCTCGGAGCCGATCAACATCAATGCCGCGCCATCAACGATGCCGGAGCTGTTGCCCGGCGTGTGCACATGGTCAATGCGTTCCACATGGCTGTAGACCCGCAGCGCGGTGGCGTCAAAGCCCATCTGGCCCATCATTTCGAAGCTGGGCTTGAGCTTGCCCAAGCCTTCAAGGGTGGAGTCGCCACGGATAAATTCGTCATGATCCAGCAGCACGATGCCGTTCTGATCCTGCACCGCGATCAGCGACTTGCTGAAGGAACCGTCCGCTCGGGCCCTGGCGGCTTTCTGTTGCGACAGCAGGGCAAAGCTGTCCACATCCTGGCGAGTGAACCCTTCCAGCGTGGCAATCAGGTCAGCGCCAATACCTTGAGGGGTGAAGTGGCTGTGCATATTGGTTTGCGGGTCGAGCACCCAGGCGCCGCCATCGCTGCCCATGGGCACGCGGGACATGGATTCGACGCCACCCACCACGACCAGATCTTCGAAGCCGGAACGCACTTTCATTGCCCCCAGGTTGACCGCTTCCAGCCCCGAGGCGCAGAAGCGATTGACCTGGACGCCGGCGACGCTGATGTCCCAGTCAGCCACCAGGGCGGCGGTCTTGGCGATATCGGCGCCCTGGTCGCCCACCGGCGTGACGCAGCCCAGGACAATGTCATCCACTTGGCGGGTGTCGAGGTCGCTGCGTTGTGCCAGCGCCGTGAGCAAGCCGGCCACCAGGTTTACCGGTTTGACGCTGTGCAAGGCACCATCGGCCTTGCCTTTGCCCCGGGGCGTGCGTATCGCATCAAAGATCAAAGCTTGGGTCATGACATCCTCGAACCGCTGTGGGTGTATGCCCCTACCTTAGGCCCGATTGACACGGTTTCAATGACGGATGCGCTCATTGCTTTTGACCCCCTCGCTCGGACGAACGGTAGGTAGCTACGGGAATTACCTGATTAATCGTTTTAGCTGTCTAGCCCTAGGGCTCGCGCCAAGATGGCAATAAGCCTCATGCCGTTTTTAGCGCAAATGCTGATTAGTTGATATGAAATGGATCTAAGCGAAGAAGATCGGGCGCTCTAAGGTTGAACCTGTAGGACACTGCTGCCGGGTTTTGCTGGAGCAGTTGTAAGAAAAGTGCAATGTCATCTCGCGATACTGAAATAAACCGGCACGCATTTGACGCTCAGGAATAACAACAAATAGGCAGTCAGCCATGTTCAAACATTCGAAAGTACGTCAGGCGGGACTTATTCTGTTCGCCACCACACTGATTCTGATCTTGCCCAATTTAACCAAGGTTATCGGGTGACGATCCAGCATCCGGTCTTCGTGCTCACACAGCATCGGGCCAGCAGCGTTTGGCAGCACCTGCCGGGATATTGCGCTTAGCGTTCCCGTTGCGGGCGCTGTCTTTTTACCTGTGCGTTTCGGGTATCTTGTGCGCTATCGCCATTTATCGTCGGGCCTGTGCCGTGAAACTGATCCTCGCTTTTTTTACTGCTTTGCTGAGCCTACCCGCTGCGGCTGCGCAATTGACCATTGAGCTGGACCACGCCAGCAAGACCTGGCAGACCGCGCAGTTGCTCAAGCACCCCGAGGCGCAGGACGTACAAATCGTCGACGACGTGTCTTACAAGCGCAACATGACCTATCGCGCGGTGCCCCTGGCGGTACTCCTGCCGGGCCTGAAGCCTGCGAACCACCTGCAAGCCGTTGCCCTTGATGGCTTTGCCGCCGAACTCACCGCCGCGCCCTTGTTGGAAAAAACCGGTGCACGCGCCTGGCTGGCCGTGGAAGACCCGGCCCATCCGTGGCCGGCGCTGGCGCAAGGCAAACCCAGCGCCGGCCCGTTTTACCTGGTATGGACCAACCCCCAAGCCGGGCACATCAGCCCGGAACAATGGCCCTTCCAGATTTCCACGATCAAGCAATTGCAGACGGTCGCCGAGCGCTTTCCAGCGTTGCTGCCCGACCCGAAGCTGGCGGCGGATGACCCGGTGAACCAAGGCTTTGCGTTATTCCAGAAGAACTGCCTGGCTTGCCATCGCCTCAATGGTGCCGGCGATGCGCAAATGGGGCCGGACCTGAATATTCCCTATAACCCGACCGAGTATTTCGGCGGCGATTTCCTCAAGCGCTACATCCGCGAGCCACAAAGCCTGAGGCACTGGTCACAGGCCAAGATGCCGGCGTTTGCGGCCAGCGTGTTGCCAGACCACGAGCTGGATTTGCTGGTGGGGTATTTGCAGCATATGGCGGGGCGTAAACAGCAACCTTAAGCCTCCCACATCTGGCCTGCTGTGCTCAGGAAGTTTATTGCTGCTGCACGGAAACCAAGGTCGGGGCTACAAATACCTTGGCATGCATCTGCTCATGCCCACCGCCGCGGCGCATACCGCGTACCGGGCAGGCGTCGAGGTAGTCCAGGCCCACGGCGAGCTTCAAGTGCCGCTCCGGACGGGCCAGTTGGTTGGTCACGTCAAAGCTGTACCAGGCGCCATCCAGCCAGGCTTCGGCCCAGGCATGGCTGGCCAGGTGCGCGCTGTCTTCGGTGTACAAATACCCCGACACATACCGCGCAGCAATCCCCAGGCTGCGCGCGCAGGCCAGGAATGCATGGGTGTGGTCCTGGCACACGCCCGCCGCGCCCGCGAAGGCTTGGGCGGCGCAGGTATCGACGGCAGTCGCACCTGGCGTGTAGATCATCGCCTGGTTGAGGGCCTGCATCAGGTCGATCAACGCCGTACGGTCGCGACGCTGATGGCAGTGTTGTTCGGCAAACCGGCGCAAGGCTTCGTCGGGCTCGGTCAGGCGCGTGCTGCGCAAAAACGGAAAGGGCGACTGGCTTTCGTGCTCGGCCTCGCGCAACTCATCAATTTCTACCTGGCCGCGGGCGCCGATGATGATGGCGTCGTGGGGTTCATCCAGGGTCAGCACATGCAGGATGTTGCCGAAGGGGTCCACTTGGGCGCGCACCGGGCGCGGCAGGTCGAGTTGCCAGCTGAGCACGTGCTGGCGCTCACTGTCGTGGGGTGTAAGGCGCAGGTATTGAATGCTGGCACGTACCTGGTCTTCGTAGTGGTAGGTGGTTTCGTGGCTGATGGAGAGTCTCATGCCGCCTCCAGGTAGGAACTGTAGATGGCGTCGCCCAACTGGCGGACCAAGGGGATAAAGTCGGTCAGCCAGGCGTGCAGGCCTTCCTCAAGGATTTCGTCGATGGCGGTGAAGCGCAGGCGCGCATCCATCTCGGCGGCCAGGCGCTGGGCCGGGCGGCCGTTGAGGCCGGGCAGGCTGGCGAGGATCTGGTCGATCTCTTCACTGCACGCCCGCAGTGAACGCGGGACATCAGCACGTAATAGCAGCAGCTCGGCAACCTGCCGGGCACCTGGGGCATCACGATAAATTTCGGTGTACGCCTCAAATGACGACAGCGCACGCAGCAATGCGCTCCACTGGTAATACGCGTGAGCGGTGCCATCGCTGACCGCCGCCTGGTCGCCGGCCATTTCATAGCGGGCATCCAGCAGGCGCAGGGTGTTATCGGCGCGCTCGATAAAGGTACCCAGGCGGATAAAGCGGAAGGCATCGTTACGCATGATGGTGCCGTAGGTGGCGCCGCGGAACAGGTGGGAACGCTCCTTGACCCACTCACAAAACCGGCTCATACCGTAGTGGCTCAGCCCTTGCTGGGCGATGTCACGAATGTCCAGCCAAGTGGCGTTGATGTTTTCCCACATGTCGGCGGTAATACGCCCACGCACCGCATGGGCGCTGGCCCGCGCGGCGCCAAGGCAGCTGTAGATGCTGGCCGGGTTGGCCGCATCCAGCGCGAAAAAATGCAGCAGGCGTTCGGCATGAAGTTCGCCATGACGCTCGTGATAATCCTCCAGCGTGCCGGTGATCAACAACGGCATGGCCAGTTCGTGCAGGCCATCGCCGCGCCCATCCTGGGGCATCAGCGACAGCGAATAGCTGACATCCAGCATACGCGCGAGGTTTTCTGCGCGTTCCAGATAGCGAGACATCCAGTACAAATCCGAGGCAGTTCTACTCAGCATGGCATCAGTCCTCGACCACCCAGGTGTCCTTGGTGCCGCCGCCCTGAGACGAGTTGACCACCAGCGAACCTTCGCGCAGCGCCACGCGGGTCAGGCCGCCAGGCACCACCCGGGTTTCCTTGCCGGACAACACGAACGGGCGCAGGTCGATATGCCGGGGCGCGATACCGTTTTCGACGAAGGTCGGGCAGGTGGATAAGCACAGGGTCGGCTGTGCGATATAGGCGTGGGGCTTGGCCTTGATACGCGCACGGAACGCTTCGATTTCGGCCGTCGTGGACGCCGGGCCAACCAACATGCCGTAGCCACCGGAGCCCTGGGTTTCCTTGACCACCAGGTCGGGCAGATTAGCCAGTACGTGGGACAGTTCGTCAGGCTTGCGGCATTGAAAGGTCGGAACGTTCTGCAGGATCGGTTCTTCATCCAGGTAGAAACGAATCATTTCTGTCACGAACGGATACACCGATTTATCGTCCGCAACCCCGGTGCCGATGGCATTGGCCAGCACCACATTGCCACAGCGATAGGCCGCAAGCAGGCCAGGGACTCCGAGCATCGAGTCGGGGTTGAATGCCAACGGGTCGAGGAAGGCATCATCGAGGCGGCGGTAGATCACATCGACAGCCTTGGGGCCGTCGGTGGTGCGCATGAACACGCGATCATCACGCACAAACAAATCCGCGCCCTCCACCAGTTCCACCCCCATTTCCCGGGCCAGGAAGGCATGCTCAAAGAACGCACTGTTGAAGCGCCCCGGGGTCAGTACCACCACGCTGGGGTTATCCAGAGGGCTGGCGCTTTTGAGGGTATCGAGCAGCAGGTTGGGGTAATGGTCGATGGGCGCGATGCGCTGGGCGGCGAACAACTCGGGGAACAGACGCATCATCATCTTGCGGTCTTCAAGCATGTAGCTGACACCGCTGGGCGTGCGCAGGTTGTCTTCCAGCACGTAGTAGGTGCCATCGCCATCACGTACGAGATCTACCCCAGAAATGTGGGAATACAGATCACGGTGCAGATCCAACCCCTGCATCGCCAACTGGTATTGCTCGTTGGCCAGCACCTGTTCGGCAGGCACGATACCGGCCTTGATGATGCGCTGTTCGTGATACAGGTCGGCGAGGAACATGTTCAACGCCTTGACCCGCTGGATACATCCACGTTCGACGATCCGCCATTCACTGGCGGGAATACTGCGCGGGATGGTGTCGAAGGGGATCAGGCGCTCGGTGCCCTGCTCGTCTCCGTAGAGGGTGAAGGTGATGCCGGCGCGGTGGAACAGCAAATCGGCTTCGCGCCGAC
Organism: Pseudomonas synxantha BG33R; assembly: GCF_000263715.2. Taxonomy (NCBI): domain Bacteria; kingdom Pseudomonadati; phylum Pseudomonadota; class Gammaproteobacteria; order Pseudomonadales; family Pseudomonadaceae; genus Pseudomonas; species Pseudomonas synxantha. Next base: position 4,679,371 of record NZ_CM001514.1, read on the forward strand.
GCTGGGCCAGCAGTTCGGCAGGGGTATCGGCCAGCCAGCGGGCGAACTCGCGGTAATGGGCGCGCACCTGCCCTGCCCCATCGTACATTTCATCGTAATAAGTGCGGATCATGCCGTACTCCTTGTCACTGGGACGCAAGGACCTTCGCAAGGCCCGTGCCATCGACATAAACACCTGGTTATCAATGAGTTGAATAAACCAAGCGGTTTCGCCGCACCGTCCTGGTGCGCAGAACGCCCGCTGTGATGTGGAGTGCTTCATTGCAACGCGCGCTTTGACTATCAACAGCATAGTCAGAGTTGATTTCACGGCTCGGCGGACACCGCACATAATCGCTTCCATCAGCTGATCAGGAGATGTCCTACAGCCAACGCTTTTGCGCAATCGGTAATGTGTTACCTGTTGTACTGATTTACTCCTCAAGGTTCCCTTTCCGCCACCCTATCCGGGTGGTTTTTTTTGCGCGCAAGACTGCGATGTGCAGCCCTGCAAACAAAAACGGCCGACCCAAAGGTCAGCCGATACGCTGCGCTGCTCATAACACGTGCTACATGGGTAACCCACGCACCTCCTGCTTGACGCCCCATCCTTCGATGATGCCGCCGAGCGGTTCGACCACCGCTTCAAAGTCTTGCTCAAAGTCGCCTATACCATCGTAGGTGGCGAACATGACCTTGCTCAACTCCAGGTACCAGGCGCCATCGTCGCGCGCACTGACCTGGGCATTCAGGGACTCTCCACGAAATCGACCCGCAGCCCTGCGCGCCCGTTCCTCATCCGGGAAAATGGCGTAGAACTCGATGGGGTGAAAACGCGAAAAATCAAAACCGCCTTCTTTCATGCGGCGCAGAACGTTGGTGCTGATGTCTTCTTGATAGGCTGTGCTCATGAAAAGTGCTCCTCAAATGATGGATAGACTTTCCGTGCTTCCCGAAGCTCGCGCCCTGCTGGCGCGAGTACTACGGCAGGAACAACACCGCTGGAAAACAAGCATGTAGCTGACAAGACCAGACCTTAGCGATTCGTTCGCTGATCTCGATTGCAGAGTAGCGCGAAGCTATCACCTCCACCAGAGGTGCTTGGATGGGTATAACGGAAATATTCAGGCCGCGGGTTCGACCTTGAGATTTTTGATACCGTTTTGATCATGCAGGCTCTTGACCGTGGGATCGGGAACACGATCGGCAAGATCGTTAAGGTCCAGCTTTTCCAACACCGGCGACACACGCACCCGCACCATCTGTGCGGCTTCTTCCAGCGTCGGCTCATGCTCGCACTCGAATTGCTCGACTACCGGCTCGCCGCGGTCATTGATGAAAGAAACATTCCACTTCGGCATCGGTGCCTCCTCGATAAAACCCATTGGTGGGCTTACATTTATCTGGACCTTGAGGGCTCGCCAAACGTTCCACTCAAGCCCGGAGGCACCTGATCAACAGCGCTTATTTTTCAGCGTGTTCCTTCAAGGCTTTCAAGGTGTTGAACGGCGCGTCCACCACGAACTTGTTGGCCAACCACGACGGCACGCTGCCGCCTGGCTCGGTGTGTACCTGGTAGGTCACTTCGGTTTCGTTGGCACCTTTGGGCACCAGTTTCCAGAAGCCATCGACCTGGGCCACTCGCACGTAGCCTTTTTCTTCAGGCTTGTAAGTCGGCACGCCTTCCAACTTGCGCGTAACGCTGCCGTCAGCGGCTTTGGTGGTGGTGACGTGGATATACGAATCGCGATCCGTCACAGGGAACGGCGCCTTGAACTGGGTGTAGGTCCATGCCTCGTCGCCTTTCTTGTCGACGAGTTTCTGGGATTTGCATTCATGGATCCACGCGCAGGCCCCCGCGACGTCTTCCTGCAAAGCCTGGATTTTGGCGACAGGCGCCTTGATTACCGTGACACCGCGATAGGCTTTGTACTTGGAGCCGGCCATTTCGCTCAGCGAAATCTTGATGCCGTCTTCGTCCTTGGCAACTTGCCAATCCTCAGCCTGGGCAGTGGCCGCGAACATCATCGTAAAACCGCACACCACAGCCATTCGTTTCAGCGAACCCATCGTTGTATTCCTTGTTGTTGAAGTTCCGATAGTAAAGCCCATCAAGCCGCCGTCATTTGCTCCCACCAGCCGATCAAACGAATCGCATCGGCCTGGTCGTTGCCGCAGACCTCGATATCCGCCTTGAAATCACTGCACACCGCCGGACGTTCCGGTTGACCGAACAGCTGGCACAGTTGTTCCACCGACAGGTGCAGGCAACGCACGCCTGCGGGTTTGCCCTGGGGCATTCCCGGCAGCGGTGAACTGATGGAGGGGGCGATGCAGCATGCGCCACAGCCTTCACGGCATTTCATGACCAGCAGGTCCTCGACGACTCAATAGGGATGGCCGGGCTAGAGTACGCCCTTAAACAGCCGTTTTAAAATGGTCCAACAGGGGTTTTTCGCACAAAACAAAGATGACCGACCAGTCTACGACAGATGGTCGGCAACCCGGGTCACCTGTGACTGAACAGTTTATTGCTTGAATTCGAAATCCAGCGCGGCGCCTTCTACATCGCGACGCTCATCGTTACGCAGTTGCAGCTTCATCTCATTGCTGAGCAAGCGGCCGTTGATCTGGAACGCGCTGTTATCGGTGGGCTTTTCGCCAAACATCGGCGGCAGCAAGGGCACGCTCTTGGGTTTGGGCATGGTGCCGATCGGTTGCAAGTGCCTGACCATGTCCGAAGGCAGGGACAGGTCCAACTGTGCCGGTGGCAGTTTGGTCTGGGCCACTTCATGGGCCGACTTGGACTTGCTCGCCACAGGTGCGCGCTTTTTGGTCTTCACCGCTTTTTTCCCGGTGGCTGGGGCTTTTTTTGCGGGCGTTGGCTGCTTGGCCGACGTTTTTTGCTCGGCACTCGCGGCGGGTTTAACGTCAGCCACCGGCGTTGCAGCCAGCACCGTGCAGACGTTGCACAGGCTTAACAGGCCAATCACCAAAGTTACACGGAAAATAGACGTCATATCGCCAACAGCATTAACGGCAGAAGGCCATATGCTCGCTTGTTGTGCGTGGCATGACAAGGGCGCAGATCAATGTTGTCCCCTCTGCCCCCCTCAAAAGCCTGCTGCAGTTTCCTGGCACAGCTGGCTGGCAAGCATGCCCAGGGTCATCAACGCCCGCTCTGCCTCGCGGTTCCACGGGGTGCCGCAATTGAGACGGATACAGTGGTTGAACTGTTCGGTATTACTGAAGATCAGCCCTGGTGCAATGCTGATGCCCTGTTGCAAGGCACGCACGTGCAGCTCCTGGGTATTGACCCGCCCCGGCAAACTGACCCACAGGATAAAGCCGCCGGTCGGACGGGTCATCTGGGTGCCTTCGGGGAAATATTGCTGTACCGCCAGCTGGAAGGCGCTGAGGTTCTTGCGGTATTCCTGGCGAATGTAACGCAGGTGACGGTCGTAGCCGCCGTTTTCCAGGTACGCCGCCACGCCCATCTGCGTGACGCTGCAGGCAGAGTGAGTGCTGAACATTTGCAGGCGCTGAATCTCCTGCTGGTACTTGCCGGCGATCATCCAGCCGATGCGCACGCCCGGAGACAAGGTCTTGGAAAAACTCGAACAATAGATGACCCGGTCAAGACGGTCATAGGCTTTCAGGGCCTTGGTGCGGCCCAGTTCGAACATCAGCTCGCCATAGATATCGTCCTCGACGATCTGGATATCGAAATCCGACGCCAGGCGCAGCAATTGCTTCTGTCGCTCCTCTGGCATGGTGCCGCCCAAGGGGTTGCTCAGGCGCGTGGTCAGCACCAACGCTTTGATCGACCATTGGTTGGCCGCCAATTGCAGGGCTTCCAGGCTCATGCCCGTGGCGGGGTCGCTGGGGATCTCAATGACTTTGAGGCCGAGCAAATCGGCCAGTTGCAGCAAGCCGTAGTAAGTCGGTGATTCGGCGGCGATCAAGTCGCCGGGCCGGGTCAGCACGCGCAAGGACATCTGCAACGCATCGACGCAGCCGTGGGTGATCACCACTTCGGACGGATCCACGACTACGCCGGCATCGCGCATTCGGATCGCCACCTGGCGACGCAACGGTTCGAAGCCGGGGCTGAACATGTAGCTGAAGGCCCGTGGGCTCTGGAACCGCGTGACCTTGGCCAACTGCTGGTGCAGCGCCCGTACCGGCAGGTAGTCCACACTCGGCACCGCAGCGCCCAGGGGGAATACGCCTTCACGACGTGACTCGACCAACACCTGCTGGATGATACTGCTGCGGGTGACCAGCCCCGGGCGCTCGACCCGGGCGATGTCTGGCGTCGGCGCCGTGAGTGCCGGGGTCTGGTGCACGTAATAACCCGATTGCGGCCGCGCCCGAATCAACCCCTGGTCTTCCAGGTTGGCGTAGGCCTGCAACACCGTGGCATGGCTCACATTGAGCTGGGAGCTCATCTTGCGCACAGAGGGCACGCGCTCTCCCGGTTGGTAGACACCGCGCCGGATGTCTTCAGCCAGTTGCTGGGCAATACGTTGGTAAAGCAACAGATTGGTCATGACGCAGCACTCGATTTCACGGCTATTTTATTTTTGTGTGAAACATACCAGCACAGTTTAGAAGTGTACGGGGACAGTTAACACAATAATCGAGCGCGAACCGTAGTGACAGCAAAAACTGTGAAGGGAGTACGCGTGACAAAATGTGGGAGGGGGCTTGCTCCCGATGACGGTGTATCAGTCGAAGATGTTGCAACTGAACTACCGCTATCGGGAGCAAGCCCCCTCCCACATGCAATTGCGTCAGACTTTAGCGAGCGGCGCCCAGTTGGCCTTTCTCGTCGGAGAATACGATTTCCACCCGGCGATTCTGTGCGCGGCCTCGTTCGGAGGCGTTGGCTTCTACCGGGTATTGATCGCCATAACCCTGAACCTCGATACGCTTGTCGTCGACACCCAGGTCCATCAACAGGTCTGCCACCGATTGGGCGCGGTCACGAGAAAGTTTGAGGTTCTCCTGCTCGCCCCCGGTGTTGTCGGTATAGCCCTCGATACGCACCCGACGCTTGGGGTTCAGTTGCAGAAACTGCACGATCTTGAGCACGGTGCGGCTGGCCGAGTTTTGCAGTTCGGCTTCGCCGGTATCGAACAACACATCCCCCAGGGTCATCACCAAGCCTCGGTCGGTCTGGGTGGTGAGGCTGGCGATCTGCGCTTCAACCCACTTGCCCTGCTGCTGCACACTGGCCAGCTTGTTTTCGCGCAGGGCCAGTTGCAGGCGCTGACGCTCCAACTCGAGCTGGGTACCGCGCTCGGCATTGAGGCCCTGCTCGGTGTGTTCGCGGGCGATGGCACTGTAGCGCTGGCTCAGGTAGGCGTAATGCACCACGTCGGAGCCGCTGCCCCAGTAGCTGGACAGGCGATCGGCACGGGCCAGGGACTCGCCGGCGCGGATCACATCCTTGGGCGCAAAGCGCAGCACATTGGAGTCTTCCTTGACCTTCTGGAAGTCGTCGCCCGCCTGTTGCAATGCCTGCTCGCTGCTGGGCTGGCTGGCGCATCCGCCCAGTGCCGCGCTACCCAAGAGCAACGCACAGCTCAAACCACGGATCATCGGGCTCATTGCGCGTCTCCCAATTGCAGTTGCTTGCGCAGGCGAGTGATACGGGTATTAAGCACGTTCAATTGTTCCTGGCTCTTGGCGGTCAGCACTTTTGCCTCGGCCAGGCGCGCATCCAGCTCGGCCTGCTCGGCCCGCATACGCGCGCGCTTGTACGATTGGTCGGCCATGTTGGACTTGGCCCTGGCGAACTTTTCTTCGGCCAGTTTCAGTTCGGGCGATTCATCGGCGTTGACCCCGACCGCGTTGGCTTGCTCCAGGGCTTGCTGGGTCAGGCGCATTTGTTCATTCGGCGCAGGATCGGTTGCACATCCCGCCAGAGCGACAACGGCGAGGGCCGCGAAAAGAGGTCGAAAAATCACTGTAAATCCCTACTTTGTTGGGGTGCCGACGGGTTGTTGCAATTGCGCTTTCCAGCGCTCCAGATTGCGCTGCAGCGCGGCTTGCGCGACACCGGACGCGGGCAATTCTGTCATCTTTTTGGTCAGCTGTCCGCGCAGCCAAGGATCATTGCACGCCGAGTTATGGGAAATCGCCAGGTACAGCCCGGGCTGATCGACAGGCACCTCATGGGCGACCAAGTCGTTACTCATGCCCAAGGTCTGGGCCATGGCCATGCCGGAATAGCGTCCCGCCAGCACGTAGTCCACCTCCCCCAGCAACAGTTTCTGGAACGCCGGCGTGAGATTCGGCAGGCGTTGCAGGCTGAGCTGTTGGCCGGCGAAGGTTTCGAATTCAGTGCTCAGACGGGCGCGCTCCGATACCGCGCCCTTGTAGCCGTGCAGGACAGCCGCCGTGGTGTAGGCCAGCGGCGAATCCTTGCGCGTCCAGACCAGGTAGTCGGTCTGCATCAACGCCGGATGGATGTAGTCGAAGTTGTCCAGCTCACCGAGATTCAGTGGAGCATCAGCGAGAATATCCATGCGCCCGCTGCGCGCCTCATCCAAGGCCAGGGAGCGCTTGCCGCCGTAGAGCAGGTCGATTTTCAACCCAAGGTCCTTGCCCACTTGTTGCAACACGTCGGCGGTAGCGCCGATCAGGTGCGTGGGGTCCTGGGGGTCGCGCCACAGCAAGGGCGGTGCGTCCGGGCTGCCGGTGATCACCAGGCGTTCGCATTTGCCGGCGGCGAATGACAGGCTCGGCAGCAGCGTGAGGCCCAGCAGTAAAGTCCAGGGGCGCAACTCCATGGCAAGGTTCTCCTGATAAGTAAAAAAAAACCCGGTCATAAGACCGGGCTCTTTATAAGTGAAGCAGCTGGATTAGACCAGCTTCGAAAGCTCAGGTACGGCTTCGAACAAGTCTGCCACCAGGCCATAATCGGCCACCTGGAAGATCGGTGCTTCTTCGTCCTTGTTGATCGCAACGATCACCTTGGAGTCTTTCATACCGGCCAAGTGCTGGATCGCGCCGGAAATACCGACGGCAATGTACAGCTGTGGCGCAACGATCTTGCCGGTCTGGCCGACCTGCATGTCGTTGGGTACAAAACCTGCGTCCACGGCTGCGCGGGAAGCGCCGACCGCAGCGCCCAGCTTGTCGGCCAGGGCGTACAGGTGTTTGAAGTTGTCACCGTTCTGCATGCCACGCCCGCCGGAAACGACGATCTTGGCGGCGGTCAGTTCAGGACGGTCCGACTTGGCCAGCTCTTCGCCAACAAAGCTGGAAGTACCCGCGTCGTGGGCAGCGGAGACGGCTTCAACGGCGGCCGAACCCCCTTCGGCGGCAACCGGGTCGAAACCGGTGGCGCGTACGGTGATGACCTTGACCGAGGCGTTGGACTGCACGGTAGCGATGGCGTTACCGGCGTAGATCGGGCGCTTGAAGGTGTCGGCGCTTTCTACCGAGATAATCTCGGAGATCTGGTCAACGTCCAGCTGCGCGGCAACGCGTGGCAGGATGTTTTTGCCGTTGGAGGTAGCGGCAGCCAGGATGTGGCTGTAGCCAGCGCCCAGCTCTGCAACCAGCGGGGCAACGTTTTCTGGCAACTGATGCGCGTAGGCGGCATTGTCAGCGTTCAGGACTTTGCTCACGCCTGCAATTTTTGCAGCGGCTTCAACCACGGCGCCAGCGCCTTGGCCTGCAACCAGTACGTGGATGTCACCACCGATTTTAGCGGCGGCAGCCACGGTGTTCAGGGTGGCCGGGGCCAGCACCTTGTTGTCGTGTTCAGCGATTACGAGGATAGCCATGATCAGATCACCTTCGCTTCGTTTTTCAGTTTCTCGACCAGTTCAGCCACCGACTTGACCTTGATGCCTGCGCTGCGTGCAGCCGGCGCTTCAACTTTGATGGTCTTGTTGGTGGAGGCGGTGGAAACGCCCAAAGCATCCGGAGTCACCGATTCAAGCGGCTTCTTCTTGGCTTTCATGATGTTTGGCAGGGACGCATAGCGCGGCTCGTTCAAACGCAGGTCGGTGGTGACGATGGCCGGCAGTTTCAGGGAAACCGTCTGGGCGCCGCCGTCGATTTCACGGGTGACCGCAACGCTGTCGCCACTGACTTCGACTTTCGAAGCAAAGGTACCCTGGCCGTAACCGGTCAGTGCAGCCAGCATCTGGCCAGTCTGGTTGTTGTCGCTGTCGATGGCTTGTTTGCCCAGGATCACCAACTGAGGCTGTTCCTTGTCGACAACGGCCTTGAGCAGTTTGGCAACCGCCAGGGAAGTCAGTTCTTCAGCGGACTCCACCAGAATGGCGCGGTCGGCGCCCAGGGCCAGAGCGGTACGCAGCTGCTCTTGGGCAGTGGTCGGACCGATGGACACCACGACGATTTCAGTCGCAACGCCTTTCTCTTTCAGGCGTACGGCTTCTTCCACAGCGATTTCGCAGAAAGGGTTCATCGACATCTTGACGTTAGCAAGGTCGACGCCGGAATTGTCCGCCTTGACGCGAACTTTCACGTTGTAATCGACAACGCGTTTGACAGCTACAAGAACCTTCATGGATTCCTCGTTACTCTCCGGTGAAAAGAAAGTCGCCTAGGCGAACCTGGCGGTTGATGCTCATCGGCACACAAGGGCACCTCCAAAGACCTCGGCAGTGGCCTTGCACACGGGAAAATGATGACCGTTCGTCAGCGGTGACTGAGAGGTCATTCTTTATCGCGGCGTGTAAACTGCACACCAGCTTACCTTTGGACGTGCTCTTGAAACCTGCAGTCTGCCTACGGGAAGCGCGAAACCGACCGTATCTTGACCGGAACGCCTATTCTGGTCAATACGGCAAAATGGTCAGTCATAAGCCCCGTTGCTTTGATTTACCTAGGCTGCGGGCAATTCAAACAAACGTTTGTATTGGACGCTGCCAGTGGTCTATATATAATGCGCCACCTAGAGAGACAGGTGGGTCCTGCCGTTGTGCATGACGCTACCGAACCTCCACCCATTAGAAAAAAAAGCCTGTTGAGCCTTGAGTAGGAGATAGCCTGTGGAACGCGAATACATGGAATTCGACGTGGTCATCGTCGGCGCCGGCCCGGCTGGCCTGTCTGCCGCCTGCCGACTGAAGCAGAAGGCCGCCGAAGCCGGTAAGGAAATCAGCGTCTGCGTGGTCGAGAAAGGCTCCGAAGTCGGCGCCCACATCCTCTCCGGTGCCGTGTTTGAACCCCGCGCCCTGAACGAACTGTTCCCGGACTGGAAAGAGCTCGGCGCCCCGCTCAACACCCCGGTGGTGCGCGATGACATCTATGTACTGCGCAGCGGCGATACTTCCACCAAGGTTCCCGACTTCTTTGTGCCCAAGACCATGCACAACGAAGGCAACTACATCATTTCCCTGGGCAACCTGTGCCGCTGGCTGGCCCAGCAGGCCGAAAATCTGGGCGTGGAAATCTACCCAGGCTTCGCCGCCCAGGAAGCTCTGTTCGATGAAAACGGCGTGGTGCGCGGGATCATCACTGGCGACCTCGGCGTCGACCGCGAAGGCAAGCCCAAAGACGGGCTGTACACCCCAGGTATGGAGCTGCGTGGCAAATACACTCTGTTCGCCGAGGGTTGCCGCGGGCACATCGGCAAGCAACTGATCCAGCGCTTCAACCTGGACAGCGACGCCGACGCCCAGCACTACGGCATCGGCCTCAAGGAAATCTGGGAAATCGATCCAGCCAAGCACCAGCCAGGCCTGGTGGTGCACACCGCCGGTTGGCCGCTGGATATCATGGGTAACGAGAACACCGGTGGCTCGTTCCTCTATCACCTGGAAAACAATCAAGTCGTGGTCGGCCTGATCGTCGACCTGTCCTACAGCAATACCTTCCTGTCGCCCTTCGATGAATTCCAGCGCCTCAAGCACCACCCGGTCCTGGCCCAATACCTGGAAGGCGGCAAGCGGGTCAGCTACGGCGCCCGCGCGATCTGCAAAGGCGGGTTGAACTCGTTGCCAAAGATGGTCTTCAAGGGCGGCGCACTGATCGGTTGCGACCTCGGCACCCTGAACTTCGCCAAGATCAAGGGCAGCCACACCGCCATGAAGTCCGGCATGCTCGCCGCCGACGCCGTGGCCGACCGCCTGTTTGCCGAATCCGAAGGTGGTGATGAACTGACCGCGTATGTCGACAGCTTCAAAGCCAGCTGGCTGTACGAAGAACTGTTTGCCAGCCGCAATTTCGGCCCGGCCGTGCACAAGTTCGGCGCGATCATCGGCGGCGGTTTCAACTGGCTCGACCAGAACATTTTCGGCGGCAAGATTCCTTTCACCCTGCACGACACCAAGCCGGACTACGCCTGCCTGAAGCTGGCCAAAGACAGCCAGAAGATCGCCTACCCCAAACCCGACGGCAAGCTGAGCTTCGACAAACTGAGCTCGGTGTTCATCTCCGGTACCAACCATGAAGAAGAACAGCCGTGCCACCTGAAGCTCAAAGACCCGAGCATCCCGATCGGCACCAACCTGCCGCTCTACGATGAACCGGCGCAGCGCTACTGCCCGGCCGGCGTGTATGAGGTGGTGACCAAGGAGGACGGCGAGAAGCGCTTCCAGATCAACGCCCAGAACTGCGTGCACTGCAAGACCTGTGACATCAAGGACCCTTCGCAGAACATTACCTGGGTAACGCCGGAAGGTGCGGGCGGGCCGACTTACCCGAATATGTAAGGCCGCTTGACCAGTGGTTCTACGATCAGGCTGCACCGGCTGAATCAATGGCTTCTTCGATTCAGCCGGTGGACGCGCTGTCAGCGGTGCTGAAATCGCTGATCGGTTCAACTGACGGCATTGGTTTTCAACGACTCCAACAATTCGACCATTTCTTCAAGAGACTGGTTATCCGGTTGAATCTGCTCCCTCAGTTCCCAAATACTGTAGCGGTCATCGGACTGTGCCAGGTTAACCCCTGACGTCTTCGCCGAACCAAAATCCACCGGATAACACTTGCGAGTATTGGCGTCGTAAAGAATATTTCTTGCGGCCAAATCATTGTGAGCAATGCCGGCGTTTTCCAATTCGACCAGCATATTCAACACGCTGGCTGATAAGCCCTCGGGCAAGGCTTTATCCCCGGCCATCAGTTGCTCAAGCGATTCTCCCGGCACTTTGGGCATACGCATATAGGAAACGGTGTCAGCAGCATTGCTGCCAAGGAACGTCGCACGCTGTTCTCCATAATATCGGTTAAATAACGCCACCTCATTTTTCATATCGGCAATGCGCTTGGCAGCCGGTAAAGGGAACGTTACTTTGATCACATAATCAGCATCGTCCGGGTCGGCATACACCATCGCACGGGAGCCAAACCCGACGGGGTCTTTCAATCGTCCCTCAAGTTCATCCAGCCCACCGCCCATGACTCCTCTTCGACGCCAAACACCCTGAGCATCGGGCTTGGCAACAATGGCGCTACTGGCCAACTGGTCGGGGTCATGTGGATCGACTACACGCAAAATGTAATGCATGCCGTCCCCGGCATCAGGGGCATTGGCGACGTAATAGGGTTTGCCACCTAACTCGATTTCCCGCATACCTGGAAAAGACGCGCCAGTATTGGGTGCCCTCATCAATTGCAGGTCGTTTGTCTGTGAGTCAAGTTCCCAGCGGTAGTGTTGGGCGCCAGCGTTATTGGTTAACGAGGGTTCTCCCAACTCTACATCTGCCTTCGCCATGACAATTTCATGGGCCAGTTGCAGACCTGAGATCACCGCTGCGGCACCGCCGGCTACTCGATCATTTTGCGTCATGCCATCAATGGCGTCATGAACCCCGAAGACAATGTTGCCGGTGTTACCGATGATGGGCAGGTAACCGAAGGTATTGCCCCAAAATTCTTTCGCGGCTTTCCAGTTCTGCTGCGACGCACCAAAGACCTCAGTCTGGTCGGCCCACCTTGCGTCTTTTGCGTTAACAGCCTGAAAGTGAGAGGCAATGCCGCTCTTCAGATCGCCAAACTTCAGGTAATAATCGCTGTCTCTCGATTGGGTGTAATTGAATGTCTCCCGAACGGGTACGGCCCTATCCGCAAGCAGATTTTTTCTGCCTGGGAAGGTGGCGCTATTACCGTGAATAAGCGCCCCCAGAACATAGTCTGCCCTTGGCCAGTGCGCGTCTTTGCCGCCTTGCCGGTCACGGGCGTTGAAACTGTTCTGCACATGAGCACGATTTCTTTCAGCCCATTTGGCAAAGTCATCATCCCCGTGCAGTTCACTGACAGTGCCGCGTCTCAAATCAACCATTAAGCCTTTATCAGGTCGATGGTCATAATCACCGTGATAATGGACATAAGGAACAAAGGCATAACCGGCCAGAGAGTAACCGTATATATTTGGAACAACGACGTTTCCATTGTCCTCAAGTGTACGAATGATGGCTCTCTGGCCCGCCGGCGTAAGCTGACTGAACGTAGCCTTGTCGTCATGCAGACCTTGCAATGTTCCCTTGACCACATAGGCGTCCGCTTTCCCCGAGCGTTCTGCTAGCTTGCCCTCAGGGTCGCGCATCGGCTTGGCTACTTCTTGCCCCCAAGGACGTTGAAGTACGCTGCCCAGGGCCTCAAGTTCGTTGATCATATCCTTGGCCTGCGCATTGATATGCATGTCTTGGGCGTTCAACTGGCCCCCCGGCGCCACTTTATCGTGCTTCAACGCACCGGCTGCAATTTGCCATGCCAAGTAGGTGCGTTCATCCTGATTAGTCAGATGCGAGACACCATTGAGTTCCTTGACGTAAGACTGGAACGTCACCGTGATTTTTTGATGTGGGTCGTACCCCGCCGCCAGCAATCCACCGCTGAAATAACCTGCAGGCTCCAAGAACGGACGCAAGTGCTGGAATCTGATATTGCGTTGGCCTTCGTCGCCAGTTTCCATAGTCTGGATCTGCGCAACAACGCGACCAGCATAGGCATTGATTCGCCGTTCACGCTCGCCAAACGTATACCTCGCAGTAGGCGGTGTTACATCGAGCGAGCCGTAAATTACACCCTTGGAAAAATCAAGTTCGTGATTCGGGTCAGGGGTGACTGTCGTGTTGTTGGCAACACTCACTTTCATGCCTGCCGAACCGTTAACCTCACCTGCGGTTACAGTGTTTGCAGGCAGCGCAGAAGCCGATTGCTGAGTGCTGATAAGCATCGTATGAGTGAGGGGCTGAACTTTCACGCGCACTACCTCCTTGGTCCCAGACGCTAATTCGCCTGGTGCAATCGTGAGTGCATAACGAGCCAGAGCAGTTCCGTTGCCACCGCGCTGAAACAGTTATCAGGTATTGCCTCCCTATTCGATCTTCATGCAAGCAAGGCTTATCTGACAGGCGTACCCGGTAGACTCAGGCGGCTCGCTCTTCACCAGGGTTACGCAAAAAGTAACGCTTATATTCGCGACTGAACTGCGACGTACTCTGATACCCCACGCTGTGCGCCGCCTGCGCCACGCTCATGCCCTCCACCAGCAGCAACTGTTGGGCCTTCAATAGTCGCAGGCGCTTGAGGTACTGCACCGGCGACAACAAGGTGCAACGCTTGAAATGCTCATGGAAGGTCGACGCACTCATGTGCGCATACCCGGCCAGCGTCTCGATATTCAGCGGTTCGGCGTAATGGGCATGCAGGTGATTCAATGAGGTGGCGATGCGCGAAAACTGCCCCTGTTGTTCCACCAATGCACGCAGCACATCCGCCTGCGGCCCGCGCAAGGCGGTGAACAACAATTCGCGCACCCGCGCCGGGCCCATGATCCGGCTTTCCAGCGGATCGTGCAGGCACTGCAACAGCCGTTCGACGCATCCACGCATGACGTCATCGAGCACCACCGAACTCATCGACTCCAACGTCTGCGCCGTAGGCGGCGGCCCGGCCTGCATACCCATAGCAATCACCAACTCGCCCAACACCACCCGGTCGATGCCCACCGTCACGCCATACAGCGGCGCATCGGGCGCCATGGCAAAGGTCTCGCACTCGAACGGCACCGGCATCGCCTGGATCAGATAATGCCCGGCGCCATACTCCAGGGTACGCGGGCCCAGGTACGCGACTTTGCTGCCTTGGGCCACGAACATCAGGCTCGGCTCGTAGATCTGTGGCCCGCGCGCCACATCGCAACTGGCGCGCAATACCTTTACACCGGGCAGGTGAGTCGGGGAAAAACCGTCGCGGGATGCAAGGCCCTCAATCAAGGCGACCAGGGTGGCGTTGGCATCGAGATGGCGGGTCAGCAACATGGTAAAAAACTTCGCGAATTAGGGATGAGAGCATCATCGCAGGTCTGGCGACCAATACATCCAAACTTGAGGCAGTGCCGGACGAATAGGCATGAGACTCGGAGCAATCGCCATGGCCGCCGGTGCGCTCGGTACGCAGAATGGCTCGCCTCACTTGTCATTGCTTTTTTGCGAGGTTTCTTCATGTACACCGCCATCGGTTATGCCGCCCAGTCGGCCACCACTCCCCTCGCCCCTATGTCGTTTGAACGCCGCAGCCCGCGTGTCGATGACGTGGCCATCGAGATCCTCTACTGCGGCGTGTGCCACTCCGATATCCACCAGGCTCGCAACGAGTGGGGCATTGCCGTGTACCCGCTGATGCCGGGCCATGAAATTGTCGGTAAGGTCACCGCCGTCGGCGCCAACGTCACCGCGCATAAAGTCGGTGATCTGGTGGGCGTGGGCTGCATGGTGGATTCGTGCCGCCACTGCGAAGCCTGCCAGTCAGACCTTGAGCAATACTGCCTCGAAGGCCCGACCATGACCTACGCCACCCCGGACCGCGTGGATGGCAGCAACACCATGGGCGGCTACTCCGACAGCATCGTGGTCAGCGAGCATTTTGTGGTGAAGATCCCAGCCAGGCTCGACCTGGCCAGCGCTGCACCAATTCTGTGTGCAGGCATCACCACGTACTCGCCGCTCAAGCACTACGGCGTGAAGGCCGGCGACAAAGTCGGGATTCTCGGCATGGGCGGCCTGGGCCATATGGGCATCAAGTTCGCCAAGGCCATGGGCGCCGAGGTGACGCTGTTCACACGCTCGGCGAGCAAGGCTGAGGAAGGCCGCCGTCAGGGCGCCGACCATGTGATCGTGTCCACCGATGCCGAGCAGATGAAAGCCGCTGCCGGGCACTTCGACTTCCTGCTCGACACCATCCCGGTGCAGCACGACTTGAACCCCTACCTCGATGTACTGCGCTTTGACGGCGTGCATATCCTGGTCGGCCTGATCGAGCCGGTGGACCCGCCCGTCAATGCCGCGAAACTGGTGTTGGGCCGTAAAGTGCTGGCCGGTTCGCTGATCGGCGGCATTGCCGAAACCCAGGAAGTCCTGGATTTCTGCGCCGAGCACAACATCACCTGCGACATCGAAATGCTCGACATCCGCAAGATCAACGAGGCTTACACGCGCATGATCGCCGGTGACGTGAAGTACCGCTTCGTTATCGACATGGCGAGCCTCAAAGCCTGATCAGGCTTTGGCGCCCAACTCCGCTGACAGCCGGGCTGCGACCTGTTTGATCACAGGGATCAGCTCGGCCATTTTCTCCAGCGGCATGTAGGGCACGGTACTGGCGATGCTGATGCCGGCGACAATTCGCCCGCCGGCATCGCGCACCGGTGCGGCCACACAGCGAATAGACGGTTCGTTGTCTTCCAGGTCGAACGCATACCCGCCCGCTACATACTCGCCCATGCGCTGTTCGAACTGCGCCCAGGATTGCTCCGGGTGCTGCGGCCATTGCAGGCTTTTGCCCGCCGCCGGCAAGCTGGCGTGGTACAGGCGCTGCCACTCCTGCGGCGAATCATCCAGCAACAACGCCTTGCCGATACCGGTGCGCGCCAGCGGCATACGGTGGCCGACCCGCGAGCGCATTTCCGGGCCATTGCGGCCAGGGTTCTTGTGCAGGTAAAGCACATCGTCGTATTCACGGATCGCCAGGTGGATGGTGTCGCCGGTCAGGGCTGACAACTCGTCCAGATAGGGTACCGCCAGGCTTACCAACGGTAGCTCTTCACGGGCCTGGAAGCCCAACTCGATCAGCTTGGGCCCCAGCAGGTAACCGACTTGCGGCACTACACGCAGGTAACGCTCGTCCACCAGACAACTGGCCAGGCGGTGCGTGGTACTGCGCGTGGTGCCGATACGCCGGGCAATCTCTTTCAGATCCCGCGCACCAGCCGCCACCGCGTGCACCACGCCCAGGCCACGCAACAGGGTTTGGGTACCGGTGGGGGCGGCGTCTTTGACGGGGGTGTGGGCGTTTTCCTGCATATCGGGCCTATGTGGTAGTACGAAAACGAGCGGCATTATGGCAAATACCGCCCTCCTGAACACAGGAGATCCAAGGTGGGAGCTGGCTTGCCTGCGATGGCGGTGGGTCAATTAAAGATTGGCTGGCTGACACACCGCTATCGCAGGCAAGCCAGCTCCCACAGTTTGCTCTTCACAGGGCGAACATCAGCGTTGCTTCATGCGGTCGATGATGACCGCCAGCAGCAGGATCGAACCACGAATCACATACTGGTAAAACGTGTCGATGTTCTTCAGGTTCATCGCGTTCTCAATGATCGCCAGGATCAGCACCCCGGCAATCACATGGCGAATCATGCCGATGCCGCCGCTCAGCGATACCCCGCCCAGCACGCACGCAGAGATCACCGTCAGCTCGAAACCCTGGCCGATCATCGGCTGGCCCGAGGTCATGCGCGACGCGAGAATCACCCCGGCCAATGCGCCGATCAAACCGTGTACGGCAAAGATGATGATCTTGGTGCGATCGACATTCACCCCGGCCAGCAGCGCGGCTTCCTGGTTACCACCAATGGCCATGGTGTTGCGCCCATAGGTGGTGTAATTGAGCAACCAACCGAAGAACACGAAACACAGCACAGTGATGATGATTGGCACCGGTACGCCCATCAGTTGGCCATTGCCGAATACGAAGAAATCTTCATTCATCACCCCCACTGCCTTGCCGTTGGAGAAGATGTACGCCAGGCCGCGCACGATCTGCATCGTCGCCAAGGTGGCAATCAACGCATTGATGCGCAGCTTGGCAATCACGATGCCGTTGATCAGCCCCACCACCAGCCCCATGGCCAGTGCCGCCGACACGCCGAGAACCACGCTGTCGGTGTCACGGATCACGATGCCCGCCACCACCCCGGCACAAGCGATCACCGACCCCACTGACAAGTCGAAGTGCCCCGACGCCAGGCAGAACAGCATGGTGCACGCGGCGATGCCCACCGTGGATATCGCTAGCCCCAGGCCGCGCATGTTCAGTGGCGAAAGGAAGTTGTCGATAAATACCGCGCTGAGTACAAAGATGCTCAACGCTGCCAGCAGCATCACCCAGTCGTCGAGAAACTTGCGCTGGTTGAACCCCGGCCAGAAACCCTTTGCAGTTTTAACTTCAGACATAGCCAACCCCTCTTATTTCTTCAAGCCCGCGAACGCGGGAGCGCCAGTTGCAACAGGCGCGCTTCATCCGCTTGGGCACGGCGCAGTTCACCGCTCAGGGCGCCTTCGCTCATCACCAGGATGCGGTCGGAAATGCCCATCACCTCCATCAGGTCGCTGGACACCACGATCACCGCAATGCCGCTGGCCGCCAGGTTATGGATGATCTGGTAAATCTCCGACTTGGCGCCGATGTCGATACCGCGGGTGGGCTCGTCCAGCAGCAGGACCTTCATCGGCATCGATAGCCAGCGGCCGAGAATGGCTTTCTGCTGATTGCCGCCGGAGAGGTATAGGATCTTCTGCGCCGCGTTCGGGGTTTTGACCCGCATCGCCTGGATCTGCCGATCGGCGTTAGCTTTCTCCCAGCCTTCGCGCAACAGCCAGCCAAAGGTGGAATGCGCATCCCGGGCACTGATGTTGATGTTTTCGGCGACGCTGCCCAGCGGGATGATGCCTTCCTTTTTGCGATCCTCCGGGCACAGCAAGATACCGGCGGCGATGGCGTCGCGGGGTGAGCGCAATTGCAGGGTTTGCCCGCACAGCTGCAGGCTGCCGGCGCTGGTGCGCTCCAGCCCACTGAGCAGGCGAAACAGCTCGGTGCGCCCTGCCCCCACCAGCCCGAACAGCCCAAGGACCTCGCCCTTGCGCACCTCAAAGCTGATCGACTCGCGCAGGCCCGGGCCGAGCAGGCCGTCTACCTTGAGCGCCACTTCGCCGTGCTCGCGTGGGCGGTAGTCGTAGATGTCCTGGATATCGCGACCGACCATGCAGGTCACCAACTGGTCGTGGGTCAGGGTGCTCATGTCTTCGAAGGTGCGCACGTAGCGACCGTCCTTGAACACCGTCACCGCATCGCAGATACGGAACACTTCTTCCATGCGGTGCGACACGTAAAGCACCACTTTGCCCTCGTCGCGCAGGCGCGCAATGATTGCCATCAGCCGGTCGATTTCCCGCGCCGACAAACTGCTGGTCGGCTCATCGAAGGCGATCACGTTGGCACCGCGGGACAGCGCCTTGGCGATTTCCACCAGTTGGCGCTGGCCCAGGGACAGGCGCCCGAGCTTCTCGTCGGGGTCGATCTCATCGGCCAGGCCCTTGAGACATGCCAGCGCCTGCTGGCGCAGCACGCCGCGGTTGACCACACCGAAACGCGTCGGCAAGTGCCCGAGGAACAGGTTCTCGGCCACACTCATTTCCGGCACCAGATGCAGTTCCTGGTGGATCACCGCGACACCGTTGGCGATGCTGTCGGCAGCGTTCTTGAACGCCATGACCTGCGCGCCGATCTGCACGCTGCCGCTGCTGGGAATGTAGGCGCCGCCGAGGATTTTCAGCAGGGTCGACTTGCCCGCACCGTTCTCGCCCATCAGGGCATGCACCTGCCCGGGGTGGGCGGTGAAGCTGATGCCGTCCAGCGCCTTGACCCCAGGAAAGGTTTTGCCGATCGCGTCAAAACGCAGGGCCGCAGCGGTCATTTCCACAACCCGATTTTGGTCAACTCTTCCTGGAAGTTCTCGCGGGTGATCAGGGTAACTTCATCCATGGCGGTGTACTTCGCAGGTTCCTTGCCGGTGGTGACCCATTCGTACATCGCCAGCGCGGTGTTATAGCCTTCGATATGCGGGCTCGGCAGCATGGAGCCGAAGAAACCACTGTCGGCTTTCTTCAATTCGCCAATGGCGTCGGTGCCATTGATGCCGATGCCGATGACGTTGGCCGCCTTGAAACCGGCACTTTCGGTGGCGCGCACGCCGCCCAGTACCGTGTTGTCGTTCATGCCGCCGATGATCAGGTTCTTCGCGCCGCTCGGCAGCTTGACCAAGGCCGAGTTGGTGGCGTCCATGCTGCCGGGTACGTCGAGGGTTTTAAGCGCGGCGGTGAGGATGTGATCCTTGGGAATACCAGCGTCTTCCAGGGATTTGATCGAGCCGTCGGTGCGCTTCTTGCCGGTGTCGAGTTCGTTGAAGGTATTGATCACCGCATAGGTGTCCTTCCAGTCCCAGCTGCGTTTTTTCGCTTCGGCGGCCATGGCGGCCCCTTGTTTCTGGCCCACTTCAAACGCGGCCATGCCCAGGTACGGTACGTCTTCCATGAAGTTGCCCTTGGCATCGACAAAGCGGTCATCCACGGCCATGACTTTCAGGCCATTGACCTTGGCCTTGGCGACAATGGCCGGGCCCAGGGACACGTCCGGTGGGCAGATCACAAAGCCCTTGGCGCCGTTGGCGGCGAGGCTGTCGATGGCCGAGAGGGTTTTCTCGCCATCGGGCACGGCGATCTTGATCACGGTGAAGCCATGCTCCTTGCCGGCTTTTTCGGCGAAGGCCCATTCAGTCTGGAACCACGGCTCTTCGGCCTGCTTGACCAGGAAGCCGATCTTCACTTCTTCAGCCGATACAAAGCCGCTGAACACCATCGCCAGCGCCACAGCGCCAAGAGTCTTCTTGAACATGAACCACCTCTTTCTTGTTATTGGAAAACGATTTAGTCGTGGTACATCACCGAACGCCCGCCATCGATCATCAGGCACGTGGCGTTGATAAAGGGTGCCTCGTCGGTCGCCAGGAACAGCGCGGTCATCGCCACCTCAATGGGTTGGCCGATGCGCTTGGGTGGGTGCAAGTCAAACGCGCGCTGGCGTTCGGCGCGGGGGTCGGGAAAGCCGTTCCAGTAGTCGACGTTAAGCTGGGTTTCGATATAGCCCGGGGCGATAGCGTTTACGCGGATCCCCTTGGGCGCGTATTCGATGCCCAGGGCGCGAGTGAGGCCGAGC
Organism: Pseudomonas synxantha BG33R; assembly: GCF_000263715.2. Classification (NCBI taxonomy): domain Bacteria; kingdom Pseudomonadati; phylum Pseudomonadota; class Gammaproteobacteria; order Pseudomonadales; family Pseudomonadaceae; genus Pseudomonas; species Pseudomonas synxantha. Next base: position 4,699,618 of record NZ_CM001514.1, read on the forward strand.
AGGCCATGCTTGGCGACAGGATAAGGAAAGCAGCCGGGGATGATGTGGCTGGAATGGGTGGAGGCAATATTGATGATGTTGCCGATGCCCTGCTCGATCATGTGCGGCAGCACTGCACGGCAACCGAACCAGGCGCCATCAAGGTCAATGGCGAAACAGCGGCGCCAATCCTCGTCGGTCATTTCCAGCGGGGCGCGAAACACATTGACCCCGGCGCAGTTGACCAGTACGTCCACCCGGCCAAAACGCTCGATGGCGAGATTGACCAGCGCCTGCCATTGCTCTTTGGAGGTGATATCTACAGGTTGTGCGCAAATCTCGGCGCCACGTTCGCGCCAACAGGCGGCGACTTTCTCGACTTTTTCACCCTGGATGTCCGCAATCACCAGTCGCGCCTGCTGGGCCTGGAAGCAAGCCACGATCGCCTCGCCAATGCCTTGCGCAGCGCCGGTGATGATCACCACCTTGTTCTTCAGCCGCTCGCCGTAAGTCGGCTCGGGCACGGCGGGTAGGGACAACGGTTGTGCCTGCATCGCTTCACCTGTTTTATTTTTGGTAGTGAGTGCTGATGCAAGCGACTATAAACCCAGACCTTGAAATATCTCAATATATAAATTTGCATCCCATATTGTGAACAAAGACAAAAAAACCGGCCATTGATAGCCGGTTTGGAATGTCGGTCAGCCTTGGGCAAAATCCCTCAGCGCCTCGCCTTCCATGCGATAGCGCACCCACTCCTCCTGAGGCTGGGCACCGATGGATTTGTAGAAGGCAATCGCTGGTTCATTCCAGTCCAGCACGCTCCACTCGAAACGCCCACAGCCGTTATCACAGGCAATCTTCGCCAGGTGGCGCAACAGCTTCTTGCCCGCTCCGCCGCCGCGTTGCTCCGGGTTGATATACAAGTCTTCCAGGTACAGGCAGTTGCTGCCCAGCCAGGTGGAGTAGCTGAAAAAGAACACGGCAAAACCAATCGGCAAACCGTCGCGCAGGCAGATCAGACCATGGGCGGTAGCGCCCTCGCTGAACAGGCTGCGCTCGATATCCACCACGCTGGCGATCACTTCGTGCCGGGCTTTCTCATATTCGGCAAGCTCGGTGATGAAACTCAGGATCTGCGCAGCATCGCTGGGTACGGCGGGGCGAATCTCGATGGTCATGGGCGCGCCTTGGGCAATTTCAAAGGCCACATATTAAGGCGGTTTGATGACCGATTGCAGCGCAATCTCATGCCGACGCAAGTCTTTTTACTCCGCCCCAGAGTAATGCCAGCACCAGTAATCACAGAACAATCCCAATGAGCGCCCATGGTAAACAAGCTGCATAATTCCAACATTCAGGTCCTGCTCATGCCCACCACGTCTGCAGTTGGCACGAAGACATTCGCGCTGTTCTGCCTCGCCAGTTTCTTATTGTCGCTGTCCTACGGCTCGACCTTTTTGCTGTCGCTGCTGATTCATTCACGCGGCGGCAACGAGCACGACGCCGGCAGTGTTATTGCCACGGCAATGCTCAGCACTTTTGTGGCGGTGGTCGTTTCCGGGCACCTGGCGGATGCGCTGGGCGCAGCGCGAGCGATTGCGGGCACGGGTGTAATGCTGGTGGTGGCCTGCCTCGGGTTTGCCCTGTCCCCCGGGTTTGGCCAGGGCCTGATGTTGTTCGGGCTATCCCTGGGCTTGGGCTGGGGCGTGTTCTATACCCTGGGGCCGATCATCGTGACCCTGCTGGTGCAACCCCAGCAGCGCGCCAAGTATTTTGCCCTGCTGTCCGGCAGCATGTTGAGCGGGATCGGTTCCGGCCCGTTGCTCGGGCGCGCCGCCACCGCGCTGGGCTTGCCCCTGACGACAGCGTTCTACATTGCCGGGTTGGCCAGCCTTGCCGGGGTTGTGATGTTCTGGCGCATGGACGCGCAGTTCAAACAGCACGCAAACGTGCCGGCGTCGAAGATTACCTGGACAGCAAGCCGCCGCGTGCTGACGTCCAAGGCAGCGTTCGCCATCTTGATGGTCGGCCTGGGTGGCTGCGTGTTTGGTGGGTTGTCGTCATTCCAGACCAGCTATGCGCTGGCCTATCAGCTGGATTATTCACTGTTCTTCGCGGGTTTCCTGACTGCTGCGATCACCAGCCGGCTGCTGATCGCCGGCTTTGTGGTCAAGCGTGATGCCTATCAGGCTGCGTGCGTATTGTCCGGCGTCATGTTTGGCGCGGTTGCGCTATTCGCGTTCGGGGTGAGCGGTAACTTCAGCTATCTGGTGGCTGCCGCCACGCTGGGGGTCGGGTATGGCCTGACGTACTCGGTGATCAATGGGCTGGTGGCCAATGAAGCACCCAGCGGCACCATGTCCCAGGCATTATTGCTGTTCAGCCTGGCGTACTTTATCGGCGTCTTCGGGTTCCCGTGGCTCGCGGGCAAGATGATTGTCGAATTCGGCCTGTCGACGATGCTGTTGAGCGTACTGGTCATCGCGGCACTGAACTGGTCGATCACCGTGGCGCGCCTGATCGTGCGGCGAGTATCGATACATAAAGTGATACAGGTGAGCTGATACCGTTCGTCGCCATCAAGGCACGAACAGCAAAGGGTGGCTGACCAATAAAGGGTAAGGACATTAATCATATGGAGACACCCTCATGAAAAATTCCAAATTTGCTGCCCTCGCCCTCACCGGCCTGCTGTCCGCGGCGTCCCTGAGCGCCTTTGCGGCGACTTCGTCGACCGGCCCCACCGACCCGACGCCCGACGCGACGACTGAATCGCAGAAATCCATGGGCACTGGCCTGGATACCAACGGCGGCGCGATCATCGACAATACCAACGGCGCCGACCCTCACACCCAGGGCCATGACACCCAGCGCCAGGCCCCGGCTGCGGTCGGCAACGGCAAAATGGGCCCGTCGGTCAATGAGCCGAAGATCAATAAAGGCGACGACTCGAATCTGCCAGGTGCACCGAAACAACCAGCGCCTTGATAGATCCCTGGCAACACCAACACCCGATCATTTCCCAGTGAAGAGGTACACATGAACGTCGATAGAAACCTTGAAAAAGAAGTCCTCACCCGCCTGTTGCACGCTCATCCCCAGGGCTTGGGCAAGGAGGTACTGGACAACTACCGCGGTGAGAAAGAAGTCGCCAGTGTCTTGGCGTTTCTGCAAGATCGCGGGTTGATCAAGGATGGGCATGTGACCACCGACGACGCCGGTGAATACTCGTTGAACCTGCCGATCAAGCTCACCGCCTCGGGTGTGGATGAGGCTCGCAAGCTCGACGGTGCAGGCCCTCGGTAAGTCATTTCTGGTCTGGCCCTGCGACCGGGGCCAGAAGGAGTCGCCCAAGCGCGCGGCGACCAACCGTGAGGGGCACCTGCGCAGCAGTAGGGCTTCATTAGGTAAGCAATCCAAGGAAAGTTTGTTGAAAGAAGCACGGGCCAAGGATATTCGTGGGCGCTCGACCATGAGTAAGGATGAGTTGGTCCAAGCGCTGAAAAAAGCAGGTTAAACATCGATCCGAAATGTGGGAGGGGGCTTGCTCCCGATGGTGGCATGTCAGTTTGCTTATCTTTAACTGACACGACTGCATCGGGAGCAAGCCCCCTCCCACATTTAGGTTGGTGTGTATTCGTTGGCTAGTGCATCGACTTCGGCTGCGCCTGGGCAAGTAGCCGGCCCCCAACGTGTCACCGCCAACGCCGCCGCAGCATTCGCTCGACGCGCCGCCTCGACAGGTTTCAAGCCCTGCGCCAAGCCGGCAATAAACACCCCTGCGTGCGCATCCCCCGCACCGTTGCTGTCGACCGCTTGCACTTTGAAACCGGGCACATGCTCGATGCCCCCTGTGCGCCCTACCCAGCAACCATTGGGCCCATCACGTACGACCAGCAAGGTTTGCGCAGGCAGATGTCGACTCAACTCAGGCAACGCCGCGGCGATCTCAAGGGCACCGGTAAACGCCAGAGCTTCCGGGCCATTGCTGGTCCAGATATCGATACGTGCCAACAACGCCCGCATCAAGACTGAATCCTGCGCCTTGACCAGCGGTCCAGGATCGAACACCACTACGATCTCTCGCGGCAGCGCCAGCAGCCAGTCGATCAACGGCTGCGCCTTGCCCTCAAGGAGCAGGCTGTAGCCACTGACGTACACGTAGTCATCGGCGAGCGGGACGATCCTGGCCAAATCTTCGGCACTCAATTCGCCTTCGGCGCCGATATGGGAAATGAACGTACGCTCAGTGGTGGCCTCGGTCAGGGACACACACAAACCAGTGTCCTTCTCGCTGCTCGCAGTCAATGCCATTTCAATCTTTTCAGCCTGCATCGCGGCGCGAGCCAAGTCACCAAACCGGCCATTGCCGTGGCGCCCAAGGTAAACCACCGACATCCCATTGCGCCGCGCCGCCGCCATGACGTTGAAGCCACCACCCGCTTCGAAACTGGCAGATTTGGCCAGTACGTCACCGCCAGTTGCCGGCAGGGTGTCGAGGGCCATGACCAAGTCGACAATGACCTGGCCGGTATGCAGCAATCTAGGCATGGGTACCCTCTACCAAAGCCGGGCGACGATCAGACGCGCCGCCCAGTACCGCATAAAGGCCGCCTGCGACCAGGAATGTGACGATCCAGCCCAGGCCGTTGTGGCCCAACCAGGAGTCGGACAGCGGCCCGGCGAACCAGATATTTTGCGCGGTGGTGCCGATGGTGGTGAAGCAGAACCCCAGCACGATAGCCACGGCCCAGGCGCCGAACGCACGCCACTCCACACCGCCGCGATACCAGTAAGCGCTGCTCGGACTGACATCCAGCAAGTCCTTGGGGCTGTAGTAATGCCGGTGCATCAGGTCGACCACGAAGATCCCGACCCACGCCGTAATCGGCACCGCCAGCAACGAAATGAAGGTGATGAAGGGGCCATAGAAGCTGTCGGCGATCAGCATGAAATAGATGGAACCGGCAAAGATCGCCACGATATCGACAATCACCGCGTGCACGCGCTTGACCTTCAAACCCAGGGTCAGGGTGGTAAGACCGGCCGAATACACCGACAGGTTATTCGACAGCAACAGCCCGCCGAATGCGGTGATCAGGTAAGGCACCGCCATCCAGGTGGGCAGCATGTCGCGGATCGCGATGATGGGGTCGGTGGCCGACGCCAGGTCGTTGTTACCCACTGACAGCAGGCCACCAAGGGTAATCAGCAACACCAGCGGGATGCCCGCGCCAAAGGCGGCGCTGGCCACCAGGCGCACAGCCTTGACGCTGCGGTGCTGGTAGCGCGACATATCGGCACCGGCGTTGGCCCACCCAATGCCGGTGCCGGCGGCCATGGTGCCGACGCCGATGATCATCGCGCTCAACGGCGCAGGTGTGGCATTGAACACCGCGCTCCAGTCGATAGTGGCACACAGAAAGCCGCCCACCAGGATATTCAAACCGCCAAAGACATAGGTGGCCCACTTCTGGATCACCAGCAGCGTGGCGTGGCCGAGGCCGGACACTGCCAGGGTCAGCAGTACAAAGATGGCGATGAAGATCAACGTGAGTAAGGGGGCGCTTTTCGCCTCTACCGCCGAACCGAACAGGATCGAACACAAGGACAGCAACACAAAGGCGGCCGTGGTGGTATTGACGGTTTCCCAACCCAGGCGCGACATCAGCGAGACCACGGTCGGGCCGATATTGCCGCGTACGCCAAAGATAGCGCGGGATAACGTCAGGCTGGGCGCGCGACCACGGCGGCCGGCGATGGAGATGATGCCCACTACCGCGAAGGAGCCCGCTGCGCCAAGGATTGCGACGATGATCGCCTGCCAGATGGCCAGGCCCCGAAACGCGACCAACGTTGCGCCGAGCGGCAAGCCGAGGATGCTGATATTGGCGGCAAACCATACCCAGAACAGTTGCAGCGGATGGCCGTTGCACTCGCCTTCCGGGACCGGCTCGATGCCGCGTGTTTCCAACTGCCCGGCGCTTTGGCCACTAGAGGTGCTGCTCATGAAGGGGTGCTCCTGGTGCCTGTATTGTTGTGGTTGTGGCAGCGAGTCGAATCTTTATGCAGTCTTCCTGACTCAACGCTTTTTAATGTGGGAGCTGGCTTGCCTGCGATTGGGGTGTGTCACCAGCCCAGCAGCAACTGGAAAACCGCTGTCGCAGGCAAGCCAGCTCCCACATTTAGTTCCGTGTTTATCGCAAGGCCAATAACGCTTGGACCAGCGGCTGCAAGTCCAGGCCATTGACCTGCTTGACCTGCTCGATCAGCGCCTCTGGCCAGCACTGCATCCCCAGGCACGCGCCGAGCATGGCCCCCAGGATCGCGGCGATCGTGTCGGTGTCGCCCCCCAGGCTGGCGGCCAGGCACAGCGCTTCGAAGGCATTCATATCGCCGGACGCGACTTGCTGCGCCAGGGCGAACGACACCACCACCGACTCTTGCGAGGCAACAGACGTCCCGATCAATTCGTAGAGCAAATCGGCAAACAGGGCCTTGTCATCGCTGCCGACACTCAGGGTGCGGGCCCAACTGATGCGAGTGGAAATGCGTCCACCGGCCACCCAGTGGCCATGGCTTTCAGCCTGCTGGGCAATCTGAATGCCGATGTTCAAGGCTTCGCCGAGGTCCACGCCATTGATGCCGGCGGAGACCACCGCCGCCACGGCCGCGGCACTGGAGATACCCAGGCTGGTGTTATGGGTGACCTGGCAAGCCTGGATCACCGCCTGGATAAACGAGGCTGTCTCGCTCACATCGGCGGCGATGCCCACCGGGGTGATGCGCATGGCCGCACCATTGGTGGTGCCGTAGCGTCCGGACTCTTGCGGCGTATGGCCAGCCAGGATCATATCAATCGCCCGTTTGGTCGACGGCCCGAGCAGGTCCTGGGAACCCTTGGCGCGCATTCCCGCTTCCCAGTCGATCAGGCGCTGGGCAAGCACGGCAGGTTCGATCCGGCCTTGGCCTTGCACCAGCAACTCAGCGACCAGGATGGCCTGCTCGGTGTCATCGGTAATGGAACCGGCGGGCATGTTCGGTGCGATGGGCTGGTCGGCATCGGCGTCTTCCAGGGCGGTGATAGTTCCGAAGCGCGCTTTCACCTGTTCGCGGCTCAAGGATTGTGTGGGCATACCCAAGGCATCGCCCAGGGCCAAGCCATAGAAAGCACCGAGTGCGCGATCTTCCCGGGTCATTTGGCGGCTCCAAACTGCAGATGCAGGCGAAAGTGCAGCGGGTCGAGCAAACTTTCGACATGCTCCATGAAGCGTTCGCGACGGTCGTAGGTGGTGCGCGAAGCTTTGAGAAATACCGTGCCGGTAGCGCGCCCGAGCAATTGAGCATCTTCATCGCTCAGGGGCTCGGCGCCGATCCACTGGTCACCTTCGGCGCCCACATAACCGTAGGCCGCCAGGGTGATAGTCAGGGAATCATCGATCAGGCCAATGCGGGGCAGGCTTTCCAGGCCGCCCACTGCTGGCATCAACGAACGCTCCAGGGACACCGCAACGCCATCGGCCGTGTTCCGGCGGCGATCCAGGGCAATAAATTGATCGGTGCCGAAACGGCTGAACAGGTCCGGGCGCGTCACGGCTTCGAAACGCAGCACGTCGGTGCTCACCTGAGCCCCCGTGTCTGCCAGGGCCTGGGCCCAACCGCTGCGTTGGTCGAGGACCATACCATCAAAGGTGACGATGGAGCCGACACCACTCTGGGTGGCGATATAGTTACGGCGCTTGAGCTCGGCCAACGCTTCGCGCAGCGTGCCACGGCTGACCGCAAACTCCTCGGCCAACTGATGCTCACCCGGCAACAGCAAACCGTCGGCCATGACCCCACCTTCGATACGGCGGATGAGCTCGTCGACGACGCGTTTTTTCTTATCAAATCGAACATGTCTAATCATGTACAAATTGATAACCGAAAGCGGGCATTTACAGCAAGGGAATTATTTCAGGGTGAAGGCAGAATCAGCCTCAGGGTTCCAGGCCGATGGGGAAAAACTCCCCTGCACTCCATACGCCAAGCCAGTTCTGACCGTTTATCGGACGAGTCACCGCCAGCTCCACCAATTGGTAGAACACGTTGCGATGCACGAGGGCTTCAAGGTTGGTGCGAACTCGCACGTAGGGTGCAGGTTCCTGGGTGACAGGGTCCGTCACCACCCGCAACGGGTGTTCGAGGCCGGCCTCGACCTGCTCGTCGACGTTGGTGGTAAAGCGCAATACCTGGCTTTCGCCCTGCCCTTGCACGTCCAGGGTTACCGCCACAAATGGCGCATCATCGACGCTGATGCCGACTTTTTCTACCGGCGTCACCAGGAAATAATCATCGCCATCACGGCGCAGGATATTGGAAAACAGTTTGACCATCGGCTTTCGCCCGATAGGCGTGCCCTGGTAAAACCAGGTGCCGTCGCGGGCAATGCGCATGTCGATGTTGCCGCAAAAATCCGGGTTCCACAGATGCACCGGTGCCGGCACCTTGCCCTTGGGCAGTTGGGCCAATAGGTCATTGGCCTTGGCGGAATCGGTCATGGGGCTCTCCTCAGGTCTACTGATTGCTCATACCCAGCAAGCCTCGGGCGTATTGCGCCAGGGGGCGGGCAATCAGATCTTGTGGCGATGTGTCGTGGAACGTCAGTAAACCGCCACGACTGCGAATACGTGCAGTATCAATCAAATACTGGGTGCTGGTCTCGATCAACATGACCTGGATCACACCGCTGTCCAGTCCCAGGCGGTCCAGAGCTTGCTGGTCGGTCCACTCATCGGCATTGCCGATACGGTCATCGGCTGCCGCAAAACGGCAATACAGCAGGTAGTGAGCCCCCGCCTCGCGGGCTTCGGCCATGGCCTGCTCAAGACCTTCGGGTTGGCGGGCACGACGGACCATGGGGAAATATTCGACGAAACCGTTGAACGCTTCCTCGGCGACCACGTTGGGTCGCGGGTACGCGCTGCCCGGCGGCACGAAGGCGCCTTGGGCGATAAACACAAAGGAATCCGGCTGTATGCGCACCGAGGCCGTACGCCGGGTATCGCTATGGTCCAGCAGCCCGGCATCGCTCATCTGATAGCGAGTGCCTTCGGCCATATCGCTGACGGTCATACAACCACTCAGGGCCAACGCCGCCAGCAGTAAAACCAGACTACGCATCCTAATCCTCCAGAAGCCGGTGACGGAAAACCGGCGAATGGGCGTGAGATGCAGGTTCTGCGCCAGCTTGAAGGACAACACATTGAGGCATGCGCGACCTTAGCCGCCAATGATCTTCATGATTGTCGCGCCGCCCGAAAACGCCACTTCCTGCTTGTCGCCCAGCGCCTTCATCAACAAGCCCTGCAAGGCCGGCAATGCCTGGTGGCGCGGTTGATCAAGCAAGTCACCGACGTAGTGGCGATTGCTTGAGGACAAGCAACCATGCAGCCAGCCCGTGGAGGACAACCGCAACCGCGAACACGTACGACAGAACGGTACACTTTCGTTGGCGATCACGCCGAAGAAGCCTTTGCCCGGTACTTCGTAGCGTACGGCGGTAGCGTCAACGGGCGCGTTGGCTTGCAGGTATTCGTGGCGCTCACCGATCAGGCTGAGCAATTGCTGCAAGCTGACAAATTGCTGGAGGAACGCGTTGGAGTCTTTCGCCAGGTGCCCCATGCGCATCAATTCGATAAAGCGCAACTCGTAGCCACGCTCCAGGCAGTAATCGAGCAGAGGCATCACCTGATCCAGGTTCTGGCCACGCAATGGCACCATGTTGACCTTGATCTTGATGCCGGCCGCGCTGGCCTGGTCCATACCATCGAGCACGGTGGCCAGGTCGCCGCCACGAGCGATGCTGCGAAAGGCATCGGCATCCAGGGTATCGAGGGAGACATTGATACGCCGAATGCCGGCATCCACCAGCAACGGCAGTTTGCGCGCCAGCAGTTGGCCGTTGGTCGTCAGGCTGATGTCGCTGAGGCCCATCTGCCCTACCGCGTCCATGAACGCTTCCAGCTTGGGGCTCACCAGCGGTTCGCCGCCGGTAATGCGCAAGCGTTCGATGCCCGCCGCTTCAATCAGGTAAGCCACGCCCCGGGCCATGGCAGCGGCCGAGAGTTCGTCCTGGGCAGCCACCAGCCGCTTGCCGTCAGGCACGCAGTAGGTACACGCGTAATTGCAGGCTGAGGTCAGGCTGATCCGCAAATTGCGAAAACGCCTGCCTTGACGATCAACGATCATGGATCACTCCGGCAGAAGATAATTCGGGCGCGCTAAAAGCTGACTCATAAATCAGCTTTTAGCAAGGTCCTTGCCTGAGTATATTCCTGGGTTAATACCCCTGGCAGTAAATCATTGCCCCATCACTGCGGCGAATAACTTACGTAGCCGGGGTCTCATTACCTTTTTCAGGCCCAGGCAGTTCAGTGCTGTGCTTGCGCTTGTTGCCCATGCGCACGCCGATGTCCATCAGGAACTGGAAGAAACCTTCCTGATCCTCCAGCACATTGCTCCAGAACGGCGAGTGATACAGCGCCACGGCGCCATGCACCAGGGCCCAGGCGGCGCAGTAGTGGAAATACGGCGGCACGTCTTCAAGCTTGCCTTCACTGATACGCCCCTTGATCAGCAGGGTCAGGCGTTCGAAGTTCGAGGCGCGGATCTTGTGCAGCTCCTCGACCATTTCCGGCACCTGGTGCCCCTTGACCACCTTCTCTTCCAGGCGGTCGAACAGGCGGTAGCGCTGCGGGTCACGCATACGGAACTCGAAGTAAGCGCGAGACAGCGCTTCCTTGTCCTTGTCGACATCGGCCGAGTGCAGCAGCTCGTTCAAGTCGCGCTCGTAGTCGAGCATCAGGCGCAAGTAGATCTCGGCCTTGGATTTGAAGTGCTTGTAGATGGTGCCCTTGCCGATACCCACGGCATCCGCAATCATCTCTACCGTGACGCTGTCTTCGCCCTGTTCGAGGAATAACTTGAGTGCGGTGTCGAGAATTTCCTGCTCACGGCGGCGAAACTCACGGACCTTACGGGGTTCTTTGTGCATGAGGAAGAAGTCTGCAAAGGTCGGAATAGGGAGGGTTGCGCAGGGCCACAGATACGTGGCGATACGATTTACCCGATGCGAGGGATTATCCCGACTGAACGGTCGTTGGGCAATGTCTATGTGAACCCGCAACGCACTTAACTTTCAATACGCCAACGTTTTTATCGATATCAGTCAGAAATAGACGCGCCGCCTGAAGCTGCTCACCTGCTCAATGAGAACTCAAGCTAAGCGGGCGTATTCCAAATCTGTTTAAAAAACGATCAGATCTGACTGGACTGAATCGGATACTGATCAATACTTCAACTGTCGCCGCGACATCTCCCCCAAGTGACGCGACGACCTGGGTACCGACGGACTGCGTGCCCTTGTTTTACTCCTAATGGTCTTAGCCCGGATTCACCCCCCAGAACCCGGGTTTTTTTTGCCTGCGATTCAGCCGTGCTATCCGGCTACATGGGCCAACGGAAACAGGCGTTTGAAGTTTTCGGTGGTCTGCTCGGCGAAGCGCTCGTACGACTCGCCGCGCAGCATCGCCAAGTAATCGGCCACGTCACGCACATATTCAGGCAGGTTTGGCTTGCCGCGGTGGGGAATAGGTGCCAGGTACGGCGAGTCGGTTTCCACCAGCAGGCGGTCGGCTGGCACTTGGCGAGCCACGTCGCGCAGCGCGTCGGCGTTGCGAAAGGTGACGATACCCGACAGGGAAATATAGAACCCCAGGTCCAGAGCAGCCTTGGCCATGTCCCAGTCTTCGGTAAAACAATGCAACACACCGGCCTGCGGCAGCGCGGCTTCGCGCAGCAAGGTCAAGGTATCGGCGCGGGCCCCCCGGGTGTGGACGATCACCGGCTTGCCGGTCTGCCGGGCGGCCTGCAAGTGCAGGCGGAAAGAGGCCTGCTGCAACTCGGCGGCTTCAGGCTCGTAGTGGTAGTCCAGGCCGGTTTCGCCAATGGCCACCACCCGTGGATGGTTGAGTTCGCCCAATAGCCAATCCAGAGCCGGGGCTTCGCCGGGCTTGAGGTCCAGCGGGTGGATGCCCACCGAGCAATCCACATCGGCGTAGCGATCAGCCAGGGCTTTGACGTCGCCGGCGTTTTCAGCGCTGACGCCGATGCACAGAAAGTGCCCTACCCCACGCTGGCGTGCAGCTTCAAGGGCGGCGTCGAGGGAACCGCCGTGCTGGGCAAGGTCAAGGCGATCAAGATGGCAATGGGAATCTACGAGCATAGGAAGTCAGGGCTTAATTCACAAAAAGGGTCTGGCCGACCATACACCTGTCGGCCGCGAAAATTAACGGCGCCCGAGCAGGCCAACCCACTGCACCAGCAGCGCCTCAAGCAACAGCACGCGGTTGAGGTTGGCCTTACCGAGTACCTTCTGGCGTTGCGCGAGGATCCAGTCCTGAATATTCAGCACTTTGTCCTGGGCACTTTTCTGCGCCAGGTATTGCACCACCTTGCGCATATCCGCCAGGCCAAGGCCGTTTTCATCCTGGGTCAGTTGGTAGCGCAGGATCAGGCTGGACCAGTCGCAGAACCAGTCGAACAACAGCAGCAGGGGAATATCCTTCCAGGCGCTTTCAGCCAGTTGCGTGGCGGACAGCTCCTGCTTGAGCAGCTTCTTCACACCTTCCACAACCAGTGCCCGTTGCTCACGCACGCCCTGGGTTTGCAGCTTCACTGCCGCCAGGGGTGAACCGGCCGCCAGGGTCAACAACTCGACCCGTTCCTGCTCGGTGCACTCCGGCAACGCCTGCGCCAGCCATTGCAGGCTCATGGCCTCGCTCGGCAACGGGCACGCCTGCTGTACGCAGCGGCTGCGAATCGTCGGCAACAAACGGCTGGACTGATGGCTCACCAGCAACAGCACGGTGTCGCCGGACGGTTCTTCAAGGCTTTTGAGCAAGGCGTTGGCGGCGTTGATGTTCATCGCCTCGACTGGCTCGATCAGCACCACTTTGCGCCCGCCCATCTGCGCGGTCTGCACTACGAAGCTGACGAGGTCGCGTACCTGGTCGACCTTGATCGCCTTGTCGGCTTCCTCGGGCTCCAGCACATAGTTGTCCGGGTGACTGCCGGCCTTGAGCAGCAGGCAGGATTTGCACTCGCCACACGCCTGCAGATTGACCGGGCGCTGGCACAACAGGCTGGCCATCAAGCGCTCGGCGAGGTGACGCTTACCGATGCCCACTGGCCCATGCAGCAAATAGGCATGGGCGTGCTGGGCACGACCGGCCAGTTGCTGCCACAGGCTGTCCTGCCACGGGTAGGACTCAGCCACGAGTGCGCTCCAGCAGAGTCGGCAACAGCGCGTCGATGGCCTGTTGCACCTGGTTCAACGGCTGCGCCGCATCGAGCAGGTAATAACGCGCCGGCTCAGCCTTGGCGCGCTGCAGGAAAGCGCTGCGCACCGCGTCGAAAAATACCGGGCCTTCCAGTTCGAAACGATCCAGACGACCGCGAGCGCTGGCGCGGGCCATGCCCACTTCCACGGGCAGATCGAACAGCAGGGTCAAATCCGGACGCACATCGCCCTGTACGAAGGTTTCAAGGGTGGCGATACGCTCTACTGACAAACCTCGGCCACCGCCCTGGTAGGCGTAGGTGGAATCCGTGAACCGATCACAAATCACCACGGCGCCGCGTGCCAGCACGGGGCGAATCACTTCGGCCAGGTGTTGGGCTCGGGCGGCAAATACCAGCAGCAGCTCGGTGTCCGGGTTCATTGGCTCATCACCCGGGGCCAACAGCACTTCGCGTATACGCTCGGCCAGCGGCGTACCGCCCGGCTCGCGGGTCAGCACCACTTCAATGCCCTGCGCACGCAGGCGCTCGGCCAGGTAGTCGCGGTTCGTGCTTTTACCGGCACCTTCCGGGCCTTCCAGGGTAATAAACAAGCCAGTCACAGGCAGTCCTTAGTCAGAGTCATTGCGGGCTTTGCGGCGCGGTAGTGTCCGGCGCGGGCTCAATCGGTGCCTCGGCAGGTGCGGTTGCATCTTCCAGCGGTTTCACCACTGGAGCCGGGCTGGAGCGGTAATCGCCACGCCGCTTGAGCTGGAACTCGCGCACGGCGGCATTATGGGCATCCAGGTTATCCGAGAAAATATGGCTGCCGTCGCCACGGGCGACAAAATACAGGCTGCTGCCCGGCACCGGGTTCAGCGCTGCATGGATCGCCTCGCGACCGACCATCGCAATAGGCGTGGGCGGCAGGCCGGCGATCATATAGGTGTTGTAGGGGTTGGCTTCCTTGAGGTGGGCGCGGGTCAACTTGCCGTTGTAGCGCTCACCCAGGCCGTAAATCACGGTGGGATCAGTCTGCAGCATCATGCCGATCTTCATGCGGCGCACGAACACACCAGCAATCTGCCCACGCTCTTGCGGCACGCCGGTCTCCTTTTCCACCAGGGACGCCATGATCAGTGCCTGATAAGGGTCGGTGTACGGCGCATCGTCGGCACGCTTGCTCCACTCCTGGGCGAGCACATCATCCAGGCGGTTGTAGGCTTTTTTCAGGAATTCGACATCGGTCATGCCGCGTACAAAACGGTAGGTGTCAGGGAAGAAACGCCCTTCCGGAAACTCACCCGCATGGCCGAGCTTGTCCATCACTTCGCTGTCAGTCAGGCCAGGAAGGGTCTGTACGATTTTTTCATGCTTGGCCAGGGCGGTGCGCACCTGGCGGAAATTCCAGCCCTCCACCAGGGTCAGGCTGTATTGCACCACTTCGCCGCGCTGCCACAGGCCGATCAAGCCTTCGGCAGTGAGGCCGGGTGTCATGCGATATTCGCCGCTGTGCAGTGGCTGGCCTTCAAGGTTGAAGCGCCAGTACAGGCGTAACCAGAATGCGTCGTCAAGTACACCGTCGGCTTCCAGACGATTGAAAGTACCCGTTGGGGTAGCGCCAGCCGGCACGTCGAGCAACTGCTCCTGGGGCAGCTTCAGGGGCTGCTTGAGGGCAGAGTCGAGTTTCCAGGCCGAAAAGCCCACGAGCAACGCTGCCGAGACCAGGCTGATCTGCAGCAGTAACACCAGTTTTCGTATCAACTCAAATATCCAATAGCGCGCGAACAATACCCTGCAGTTTACGGGTGAGCGGCCCAACCGGCCAGCTCATCGCAGCGCATCCACGCACCGGCCAAATGCCATATACGCTGTTGCAGACGAAGACCTCATCGGCCTGCTGCAACTGCTCAATATCGATATCGGCCACGGCCACCGGGATGCCCAGCGCTTGTGCCTGGGCCAGCAGCTCGGCGCGCATCACCCCGGCCACGCCGCAACGGGTCAGATCAGCGGTTAGTAACAAGCCGTTGCGCACCAGGAACAGGTTGCTGAACACGCCTTCGATCACCCGTCCGGACATATCCAGCATCAAGCCTTCGGCATGTTCGGTATCTTGCCATTCAGCACGGGCGATCACTTGCTCCAGGCGGTTGAGGTGCTTGAGACCGGCCAGCAGCGGCTGCTCAGCCAAGCGCGTGGTACAGGGGAACAGGCGGATGCCTTCGATTGCATGGGCGGGCGGGTAAACAGCGGGCGCACTGCCCTGCAAGATACGACGCACCGGGGCGCCAGGGTTGATGCCATAACCGCGCAGGCTGTCGCCACGGGTGAGGATCAACTTGAGGACACCGTCACCCAGCGCGACGGCGAAGCCAAGCACTTCGTTGCGAATCAACCCGTGATCCGCCACCAGTGCCAAGCGCCTGCAACCCTCTTCCAGGCGTTGCAGGTGACGGTCGAGCAGCAACGGCTGCCCGGCCTTGACGGCGATGGTCTCGAATATCCCATCGCCATACGCCAGGCCACGATCTTTCAGGGGCACGCTGCCCGCTGGCTGACCGTCGACCCAGCTGTGCATCACTCGGCGAACCGGCGGAACACCAGGGAGCCGTTGGTGCCACCAAACCCGAACGAGTTGGAGATCACCACGTCGATCGGCATCGGTTGCGCTTCGTGGGGCACGAAGTTCAGATCGCAGCCTTCGTCCGGCTCATCAAGGTTGATGGTCGGCGGAGCGACCTGATCCTTGATCGCCATGACACTGAAGATCGCCTCGACCGCGCCCGCCGCACCCAACAGGTGGCCGGTCATGGACTTGGTGGAGCTGACGGCCAGCTTGTAGGCATGTTCACCGAACACCGACTTGATGGCTTCGGCTTCCGCCAGGTCGCCGGTCGGCGTCGAAGTACCATGGGCGTTGATGTACTGCACCTGGTCAGGGTTGACCTTCGCATCGCGCAGTGCATTGGTGATGCAGCGCGCAGCACCGGCACCGTCGGACGGTGGCGACGTCATGTGATAGGCATCGCCGCTCATGCCAAAGCCGATCAACTCGGCGTAGATGGTGGCGCCACGCGCCTTGGCGTGCTCCAGCTCTTCGAGCACCAGGGCACCGGCGCCGTCAGACAGCACGAAGCCATCACGGCCCTTGTCCCATGGACGGCTGGCCCGGGTCGGCTCGTCATTGCGGGTCGACAACGCACGGGATGCACCGAAGCCACCCATGCCCAGGCCGCAGGCGGCCATTTCAGCGCCACCGGCGATCATCACATCCGCTTCGTCATAAGCGATGTTGCGCGCCGCCATGCCGATGCAGTGGGTGCCCGTGGTGCACGCCGTTGCGATGGCGTAGTTAGGCCCTTGTGCACCCAGGTGGATGGACAGGAAGCCGGAAATCATATTGATGATCGAGCCGGGCACGAAGAACGGTGAAATTCGACGCGGGCCGGAATCGTGCAGCGTGCGGCTGGTTTCTTCGATATTGGTCAAACCGCCAATCCCCGAACCCATGGCCACGCCGATGCGGTCACGGTTGGCGTCGGTGACTTCCAGGCCGGCGTTGCGCACCGCCTGAAAACCGGCTGCCAAGCCGTATTGAATGAACAGGTCGAGCTTGCGGGATTCTTTGATCGAGAGATATTCCTCGACATTGAAGCCCTTTACCGAGCCGCCAAAACGGGTGGAATAGGCAGAAAGGTCCGTGTGTTCGATCAGACCAATACCACTGCGGCCAGCCAGAATGCCCTGCCAACTGCTCGGCACATCCGTACCCAGTGGCGACAACATACCCATACCGGTGACTACGACGCGTCTACGCGACACAGCACTCTCCTTTTTCTAATGACGACACTTCGATTCGCAGCTTACTTTTCATCACCGCCTAAAGAAAAAACCGCACGCCGTTACAGCAGTGCGGTTTTTCCCTGACAGCAAGCGACGACTACAAACTATTACGCCTGGTGGCTGGTAACGTAGTCGATGGCAGCTTGAACAGTAGTGATTTTTTCAGCTTCTTCGTCCGGGATTTCGGTCTCGAATTCCTCTTCCAGAGCCATCACCAGCTCAACGGTGTCAAGGGAATCGGCACCCAAGTCTTCTACGAAGGAAGCAGTGTTGACCACTTCTTCTTCCTTAACGCCCAGTTGCTCGGCAACGATTTTCTTGACGCGCTCTTCGATGGTGCTCATACCTTGTTTAACTCCTAATGGACAAATTCAGGCAGCTGGCCAGTGGGTAAGTGTATAGAAAGCCATTTCAGCTTTTCAACTGAAAGCTTCACCCTGTACCCGGTCGGCCACCTGCCTATAAATTAAGTTGCAGCTTTATAACGGATTTTAGACAGCTCGTATGACATTTTTTTGAAGCGATCCGTCACAATTTAACTCATGTACATCCCGCCGTTCACCGGGATTGTAGCCCCAGTCACGTATGCCGCACCGTCGGATGCCAGGAAAGTGACCACATTCGCGATCTCTTGAGCCTGGCCCAGACGGCCCAGCGGAATCTGCGTCAGCAACGCTTCACGCTGTGCTTCCGGCAGTTCGCGGGTCATATCGGTGTCGATGAACCCTGGGGCCACCGAGTTGACCGTAATCGACCGCGAACCGACTTCACGTGCCAGTGCACGGCTGAAACCTTCCAGACCGGCCTTGGCGGAAGCGTAGTTTACTTGGCCTGCGTTGCCCATGGCACCCACTACGGAGCCAATATTGATAATTCGGCCCCAACGCGCCTTGGTCATGCCGCGCAAAACACCCTTGGACAGGCGGAACAGACTGTTCAGGTTGGTATCGACCACGTCGTACCACTCGTCGTCTTTCATGCGCATCATCAGGTTGTCACGGGTGATACCGGCGTTGTTCACCAGAATCGCCGGCGCACCGAACTGTGCAGTGATCTCGGCCAGTACGGCAGCCACGGACTCATCGCTGGTCACATTCAGCTCAAGGCCGGTGCCCTGCACGCCGTTTTCCTTCAGGGTCGCGGCGATACGCTCGGCGCCCGAGGCGGAAGTGGCGGTGCCGATCACAACGGCGCCCTGACGGCCCAGCTCCAGGGCGATCGCCTGGCCAATGCCACGGCTAGCGCCGGTAACCAGTGCAACTTTACCTTGCAGACTCATGCAGGCTTCTCCTAAGTACGGGATTCAGGCCAGTGCCGCGCGAGCGGCAGCGAAGGCTTCAGGGGTATTGAGGTTGGCGGTCGACACACCGTCGGCGCAGCGCTTGTTCAGGCCGGCCAGGACTTTGCCCGGGCCACACTCGACCAGCTCAGTGGCGCCATTGGCGGCCAGGGTCTGGACCGATTCAACCCAGCGTACCGGCTTGTACAGTTGCTCCAGCAGGTCGCGCTTGAGGGTGTCGAGGTCGGCGGCCACGGCCGCGCTGACGTTCTGTACCAGCGGGATCTGCGGCGCTTGCCAGTTGATGGCCGCGATAGACTCGGCAAAGCGCTCGGCAGCCGGGCGCATCAGTTCACAGTGGGACGGCACGCTCACCGGCAACGGCAGTGCACGCTTGGCACCCCGGGCCTTGCAGCCTTCGATGGCGCGCTCAACAGCCGCCTTGGCGCCGGCGATCACCACCTGGCCCGGGGAGTTGAAGTTCACCGCGCTGACCACTTCACCTTGCGCCGCTTCGGCGCAGGCCTCGATTACTACCGCATCGTCCAGGCCCAGGATCGCGGCCATGCCGCCCTGCCCAGCCGGAACGGCTTCTTGCATCAACTGGCCACGACGCTCGACCAGCTTGACCGCTTCACCAAGGGTCAGGCTACCCGCCGCCACCAGGGCGCTGTATTCGCCCAGGCTGTGTCCGGCAACAAATGCCGGACGCGCCCCACCTTCTGCCAGCCACAAGCGCCACAGGGCGATCGAAGCGGTCAGGATGGCCGGCTGGGTTTTATCGGTTTGATTGAGCTGCTCTTCCGGCCCCTGCTGGGTCAGCGCCCACAGGTCGTAACCCAGGGCATCGGAAGCTTCCTTGAAGGTATCCAGGACCAGCGGGTATTGCGCGCCCAGCTCGGCCAACATGCCGAGGGACTGCGAACCCTGCCCTGGAAAGACGAATGCGAGGGATGTAGACATGTAACAAGCCCCTAATGATCTGGTCGTCAAAAATGCGCACTCCAACGTTGGGAGCGCGCGAAACTGACAGATTGGATGGTCAATTGAACTGGCCGGTCACATTTAAGCACTCCCGGGCCAATTCGCCTAAGGCAACAGATCCTCAAGACGGCCGTGCAGGCGTTGCGGCAGGTTTTCCTGTATCTCGATCAACGCCCGCGCAATCGCACTTTGAAACCCCTGCACGCCGGCCGAGCCGTGGCTTTTGACCACAATGCCCTGCAAGCCGAGAAAGCTCGCTCCGTTGTGCCGTGCCGGTGCCAGGTCGGCCTGCAAGCGGCGCATCAACGGCAGCGCCAGGGCACCGACCATGCGCGATACCAGGCTCTGCTTGAACAAGGCTTCGATACGCGTGGCAATCATGGTTGCCAAGCCCTCGCTCGACTTGAGCAAGATGTTGCCGACAAACCCGTCACACACCACTACGTCGGCTTCACCACGGTACAAGCCGTCACCTTCGACAAAACCTATGTAGTTCAAGCCCGGCGCGCCTTGCAACAACGTGGCGGCGAGCTTGACCTGCTGGTTGCCCTTGATGTCCTCGGTGCCGATATTCAGCAGGGCGACCCTTGGCCGGGCTACGCCCAGCGCTTCAGCGGCCACCGAGCCCATCACGGCGAACTGCAACAGGTGCTCGGCACTGCAATCGACATTGGCGCCCAAGTCCAGCAACTGGCAATAGCCCTTCTGCGTCGGGATCGCCGCCACCATCGCCGGGCGGTCGATACCCGGCAAGGTCTTGAGCACATGCCGCGACAAGGCCATCAACGCCCCTGTATTACCGGCACTGACACAGGCTTGCACCTTGCCATCACGCAGCAGCTCAAGCGCCACACGCATTGAAGAGTCGGGCTTGCCGCGCAAGGCTGCGGCCGGCTTTTCATCCATGCTGATGGTTTCGCTGGCGGGGGTAATGGTCAGGCGCGCGCGATCCACCGCCGGATGGCTGGCAATCAGTTCTTCAAGAAGGGTAGGTTGACCGACGAGGGTCAGGTGCAGCGAGGGCGTAGCAGACAGGCTGGCAATGCAGGCCTGAACAATGCTGCGGGGACCGAAGTCCCCGCCCATTGCGTCAATCGCGATGACTTGGGCAGACAAGTGATTACTCGTCAGCGCCCTTGTCGATCACTTTACGGCCACGGTATACGCCTTCTGGCGATACGTGGTGACGCAGGTGAACTTCACCAGTGGTCTTTTCCACGGACAGGGTGCTAGCCTCGAGAGCGTCGTGCGAACGGCGCATGTCACGGGCGGAGCGGGATTTTTTGTTCTGCTGAACAGCCATAATTGATTAACTCCTAAACGTTTGGGTCACGCTTTAACTGCGCCAATACACTGAACGGGTTGGACCGCGTTACCTCGTCCTCGCTCGGCTCGGCCTCGTCATCGAGACCCTCCGGCTGCTGGCATTCTTCCGGATGATGAGCAGGCACAATGGGCAAGGCGAGCAAAAGCTCCTCCTCGATCAGTGCATGCAGATCCAATGGATCTTCGCCCAGTTCCAGCACGTCATAACCTTTCGGCAACGACTGGGTATTCGCACCCTCTTTCACCACAGCATAACTGCATTCGCTGTGGATCGGCAGGGTGACCAGCTCAAGACAACGCTGGCAAACCATTTTGACTTCGGTGTCGATAAAGCTGTGGATTACCACAGACTTACGTTCATCTCGTTCAAAAACGAATTTAGCCTGCACCGTACCGACAGTGTCGGAAAGCGGGTCGCAGAGTCTCTCCAAATCGGCCAGCAGCACTTCACCTTGAAGGGTGGTGCCACGATCAGCCAATTTGCGCGGGTCAACGTGAGGTGGAATCGGGTCATTCAACATAGGCGCAGCATTATAGGGATGCACCCAGCCATGTCAAAGGAAATTCAGCCCTGTGCGTCAGCCGGTCGCGTCGCTAGAATCGGTGACTGCCTTGAGGAGACGTATATGCTGCCTTTATTACTCGCGTCCAGCTCGGTTTATCGCCGGGAATTACTGAGCCGCCTGCACCTGCCTTTCACCTGCAGCTCGCCGGATATCGACGAAAGCCACCGCCCGGACGAATCCGCCATCGAACTGGTCAAGCGCCTGGCCGAAGAAAAAGCCCGCGCCCTCGCCGCCAGCCATCCTGGCCATTTAATCATTGGCTCTGACCAGGTCGCTGCACTGGAAGGCCGGATCATCGGCAAGCCTCACACCTTTGAAAACGCCCGCGAGCAATTGTTGGCGGCCAGCGGCAAGCGTGTGAGCTTTCTTACCGGGCTGGCACTGCTCAACAGCAACACAGGGCATTGCCAGGTCGACTGCGTGCCTTTCACGGTAACCATGCGCGAGCTGGATGCAGAGCGTATTGAGCGCTACCTGCGGATCGAGCAGCCCTATGACTGCGCGGGCAGCTTCAAGGCCGAGGGGCTGGGCGTGAGCCTGTTTCAAAGCACCGAAGGGCCGGATGCGACCAGCCTTGTCGGGCTGCCGCTGATTCGGCTGGTGGATATGCTGCTCGCCGAGGGCGCGCAAATCCCTTAAATACACCACCGGCCAAATGTGGGAGGGAGCAAGCCCCCTCCCACCTTTTGATCTACAGCAGGCTCGGGGTATCAGCGTAGCGTCGGGCCTTGGAAGCCCATGTACAGGGCCAGCTTCTCAGCCACGCTGGCGCCGAGCTTTTTGGAGAAGCGATCAAACGGCGATTCCTCGACCGTAAAATCCACCAACTCCTTCTCGCCAACCACATCCCGCGCCACCGAGCTGGCACTGCCCAATCCGTCAATCAAGCCCAGCGGCAACGCCTGCTCGCCTGACCACACCAACCCGGAGAACAATTCCGGATGGTCTTTATCTTTCAGACGATCCCCACGGCCCTGCTTGACGCTGGCAATGAACTGGCGATGAGTGGTATCGAGCACGCTCTGCCAGAACGCGGTTTCATCCGCCTTCTGCGGCTGGAAAGGATCCAGGAACGCCTTGTGCTCACCCGAGGTGTAGGTGCGACGCTCCACCCCCAGCTTCTCCATGGTGCCGACAAAACCGTAACCGGCCGCCGTCACACCAATGGAGCCCACCAGGCTGGCCTTATCGGCATAGATCTGGTCAGCGGCACTGGCGATGTAATAGGCCCCCGAGGCGCCCAGGTCGGAAATTACCGCGTAGAGCCTGGTATCCGGATGGAGTGCGCGCAGCCGGCGAATCTCGTCATACACATAGCCCGACTGCACAGGGCTGCCGCCAGGACTGTTGATACGCAGGATCACGCCCTTGACCTTGGGGTCTTCGAAGGCGGCGCGCAGGCTGGTGACGATATTGTCGGCACTCGCGGGCTCCTTGTCGGCAATCACACCGCGCACCTCGATCAGGGCGGTGTAGTGACTACCGCGGGTAGCGCTTTTTTCCATATCCATCAGCGGACTGAACAGCGCCAGCATCCCAAGTAGGTAAACAAAGGTCAGCAGCTTGAAAAAAATCCCCCAGCGCCGCGAACGACGCTGCTCCTGGACACTGGCCAGGAGGGTCTTCTCCAGCAGTTTCCAGCTTTTATCATCACTGCTTTCGGCCTTTTCGGGCGCTTTCCACTCGTCACTCATGCCATCAACCCCAGCAAAGACTTATCGGGCCCGGCTGAGCCAGGCCTGCAATTCAGAAAAATGATCAATCGTGAGCCTCGGCTCGTATTGCTGCAACGCCTCCGCAGCCTGGGCGCCATAGCTGACCGCTACGCTGTCCATGCCAGCATTGCGCGCCATCATCAGGTCGAAAGATGCATCACCCACCATCAATGCCTGGCGCGGCGATACACCGCAATGATCCAGGATCTGCTCCAGCATCAGAGGATGGGGCTTGCTGGCGGTTTCATCGGCCGCACGGGTGATGTCGAAATAGTCTTCCCAGCCATGCGCCTTGAGCACCCGATCCAGCCCGCGACGGGCTTTTCCGGTGGCGACCGCCAGCTGATAGCCCTCGGCACGCAAAGCCTGCAGCGACTGCACCACACCGTCGAACAGCGGCGAAGGCTCGGCCTCCAGCGCAATATAGTGATCGGCGTAATGCTCGCGGAACGCTATCAGCTCGTCGTCGGCAATTTGCGGATAAAGCGTGCGGATTGCTTCAGGCAAGCCCAGACCAATGATGCCCTTGACCGCGAGGTCGCTGCACAACTCAAAACCCGAGCGAGTCGAAGCCATATGCATCGACTCGACAATCCGACCAATGGAATCGCACAGCGTCCCATCCCAATCGAAGATCAGCAGCTTGTAGTCAAGGTGCGACACTCAAACGCTCCACGGTCTTGGCCCACATCTCGTCGACCGGCGCCTGCAATTTCAGCTCGCCACCATCGGGCAGCGGCACGGTGAGCATGTAGGCGTGCAGGAACAGACGTTTACCGCCCAGATCGCGGATCTCCTTGGAGAAACCCTCATCACCGTACTTGGTGTCACCGGCAATGCAGTGCCCCGCGTGCAGGGTGTGCACGCGTATCTGGTGGGTACGACCAGTGACCGGCTTGGCTTCGACCATGGTGGCGAAGTCGCCGAAGCGGCGCAGTACCTTGAACAGGGTCAGGGCTTCTTTGCCCTCCTCGTCCACCTCGACCATACGCTCACCGGAACGCAGGTTGCTCTTTTGCAGCGGCGCACGAACGCTCTTGATCGAGCTGGCCCAATTGCCACGCACCAGCGCCATGTAGCGCTTGTCCACCCCGTCGCCACGCAGGGCGGTGTGCAGGTGGCGCAACATGCTGCGCTTCTTGGCGATCATCAACAGGCCGGAGGTGTCACGGTCCAGGCGATGGACCAGCTCCAGCTCCTTGGCATCCGGGCGCAACTGGCGAAAGGCTTCGATCACGCCGAAGTTCAGGCCGCTGCCGCCGTGAACTGCAATGCCGCACGGCTTGTTGATCACGATCAGTTTGTTGTCTTCGAAGACAATCGAGGCTTCCAGGCGCTGCAACAGCCCCTGGGCCAAGGGCACAGGCTCGTCGCGCTCAGGCACG
Source organism: Pseudomonas synxantha BG33R (assembly GCF_000263715.2). Lineage (NCBI taxonomy): Bacteria > Pseudomonadati > Pseudomonadota > Gammaproteobacteria > Pseudomonadales > Pseudomonadaceae > Pseudomonas > Pseudomonas synxantha. Next base: position 4,724,021 of record NZ_CM001514.1, read on the forward strand.
CGTACGGGCGGCACACGGACAATATCGCCCGCCTGCAACTTGTACTCAGGCTTGATCCGCCCCTTGTTCACGCGCACTTCGCCTTTACGCAAAATGCGGTAAATCAAGGTCTTGGGCACGCCTTTGAGCCGGGCCAGGAGAAAATTGTCGATGCGTTGGCCGGCATATTCCGGCGAGACCTCAAGCAGCTGGACGCTGGGGGTCGGGGGGGTGGTAGTCGTCATGGCCGCGATGATAACAATTTTTATGGAATTGAAGCACTTAATCATTGCTGCTATAGTCGCGAACGCCGCCAAAAGCGGCCTGGACAGAGGACATGCGGCAAATTGCCGGCCCTGACCATCGCAATTCATCAGGACGCGAGGCCGTCCTACGGGGCTTCGGCCACCTTGGAAGGCTCGGGATTGTAACAAGCGCAGGTGACATGAGGCCTGAAGCGAGTGCAAAAAGCAGAGTGAATACTCGCGTTTTGCGCCGATATTTACGGCCAGTTCACAAAGTGCAGTCAGTCTTGAGCCAGACCATGGCAGATGCTTCGGAAACAACGCCTGTTAAGAGCTGAGTGAGAGCGCAGTCGCCCACACCTAGTCTTGTTTAGCCATGAGCGTGGACTCCCCATTGGAGCCCACGGTAAATGCCAACCCGCTGCGGATTCTGCGCGCGGCAGCACCCGAATTATCAGGGATACGTGTAGGGTGGAGATGCACAACCGTCGGACTGTGTAGCACTAGGCTTGTTTCAGACGCTTCATCTCGTCCACAGTCGCCGGTTGATTCCTCCTCCTGACCTTAGCTTTTGTTGAAGTGGTGCCTTTGTCACCACCGCTAACGAGCAGGACGCGTCCGTCGCGATACCGGCCCAATTGGCAGGTTTTGCTGGACACTGGAGTGGCCAACCACTCTTGACGCACCTGACACCGACCGTGAGAAGTCGTGTGTGCCGAACGCCGTTTCCGGCAGCCCGGAAACCGACGGTACAACATGAAAAGAATGCTGATTAACGCAACTCAACCCGAAGAGTTGCGTGTTGCACTGGTAGATGGCCAACGCCTCTACGACCTGGACATCGAATCCGGTGCACGCGAGCAAAAGAAGGCCAACATCTATAAAGGCCGTATTACTCGCATCGAACCAAGCCTTGAGGCTGCCTTTGTCGATTTCGGCTCCGAGCGCCACGGCTTCCTGCCCCTCAAAGAAATCTCCCGCGAATACTTCAAGAAAGCCCCCGAAGGCCGCGTGAACATCAAGGACGTCCTGAGCGAAGGCCAGGAAGTCATCGTCCAGGTCGAGAAAGAAGAACGTGGCAACAAGGGTGCTGCCCTGACCACCTTCATCAGCCTCGCTGGCCGTTACCTGGTCCTGATGCCGAACAACCCGCGTGCCGGCGGTATTTCCCGTCGCATCGAAGGCGAAGAGCGCAACGAACTGCGCGAAGCGCTGAACGGCCTGATCGCACCGGCCGACATGGGCCTGATCGTTCGCACTGCCGGCCTGGGCCGCAGCAGCGAAGAAATGCAGTGGGACCTCGACTACCTGCTGCAACTGTGGACCGCTATCAAGGAAGCGTCCCTGGACCGTTCCGCGCCGTTCCTGATCTATCAGGAAAGCAACGTGATCATCCGCGCCATCCGCGACTACCTGCGCCAGGACATCGGCGAAGTGCTGATCGACAGCGTTGAAGCCCAGGACGAAGCCCTGACCTTCATCCGCCAGGTAATGCCGCAGTACGCCAGCAAGATCAAGCTGTACGAAGACAGCGTGCCGCTGTTCAACCGTTTCCAGATCGAAAGCCAGATCGAGACCGCCTTCCAGCGCGTGGTCGAACTGCCTTCCGGTGGCTCCATCGTGATCGACCCGACCGAAGCTCTGGTGTCCATTGACATCAACTCGGCACGTGCGACCAAAGGCAGCGACATCGAAGAAACCGCCCTGCAGACCAACCTGGAAGCGGCTGAAGAAATCGCCCGCCAGCTGCGCCTGCGTGACATCGGCGGCCTGATCGTGATCGACTTCATCGACATGACCCCCGCCAAGAACCAGCGCGCCGTGGAAGAGAAAGTCCGCGAGTGCCTGGAAGCCGACCGTGCCCGCGTACAAGTGGGCCGTATCTCGCGCTTCGGCCTGCTGGAAATGTCCCGTCAGCGCCTGCGCCCGTCCCTGGGTGAGAGCAGCGGTATCGTGTGCCCGCGTTGCAACGGCACCGGTATCATCCGTGACGTTGAATCGCTGTCCCTGGCGATCCTGCGCCTGATCGAAGAAGAAGCCCTGAAAGACCGCACCGCCGAAGTTCGCGCACAAGTGCCGATCCCGGTTGCCGCCTTCCTGCTCAACGAAAAACGCAACTCGATCACCAAGATCGAACTGCGCACCCGTGCTCGTATCGTCATCCTGCCGAACGATCATCTCGAGACGCCGCACTTCGAAGTACAGCGCCTGCGTGATGACAGCCCGGAAGCCCATAGCGGGCAGTCCAGCTACGAAATCGCTGCTGCCGCGGCCGAAGTGGAAGAAGTTCAGCCCGCCGCCGCGACCCGCACCCTGGTTCGCCAGGAAGCCGCCGTCAAGACCGCGCCGGCACGTGCCAACGCACCGGTCCCGACCGAAGCCGCCGCCCCGGTTGCCGCACCGGCCGCCCTGCCTGAGCCAAGCCTGTTCAAGGGCCTGGTGAAGTCGCTGGTCAGCCTGTTCGCCACCAAGGAAGAGCCTGCCGCCCCGGTTGTGGTTGAAAAGCCTGCCACCGAGCGCCCGGCGCGCAACGAAGAGCGTCGCAACGGCCGCCAGCAGAGCCGCAACCGCAACGGCCGCCGTGACGAAGAGCGCAAGCCTCGCGAAGAACGTGCACCGCGTGAAGAACGCGCCCCCCGTGAAGAGCGTGTTCCTCGCGAAGCCCGTGAAGAAACCCCGGCCGTAGCCCGCGAAGAACGTGCACCGCGTGAAGAGCGCGCACCACGTACCCCGCGTGCCCCGCGCGAAGATCGCAAGCCGCGTGGCGAGCGTGAAGAGCGTGTGCGTGAACTGCGCGAGCCGCTGGATGCGGCACCTGCCGTTGCTGCTGCCGCTGCCGCAACCACCGAAGAACGCCCGGCCCGCCAGCCGCGTGAAGAGCGTGCCCCACGTGAAGAGCGCCAGCCGCGCCCACCGCGTGAGGAGCGTCAACCACGCGCCGAGCAAGCCGCTGCCGCCAGCGAAGAAGAAGTACTGACCGGCGAAGAGCAACTGCAGGAAGACGGCCAGGACAACGCCGAAGGCGATCGTCCACGCCGCCGCTCCCGTGGCCAGCGTCGTCGCAGCAACCGTCGTGAGCGTCAGCGTGACGCCAACGGCAACGTGATCGAAGGCTCGGAAGAAGCCGGCGAAAACGCAGAAGCTGCCACCAGCAACGAGCCAACGGGTGCCGAACTGGCTGCCGGCTTGGCCGTTACCGCTGCCGTCGCCAGCTCGGTCATCAGCGCACCCGCTGAAGCCCAGGCTCACGAGCAAGCCGAGCGTGCTACTGCTGCAGTCGAGGAAACCGCTGTAGTAGAAGCGCCAGTTGCCGAGACCCCAGTGGTTGTAGCGCCGGTTGTTGAAGCGCCAGTCGTGGAAGCCACCACCCCTATCGAAGCCCCAGTGGTTACGGAAGTGGAAGTTGCTCCGGTTCGCGACGCACAGCCAGAAACCGAAGTGGTTGCTGTTGAGCCCGCACCGGTTATCGAGCCTGCACCAGTGGTTGAAGCGGCCGTAGAAGCACCGGTTGCCGAAGAAGCCGCCCCGGTTGTGCGTGAAGTTCGCGAAGAACAGACCGCCTTCCAGTGGACCGCTGAGCCAGCTGCCCCGGTTGAAGCGCCAACACCTGCCCCTGCGGTAGAAGAAGCGCCGACGCCGGTTGCTGAAGTCGTCGCCGAGCCAGCCCCAGTGATTGAGCCGACGCCGGTTGTGGAGCCTGCACCCGTGGTTGAAGTTGAAGCCCCAGTGGTTGCCGAAGTGTCCGCCCCTGTAGTTGAAGCTGCACCTGCCAGCGCCCTTACCGAAAATGGCCGTGCGCCGAACGACCCGCGTGAAGTGCGTCGTCGCCGCAAGGAAGCCGAAGCAGCTGCCGCAGCGGCTGCCCAGGCGGTAGAGCACAAGGCCGTGGAAGAAGAGCCTAAACCCCTCGTCTGATTCCATCAGCCACTAAAAAGCCCCGCCTGAGCAATCAGGCGGGGCTTTTTTATGGCTACTTGGAATGCCAGCTCCCACACTTAACCTGCAGTAAAACTCAACCGTTGCGGCACATCCACATCCCAAAGCACACCAGGATCATCTACCTGCACCTCTCGCACCTGTGTTTGTGCGAACAACGGCCTGGCCCCACGATCCCCACCAAGAGCCATCAGCGCCGGCCCAAACGTGTGATCGAAAGCCACCGGGTGCCCATACTGCCCGGCAGATACCGGCACAGTGATGCCCTCCACGCTGGCAATAACCCGCTCGATACTCGATGACTGGATAAACGGCATATCTCCCAACACCACCAGCCACCCATCCGCTGCACCGCTGGCCTTGACCGCCGCCGCAATGCTGTCGCCCATCCCGCTCGAGTCCAGCAGTACAACCTGACAGCCATAAGCCTCTGCCAGGCGGATAACCTCCCCGCGCCCCGGCGACGTCACCAGCCAGCGCGTTACAACACGCTCAGGCAAGTTGCGCAGCACCTGCTCGATGACCGGCCGGATAACGCCATCCAGCCCCACGCAAGCAGCCAGTAACTTGTCTTGATCCGCCCCGGCTTCGGCGCGAAAGCGACTGCCCTGCCCCGCTGCCAGCACAATCGCTGTAACGGTCACTGCGCCGCTACCGCCAGGGGCTTTTTCTGCATCGGTGCCACGCCGTTCTTGATCGCGACAATTTCCGCCATCAACGACAGGGCAATCTCCGCCGGTGTATGGCTGCCGATATGCAAACCAATCGGCCCATGCAAGCGCGCAATCGCATCCTCCGACAAGCCCAGCGCCGCCAGGTTCTCCCGGCGCTTCTGGGTATTGACCCGCGAACCCAGGGCGCCGATGTAGAAGGCAGCGGAGTTTAGCGCCGTCAGCAGCGCCATATCATCCAAACGCGGATCATGGGTCAGGCAAACGATGGCCGTGCGCTCATCGGTGTGGATGTTCAACACCGCCTCGTCGGGCATACCAGGCACGAAGCGGCCATGTTGCTCTTCCCAGCCGTAGACGAACTCTTCGCGGGGGTCGCAGATCAGCACTTCGAAATCCAGCAAGCGCGCCATTTCGGCGACGTAGCGCGACAGTTGCCCGGCGCCGATCAGCAACAGCCGCCAGCGCGGGCCGTAAATGGCGCGCAGGCGTTCGCCGTCGAAGCTCACCACATCAGTCTTGCTCGCAGCGCTCAGGGTTACCGCGCCCGTGGCCAGGTCCAATTCACGTGCGACGACCTGGTGGTCTTCACAGCGCGCCAACAGTTGCTCGACCCAGGCCCAATCATCCACCCGCTCTTCGGTCAGGCGCAGCGTGCCGCCACACGGCAAGCCAAAACGTGCCGCTTCGTCGCGGGTGACGCCGTAGGTCACCAGTTGCACTGGTGGTCCGTCGTCCGCCAGCCGCCCGTCCTGCAGGCGTGCGATCAAGTCATCTTCGATACAGCCTCCGGACACAGAACCAATGACCACCCCGTCGCCACGCAAGGCCAGCATCGCCCCCGGAGGGCGCGGCGCGCTGCCCCAGGTCTGTACCACGCTGTACAACACCACGCGCTGCCCGGCGCGGCGCCATTCCAGGACGCTACGCAGGACATTCAAATCCACACTGTCCATCAAACCTTCCTGCCAGCGTTGAAGAATCGTCGTTTACTGTAAAGCAAAATAATCAAAAAGTGGCCGCGCACAAACGCAAACGCCCCGAACCAGTCGGGGCGTTTGCCAATTGCCTTGGCGTCAGATCACGCCATCAGCGGCTTACTTGACCACAGGGGCAGGGCCTTCGGCCACACCCAGGTCATCGAGCTCGCGGGTTTCGGAGATACCGGTACCACCGGATGCCAGCTCGCTTTGCAGCTTGTCGGTGTCCAGCTCCTTGACCCACTTAGCCACAACGATGGTGGCTACGGCGTTACCCACCAGGTTGGTCAGGGCACGGGCTTCGGACATGAAGCGGTCGATACCCAGGATCAGCGCCAGGCCGGCAACCGGCAGGTGGCCGACAGCCGACAGGGTGGCAGCCAGGACGATAAAGCCCGAGCCAGTCACACCTGCAGCGCCCTTGGAGGACAGCAGCAGCACCAACAACAGGGTGATCTGATGGGTGATGTCCATGTGGGTGTCGGTCGCCTGAGCGATGAACACGGCAGCCATGGTCAGGTAGATCGACGTACCGTCGAGGTTGAAGGAGTAACCGGTTGGAATCACCAGGCCAACGACGGACTTCTTCGCCCCCAGGCGCTCCATCTTGATCAGCATACGCGGCAGTGCGGATTCGGAAGACGATGTACCCAGTACGATCAGCAGCTCTTCACGGATGTAGCGAATCAGTTTCAACACGCTGAAACCGTGAGCGCGGCAGATTGCACCCAGTACCAGCACGACGAACAGGATGCACGTGATGTAGAAGCAGATCATCAACTGGCCCAACTGCACCAGCGAACCCACACCGTAGGCACCGATGGTGAACGCCATGGCGCCCAGGGCACCGATTGGCGCGAGCTTCATGATCATGTTGATGATGTTGAACATCACGTGGGCGAAGCGATCGATGAAGTCCAGCACCGGCTTGCCGTAGGCACCCAGGCGGTGCAGAGCGAAACCGAAGATCACCGAGAACATCAGCACTTGCAGGATGTCACCGTTGGCGAAGGCGCCGACGATGGTGTTCGGGATGACGTTGAGGATAAAGCCGACAATGCTCTGGTCTTTACCGGCGGTGACGTAGGCCGCCACTTTGGAGGCGTCCAGGGTGGCGACGTCGATATGCATGCCGGCGCCCGGCTGCACAACGTTGACCACGACCAGGCCGATCAGCAAGGCGATGGTGGACACGATTTCGAAGTACAGCAGTGCGTAGCCACCGGTTTTGCCGACCGATTTCATGCTTTGCATGCCAGCGATACCGCTGACAACGGTGCAGAAGATGATGGGGGCGATGACCATTTTGATCAGCTTGATAAAGCCGTCACCCAGTGGCTTGAGGGCCACGCCGGTCTGCGGGTAGAAGTGGCCGAGCAAAATACCGATAACGATTGCAACGATCACCTGGAAATACAGGGATTTGTAGATTGGCTGACGAGTCGTCATTGCAAAGTTCCTCAATCGTCCCGTGTGGCAAATATCCGCCATTGCCCACGACACTTGAATTGCGAACCCTCCTGCACTGGAGGGATTTGTTGTTTGCGAAGCCTGTAGGAGAAAGCCTGCGCTGCAATACCTATCGCAAACAGCGTGCCACTTTGCTTAAACACCCTGAAGGCCCTTCGACATCAGGGCCTGGCGTTTATTGGCGCGCTTGAGCCGTGGAACAAGGTGGCGGATTTCCGCCCGCCCATCCCGTCTCGTCCTACAATTTGGCGGATATCCGCCTTGCCGTCGCGCCGGGGGCTGACTACCATCCGCCACTCCATGGATGAGGCCCTTTCATGCGTGAACGTACCATCGCCAGTCACTACGCCCGAGCCGCCCTCGGCGGTGCGCGTCGTGTGGGTTACGACTACTCAGGGCTGTTGCAGCAGGTGGGCATCAGCCCCGAACTGCTGACCGAGCCCCGCGCCCGTATCGCACCGGAGCAATTTACGCGGTTGCTGCAAATGCTTTGGCTGGGGCTGGATGACGAATACCTGGGGTTCGCCGAAGGCCCGAGCAAGCGTGGCACCTTCGCCATGATGTGCCACGCCCTGATCCACTGCCGCACGCTGGAGAAGGCTCTGGAACGCGGCTTATTGTTTTATAGCCTATTCCCACAGGGCCCGCGCTGGCAGCTGACGAAAGAAGGCGATATGGCGCGGCTGAGCCTGGATGACTCGCAGCTATGGGACCCGGATCACTTCCTCAGTGAATGCCTGCTGGTGATCTGGCATCGCCTGGGCAGTTGGCTGATCGGCCAGAGAATCCGGCTGCAACAGGCCACCTTCAGTTACCCGATGCCGGACCATGCTGGCGAGTACGACCTGCTGTTCCCCTGCCCCTTGGTGTTCGGTGCGCCGACCAGCAGCCTGGTGTTTCCCAGCCGCTACCTGAGCCTGCCGTTGTTGCAGGATGAACGCACTCTCAAGCATTTTTTGCAGCGCTCCCCTGCCGACTTGCTGTCGCGCCCGGATGAAGGCGACAGCCTGAGCAGCCAGTTGCGCCGCTTGCTCAGCCGCGACCGCACGCCCTGGCCGGACCTGGAAGCCGTCGCCCAGCATTTGCACATCAGCCCGCAAACCCTGCGCCGGCACCTGCGCGAAGAAGGCAGCAGTTTTCAGGCTCTGAAGGATGAGTTACGGCGAGACATCGCTATCTATCACCTGGGACGGGCGGATTTGTCTTTGCAGGAAATTGCCGAACAGTTGGGGTTCTCCGAACCGTCGGCGTTTCATCGGGCGTTCAAGAAATGGACGGGGTTGACGCCGGGGGCCTACAGGGCGCAGGAGAGTTAAAGGTATAGCGCCTGGGATGGCCTCTTCGCAGGCAAGCCAGCTCCCACAGTTGATCGGGTTTACAAAATCTGATGTGTGAATACATTCAATTGTGTGGCTTGCCTGCAATGAGGCCAGTGCAGATCACAAGGCCGGAAAATGAATCCTGAACGCAGCCCCCCCTAACGCTGAATCCCCCAACGTCAAACGCGCGTGATAGCTTTCGATGATGTCCTTGACCACCGCCAACCCGATGCCCTGCCCCGGGTGCTGGCGGTCCAGACGCTCGCCCCTTTGCAGGATCCGGGCGCGCTGGTCCGGTGGCACGCCTGGGCCATCATCTTCGATACACAGCTCAAGGCCGTCCAGGTTTTCCACCAGGCTGATTCGCACTTGCTTGAGGCACAGGCGATAGGCGTTTTCCAGCAGGTTGCCGAGCATTTCGAGCAGCGCGCCTTTCTCGATGGGCACGTCGCACTCAGGTGGCAGATCAAAGGTGACGGTGACACGCTTGTCGCGGTAAACCTTCTCCAACGTATCGCACAGGCTTTGCAGCACGGGCTCCAGACGTACCTGGTGACGCACCAGCCCGCTTTTACGCAGGCTGGCACGCTGCAATTGGTAGCCGATCTGCTGGCTCATGCGCTCAATCTGCGATTGCAATACCCACGCCTGGCTGCGCTCTTCGGGACGCTGGGCCATGTCTTCGCTCACCCCCTGCAAGACCGCCAGCGGGGTTTTCAAACTGTGGGCCAAGTCATCAAGGGAGTCACGGTAGCGCGTACGCTGCTCGCGCTCGCTGTGCAACAAACGGTTGAGCGAGCCGGTCAGCCGCAACAGTTCGCGGGGATGTTCTTCACTGAGGCTTTCGCGGGTACCGCCTTCGATCTGGTCAAGTTCCTGGCTCAGGCGCCGCAAGGCTTGCAGACCCCAGGTCAGGCCCAGCCACAGCAGCGTCAACAGCACCAGCAGGGCCGCGCCGAATCCCAGGTAAAGGTTCTCGCGCAAGCCTTCGAGGGTCAGTTGGTACTCACGCACCGGTTGCAGGGCGACGATACTGAAGGCGGCGCTCTTGCCCCCCAGCAACCGGACCTCGACGTCATACACGAAGAATTCCTGGCCATTGGCCTCGCGGATGCGCGCAAACTCATTACCGCGCCCGTCGTAGCGCGGTTTGTAGTTAATGTTTTCTTCCTGGGTCGCCCGCGAACGCCACACCAGATGGCCTTCGCGGTCGTAGATATAGCCCAGCAGGCGGCTGTCGGTAAGGTTGAAACGTTCGTCAGGCAACTGCGCCGGCATCAGCAGGCGGTTATTTTCCACCCGCGCCGCAGAAATCAGGGTGGTCACATCCGACGCCAGACGCTGCTCGATGGAATCCTGCAGCGCCAGGCTGAAGGCGCCTTGCATGGCCGGCAACAAGCCGAGCATAAACAGCACGGCCAGGGTGGCGGCCGCCAGCATCAGGCGCACACGTAACGAGCGAATCAACGGCAGCGCTCATTGAACAGGTAACCCAAGCCGCGCACGGTATCGATCGGCTTGAACCCGGCGGGGCCTTCCAGTTTGCGGCGCAGGCGACCGACCAGCACTTCGATCACGTTCGGATCGCGCTCGTCGTCATCAGGGTAGAGCTGCTCCATCAAGCGATCCTTGGCCACCACCTGTTGATGATGACGCATCAAGTACTCAAGGATCCGATATTCGTAGGCGGTCAACGCCAGCGGCTGTTCATCCAGGGAGGCCTGCTTGCGGTTGAGGTCCAGCAGCAACGGCCCGGCGATGATGGTGGACTGGGTAAAGCCGCTGGAGCGGCGCAGCAAGGCATTCATGCGCGCCTCCAGCTCTTCGAACTGGAAGGGTTTGACCACGTAGTCGTCGGCACCGGCCGCCAGGCCTTCGACCTTGTCCTGCCAGTTGCCGCGAGCGGTCAGGATCAGGATCGGGAAAGTCTTGGCCTGGGTACGCAATTGGCGGATCAGGTCCAGGCCGCCCATGCCGGGCAGGCCAAGGTCGATGATCGCCAGGTCATGGTTGAACTGGCCGGTCTGGTACAGGGCTTCCTCGGCATTGGCCACGGCTTCGACCACATGCCCACTGTCGGTCAGGCGGGTAAACAGGTGATGACGCAGCAGCGCCTCATCTTCCACCACCAGCAATTTCATAAGGCTCTCCAAGGCAATTCAACTGTCCGACAGAGGGATATCATAGCGGCCCTGCACGTCTTGCGGGCGCAGTTTAATGCCATTGTACTGGCCCGTCAGGTGCGTGTAGCCGCTGCGATAGTCGGGTTGCGCAGCGGTAACGCCCAGGGCCTGACCCCACGGCGCGGCCTGGGTGCCGACGTCTTCGAAGCTGACACGATGGATTAGGTTGCCGGATTTCCTGGTTTTTTCGCCGCCAAAGGCCGCAAAGGCGCCATCGCTGGCCTGCACGCCCGCGGTGGCACCGAGCATGGTTAACGCCAACATCAGCTTCTTGATCGCAGTCATGGTGATTACCTCATACGCGTTTGGGCTGTGAGGTCCAGACTACGCACGCGCCCCTGAACTCCCCCTGAACAGGCTCTTAACCACACCTGAACCGCGCCGGACTATGCACTGGCGCGCCAACTCGGCAAAATACCGCGCATGACGCCCCTACCCTCTTGCTGCACCCCGCTCGATGCCCGTTGGCCGCTGCCTGTCGCCTTACCTGGCACGGTGTTTTTGAGCACCCGATTCGATCCGGCCTTATTGGACGCAGGCGATTTCCAACGCAGCGCTGTGCCGCCGCCGGCGAGCATCCAGCGCTCGGTTGCCAAGCGTCAGGCGGAGTTCCTCGCAGGGCGCCTGTGCGCCCGAGAAGCGCTGCAACGCCTGGATAACCTCAACTGCATTCCAGCCATCGGTGAAGACCGCGCGCCGGTCTGGCCAGGGCATATCAGTGGTTCCATCACCCACAGCACCGGGCACGCCGCAGCGATTGTCGGGCACAAGGCGCAATGGCGCGGGCTGGGCATGGACCTGGAAAACCTGCTGACCCTGGAGCGGGCGGAGCGCCTGGCCGGGGAAATTCTGACAGCCAACGAGCTGCAGCGTATGGCGACCATACCGCGTGAGCTGCATGGGTTGCTGGTGACGCTGACGTTTTCGGTCAAGGAGAGTCTGTTCAAGGCGCTCTACCCCATCGTGCAAAAGCGCTTTTACTTTGAACATGCCGAGCTGTTGGAGTGGTCACAGGCGGGCCATGTGCGGCTGCGGTTGCTCACGGATCTTTCTGAAGAATGGGGTGATGGCAAAGAGTTGGAGGGGCAGTTTGGGGTGGAAGGGGAGCAGCTGTTGAGCCTGGTGGCCATCGGCGCTAGATAGACTTGGTCCCGATAGCGGTGTCAGGGTTTGTCTTGATCCCTTGGCCAACTCAGGCTGAAGCACGCCCCGCCCAGGTTGTTGCTCTTGCTGATCAACGCCCGCCCGCCATGCCAATAGATGATCCGCCGCACAATCGACAGGCCAAGGCCATGGCCCCCCGAGGCGCGGGTACGGCTGTCGTCCAGGCGCAGGAACGGCGTGAAAATTCGCTCCCAGGCACTCTCCGGCACGCCGGGGCCATCGTCTTCCACATCAATACGGCAGCGCAGTTGGCCGACCTGATAACTGATCAGCACCTGGCCCTTGGCGTGGCGCATGGCGTTACTCACCAGGTTTTGCAGGGCGCGGTGCAGGTAACGCGGCTCAGCGTCGACCCAGGCGTCCTCCCAGTGGGTCGATGACAGGCAGACACCGCGAGCCACGGTGACCTGCGGGCGCAGTGGCGACAATTCGCCAATGACTTGGTCAAGCAGCGCATCGAGGTCCACGCGCTGGAAATTCAACTCCGGCGCGCCCTGCTCCAGGCGCGCGTAGGTGAGCATTTCATCCACCAGGCCATCGAGGTCCTGGATATCGCCGTCCATGCCTTCCAGGTATTTACGCCGTGCCTCGGGAGTGGCGGCGTCACCAATCATCTCCAGGCCAAAACGCAGGCGCGCTACCGGCGTGCGCAGCTCATGGGACACCGCACGCACCAGTTCGCGCTGAATCGCCAGCAATTGCTGCAAGTGCTCGGCCATGCCATTGAACGCGGCCGCCAGGCGCCCTACCGAATCGGCGCCCCGGGCCGGCACGCGCACCTCCAGGTTGCCCTTGGCGATCCGCGTTGCTGCCGCCTCCAGGCCTTTGAGCCGACGCTCCAGCTGGCGCACCAGCAGATAAACGATCAAGCCGATCAGGGTCAGGCCGATCAAGGTGATCAGAATCAGCCACTGCGCCGGATAGGGGTTCATTTGATAGAGCGGGCCGATTTCCAGCACCCACGGCGTACCGACCATGCCGGCAAATACGCGGATCGAATCGCCGCCCTTGCCCAGGGCCATCACCGTATCGCCTTCCGCCACGCGACGGCGCTGGTCGTCGTCCATATCGGCCTGGTCAAGGGCCATCAAGTGCATCTCAAAACCAAAGCCCTTGGCCTGCTTGATATCGGCCAGGCGTTGCGGCTGCTCGGCCACCGGAAAACGCACCAGTTCGTCGGCCAGCAGGTAGATAGTTGCACGGGCCAATTGCTCGCTGATCTGCTGCACTTCACCGGTGAGCACCAGCTGTTCCTGCTCGCTGACCAGTCGCAGTACCCGCGCCGCATGAGGGCCGGTCTGTTCCACCAGCACCTGGCCGCGTTGCAAGCGGTTGCGCTGGCCCAGGTCCAGTTGCGCCTCTGTAAACGTGCGCAGCTCCAGCGGAATGCCCAGCAAACGCTCCCATACCGCCAAGGCCCGCAGCCGTTCGATGGCGTTCATGGCTTGCAGGTTATCGCCCATCAAGGCAAAGGTGCCGTGGGCCAGGCGTTCGCGGTATTGGCCGCTGCGCACGTCGTTGAGCAGATGCAACGCCAGGGCGCCGAGCAACGCCACCAGGATCAGCGCCGCGCACATGCCGCCGTAGATGCGCAGGAAGATCGAATTCACAGCAGCATGTCGGCAGCGGCTTCGGGGACGAACAGGTAGCCTTTGCTGCGGATGGTCTTGATCAGGCGCGGGTGGATCGGGTCGTCGCCGATTTTCGGCCGAATGCGCGAGATGCGCACATCAATGGAGCGGTCCTGGCCGTCGTAGCCAATGCCGCGCAGGGCAATGAAGATTTCTTCCCGGGACAGGATGCGCCCGGCATTCGCGACCAATAACCACAGCAGGTCGAATTCGGCGCTGGTCAGTTCGATCCCGCCATCGTGCAGCCAGGCTTCGCGCAGCGCGTTGTCCACCACCAGCGGGCCGAACTGCAGGCGGCGCTGGTTTTCTCCCGCCGCCGGTAACGCCGGCTCGCTGCGCCGCAATAGCGCCTGGATACGCGCCAGCAACAGGCGCGGGCGCACAGGCTTGCACACATAGTCGTCGGCGCCCATGTCCAGGCCCTGCACCTGGTCCATGTCGTCGGTACGCGCGGTAAGCATCAGGATCACGCCCTCATAACGCTCGCGAACTTTGCGACAGATGCTCAGGCCATCTTCGCCGGGCAGCATCAGGTCGAGGATCACCAGATCCGGCTGCTCGGCGATGATGCGCGCCGCAGCCTGGGCGCCATCGCTTTCCACCGACACGCGCAGGCCGTTGCTTTCCAGGTACTCACGGGTCAACTCGGCGAGTCGCTCGTCGTCCTCGATGATCAGTATCTGCCAGGCTTCTTGCTCCATGCGCTACCTCATTATTATTAGAAATTCTTCGGCTCACGCGGCCTCCACCACCCATACCCTGTTTGTCATGTTTTAAGGGCATAACAAAGCCCGATTGTAGCCATGCCCCAACCCATAAATACAAGCCAGGAATTCCATTCGGTGATGGCGTTTTTTTGTGATAGGGTTCGCGCCCTCAAAATTCCCACCAACGGTTTACACCTTGGAATATTCGGTGACAAACGGTGTGATCCAGTAGTAATGCGGCCTACACGGGTGTTCCACGATTCATACACATTTTACTCACAGCGTTATCCACAGGTAGTGCGTTGCTAACCCCCCAAAAACGCATTATCTTGTACCTCGGCGCTAAAAAAACCCTACATGTAGGGTTTTAAGCGAAAAAACCAAACACAAGTCAGACCAGAAACTCAAGCGCTTTCTTGCTCACGTTTGGTTGAACCAAAGCATTTTTTCAAAGCCCAAACCGCGCACGCGGATGGCAGCCGTTTTCAAGCCCGCTTGGCTGAAGACGGTACGGGTGTTGCAGGGCTTGAACCAGGCCACTGTCACCCAGCAGGAATACGGCGAAGGGCTCCCGGCCCCAAGCCAAAGACTTCGGCATGGAAGCGGCGCGATGAGCTCCCTTCCTCCTGTCCCGAAGTTGTTATGCCAGGCCCTGGCCTGCTGTAAGTGCTTCAGGACGGAACGGTGGGCACCTTGATGGTGCCCAAATAAATATAGAATGTGGAGACAACCCCCCATGCAAACCGACACAACTCGCGAGAACCCGCAAGGCTCCGTGCCGCAGGCCGCTGATTCGAATCCGGATCTGTCCGCCACCGCACCTGGCCAACTGCGCGTGATCAAGCGTAACGGCACTGTCGTTCCTTATACCGATGACAAAATCACCGTCGCCATCACCAAAGCGTTTCTTGCAGTTGAAGGCGGCACCGCTGCTGCCTCGTCGCGCATCCACGACACCGTTGCCCGCCTGACCGAACAGGTCACCGCGACCTTCAAGCGTCGCATGCCTTCGGGCGGCACCATCCACATCGAAGAAATCCAGGACCAGGTTGAACTGGCCCTGATGCGTGCCGGCGAGCAAAAAGTGGCCCGCGACTACGTGATCTACCGCGATTCGCGCGCCAAGGAACGTGCCGTACGCTCCCCGGCCGAAGAAGCTGCCGTACAAGCACACCCGTCGATCCGCATCACCCTGGCTGACGGCAGCTTTGCGCCGTTGGACCTGGGCCGCCTGAACACCATCATCACCGAGGCCTGCGAAGGTCTGGAAGAAGTCGACGGTGACCTGATCCAGCGCGAAACCCTGAAGAACCTGTACGACGGCGTGGCCCTGACCGACGTCAACACCGCGCTGGTGATGACCGCCCGTACCCTGGTTGAACGCGAGCCGAACTACTCGTTCGTGACCGCGCGCCTGTTGATGGACACCCTGCGTGCCGAAGGCCTGGGCTTCCTGAAAGTCGCCGACAGCGCCACTCACCACGAGATGGCTGACCTGTACGCCAAAGCCCTGCCGGCCTATATCGCCAAGGGTATCGAGTTCGAATTGCTGAACCCGATCCTGGCCACCTTCGACCTGGAAAAACTCGGCAAGGCGATCAACCACGAGCGCGACCAGCAGTTCACCTACCTGGGCCTGCAAACCCTGTACGACCGTTACTTCATCCACAAGGACGGTATCCGCTTCGAACTGCCGCAAGTGTTCTTCATGCGCGTGGCCATGGGCCTGGCGATTGAAGAGAAGAACAAAGAAGACCGTGCGATCGAGTTCTACAACCTGCTGTCGTCCTTCGACTACATGTCGTCGACCCCGACCCTGTTCAACGCCGGCACCCTGCGTCCTCAGCTGTCGAGCTGCTACCTGACCACCGTGCCGGATGACCTGTCGGGCATCTACCACGCGATCCACGACAACGCCATGCTGTCCAAATTCGCCGGCGGCCTGGGTAACGACTGGACCCCGGTGCGCGCACTGGGTTCTTACATCAAGGGCACCAACGGCAAGTCCCAGGGCGTTGTACCGTTCCTGAAAGTGGTGAACGACACCGCCGTCGCCGTTAACCAGGGTGGCAAGCGCAAAGGCGCTGTGTGTGCCTACCTGGAAACCTGGCACATGGACATTGAAGAGTTCATCGAGCTGCGCAAGAACACCGGTGATGACCGTCGTCGTACCCACGACATGAACACCGCCAACTGGATCCCTGACCTGTTCATGAAGCGCGTCTTCGATGACGGCAAGTGGACCCTGTTCTCGCCATCCGAAGTGCCGGACCTGCACGACCTGACCGGCAAGGCCTTCGAAGAGCGCTACGAGTACTACGAAGCCCTCACCGAGTACCCAGGCAAGGTCAAGCTGTTCAAGACCATCCAGGCCAAAGACCTGTGGCGCAAAATGCTGTCCATGCTGTTCGAAACCGGCCACCCATGGTTGACCTTCAAGGACCCATGCAACCTGCGCAGCCCGCAGCAGCACGTGGGCGTGGTCCACAGTTCGAACCTGTGCACCGAGATCACCTTGAACACCAACAAGGACGAGATCGCCGTTTGCAACCTGGGCTCGATCAACCTGCCGAACCATATCGTCAACGGCAAGCTGGACACCGCCAAGCTGGAACGCACCGTCAACACCGCCGTACGCATGCTCGATAACGTGATCGACATCAACTACTACTCGGTGCCACAGGCGCAGAACTCCAACTTCAAGCATCGTCCAGTTGGCTTGGGCATCATGGGCTTCCAGGACGCGTTGTACCTGCAGCACATCCCTTACGGTTCCGATGCTGCGGTCGAGTTCGCCGACAAATCCATGGAAGCGGTCAGCTACTACGCGATCCAGGCTTCCTGCGACCTGGCCGACGAGCGCGGCGCCTACGAGACGTTCCAGGGTTCGCTGTGGTCCAAAGGCATCCTGCCGCTGGACTCGCAACAGATCCTGATCGAAGCCCGTGGCCAGAAGTACATCGACGTTGACCTCAACGAAACCCTGGACTGGGCGCCGGTTCGTGCCCGCGTGCAGAAAGGTATTCGTAACTCCAACATCATGGCCATCGCACCGACCGCCACCATCGCCAACATCACTGGCGTGTCGCAGTCGATCGAACCGACCTACCAGAACCTGTATGTGAAATCGAACCTGTCGGGCGAATTCACCGTGATCAACCCATACCTGGTTCGTGACCTGAAAGCCCGCGGCCTGTGGGACTCGGTCATGATCAACGACCTGAAGTACTACGACGGTTCCGTGCAGCAGATCGAACGCATCCCGCAAGAACTCAAAGAGCTCTATGCGACCGCCTTCGAAGTGGATACCAAGTGGATCGTTGACGCCGCCAGCCGCCGTCAGAAGTGGATCGACCAGGCTCAGTCGCTGAACCTCTACATCGCCGGCGCTTCGGGCAAGAAGCTGGATGTGACCTACCGCATGGCTTGGTACCGTGGCCTGAAAACCACTTACTACCTCCGTGCCCTGGCCGCGACCAGCACCGAGAAGTCGACCATCAACACCGGTAAGTTGAACGCTGTTTCCAGCGGCAACCATGGTGATGATTCGGTTCTCGCAGCTCCTGCCGGTCCGGCACCTGTGCCAAAGGCCTGCGCGATTGACGAGCCGGATTGCGAAGCTTGCCAATAAGCTGAATCAGTCCAGGGCTTGAACGCCCTGGATTGAAAAAGCCCGATAGACCCCGACTGCACAGGGTTTATCGGGCTTTTTCGTTTATCGCCCTAGAGAAAGGCGTAGGCAATACCCTGCTTCGGCGCGCCACCTCGTCTTCCCCACAACTCCACTCGCCCATCGATGACCGCCATCGAGTGGCGATCATAGGCCACGACACCGAGCTTACCGCTCGCCAGCTCACTGCTCGAAGACTGCCTGTAAAGCCCTTTCAACCCCAGGCGATTCAACGCTTCGTGGGGCATTTCGCCGTTATTCAGACTTTGCATCGCATGGGCGAAACTTAACTTCGAGGTATTCGGGTTGTCATCCAGGCCATTCCCTTCCAGCTGTGCACGCTTGGCACTTGCAGCAAACATGAAGTTAGCATCAGTCAACATCTGCGGATTATCGCCCTTGAACTGTGCGTACCTGGCCGCCTGCTTCAACTCATCCTTGGACAAATCAAGTTTGAACTGATCGCGCATGGTCACCTGATAGCCATCCGCCGTTTCTTTAACCTCTTTGAAAACGTCAGTGGGCTTCTGACCAAACTTCATCATTGCGCCCTTGATCGCTGAAACGGTGACGCAATTGCCGTCCGGCCCCTGGCTGAAGCCACTCCAGATATTGTCTGGTTTTTTCCCTGGGTTACTTTGATCAGGCTTGTAGTTGAAGTGCTTGGAGCCTTCGGTAATCGGCAGATTACTCATGGGCTCGCTGGGGCCGAAATTGTCGGGGTTCGGCCTACCGCCGCCACCTCCACCACCTGGCGATGGGCCAGGGGAAGGCGGTGAGGGAGTTGGCGATGCATCATCCTGTTCCGGGAACCACAATTTCATCAAGCGCCGCAGAAAGTCCAACCAAGAGACGTCAGCCTTCTCCATCAGCTCGTTCATGATCTCTTTGAATTTTTCGTCACCGAGTTCTTCGCGCTTATCGTTCAGCTTGTCGCGAAGGTCTTGAGCGGTCTGGCTCTTGGAGGTTTTTTCGGCATCCATCAATTCGCTGAGTAGTTGCCTGACTGACTCAGCGTCGGTGTCTTGGGTTTTTCCGGGATCATCCGGCTGACTCGTGCGTCCGTATAAGCCCGCACTATCGTTATTCAGGACAAACCAATAACTTCCTGATGGTGCCCCTTCCCACTGCTCGTAAATCGCCATGCATCTCTCCCTGCTGATCCATGGGCGGCATGCGCCCGTGACTCGTCCGTGGCGCAATGGGCGTTGGGCGTTCCAGCAGCAAGGCGAGATGAAACAGGCGGTAAACAAATAACACGCGCACAAAAAAAGCCCCTCCGATCGAGGGGCTTTTTTTGTGCGCGTGTTGAGCGACGGTATCAGGTCATCTGGATGATGGTCTGCATGATGGTACTTTGGGTGGAGATGGTCTTGGCGTTCGCCTGGTAGTTGCTCTGGGCCTTGATCAGGTCAACCAGCTCGTTGGTCAGGTTGACGTTGGAGGCTTCCAGAGAGGAGCCCTTGATAGAACCCAGCGTGCCAGCTTCCGGCGCGTCGTAACCCGGCTGGCCCGATGCGAAGGTCTCTTTCCAAGTAGTACCGCCAGCCGGCTGCAAGCCTTGCTCGTTGTTGAAGCTGGCCAGGGAAATCTGGCCGATGGCTTTGCTCTGCTGGTTGCTGAAGGTCGCGAACAATACACCGCTGCCGTCGACTTTCAGGCCAGTGATCTGGCCAGTGGCATAACCGTCAGTGACCGGCGGGTTGCGGTAGCTGGCCGAGTTGTACTGGGTGACATTGCCCATGTTGATAGCGATGCCATCCTTGTTCGCTGACGCATCGTTGGCCTTCCAGACACCGTCGGTCACTGTACCGGGTACCCAATCCTTAATGGTCAGGGTGTTGCCGGCAACACCACCGGTCACGATGCTCTTGAGATTACCGGCACCATCGAAAGCCAGGGTCGACGGCACTGGCGCTTTCACATCAGCCCCGGTACCGGTCGGAGGCGAACCGTCAGGGTTACGGCCATCGATCAAGGTGTAGGACTGCCACTCGTTGGCACCGGTTTTCACCACGTACTGAACCATCGGGTGCGCGTTGCCCTGGGAGTCATACAATGTAGTGCCGTATTGCGTGGTGAAGGTTTCTGACTTGGTTGGGTCAAAGGGGTTCTTGGTCTGGTCGATTACCGGCGACGAGGAGTTAAGGTTGCTGGCCGAATCCACCTTGGTGGACGCCTTCGGTGGCAGGTTCGCCAGGTTCAGTTGCAGGTCGACCAGACCACCCTTGTTGATCTTGCCATTCTCGTCCGCAGCGTAACCCTGCAGACGCGAAGTGCCAGTGTTGTTGGTGATGTAGCCGTCCTTGTCCGCACGGAAAGCACCGCTTCGGGTGTATTCCAGCGAGCCGTCGCCACCCTTCTGCACGAAGAAACCACCGCCCTGGATCGCCATGTCGAGGATGCCGCCACCGCCGTTGACGTCGCCCTGGGTGAACTGCTGCGACACCGCCGCCAGGTTCACACCGTTGCCGATGGTGTTCTGGCCAGTGCCAAGTTTGGAAGCCGCATAAATATCGGAAAATTCCGCACGAGATGACTTGAAGCCGGTGGTCGCAACGTTGGCGATGTTGTTGCCGGTCACGTCCAGTTGTTTGTTGGCCGCATAGAGGCCGCTAAGGCCGATATTAAAAGACATGTTTCTCTCCCTCTGCCGTATTTAGCCGGCTCTATGTACCGATAGTCTGAATTTGCGACAGCTTGACGCTGCCCATGCCGCCTGCAAGGTTGAGCAGCATTTCGCCGCCGGTCTTGCTCAAGGTCACGCTGGTTACGGTGGCTGGCAGCGAGGTGGCCAGGGAAACCGAGTCACCCTTGTCGTTCTTGGTGCTGGCATTGAAGGTGTAAGTGCCGGCGGGGGCGACCTCGCCCTTGTCGTTCTTGCCGTCCCAGATAAAGCTCTGGCTGCCGGCACTCTGCGCGCCCATATCCACGGTGCGCACGACGTTGCCGTCCTTGTCGGTGATTTTGACGGAAACGTTGCCCACCGCCGATGGCACCTCTACCGAACCGTTCATGCTCTTGCTGGTATCAACCATGGCTTTGTCGGTCTGGATAATGATCGACCGCCCCACCAGCGATGAAGCCTGCAGCGCTTGCGAAGAGCTGAAGTTGCTGGAGATGTTATTCACCGAGTCGTTCAGGGTGTTGATGCCTTCCAGGCTGCTGAACTGGGCAAGTTGGGCCACGAACGCGCCGTTGTCCTGGGGCGACAGCGGGTTCTGGTTTTTCAGCTGGGTTACCAGTAACTGCAGGAATGCGTCCTTGCCCAACGCCTGGTTGCCAGTGGCTGCTTTGGAAACATTCGAGACATTGTTCGAAGCGTCCTTGACCTTGGAATTGAACAGGTCCTGGACTGCCGTGTTGTTTGACGTATCAACGATGGCCATTATTTGGCGCCCCTTATTACTGACCCAGGGTCAGGACCTTCTGCATCATGGCTTTGGCGGTGTTCATCATTTCCGCATTGGTCTGGAACGAACGACTGGCGGAGATCATGTCAGCCATTTCCTCGACCACGTTGACGTTGGGGTAGTAGACGTAACCCTTTTCGTTCGCGGCCGGATGGTTGGGCTCGTAACGGGCCTCCAGGTTGCTCTGGTCTTCAACCACACCCAGCACCTGCACGCCGGAGCCGGCTGCGTCCTGGTTCTGGAACAACGAATCGCTGCCACCGGCCTGGCCACCCTGGAACATGGTGGCAAACACCGGGTGACGGGCACGGTAAGTCTGGTCAATGCTCGAAGAGACGGTCTCGGCGTTGGCGATGTTACTGGCGACGGTGTTCAAACGCGTGGTCTGCGCGCTCATGCCACTGCCGGCAATATTGAAAACACTGGACAGGGACATGGCTTATTCTCCACGCAGGGCTGACATCAGCCCTTTGAATTTGCTGTTGAGCAGGGTAAAGCTGGCCTGGAAGTTCACCGAGTTCTCGGCGTAGTTCGATTGCTCCAACTGTGCGTCGACGGTGTTCTGGTCGATCGACGGCTGCATCGGCGTGCGATACAGCAACGACTCGTCACCCTTGCTCAGGCCTTGCGCTTCGATATGACGGCTGTTGGTCATGTTCAAGGCGAAGGTGCCGTTCTTGGTCTTGTCTTGCTGTGCGGCGAGCACGGCAGAGAAGTCCAGGTCCCGAGCCTTGTAGTTCGGGGTATCGGCGTTGGCAATGTTATTGGCCAGGACTTCGGCACGCTGGGCGCGAAAGCCCAGGGCTTGTTCATGGATACCGAGCGCTTTATCGAAGCTGATGCTCATGGCGGAAACCTTTAGGCTGACCTGCTGTTCGTTAGCAGGGTTATAGCAAGGTGCGTGCCAGTCTTTCAGGAGCCCGTATATCAAGGGTTTCGAGGGTAGGTGCCGGCGACTATGCCAGAAAAGCGGCAACGGGTTTCCGCGTGGCGCCAGTAAAGCGGCAATGGGGAGTTGCCGCTTTCTTCAACGTTGCCGCAGAAACAAATGTGGGAGGGGGCTTGCTCCCGATAGCGGTGTATCAGTGATAAAGACATCAACTGAACCACCGCTATCGGGAGCAAGCCCCCTCCCACACTTTAACTGCGTGCGACTTACTTGGCCTGGTAGATGATCCCCGGGCTGCACTGCACCATCTGGTAATGGTCCGGCAGGCCATTCAAGGCTTCGGAAGCACCGAGGAACAGGTAACCGCCGCGCTTGAGCGTGCCGTGGATGCGCAACAGGATGTCTTTCTTCACTTCGGCCGAGAAATAGATCAGCACGTTGCGGCAGAACACCATGTCGAACTTGCCCAGGCTGGCGTAGCTGTCGAGCAGGTTGAACGAGCGAAACTCCACGCGGTTCTTGATCGGTGCCTTGATCGCCCAGCGCCCGGCGCCTTTGGGGTCGAAGTAACGCTGCAGGCGCTCCTGGGATAAACCGCGGCCCAGGGCCAGGCTGTCGTACTCACCGGTCTTGCAGTTGGTGAGCATGGTGCCGGACAAGTCGGTAGCGACAATTTGCGCGCCGGCTTTCAACTGGCCCATGTTGGTTCGCTCGAACTCGTCGATGGACATCGAGATCGAGTAGGGTTCCTGCCCCGACGAACAGGCCGCCGACCAGATGCGCAGGCGCTGGCCCGGGCTGGCCTTGATGGCTTCCGGCAACACTTTGTTCTTGAGCACTTCAAAGGGGTAGGTATCGCGAAACCACAAGGTTTCGTTAGTGGTCATTGCATCGACCACCATTTCCTTGAGCCCGCTGCGCGGCTGCCCCTGGATCCGCTGGACCAACTCACCCAGGGACTTGATGCCCTGCTGTTCCATCAGTTTGTTGAGACGGCTGGATACCAGGTACTGCTTGTTTTCACCGAGCAATATGCCACAGGCTTTTTCCAGGAAGACCCGGAACTGTTCGAAATCCAAATTACCCGTAGACAATGATACCGCCTCTTAAATCGTGTGATCGCCGGGGGAAATCCCCTAGCCGTGATCTGCTGCCTTGATCCGGTCGACTACCCGGGATGCGAGGTCATCAGGACGGAACTTGGCCAGAAAGTCATCAGCACCAACCTTCTTGACCATTGCCTGATTGAATACCCCCGACAACGAAGTATGCAGGATGATATGCAGTTTTTGCATGCGTGGATCGTTGCGTATCTCGGCCGTGAGCGTGTAGCCGTCCATTTCCGGCATCTCGATGTCGGAGATCATCATCAGGAATTCTTCTTCGGGCTTCTTGCCTTCGTCCACCAGTTTGCGCAGGTAATCCAGGGCCTGACGACCATCATTGAGGGCCACCACGTCTACACCAACGGTCTGCAGGCAGCGTGTGACCTGCTTGCGCGCCACTGAGGAGTCGTCCACAGTCAATACGCGCAGGGACACCGCCTTGTGTGCAGTCTCGGCATCCACCACACCCACAGAGATGGTTTCCGAGGTGGGTGCCACTTCGGCGAGGATTTTTTCCACGTCGATGATTTCGACCAACTGGTTATCGACCCGTGTCACCGCCGTCAGGTAGTGATCGCGCCCGGTGCCCTTGGGCGGCGGATGGATCTCTTCCCAGTTCATATTGACGATACGCTCCACCGAGCGCACCAGGAAACCCTGGGTCTTGGTGTTGTACTCGGTGATGATCACAAAGGGGTTCTGGCGGTCTTGCAAACCCGCCGAGCCCGTGGCCATCGCCAGGTCAAGAATGGGAATAGTTGCGCCACGGATGTTGGCTACACCACACACCACTGGGCTGGACTTGGGCATGATCGTCAGCTTTGGGCATTGCAGCACTTCCCGCACTTTGAATACGTTGATGCCATACAACTGTTTGCCATCCAGGCGAAAAAGCAACAACTCCAGGCGATTCTGCCCTACCAGCTGTGTGCGCTGGTTTACTGAATCCATTACACCTGCCATGCCCTGACTCCTAAATCCTGGGGGTACGACGCGCACCCAACACTAAACGGCACGAGCTTTGCTATTTATTAAATATGGATATTAAAACGACAGTTTCCCGACGCCCTAGCCACCGCAGGCTGTTCTGCGCCGTGATGGCGCTGCTTGCCTTGAGCATTGGCGCTACCGCACGCGCCGACAATGTCACCCTGCCTGATCTCCTTATCGGCGTCACCCAAGGTTTTCTTGAATTCACTGTAGAAGATTATCTGGCGACCACGCAGACGCCGGGACGTTATGAAATTCAGGTCAGCCAGTTGGACCCGCGCTTGCGCATGCCGATGTGCGACAAGGAATTGACAGCCACGCTGGAAAGCCCTGCCCAGCCCATCGGACGCGTAACGGTAAAAGTTCGCTGTGAAGGCGCCTCGCCCTGGACGGTATTCGTGCCGGCTCAGGTCAAGCTGTTCCGCGATGTGGTAGTGGTCGCGCGGCCGTTGAAACGCACCGGCATCATCGGCTACGAGGATGTGGCCCTGCGCGAGCGCGATATCAGCCTGATCAACCAGGGCTACCTGACCTCAGTGGATCAGGCTATCGGGCAGAGACTCACCCGACCAATGGTCACCGATCAGGTCATCACACTGGTTCACCTGGAACAGGCTGAAGTGATTCGCAAGGGTGACCAGGTGGTGATTTCGGCCAGCAGTGGCGGGCTGAACGTAAGGATGCCAGGGGAGGCACTGTCCAATGGCGGCATGAGCGAGCAGATTCGCGTCAAGAATCTCAACTCCAATCGCGTGATCAAGGCGCGGGTCACGGCGCCTGGTCAGGTCGAGGTCGCTTTATAGATCACTGGAATCACAGGCCGGCTTTTCCTACACTGTGTGTTGGATGTCGAGCGGTACAGGTTTATTGTCAATCGAGCCTAAAGTTTGCCCGGGTATGGCCGAAAACATGGCAAGCGTCCAAATACCCAGAGGTTTTTTCACCATGGTCATTGATTTCAGTCGTTTGAATAACACCCAGGCTTTGCCGGGCAATACGCGCACCAACGGTGTCAAGGACAGCGTAGAAGCCAAGTCCCAGCCCTTGCCCGCCAAGGCAGAGCAGGCCAGCGCCAGCCAGAGCGGGGAATCGGTACACCTGAGCAATGAGGCTCAACAGTTGCAGAAGGTCACTGACTCGCTGCGTGATCAGCCGGTTGTCAATAAAGCTCGCGTGGCTGAGTTGAAACAGGCCATCGCCGACGGCAGCTATAAAGTCGACAGCAGCCGTGTAGCCAATAAGCTGCTTAACTTCGAAGCCGAGCGCTAGGCAAAAGCCTGCGCAGGGCTTTTGGACGCTTAAAACCCAAGGCCAGCCATGCACCACGACGAACATCTGCTTCAACTGATCATTGATGATCTGGCGCCAACGCACCAGTTGCTTGAGCTGCTCAAGGAAGAATCCCTGGCCCTGTACGGCCGGGACATGCCCTTGCTCGAAGAAATCCTGGCGCGCAAGCAGTCGCTGATTGTGTTGCTCGAACAACACGGCAAGAAGCGCAGCCAGATACTCATCAGCCTGGGCCTGCCTGCCGATCACGAAGGCCTGGCACAACTGGCTAGCCACTCCTCGGTCGGTGATCAATTACTGGCGCAAAGCAAAGAACTCAATCAATTGCTTGCCCAGTGCCAGGAAGCCAACCTGCTCAACGGCCAATCAATCCAGCTTCAGCAAGCCACGACCGCCAATCAGTTGCGCATACTGCACGGTGGTGAGCCTCCGGCCCTGTACAACGCCCAAGGCTCCACCTCTCGCCTGGTCAAGCCAAGTACCCGCAGCCAAGCCTGACACCGGTTTACAGCGCGACCTATCCAAGGAGCGCTACATACTGGCAAAATGCCGGTTCTTGCGTGTAGTCGTACTTTGTCTGGAGATGGAAGAACCGTGTTCAACGCCCCTAATGCGGAAGATGCACCGCAGCCACCGAAGGTGCTCACTACGCCTCTGGAAGTCGCCAGCACATTACGGATGCTGCAAGAAAGCCATGATCCGCTGATCATCACTTTCCACGAACGCAGCCAGCGCTTTCAGAGCTATTTGGTGGATATTGATCGGGACAGCAAAACGCTGGCCCTGGATGAAATGATCCCCCGAGACGGTGAGCGCTACCTCGAGAACGGCGAACCCTTTCGTATCGAAGGCTTCCATGAAGGTGTACGGGTTGCCTGGGAAAGCAATGGCACGCTGAACATCAGCGAAAAAGACGGCCACCGTATCTATAGCGGCAGCATGCCTGACGAGGTGGTTTATCATCAGCGGCGCAATGCATTTCGCGCCGCACTGAAACTTGCGCAATTGGTGAATATCGAACTGGGCGGCGAGAAGCTCAAGGCACCGATCAGCGGCAAACTTCTGGACATTTCCGCCACTGGCTGCAAATTGCGCTTTGAGGGCGATATCTCCGAGCGCCTTCAGTTGGGCCAGGTCTATGACCGCTTTATCGCCGCCCTGCCCTTTGGCAGCATGACCACCTCCGTCGAACTGCGCTACCTGCACTTCGAAGACAAGATCAACACGACCTTTGCTGGCGTGCGTTTTCACAACATGAGTGGTTTGGTGCAGCGCCAGGTGGAGCGTTTTGTCTACCAGCTGCAGCGCGAGGCTCGGCGCTTCGACAAGGACGATGATCTTTAAGGTTTAGACGCTGAAATAAAAAACGGGCAGTTCCTGATAGGAACTGCCCGTTTTCATTCAGGGGCGTGCCCTGCTCAAGTCATGGGGATGTTCATCCGGGTCTACCGGCTCCTGCGGCTCTTCATTGGCTGGCTCATCAGTTACCGGGTCTGGCTCGGGTTCCGGGTCAGGGACAGTGACCTGCATCTGCTCCTGCACCACTTGCTCATCCACCCGTGGGTCGAGCGCTGCTACCAGCGGTGAACTGGACATGCTGTCAGGCATCGCCACGTGATGCAGCGGGGCGTCGTCGACCTGGTGCAGGTTGGTCACTGCTTTGGGACGGATGCGCCATACCAGGATCAACGCACACAAACTGAAAAACGCGTAGAGCATCTGGCTGCCGAACAACTTCATCACGACACCCGCCAACAGTGGGCCGATACTGGCGCCTATGCCGTAGGTCACCAACAACATGGCCGTCAGCGAAACCCGACGATCACCTTCTACATGATCGTTGGAAAAAGCCACTGCCAATGGGTAAAGGCAGAACTGCACCAGCGAACAGAAGAAGCCTGCCACAAACAGCACTTCCAGCGGTACTTGAGTCATGATCGCCAGCGGCAACGCTGTTACGGCCAGGCACAACGCAAAGCAGCGAATCAACAGCGCGCGGTCATAGCGGTCCGATAGCCATCCCAGCGGCCACTGAACGACCAAGCCGGCAAAAATGCAGCTACCCATGAACAAGCCGACTTGCTCAGTCGTCAGCCCCTGCTGAGACGCGTAGAGCGGCGCCAAACCGTAGAACGACCCAACGATCAAGCCCGCGCCCAGCACCGTACTGAGAGACTGTGGCACACGCTTTATAAAAAAACGGGGCTCCATCGGGGCCGGGTGCAGGGGCGCGGGGTGAATGCGTCGGGTCATGGCCACAGGCACCAGGCACAACGCAAAACACAACGCGACCAACATCAGCAGTTCAAGCCCAAGGTGAGGATGCATGACCAGGATCAACTGCCCCAGTACCAACCCGAGGTAGGACGCGATCATGTAGCCGCTGAACACTACGCCACGCTGCTTGGCATCCGCCTGTTCATTGAGCCAGCTTTCGATAACCATGTACTGGCACATCATCCCCAGGCCGACGATTATCCGCAGCACGATCCAGGCAGGTAGCCAATCAATCAAGCCATGACCCAGCACTGCCGCGCCGACGATTCCGGCGCAAGTCGCGTAGGCACGAATATGTCCAACGCGGGCTATCAGGCGATGCCCGATCTTGCCGCCCAGTACCAAGCCAAAATAGTTGGCGGCCATCAGCGCACCGACCCACAAACTGTCGACATTGTCTGCCGCCAGGCGCAAGGCCAGGTAAGTACTGAGCAGGCCGGAGCCAATCAGCATCATCAAAGAGGCGAAATAAAGGGCTCGAAAAGATTTCCAGATCTGGCGCATCGGCGTTCCGAGCGGCTCCTTGCGGTAAGGGATTGGGCTATCGGCATGATAGTCCGGGTGGTCGGGTCCGGACAGGCGGTGCGGCCTGTTTCCGGGGATTATTTTGCATAAGAGCTCAGACGTTGCACCTGTGTCTGTAGGTACACAACGGTAGAGATAAATACATGACGCCCCTGCTGTGAACCCTGAAGCGCTGCAAGGTTCGACTGATCTTTGAGGCTTTGCAAAAAGCTGTGGGTATTGAATAGCTCGGTACTTTTCGACCGCCCAAAACAAAACCCCTGTTTGCGTTAGCAAACAGGGGTTTCGGAATTTAATCTTGACGATGACCTACTCTCACATGGGGAAACCCCACACTACCATCGGCGATGCATCGTTTCACTGCTGAGTTCGGGATGGGATCAGGTGGTTCCAATGCTCTATGGTCGTCAAGAAATTCGGGTACTGAGTCGCGACCAGTTGGTCTCGCTTCAGCAAATTGGGTATGTGACAGCTTTCGGTGTTTTGTGAGCGTCGAACTTTCGGTTCATCTTCGTCTTCACACACCGCAATCTGATGCTCTTTCGAGAAACAAATTGCTTGGGTGTTATATGGTCAAGCCTCACGGGCAATTAGTATTGGTTAGCTCAACGCCTCACAGCGCTTACACACCCAACCTATCAACGTCGTAGTCTTCGACGGCCCTTCAGGGAACTCAAGGTTCCAGTGAGATCTCATCTTGAGGCTAGTTTCCCGCTTAGATGCTTTCAGCGGTTATCTATTCCGAACATAGCTACCCGGCAATGCCACTGGCGTGACAACCGGAACACCAGAGGTTCGTCCACTCCGGTCCTCTCGTACTAGGAGCAGCCCCTCTCAAATCTCAAACGTCCACGGCAGATAGGGACCGAACTGTCTCACGACGTTCTAAACCCAGCTCGCGTACCACTTTAAATGGCGAACAGCCATACCCTTGGGACCGGCTTCAGCCCCAGGATGTGATGAGCCGACATCGAGGTGCCAAACACCGCCGTCGATATGAACTCTTGGGCGGTATCAGCCTGTTATCCCCGGAGTACCTTTTATCCGTTGAGCGATGGCCCTTCCATACAGAACCACCGGATCACTAAGACCTACTTTCGTACCTGCTCGACGTGTCTGTCTCGCAGTCAAGCGCGCTTTTGCCTTTATACTCTACGACCGATTTCCGACCGGTCTGAGCGCACCTTCGTACTCCTCCGTTACTCTTTAGGAGGAGACCGCCCCAGTCAAACTACCCACCATACACTGTCCTCGATCCGGATAACGGACCTGAGTTAGAACCTCAAAGTTGCCAGGGTGGTATTTCAAGGTTGGCTCCACGCAGACTGGCGTCCACGCTTCAAAGCCTCCCACCTATCCTACACAAGCAAATTCAAAGTCCAGTGCAAAGCTATAGTAAAGGTTCACGGGGTCTTTCCGTCTAGCCGCGGATACACTGCATCTTCACAGCGATTTCAATTTCACTGAGTCTCGGGTGGAGACAGCGCCGCCATCGTTACGCCATTCGTGCAGGTCGGAACTTACCCGACAAGGAATTTCGCTACCTTAGGACCGTTATAGTTACGGCCGCCGTTTACCGGGGCTTCGATCAAGAGCTTCGCGTTAGCTAACCCCATCAATTAACCTTCCGGCACCGGGCAGGCGTCACACCCTATACGTCCACTTTCGTGTTTGCAGAGTGCTGTGTTTTTAATAAACAGTCGCAGCGGCCTGGTATCTTCGACCGGCATGAGCTTACGGAGCAAGTCCTTCACCCTCACCGGCGCACCTTCTCCCGAAGTTACGGTGCCATTTTGCCTAGTTCCTTCACCCGAGTTCTCTCAAGCGCCTTGGTATTCTCTACCCAACCACCTGTGTCGGTTTGGGGTACGGTTCCTGGTTACCTGAAGCTTAGAAGCTTTTCTTGGAAGCATGGCATCAACCACTTCGTTAACTAAAAGTTAACTCGTCATCAGCTCTCGGCCTTAGAATCCCGGATTTACCTAAGATTCCAGCCTACCACCTTAAACTTGGACAACCAACGCCAAGCTGGCCTAGCCTTCTCCGTCCCTCCATCGCAATAACCAGAAGTACAGGAATATTAACCTGTTTTCCATCGACTACGCTTTTCAGCCTCGCCTTAGGGACCGACTAACCCTGCGTCGATTAACGTTGCGCAGGAAACCTTGGTCTTTCGGCGTGGGTGTTTTTCACACCCATTGTCGTTACTCATGTCAGCATTCGCACTTCTGATACCTCCAGCAAGCTTCTCAACTCACCTTCACAGGCTTACAGAACGCTCCTCTACCGCATCACTTACGTGCTACCCGTAGCTTCGGTGTATGGTTTGAGCCCCGTTACATCTTCCGCGCAGGCCGACTCGACTAGTGAGCTATTACGCCTTCTTTAAAGGGTGGCTGCTTCTAAGCCAACCTCCTAGCTGTCTAAGCCTTCCCACATCGTTTCCCACTTAACCATAACTTTGGGACCTTAGCTGACGGTCTGGGTTGTTTCCCTTTTCACGACGGACGTTAGCACCCGCCGTGTGTCTCCCATGCTCGGCACTTGTAGGTATTCGGAGTTTGCATCGGTTTGGTAAGTCGGGATGACCCCCTAGCCGAAACAGTGCTCTACCCCCTACAGTGATACATGAGGCGCTACCTAAATAGCTTTCGAGGAGAACCAGCTATCTCCGAGCTTGATTAGCCTTTCACTCCGATCCACAGGTCATCCGCTAACTTTTCAACGGCAGTCGGTTCGGTCCTCCAGTTAGTGTTACCCAACCTTCAACCTGCCCATGGATAGATCGCCCGGTTTCGGGTCTATTCCCAGCGACTAGACGCCCTATTAAGACTCGCTTTCGCTACGCCTCCCCTATTCGGTTAAGCTCGCCACTGAAAATAAGTCGCTGACCCATTATACAAAAGGTACGCAGTCACCCAACAAAGTGGGCTCCCACTGCTTGCACGCATACGGTCTCAGGATCTATTTCACTCCCCTCTCCGGGGTTCTTTTCGCCTTTCCCTCACGGTACTAGTTCACTATCGGTCAGTCAGTAGTATTTAGCCTTGGAGGATGGTCCCCCATATTCAGACAAAGTTTCTCGTGCTCCGTCCTACTCGATTTCATGACTAAGAGATTTTCGCGTACAGGGCTATCACCCACTATGGCCGCACTTTCCAGAGCGTTCCGCTAATCTCAAAGCCACTTAAGGGCTAGTCCCCGTTCGCTCGCCACTACTAAGGGAATCTCGGTTGATTTCTTTTCCTCAGGGTACTTAGATGTTTCAGTTCCCCTGGTTCGCTTCTTGCACCTATGTATTCAGTACAAGATAACCATCTTATGATGGCTGGGTTCCCCCATTCAGACATCTCCGGATCAAAGTCTGTTTGCCGACTCCCCGAAGCTTTTCGCAGGCTACCACGTCTTTCATCGCCTCTGACTGCCAAGGCATCCACCGTATGCGCTTCTTCACTTGACCATATAACCCCAAGCAATCTGGTTATACTGTGAAGACAACATTCGCCGAAAATTCGAATTTCTCAATTAAGAGAACTCACAAATTTTACCTTAGCCTGATCCGTTACCAGTGAAAGTAACGTTCAGTCTATCTTTCTATCACATACCCAAATTTTTAAAGAACGATCTAATCAAAGACTAGAAATCAATATTCACTTCAGAATATTCATTTCTAAACTCTAACAGCAGAAGCAGTTAATGGTGGAGCCAAACGGGATCGAACCGTTGACCTCCTGCGTGCAAGGCAGGCGCTCTCCCAGCTGAGCTATGGCCCCATAACAAAATTGGTGGGTCTGGGCAGATTCGAACTGCCGACCTCACCCTTATCAGGGGTGCGCTCTAACCAACTGAGCTACAGACCCAATTTCGAGCGCGTAACTGATTAGCTAAGAGCTATCAGCTTGGAGCTTAAAGCTGCTTCTATCGTCTTCTTCAATGAATCAAGCAATTCGTGTGGGAACTTATGGAGCAGCTGATGTCGTCGATTAAGGAGGTGATCCAGCCGCAGGTTCCCCTACGGCTACCTTGTTACGACTTCACCCCAGTCATGAATCACACCGTGGTAACCGTCCTCCCGAAGGTTAGACTAGCTACTTCTGGTGCAACCCACTCCCATGGTGTGACGGGCGGTGTGTACAAGGCCCGGGAACGTATTCACCGCGACATTCTGATTCGCGATTACTAGCGATTCCGACTTCACGCAGTCGAGTTGCAGACTGCGATCCGGACTACGATCGGTTTTATGGGATTAGCTCCACCTCGCGGCTTGGCAACCCTCTGTACCGACCATTGTAGCACGTGTGTAGCCCAGGCCGTAAGGGCCATGGTGACTTGACGTCATCCCCACCTTCCTCCGGTTTGTCACCGGCAGTCTCCTTAGAGTGCCCACCATGACGTGCTGGTACTAAGGACAAGGGTTGCGCTCGTTACGGGACTTAACCCAACATCTCACGACACGAGCTGACGACAGCCATGCAGCACCTGTCTCAATGTTCCCGAAGGCACCAATCCATCTCTGGAAAGTTCATTGGATGTCAAGGCCTGGTAAGGTTCTTCGCGTTGCTTCGAATTAAACCACATGCTCCACCGCTTGTGCGGGCCCCCGTCAATTCATTTGAGTTTTAACCTTGCGGCCGTACTCCCCAGGCGGTCAACTTAATGCGTTAGCTGCGCCACTAAAAGCTCAAGGCTTCCAACGGCTAGTTGACATCGTTTACGGCGTGGACTACCAGGGTATCTAATCCTGTTTGCTCCCCACGCTTTCGCACCTCAGTGTCAGTATTAGTCCAGGTGGTCGCCTTCGCCACTGGTGTTCCTTCCTATATCTACGCATTTCACCGCTACACAGGAAATTCCACCACCCTCTACCATACTCTAGTCAGTCAGTTTTGAATGCAGTTCCCAGGTTGAGCCCGGGGATTTCACATCCAACTTAACAAACCACCTACGCGCGCTTTACGCCCAGTAATTCCGATTAACGCTTGCACCCTCGGTATTACCGCGGCTGCTGGCACAGAGTTAGCCGGTGCTTATTCTGTCGGTAACGTCAAAATTGCAGAGTATTAATCTACAACCCTTCCTCCCAACTTAAAGTGCTTTACAATCCGAAGACCTTCTTCACACACGCGGCATGGCTGGATCAGGCTTTCGCCCATTGTCCAATATTCCCCACTGCTGCCTCCCGTAGGAGTCTGGACCGTGTCTCAGTTCCAGTGTGACTGATCATCCTCTCAGACCAGTTACGGATCGTCGCCTTGGTGAGCCATTACCCCACCAACTAGCTAATCCGACCTAGGCTCATCTGATAGCGCAAGGCCCGAAGGTCCCCTGCTTTCTCCCGTAGGACGTATGCGGTATTAGCGTCCGTTTCCGAACGTTATCCCCCACTACCAGGCAGATTCCTAGGCATTACTCACCCGTCCGCCGCTCTCAAGAGAAGCAAGCTTCTCTCTACCGCTCGACTTGCATGTGTTAGGCCTGCCGCCAGCGTTCAATCTGAGCCATGATCAAACTCTTCAGTTCAAACATCTTTGGGTTTTTAAGAAACCCTAAACTTGGCTCAGCAATCGTTGGTTACATCTTTGATTTCTCGCGGAGTAACTTGTGATGCTGATAATCTTGTTGACTATCAGTCTGACTCCACAAGCACCCACACGAATTGCTTGATTCAGTTGTTAAAGAGCGGTTGGTTAAGATCTTTCGTCTCAACCGAGGCGCGCATTCTACAGCAGCCTCATTTGCTGTCAAGTGATTATTTTCAGAAGCTTTCGAAGATTTCTTCAACAACTTCAACCACTTGCGCTTAAGATCTCTCCGAAGCGGGAGGCGAATTCTACAGGGATTTGCATGTGCGTCAACCCCTTAAATCAAAAAACTCAAAACGCCCATTTGGCCTGCCGTGCACCAGGCCTGGAGCCCTCTGTGAATCTCTGCATATAAAGAAGGGAGCCAGCGCATTGCCCGCACTGGATCCTCCTGACGCAAAAAACAACCTGCAACAAATGCCAGGCTATCAACAGATAGCTGGATTCAGATCGAAGGAAATGCAGCAGAGAGAAAGGCGGATGGCTTGTAGATAGCAGTAAACGCCATGGCAGGCGTTCAGCCTATAAAGATGGTGTCCCAGGGCCGGTTCGAACGGCCAACCTTCCCCTTAGGAGGGGGATGCTCTATCCAATTGAGCTACTGGGACAAATGACAAGCGCGTCACGGATAAGACCAGCGACAGACGGCGTGCATCTTAACGGCCGAGGTAGGTTTTGTCATGTCGTCCTTAGGCATTTTGCTTGTAGGGCGATCCCTGCACATACCTTTATAGCTTCACCCAGCAAACACGGGCACTTGCAGGGATCGTGCAAATTGCACTACCTCAAAATGCCATCATTGCAAACTGCAACCCAAAGCCCCCTCGCAGGCAAATCAACTAATTGATTTTAAAGGTAAAATAGTTTGGCACGGCATCTGCAATGCTCTTTGCATAAACCAAGCGAACCAAGCACCACGGAGAACATGACCATGAATAGCGTACTACTATTAGCTCTCAATGCCGTGGCCCTGGCCGTACTGGTGATATTTCATTTCCAGCCAGTAAATACTCAAGATGCCGCACTGATCAGCCAAGCAGTTCCCCATCATCTGCAACAACGGCCCCAACTGGCGGTAGTCACTGCTACTCAGCAGTCGCCCGTGCTCCTGACCCAAGAAATACAAGCTGCACCTACATCCGAGCACTGGGTTTTCTGAGATAACTATCAATGTCCAAACCTGCCTGGCTTTTTCTATGCTTGACCCTCATGGCAGGCTTTCTGGGCCTCGCTACTGACTGCCCTAGAGCTCAAGCCACCGCCTTCATCGTCAGCGCCGTGTTTGGTAGCCTATTGATGTTGGCACTCATCGCCGGTCGCCGAATCAAGTTCGATCCATTGCTTCGCTGACCCCCTCCCCTACCTTATGTCGAATCACCCTAGCAAATCGGCAAACTGCCACTAGGCTTAAGACTGAGGGCAAAAGGCCATATTGCACTGCGCCCTTCAACCCAGATGCGCCGCAGCCCTGCGCGTTGATGGACTAGCACTGCATCAGCGCCAAAGTTTTCAAACCAGTCCGCAAAAATGCAAATCAGTACTGGCACAAAGCCTTTAGGCGGTTCAATATTTGTCACAGAATTGACGCCAATGAAATGGCAAATCTGAGGCATGATGCGGCCTCTTTGCAATTCGGGTTGAACTTTGGTCGTGAGCCTTGTCTTAACACTCATCTTGCGGCCAATTCCAGAAACCGCTCCCCTGAACTAACCGGTTAAATATATGCGCCCATTGAAACAGGCAATTTATTCCAGCCGTACGGCTGACAAATTCGTCGTACGTCTGCCAGACGGAATGCGGGAACGCATTGCCGAGGTGGCTCGCAATCATCACCGCAGCATGAACTCTGAAATCATCGCACGCCTGGAACAGAGCCTTATTCAGGAAGGTGCCTTGGGTGAAGAGTTGAGCATGCGCCTGGATAGCCCGGAGCTGTCACTGCACGAACGCGAACTGCTGCAGCGTTTTCGTCAGCTCTCCCACCGCCAGCAAAACGCCCTCGTCTCGCTTATCGCTCACGATGTTGAGGCGGCCGCAGAAGCCAATTGATTGACACTGAAAGCCGAAGCCAGCCATGTGCTGGCTTTTTTTTGCCTGAATTTTGGAGATGGGGCGCAAAGCGGGGGCAGACATGCCCCCGCAGAAAGGATCAGAGCAGGAAAATCGTTGCCAGGCCCAGGAAGATGAAGAAGCCACCACTGTCAGTCATGGCGGTAATCATCACGCTGGCTCCCATGGCGGGATCGCGACCAAGGCGCGCCAGGGTCATAGGGATCAATACCCCCATCAAGGCAGCCAGCAGCAGGTTCAAGGTCATGGCGGCCGTCATCACCACACCCAGAGACCAACTGCCATACAGGAGATAGGCCACCACACCAATCACTCCACCCCACACCAGACCGTTGATAAGGCCTACAGCCAGCTCTTTGCGCAGCAGGCGTGAAGAGTTGGCCGTACTCACCTGATCCAGCGCCATGGCCCGCACGATCATGGTGATGGTCTGGTTGCCGGAGTTACCGCCGATACCCGCAACAATCGGCATCAACGCCGCCAATGCCACCAGCTTTTCGATTGAGCCTTCAAACAACCCGATTACACGAGATGCGATAAATGCCGTGATCAGGTTAACCGCCAGCCAGGCCCAGCGGTTATGCAGAGAACGCCAGACTGACGCAAAAATATCTTCCTCTTCACGCAAACCCGCCATGTTGAGGACTTCGGTTTCACTCTCTTCACGGATCAAGTCAACGATTTCATCGATGGTCAGACGACCGATCAACTTGCCGTTCTTGTCGACCACCGGAGCCGAGATCAAGTCGTAACGCTCAAAAGCCTGGGCCGCGTCGTAGGCATCTTCGTCAGGATGGAAGCTGACGGTATCGCTGGCCATCAGGTCAGCTACTTTCTTCTCGGGATCATTGACCAGCAGACGCTTGATCGGCAACACGCCCTTGAGAATTCCCTCGTAGTCGACCACGAACAGCTTGTCGGTATGGCCCGGCAGCTCTTTGAGGCGACGCAAGTAACGCAGTACCACTTCCAGACTGACGTCTTCGCGGATGGTGACCATCTCGAAATCCATCAGCGCACCGACCTGGTCCTCGTCATAGGACAGCGCCGATCGCACGCGCTCACGCTGCTGCGTATCGAGCGCCTCCATCAACTCATGGACAACATCCCGGGGCAGCTCAGGTGCCAGGTCGGCCAGTTCGTCGGCATCCATCTCCTTGGCGGCGGCCAGGAGCTCATGATCATCCATGTCGGCGATCAGAGTCTCACGAACCGAGTCAGACACTTCCAGAAGGATGTCACCGTCGCGATCAGCCTTGACCAACTGCCAAAGTGTCAGTCGATCATCCAGCGGCAAAGCTTCGAGGATGTAGGCAACGTCGGCGGAGTGCAGGTCATCGAGCTTGCGTTGTAACTCCACGAGGTTTTGCCGGTGAACCAGGTTTTCAACGCGGTCGTGGTTCGGACCTTCCTGGCGGTGCGTGAGGTCTTCGACCACGCGCTGGCGCTGCAGCAGCTCGATGACTTGAGCCAGACGATCCTGCAGGCTTTCTTGTGTTTTCTTTACTTCTACTTCGGTCATAGGCGAACTCCACTCCCAGCAGCGGGGCACGCCGGAAGGATCAATCAGTCAATTCATGATTGGTAAAACGGGGTACTGAGTCACTACTGGGTAAGTCCATGGAGGTATTCCACAAGCCCCGACGGGGCTGACGGGCGCATGATACACCGCCCGGCCGTTTTAAACGTTAAAAAACTGGAAAGAACAAGCGCTTGCGAGCCAATGTTCAGTATTGGCTGCACCTATAGAAATGCGACGACACGCACGAGAGGGAAAACACATGGGAAAGATAAAAAGACCCACACCAGGATAAAACCTACATAAACCCCAGACGGCAAAAAGCCCGCACTAGGCGGGCTTTTTGTTTGTATGGTGCACTCGACAGGATTCGAACCTGTGACCGCTCGGTTCGTAGCCGAGTACTCTATCCAGCTGAGCTACGAGTGCAGATTGTGTTTTTAGACCAGATCACAACTGGTTGAAGCCGAGTTACCTGCATCGCTGCAACTAACTCTTAAATGGTGCACTCGACAGGATTCGAACCTGTGACCGCTCGGTTCGTAGCCGAGTACTCTATCCAGCTGAGCTACGAGTGCATTTGTTGCCGCGCATTATAGGCCGTTCAATCTCTATGTAAAGCTATTTTTTCGAGTATTTTCAACAACTTACCGAAAAAACCAGATTGCAACGTACTAAGCAAATAATGGCGGAGAACGGGGGATTCGAACCCCCGACACCCTTTTGAGGTGTACTCCCTTAGCAGGGGAGCGCCTTCGGCCACTCGGCCAGCTCTCCGCAACACGGGGCGTATATTAACCACGTTCATCCCCGTTTGCAAACATAAAAAACGATAAAAATTAAAGGCTTGGTTCTTCGTCCTTCTCTTTCTTGATCCGCAGGTAGATTTCCTCGCGGTGAACCGCTACCTCTTTTGGAGCGTTAACCCCAATACGCACTTGATTGCCTTTGACGCCGAGCACGGTCACGGTGATTTCGCCATCACCGATAATCAGGCTTTCTGCGCAACGACGAGTCAGAATCAGCATGCCTTTCTCCTCACGCATTTCAGTTCAGGAACAACAGTCTGCAAAAAAAAGGCATTCGACCTACAACCCAAAAGCCGTAGCCCTACACACCTAAGTATTGTCGAGCCCACGCAAAAGAACATGCGCCCCACAAAAAAATGAAAGGCGCGGTAAACCGCGCCTTCCTGGCAATACATCACTCGCCCTGTCGGGCCGGAGCGTCAAGCTCAAAAGCGGTATGCAGCGCGCGTACAGCCAGTTCCAGGTACTTCTCTTCGAGCACTACCGAGACTTTGATTTCCGAAGTGGAAATCATCTGGATGTTGATGCCTTCCTTGGCAAGGGCCCCGAACATACGGCTGGCAACGCCGGCATGGGAACGCATGCCCACCCCTACGATCGATACCTTGGCAATCTTGGTATCGCCAACCACTTCACGGGCGCCAATTTCGCTCGCAGTGTTCTGCAGGATTTTCAATGCCGCATCGTATTCGTTGCGGTGCACGGTGAAGGTGAAATCGGTGGTGTTATCGTGCGAAACGTTCTGCACGATCATGTCGACTTCAACATTCGCATCGCTGACAGGACCCAGAATCTTGAAAGCCACGCCCGGGGTGTCTGGCACGCCACGGATCGTCAGCTTGGCTTCATCGCGGTTGAAAGCGATGCCGGAAATGATCGGCTGTTCCATGGATTCCTCTTCATCAATAGTAATGAGGGTGCCCGGACCCTCCTTGAAGCTGTGCAATACGCGCAGCGGAACGTTGTACTTGCCGGCGAACTCCACCGCGCGAATCTGCAGCACCTTGGAACCAAGGCTGGCCATTTCCAGCATTTCTTCAAAGGTGATCTTGTCCAGGCGCTGGGCCACTGGCACGACGCGCGGGTCAGTGGTGTAGACGCCATCCACATCGGTATAGATCTGGCATTCGTCAGCCTTGAGCGCTGCCGCCAGTGCCACACCCGTGGTGTCAGAACCGCCACGCCCGAGGGTGGTGATGTTGCCTTGCTCGTCCACACCTTGGAAACCCGCTACAACTACCACGCGCCCTGCCTTCAGATCAGTACGAATTTTCTGATCATCAATCTGCAGGATGCGCGCCTTGGTGTGCGCGCTGTCGGTGAGAATGCGCACCTGGCTGCCCGTGTAGGACACCGCTGGCACGCCACGCTTGTTAAGAGCCATGGCCAATAGCGCAATGGTCACCTGCTCGCCCGTGGACACAATCACATCCAGCTCACGTGGCAACGGCTGTTGATCCCCACTGATAGCCTTGGCCAGGTCGATCAGGCGATTGGTCTCGCCGCTCATGGCTGACAGCACCACTACCAGGTCATCGCCGGCATCGCGGAATTTCTTAACCTTGTCGGCGACCTGCTCGATTCTTTCTACAGAGCCGACCGAGGTGCCTCCAAATTTCTGTACGATCAAAGCCATTTCCAAGCCGCCTCAGCCCGTAAAGGGGCGCCTAATATCCAATCCACCCGCACTGAACAAGCCCGTGACTAGACCACGGGCCGATTAACAGTGCCTTAAATACCTGCCTCGACAAACGGCACGGTCAAGGCCAGGGCCGCGTCCAGGGCACCGGCGTCTACACCACCGCCTTGTGCCATGTCCGGACGACCACCGCCCTTGCCGCCCACTGCCGCAGCGGCTTGCTTCATCAAATCACCGGCCTTGAGTTGGCCAGTCAGGTCTTTGGTTACACCGGCAACCAGAACGACCTTATCCTCATGGACACTGCCGAGCAGGATCACTGCGCGGCCGAGCTTGTTCTTCAACTGATCGACCAAGGCCAACAACGCCTTGCCGTCCTGCCCGTCCAGGCGCGCCGCCAGAACTTTCACATCCTTGACGTCAACCGCCGAGGCCGACAGATCATCGCCCGCAGCACTGGCCGCCTTGGCCTGCAACTGCTCCAGTTGCTTCTCCAGCGCACGGTTACGCTCCAGCACGGCAGACAGTTTGTCGATCAGATTGTCACGGCTGCCCTTGACCAGGCTGGCCGCTTCCTTGAGTTGCTCTTCGGCGGCATTGAGGTAAGCCAGGGCCGCAGCACCGGTCACCGCCTCGATACGACGCACACCGGACGCCACACCGCCTTCGCTGATGATTTTCAGCAGGCCGATATCGCCGGTACGGTTAGCGTGGATACCACCACACAACTCGACCGAGAAGCTACCACCCATGCTCAGCACGCGAACTTCGTCGCCGTACTTCTCGCCAAACAACGCCATGGCGCCCTTGGCCTTGGCGGTTTCGATGTCGGTTTCTTCAGTTTCTACCGGCGTGTTCCTGCGCACCTCGGCATTGACAATATCTTCCAGCGCCTTGATCTGCTCAGGCTTGATTGCTTCAAAGTGGCTGAAGTCAAACCGCAGGCGCTGGCTGTCGACCAACGAGCCCTTTTGCTGAACATGCTCGCCCAGCACTTGACGCAAGGCAGCGTGGAGCAAGTGAGTGGCCGAGTGGTTCAACGCAGTTGCGTGCCGTACGTCGGCATCGACCTGGGTATCCACTGGCGCGCCGACGGTCAGGCTGCCCAGCACCAACACACCGTGATGCAGGAAAGCACCGCCGGTCTTGGTGGTGTCGCGCACCTCGAAACGGCCGGACGTCGAGCTGAGGAAACCACAATCACCAATCTGGCCACCTGACTCGGCGTAGAACGGGGTCTGGTCCAGCACCACCACGGCTTCTTCGCCTTCGCTCAATACATCGACCGACTTGCCGTCTTTATAGATGGCAACGATCTTGGCCGAGCCGGCGGTAGCCTTGTAGCCGATGAACTCGGTGGGCACGTCAACCTTGACCAGCGTGTTGTAGTCCAGGCCAAAGGAGCTGGCGGAACGCGCACGCACACGCTGGGCTTCCATCTCACGCTCAAACCCGGCTTCATCGATGGTCAGCTCGCGTTCACGGGCGATATCGGCGGTCAGGTCCATCGGGAAACCGTAGGTGTCGTAAAGCTTGAACACCACGTCGCCCGGTACCACAGAGCCTTTGAGCTCAGCCAGGTCCTGCTCGAGAATCTTCAGGCCGTGCTCCAGTGTCTTGGAGAACTGCTCCTCCTCGGCCTTGAGTACGCGCTCGATATTACTCTGCTGCTGCTTGAGCTCCGGGAAGGCATCGCCCATCTCGGCAACCAGTGCAGCCACGATTTTGTAGAAGAAGCTGCCGGTGGCACCCAGCTTGTTACCGTGACGGCAGGCACGACGGATGATGCGACGCAGCACGTAGCCACGCCCTTCATTGGACGGCAACACACCATCGGCAATCAGGAAGCCACAGGAACGAATATGGTCCGATACCACCTTGAGCGACGACTGGCCTTCATTGGTGCAACCAATGGCCGCAGCCGAAGCGCTCAGCAGGTTGGTGAACAGGTCGATTTCATAGTTGGAATGAACGTGCTGCATGACCGCACTGATCCGCTCCAGGCCCATGCCGGTGTCCACCGACGGCGCCGGCAGCGGATGCAACACGCCATCGGCGGTGCGATTGAACTGCATGAACACGTTGTTCCAGATTTCGATGTAGCGGTCACCGTCTTCATCCGGCGAGCCCGGTGGGCCACCCCAGATGTCCGCACCGTGATCGTAGAAGATCTCGGTGCAAGGGCCGCACGGGCCGGTATCGCCCATGGTCCAGAAGTTATCGGAAGCGTAAGGTGCACCCTTGTTGTCGCCGATGCGAATCATGCGCTCGGCAGGTACACCGATTTGCTGGGTCCAGATGTCATAGGCTTCGTCGTCCGTCGCGTAGACGGTAACCCAGAGTTTTTCCTTGGGCAGTTTCAGCACGCCGGTCAGGAAGGTCCAGGCGAAGGTAATCGCATCCTTCTTGAAATAGTCGCCGAAGCTGAAGTTACCCAGCATTTCGAAGAACGTGTGGTGACGCGCGGTGTAACCGACGTTTTCCAGGTCGCTGTTCTTGCCGCCGGCGCGTACGCACTTCTGGCTGCTGGTGGCGCGAGTATAGGCGCGCTTTTCCTGGCCCAGGAAACAGTCCTTGAACTGGTTCATCCCCGCGTTAGTGAACAGCAGGGTGGGGTCATTGCCTGGGATCAAGGAGCTGGAGGCTACACGGGTGTGACCTTGCTCTTCGAAGAAGCGAAGGAAGGCTTCACGGATTTCTGCGCTTTTCATTAGGTTCTTCCACGGAGGCTGCGGCCAAAGGCCAGTGCGCAACATCATCAGACGGAGCGACGGCAAAGGGCCGCATTATATCGGCCCTTCGCCGGTGGTACAGCGTGTTTATGTGATAGAAACAGTCAATTAGACGGTCTGCACTGTCATTTCTGCGAAAATGCGACGAATGTCTGCACGACTTGCTCGATCTGTGCCCGGCTGACATCCAGATGCGTGACCATACGCAGGCGCGGCGCGGCACTCAACTTGATCCCGCGCTCTGCGGCAAAGGCTTTCAACGCCTGCGCCTGCTCGCCAATTTGCACATAGACCATGTTGGTCTGCACCGGCTCCACCGTGTAACCGACCTTGCGCAGTTCATCCCCCAACCACTGCGCGTTGGCGTGGTCCTCGGCCAGGCGCTGTACCTGATGATCCAGGGCATACAGCCCCGCTGCCGCCAACGAACCAGCCTGGCGCATTGCGCCACCGACCATCTTGCGCAGGCGCCGGGCCTTGGCGATCAACGCCGTGGAACCGCACAGCACCGAGCCGACCGGTGCGCCAAGGCCCTTGGACAGGCACACCGACACCGAATCGAAATGCTTGGCGATGTCACGCGCATCCACCCCCAGCTTGACCGCTGCGTTGTAGATCCGCGCCCCGTCCAGGTGCAAGGCCAGGCCATGCTCACGGGTAAACGCACGCGCCTTGGCCAGGTACTCCATCGGCAGGACCTTGCCTTGCATGGTGTTTTCCAGCGCCAGCAAGCGCGTGCGGGCAAAGTGGAAATCGTCAGGCTTGATCGCCGCCAGCACGTGGTCAAGGTCCAGGGAACCGTCCGCTTGCACTTCCA
Organism: Pseudomonas synxantha BG33R; assembly: GCF_000263715.2. Lineage (NCBI taxonomy): Bacteria > Pseudomonadati > Pseudomonadota > Gammaproteobacteria > Pseudomonadales > Pseudomonadaceae > Pseudomonas > Pseudomonas synxantha. The sequence goes on from NZ_CM001514.1 coordinate 4,767,634, forward strand.
GCGGCTGCGGCTGGATCGAACCCAGCACGGCCGCCCCGCCACCTTCGTATTTGTAGGTATGGGCCTGCTGGCCGACGATATATTCCTCGCCGCGCTCACAGTGGGCCATCAATGCCAGCAAATTGCTCATGGTGCCAGTGGGCACGAACAGCGCGGCGGCGAAGCCCAGACGCCGGGCCAGTTCTGCCTCCAGCTTGTTGACGCTGGGGTCTTCGCCATAGACGTCATCACCGCTGACGGCGCCGGCCATCGCGTCGAGCATACCGGGGGTGGGTTGGGTCACGGTGTCGCTGCGCAGGTCAATCACGGTCATGAAGGGGGCCTCTAACGGAATGGATAAGTCCTTTCGTGTGTGATTACTGCGGGCAAAGCCACGCAATATCAAGCCCCCACTGCATTCAATCGAATACCAACCAAACAAACCGATATAGCTTATCGATACGGCAGTCGTGCAGTTTTTGAAAAACCGTGTTAAAAACTCTCCGCCGCCAGGGTTCTGGCGGCAACGTTCTCAGGGCGGGGTGCAATTCCCCACCGGCGGTAATTGCACGCAATGTGCATAGCCCGCGAGCGCTTGGCGCCTCGAACTGCTCCGGCAGAACGGCGACAAGGTCAGCAGACCCGGTGTGATCCCGGGGCCGACGGTCATAGTCCGGATGAAGAGAGAACGGGATTGGCACCTAAGGGCCGCGCACCAGGCGTGCTTGCGTACCCTTAAATCCCATTCGATTCATAACGCCCTGTTTTTTTCTTAAACAGGAGTCAGAACATGCAACCCACCGCAATCGACAGCAAAAGCAAAAACCATCACGGCGAGCGCGTCGCGTTTATCCAGGCCTGCTGGCACAAGGATATCGTCGACCAATCGCGCAAAGGCTTTCTTGCCGAAATGATCGCCCAGGGCTATCAGGAGTCAGACATCGACTTCTTTGAAGTCGGCGGTGCCTTTGAATTGCCCCTGCACGCCAAGTTGCTGGCCAAGACCGGTCGCTATGCCGGCATCGTCGCCGCCGCGCTGGTGGTGGATGGTGGCATCTACCGACACGAATTCGTCGCCCAGTCAGTGGTCAGCGGTTTGATGCAGGTTCAACTGGAAACTGAAGTGCCGGTGTTCTCGGTGTCCCTGACGCCGCATCACTTCCACGCCGGCAGCGAGCACACCACGTTCTTCTATGAGCACTTTGTGCACAAGGGTCAGGAAGCTGCGCGCACCTGCGCCGATACTCTGCATAAAGTACGGGCGATCCGTCGCAGTGAAGAGCAGCACAAACGAGCCGTTTAAGCGCAAGAAAATCTGCCCCGCCCATTTTCGATTGGCGGGGCATTTTTTTGCCTGAACAGATAGCATTTCAACATGTGAAAAAGCCTGCCCAAGGCGTCCTACTCCCTCCGTGCATATCTACCGTTTTGGCAACACGCGTATCTGGTTTAGTTAAAGCGCAGACCTCATTGGGTCTCTCTTAACCTAAACGATCAGGTATTGAATCATGACCAAAACGATAGAGAGTGAAGGCACTTCGGCCTCCACATTCCCGCGACCACGCTCACCCGACCTGGAGGCCAGTTCACAGGCATGGGATGCACAAGTTCACAAAGGCGTCGACGGCGAGCGACACTCGCAACATGTGCGCCAAGTCCCCTATGACAACCCCGCCGGTGACGGCGTAATCGAAATCCATCCGATCTTCAAGGACGAAAACGTCGTTATCGAACGGCAGATCTTTAGCCCCAGCCAACTCGATCAATTGTGGTTCACCACTTCCGACAAGCCTGACACTATCAGCATCAGGTCGCTCGCACATCTGCATAGCGCGTTGCATTCATCAGTGAACCAGCCGACGATTTTAAAACCTCGTCGACCTATCGAACTTCCGCGCTTACCGTCCCTGGCCATGCGTATCAACGAGACGGTTTACTTGATCCGTCTTGCCCCACTCCAGACACTGATGTTGATCACTCAGGGTGGCGATGACCGCATTCACATCGATGATGACGTGACAACCCATATCACTGTCCGCAGCGGTGATGGCAAGGATCGAATCCTCAGCGCAGGTCATTTCACACGCATAGATACCGGCCCAGGGGACGATTTAGTCACTATTCTCGACGGCAACAGTCATGTTGAGGCCGGCGATGGCGATGACGAGGTGCATGTTCACAAACGCAGTTACACCTTCATTTACGGAGGGCCTGGCAACGACATACTCAGTGGTGACGGCGATACGTTTATCGACGGTGGAGACGGCCAGGACCATATTATCGGCGGCGAAGGGCACAACATTCTCAGTGGTGCCGAGGACGGCGACCGAATTGAGGCAGGCCGCGGAACAAACGTTATCTATACCGGCCGCGGGCTTGACGACGTCACTCGGCTAAAGGCTAAAGACACCACTTACTACAGCCAGAACACCACACTCACCGCTGACTGTGCCGTGATGACGCACGCCGACACACCGCAAATACCCGCCTCTAATGAATTCGCCTCCCACATTGTCCACAGTGAGCCTGGCGGCTTGTTGCATACCGGAGTTGAGGTACAGGGTAGCCCTTCATTTATCAGCCGGGTGAATGACGATCTACGCCTGCTGCTCTGTTCGCCTACCGGCAAGCGACTCCTGGCTGAACTCACCCGCGCAGAGCGCAAAAGCGGGCGACCGATCATCATCCATGAGCTGATTGATCGTAACAACAGCGAGTTCATTCCAGACCCAGACACCGCCCCAGACGCCTTGATGAAGGGGGACAAACCGGGCACACCCTCTTACGGTGGAGATATCTGGTACAACACAGGCGTTCTATTTAAAGCAACCCCGAGCATCATTAGCCTGTTTCACGAGTTGTGCCACGCCTACTACTACGTTACTGGCATGGTGGAAAGCGGGCTCAGCGAAGAAAATTATCCACGCAGCCGCAATCGAAAAGTGTCCAATGCGGAGGTGCAAGCCACAGGCTTACCCATCGTGCCTGTAGCGACAACGTCTGCCGATGCGGATGACAATTCAGCGCCCTCGGCCCCGCCTGCGCCCTTCGAGCCCCCGCTGTTCAGTGAAAACAGGTTACGCCAGGAGCTAGGACTTCCACTGCGCCAGCATTACAACCTGATGTAACTAGACCAGCTCCTTACCATCGCTCGGCACGACCAATATGCCTGCGCGCAATCCGTTCTTCACTTTCGGGTTGGGAAAGATAATGCGCGCCCCCTCTTCTTCGATCACCCAGCGTGTCTTGGCCACGTCTTCGGCAAGCAGGTACCCCTTGGGCAACGACGAGAAGTTTTCCACGTCCGCCGGCAGGTGCATCACGAAGGCGTCGCTGTGCTTGATCACTTCGCGTGCAACGGCGAAGAGTTGCAGGCCGTCCAGGCTGCCGGTCTCAGGCTCGTTGCCCTCGATGATCTGCTTCAAACGCGCTTCCAGGCGCGACACATCCACGCCCTCGTTCTGCCCGAACGGGCGCGCCTTGCCCAACTCCAGGGTGAAAGCCTCGGCGCCGAGTTGCTCGTAGGTGAACGCGGTGAAGGTAATCGAGGTTTTGTTCTGCAGAAGTACCGCCTGCATGCCGGCAGCGTTCAGGCGCTCCAGCTCTCGGCGTGAATGCTGTCGGTCTTCCTTCCACGGGTACAACGCAAACTGCTCGATTTTCGAACCACGAATCGCGGTATGCAGGTCGTAATGCAGGCGCGAGCGGCCAGGCAGGCTGAAAAAGCTGCGGGCCAATTGCTCAAGCTCGGCGGCGCGCATGGCCTCGGGGCCGATGTTTTGTTCATGCCGGCCGTTGAACAGCCGGTTGATGTCCAGTTCGAGATAACGCTCGCCGCGGCGCATGGCCTCGGGATTGCCGAACAGAAACAGAATACGGGAGCGGGGTTTGATTTCCCCACGGGCGATGCAATGCAACAGGCGGTCGAGCAGTTCGATCGGCGCGGTTTCGTTGCCATGGATGCCGGACGACAGCAGCAAGTCACTGCCGTTGTCCAAAGCTTCAGGAGGACGTACTTCAAGCGCGCCCTCGCTGAGCCAGCGCATCTGCACGCCGTCGACAGTCAGTTGAATTTTTTGCGCCGGTTCGCGACCGGCGAGGGTCAGTTCAAGCAGTTTGCCGAGGGCGAGCATAAGCAGCTTCCTTAGTGGTTGCAGCCAGGACCATGGACGTGATCGTCGTCATCACCCTCAACGTCGGCCGGTTCCATTTCCAGTTGCAGGCTCATCAGGTTGGTCGCCAAGGGACGCATCAGCAGGTTGGCGTACTCGGCGTCGCCCTCTTCGACGTCCACACCAATCAGCAGTTGGCCACGGCCGTCGTGCTGGATCCAGATCTCCTTGCCCTGCCAGACCACGGCAACGCGGGTGCAGGAAGTTTCAAGCTGGGTGCCGTCGGTGTCTTCAAGGATCAGCTTCAGGGTGTCGGTCATAAATAAAATATCTCAGCCGTATGGCGTTAATTGATCTGGAAAGGATAAACCGAGCCCAGTTTAAGGATTTGCGTCAGTTCATCCAGTGCCGTCCGGCACTCAAGCAGCAACTGCGGGTCAGCCAGGTCGGTTTCGCGCAGGCTGTCGCGGTAGTGCTTGCCAACCCATTGGGTCAGGGTTTCGTACAGCGGCGCGGTCATGATAACGCCTGGGTTCACCGCCGCCAGTTCGGTTTCGTTCAAGGCGACGCGCAAACGCAGGCACGCCGGGCCGCCGCCGTTCTGCATACTTTGCTTGAGGTCGAACACTTTGACTTCGCGGATCAGCCCCCCGGAGCTGGTCAGGCCCTGCAGGTAATGCCACACACGCTCGTTGGCACGGCATTCTTCCGGCACGATCAGCAGCATCGAGCCGTCAGCGCGGGTCAGTAACTGGCTGTTGAACAGATAGGAACGCACCGCGTCTTCGACACTGACCAGCGCGCGGGGCACACATACCGACTGGAAGTTGCCGCCCAGCTTGCCCAACTTACCGTGCAGTTCGGCGAGCATCTGTTCAGTATTGAGGAATGCATCCTCGTGATAGAACAGCACTTCACCGTTGCCCACTGCAATCACATCGTTGTGGAACACGCCTGCGTCGATCACCGCCGGGTTCTGCTGGGCGTAGACCACGCCGTCATCTTTCAAACCGTGCAGGCGCGCAACGGCCTGGGAGGCTTCGAGGGTCTGGCGTGCCGGGTACTTCTGCGGGGCCGGGTAACGGGGGTCGAAGGCACTGCGGCCAAACACGAAAAACTCGACGCCCGCCTCACCGTACTCACGGCAGAAACGCGTGTGGTTGGCTGCGCCTTCATCACCAAATTGCGCCACCGCCGGCAACGCGGCGTGGTGAGCGAAGTGCTTACCGTCAGCGAACATCGCCCCCAGCACGCGGCTGGTGGTGGGGTGTTCGATGCTGCGGTGGTACTTGCAGTTGAGGTTGGCGGCGGTGAAATGCACGCGGCCGTCTGCGGTGTCGGCGCTTGGGCTGACGGTGGCCGCGTTGGCTACCCACATGCTGGATGCCGAGCAACTGGCTACCAGCAACGGCATGGCCTGCTTGGCCGCCTGCTGGATCACCTTGGCGTCGGTGCCGTTGAAACCCAAGTTGCGCAAGGCGGCCACATCCGGGCGCTCCTGGGGCGCCAATACGCCTTGCACAAAGCCCATGTCCATCAGGGCTTTCATTTTCTGCAGGCCCTGCAACGCCGCTTCCTTCGGGTTGGAAGACTGCTGGCTGTTGCTTTGGGAGGCGACGTTGCCAAAGGACAAACCGCCGTAGTTATGGGTCGGCCCCACTAGACCGTCAAAATTGACTTCACAGGATTTCATCGGCGAGGCTCCACGAACATCTGTTTTTATAGGCATCAAATTACTTGAACACACCACAGTTCAAATGTGGGAGGGGGGCTTGCTCACGATAGCAGGGTGTCAGTTGACTAATCAGGTGACTGACACACCGCCATCGGGCGCAAGCCCCCTCCTACATTCAGATCAGTGTAATGCCGGGGGTTAGCGTGGCTGGAACCACCAGGCTCGGCGTTTCCAGCGACGCCACCGGATACGCACAATAATCGGCCGCGTAATACGCACTGGCCCGATGGTTACCCGAGGCCCCTACCCCGCCAAACGGTGCGGTACTGGCGGCGCCGGTCAACTGCTTGTTCCAGTTGACGATACCGGCACGGCTTTCCAGCCAGAACTGCTGGTAACGCGCTTCGCTATCCGACAACAGGCCAGCGGCCAGGCCGTATTGGGTGTTGTTGGCCTCTGCGATTGCCTCGGCGAAATCCGCGTAGCGAATCACCTGCAACAGCGGGCCGAACAGTTCTTCGTCTTCGCGCTCGGTTACGCCGGTCACGTCGATGATGCCTGGGGTCAGCAATGCGGCCTGATCCTGTGGTTGGGTCATTTCCAGCAGCGCTACGGCGCCATTGGCCAACATCAATTCCTGGGCGTCCATCAAGGCTTTCGCCGCGCCAAGGGAGATTACCGAGCCCATGAACGGCGGCGGTTGCTGGTCGAACGCACCGACTTCAATCGTTGCGCTCACCGCCACCAGCCGCGCCAGCAATGCATCGCCCCAGGCGCCTTCCGGTACCAACAAGCGACGGGCGCAGGTGCAACGCTGACCAGCCGAGATAAACGCAGACTGGATGATGGTGTAGACCGCCGCATCCACATCGGCCACTTCATCCACGACCAGCGGGTTGTTGCCGCCCATTTCCAGAGCGAGGATTTTGTCCGGGCGCCCCGAAAACTGCTGATGCAGATGATTGCCGGTGCGGCTGGAGCCGGTGAAGAACAAGCCGTCTATGCCGGGGTTGGCGGCCAGGGCGATGCCGGTTTCCCGCGCGCCTTGCAGCAGGTTCAACACGCCCGCCGGCAGGCCGGCTTCGACCCAGCATTGCACGGTCAGCTCGGCAACTTTCGGGGTCAGCTCGCTGGGTTTGAACAGCACGGTATTACCCGCCAGCAAGGCCGGGACGATATGGCCGTTGGGCAAATGCCCCGGAAAGTTGTACGGGCCGAACACCGCCACCACGCCGTGAGGCTTGTGACGCAATACCGCGGTGGCATCACCCAATGGGCCGCTCTTTTCGCCGGTGCGCTCACGATAACTCTGCACCGAGATGGCGATCTTGTTGGCCATGCTGGTGACTTCGGTAGCCGATTCCCACAAAGGCTTACCGGTTTCCTCACCAATGCAGCGGGCGATTTCATCGGCACGGTTTTTCAGGGTGTTGGCAAAGGCTTCCAGCACGCTGATGCGTTCTTCCAACAGCAGACGAGCCCACGCAGGGAATGCCTGGCGTGCCGCCTGCACGGCGGACTCGACCTGCTCGGCGGTGGCGCCGTTGCCGGCCCACAATACCTGCTGGGTCACCGGGTTGCGCGATTCGAACAGCTCCCCCTGGCCAGCCAGCCAGCTACCTGCGATATACAGCGAATTCATTACTTGGACTCCCGAGCAGCGGACAACGGTACGGCACGCACTTGATCACCCACCACCAGTTGCAGGCGCTTGGCGGTCTGCGGATCGACCACCAGGGTACCTGCCGCCAGCCGGGCCGGAGCAGCAGTGATACGGCACTCCTCGCGCTTGCGGTTATGGATCAGGAACGGCGTGGCGTCGTCCCCCGGCGTGCCAATGGCCAACACCAGCGACTGGCTGTCGCGCACCGCACGGATTTTGCTGGTTTCACACTCCACCGCCGGGCCCGCATCGAAGATATCGACATAGCCCTGATAGCTGAACCCTTCGCTCTTGAGCATGCTCAGGGCCGGCTCGGTGTCCGGATGGACCTTGCCGATCACGTTGCGCGCATCCTCGGACAGGAAGCAGCTGTACAGCGGAAACTTCGGCATCAGCTCGGCGATAAACGCCTTGTTGCCCACACCGGTAAGGTAGTCGGCCTGGCTGAACTCCATTTTGAAGAAGTGTCGACCCAGGCTTTCCCAGAACGGCGAACGCCCGGCGTCGTTGGATACGCCGCGCATCTCGGCAATGATCTTGTTGCCGAACAATTGCGGGAACTCCGCGATAAACAACATGCGCGCCTTGGCCAACATGCGGCCGTTAAGACCGTTGCGATAATCGGCATGCAAAAACAACGAGCACAATTCGGAATTGCCGGTGAGGTCGTTGGCCAGAAACAGCGTCGGAATCTCGCGGTAGATATTCAGCTCCTGAGAGGCGCTGACGGTCAGCCCGACCCGGAAGTTGTACCAGGGCTCACGCAGGCCCACGGCACCGGCAATGGCAGAAATGCCGACCACGCGGCCTTCATCGTTTTCCAGCACGAACAGGTAGTCGGCATCGCCGCGCCCGGCTTCGCCGCGAAAGGTTTTTTCCGCCCAGCCAACCCGGTGGGTCAGGCGCTCTTCGTTGGCCGGCAAGGTGGTCAGGCCGGTGCCGGTGCTGCGCGCCAGATCAATCAGGGCCGGTAAATCGCTGCTGCGTACGGGACGAACGATCATGCTATCTCCTCGAACGGGCCGCTGTTGTCAGCCACCCGCGAAACTCTGTTTTTATACCGCTACCAAACGCACGCTCGCGCCTTCGCCAACGCCCAGGGCTTCGGCCGCCGCCAGGTCCAGGGTTACTGGCTTGCCTGGCGCATAGTCCAGCTCCAGCATCACCGCGCGGTAATCCTGCAACTGCGCGTTACTCACCAGGTACTGGCGACCGACGCCCTTGACCATCTCGCCGATCTTCACCGGTACCACGCGGCTCTGGGCGATCGAGCGAATACCCGAAACCCGTGCGTGCAGCGTTGGGCCACCGTCGAAGATGTCGATGTAGTGGTCGGTCTCGAAACCTTCGCGCATCAGGATGTCGAAGGTGATCTGCGCACGCGGGTGCACCTGGCCCATGGCTTCCTGGGCTTCGTCCGGCAACAGCGGCACGTAGATCGGGTAATGCGGCATCAGCTCGGCGAGGAAGGTGCGGCTTTTCAGCCCGCACAGGCGCTCGGCGGCGGCATAGTTGAGGTCGAAGAAGTTGCGACCGATGGCGTCCCAGAACGGCGAATCACCGTTTTCGTCGCTGTAGCCGACAATCTCGGTTACCACCGAATCGGCAAAGCGCTCGGGGTGGCTGGCAACGAACAACAGGCGGCCACGGGAGTTGAGTTCCGACCAGGGCGATCCGACCAATTCCGGCACCACGTAGAAACTGGTGAGCAGGCTGTTACCGGTCAGGTCATGGCACTGGGAAAGCACGTGGATCTTGTTATGGATCTTCAGCTCTCGGGAGGCGTGCACGAAGGTTTCGTTACGGAAACTGTAGAACGGTTCGGAGTAGCCGGCTGAAGCAACGATGGCCGAGCAGCCGGCGAGCTTGCCGGTATCGGTGTCTTCGAGCACGAAGAAATAGCTCTCTTCACCGTTGAAGCTTACCTCGGCCGCGAAAGAAGCTTCGCTGGCGGCGATCTTGTCGCTCAGGCGTTCAACATCGTCCGGCAAGGAAGTAACACCAATCGGGCTGTCTGCAGCCAGACGCTGTACCTCGCCCAGATCAGCCATTTGCGCGGGGCGCATCACCAGCATGGTGTTACTCCTTAACTCGAAAAACTCATGGAAAAAAATACCGGACAGGTCAGGAACAACACTGTTCCTAATGTGGGAGGGGGCAAGCCCCCTCGCACATTTGATCCGGTCCGGCAGATAGATTTGTATCAGGCTTGGGTCAACGTCTTCACAGCACGCTCAAAACGATCCAGGCCTTCGTTGATGTCCGCCTCTTCCACTACCAGGCTCGGCGCAAAACGCACCACGTCCGGGCCAGCTTGCAGGATCATCAGGTTCTCTTTTTCGGCCGCGTTGAACACGTCCTTGGCCTTGCCTTTGAAGGCATCGCTGAGCACGCAACCGATCAACAGGCCCATGCCACGCACCTCGGTGAAGATGCCGTATTGCTTGCCGATCTGCTCCAGGCGCGCCTTGAACACGTCATGCTTGGCGTTAACACCGGCCAACACTTCTGGCGTGTTGATCACGTCGATCACCGCTTCGGCCACTGCGCACGCCAGCGGGTTGCCGCCGTAGGTGGTGCCGTGGGTGCCGACCACCAGGTGCTTGGCCAAGTCTTCACGGGTAAGCATCGCCGCAATCGGGAAACCGCCGCCCAGGCTCTTGGCGCTGGTGAGGATGTCCGGCGTCACACCGTAATGCTGGTAGGCAAACAGGTGGCCGCTGCGGCCCATGCCGGTTTGCACTTCGTCGAACACCAGCAGCGCATCGTTCGCGTCGCACAGTTCGCGGGCACCTTGCAGGTAAGCCAGTTCAGCCGGCAGTACACCGCCTTCGCCCTGGATCGGTTCCAGCACCACGGCGCAGGTCTTGCCCGACACAGCAGCTTTCAGCGCTGCCAGGTCGTTATAAGGAACGTGGGTGATGCCGGTGATTTTAGGCCCGAAACCATCGGAGTACTTGGACTGGCCGCCGACGTTGACGGTGAACAGGGTACGGCCGTGGAAGCTGTTCAGCGCGGCGATGATCTCGTATTTCTCGCTGCCGAAACGGTCAAAGGCCACACGACGGGCCAGCTTGAACGCGGCCTCGTTGGCTTCAGCGCCGGAGTTGCAGAAGAACACACGCTCGGCAAAGGTTGCGTCGATCAGCTTATGGGCCAGGCGCAGGGCCGGCTCATTGGTGAAGACGTTGGACACATGCCACAACTTGTTGGCCTGTTCAGTCAGTGCACCGACCAGCGCCGGGTGGGCGTGGCCCAATACGTTGACCGCGATGCCGCCGGCAAAGTCGATCAGCTCACGACCTGCTTGATCCCACACGCGCGAACCTTGGCCACGCACAGGGATAAAGGCGGCAGGTGCATAGTTAGGCACCATTACTTGGTCGAAATCGGCACGTTGCACCGGGGCTTGCTCAACGGACATCGGAGTCTCCTGAAGAGGAACGCCTGCCTGGAACTGGCGGGCGATGCAGGGATTGTAAGGACAGTTTTCAGCGCCACCTTGTCGCCAAGCGACAACTTCTTATAGCGCCAACCCCGGTTTTACGCGGGTTTACGGCAATGCGACATATTGCGTCGCAATGGCGCAGTGTAAACGCTGCGCCATTTGAGAGGCAGAGGTACGACGCGCTGATTTTTCCTCACGCCCTTAACTATCTGTGACCTTTGTGCCCCTCAAGCTTGCTGTGATGACGGTGACGTTATTCACTGAAGGATCAGCCACGTGCACACACCTACGTTAACGCCTATCAACCTAGCCCTTACAGATGCAGCACGCAGAGTGCCCGCCGGGGCCTACACCAACCTTCCGAAATGGCTTGGAAACGCCTCATGCGATAAGCGCCAAGCCTTGAAAAACATCAAGCTTGAATTCGCCGATTGGTATGGCGAAGCCGATCGCTCGCAACATGCGCCCCTCAAAAATGCAGTGCAGACCAGTTGGGAGGCGCAAAACCAAGTCGATGCGGCCCTGGCAACACTCAAGTCGCCGCAAGCATTTGCGGCCCCGTTACTGCAACAAGCCCTCAAAAAGCAGTTTGGCGTTGAGTCCGATGTCAGCACCACCTATCTGCGCCTGTATACCCCTCGGACCCTGCCCGGGCTCCCCATCGAGACGGGCGCCGACTCCTGGACCGTGTCACTGGTGGAGGCGGCGCTGCACAACTTCGATGCGGATGAAAGCAAACCAGCGGCGCATACCACAGAGTCGACCTACCTCATCCAATCGCCCGTCACAGAGCAGCCCGACACTCTGACCCCGGACAGCGAAACAACGGCGTGTACTGCAAAGTCGAACGGCATCACCCAATCGTCCCTCACTGGACCGTTCGACACGCTGCCTCAGATGCGCGACAAAATCAGCATCTCGCAATTCATCGAGCTGTGCCGCAAGCTGGATATCGGCAAGGAATATCAAAGCTACCTGAAGCAGTTTTTCGGGTTCAACGACGCCGTTCTCAAAGCCCGGTTGCGCGATAAGGTCATCAAAAGCCTGAAAGCCGAAGCGCAAGCCAGCCTTCAGATGGCACTTCTGAAAAAGGATGTGACACGCCCGGACTTTTATACACTTAGCCGCTTTCTAAAAGACTTTAACGGCGAGCTCGATGGCAAAACGCTGCTCAGCCATGACCTTAGCCTGATGAACGCGCCACTGACCGGCATTGCACTGCTCGCCCCCGACCTGGAGTTACACCGAAGCGCAGTCCCGGTGGTGGCCTATATTCCCGGCGATCCGCAGTCCCCCCTCAAGTATTACGCCAACGGCACAATATTCATGCAGGACCTGGCAAACAAGCTGCGCAGCGCCGACTACCAGGCGTTTTTCAGCCGTTTCGTCAACCATGAACATCGAGGCTACTTCTTCGCCGACCTCAACAACCGCTTGTCAGAAGTGGTGTGGCACGAGCAGGTCGCCGGCGACCCACGCCCCACCTGGCGCGACGAGCCGGTGACCAAACCCAACCTGCAATTTTACGCGACAAAAATCACTGGCGACCTGTACGAGCATCTGTATGAGAACAAGCTCAACAAACTGCTCAATGACGCACGGGTGACAGCTATACCCACCGCCGACGCCGATAGCAACGCACGATGGAAGCGCTGGGGTATTGCGCAAAAAATCGGTGAAGCCATTCTTGAAATCGCCGCGTTCATCGCCGCGCCCTTCATTCCACCGCTGGGGTTGGCGATGCTCGGCTATACCGCCTATCAAATGCTCGATGATGCTTTCGAAGGCATCATCGATTGGGCCGAAGGGCTCAAGAAGCAGGCATTCGGGCATCTGATGTCTTTCCTTGAACAAATGATTCAACTGGGCATGTTTGTGGTCGGCATACCAATTGCCAGAGACCTGCTGCGACAGGCGCTACCGAAGGAGGTGTGGGACTTTTTTGACTCGCTCCTGCCGGTCACCACCACCGGCAAAACCCGCCTGTGGAAGCCAGATCTGGCGCCCTACGCCCATGACATTCAACTCGTCGCCGGGTCACGCCCCGACCCGCAGGGATTGCATGCCCATGAAGACAAACAGATCCTGCCACTCGATGGGCTGCATTTTTCTGTCGAGCAACAGTCGGGCAACGCCTACCTTGCGCATCCCACCCGTGCGCATGCCTACCGTCCGCAGATAATCGGCAATGGCAAGGGCGCCTGGCTGACACCACTGGATCGCCCACTGACGTGGGATCGCACCACCCTGCTGCGCCGCCTCGGCCCGCCGGCCGACACCATCAGTGAGGCGGGCCTTGAACAAGCCTATCGCATCAGCGGAACCGACGAAGGCGTCCTGCGCAAAACGTACATGGACCGCCAACCGCCGCCCCCACTGCTGGTAGACACACTCAAGCGCATAAAGATTGATGAGCAGTTACAAGACTTCATCGACCAGATGAACAGTGACGCCCCCCTGGTTTATCAAAAAGCCGACCCCCAGACCCAATTGTGGCTACTGAGCCAGACCCATCTGTGGCCCGAATCCAAGACGCTGCGGTTTCTCAATGCAAAAGGTGAAACTGTCTGGGAGCATAAAGGCCGGGAAAACGCCGCCGTGGCGCAAATACACGAAGCCCAGATGCACAATGGCGACCTGCTGAAAACCCTGCTGGAAACCTTGGACGAGTCAGAGCGCAAAACCTTGCTTGAGGAAGAGTTCGGCACTACTCCCCAAATGCACGTGCGCACCGCCACACTGCGCAAACGCTTGGCACGCCAAGCCCAAGACAAACGTGCCTCCATGTTTGACTCGCGCTATCGAAAAGCTGAAACAACCGATAACGCACGCCTGCAAAAAATCATCGACACCACCGATGGCCTGCCAACGAGTGTTGCCGAAGAAGTATTACGCGGCGCCACCGGCCAAGAGCTGCTGGATATCGATCAAGGCCGCGTGCCCAGACCGGTGATTGATCGCGCACGCTGGGCCGCCCATGAGGCGCGAATCAGCCGGGCCCATGAAGGGCTGTACATGGACGCCCTGCAAAGCAGCGATACACATCGACTCGCCCTGCATTCGCTGGAAAACCTGCCGGGATGGTCGCCACAGGTACGCCTGGTAGTCACCGATTTCAGCCGTACCGGCGAGGTACGAGATGCTATCGGTAGCCCCCAAGCGCCGATCCAACGCATTCTCGTGGCTGTCGACGGTGGTTACATCCCCGAAGACGGCAAGGGCACCCTGTTTGGAGAAACCGACTTCTACACTGCCGTCCTCCAGGCGCTACCTGACGCGCAGCGCGATGCACTGGGCATTCATATCGGCCAAGGCCCGCTGCTGAGGCAAACCTTGCGTCAGCACACATTGACGCGTGAAGCGCTTGGCGCGCTGCTGGCCGAGCACCCCGTGCGCAAACCCTTTTACGACCCGACGCTGATGCGCCTGCCCGGCGGCATGGAGGGCTACGGTGCCACCCCGGCAACCCCAGGTAACAGCCTGGAGGCTCAGTTATTACATGAGCTATACCCCCGCCTGCTCCCGACACAAGTGAGCGGTGCACTGAACTTCCTGCGAACTCTGCCCGGCTCTCCCCTACGAACGCTTCAATCCATGAAGATGGAGTTTTCACAGTTCGAAAATCGCCTTTCGGCCTGGTATTTCAACACCCCGCAAACCCTTATTGATACCCAAGTCCCACTCCCTCCCTCGAGAATCGCGGATGAGCAACTCATTCGCGGGGAATGGACACGCCAGCTGATCAGCGCCTGGCGTCATGAACTGCCCCCGGACCCTGGCTTCAGAGAAGGCCACCTATTGCAGCTCGACGCCGTATATGGCGAGCTCCCGACACTGAATATGCGCTTCATTCACATTTCCAACCTGAAACTGGCGGGCTACCACACCACCCGAGGCGCACCCGACTTCCTGACTCACTTCCCCAACCTGCGCACGCTGGAGATTAGCGATATTGCCCTCAACACAATCCCCTCTGAGGTCATAGGGCTTCCCCATCTCAACAGCCTGACGATGCGCAATTGCAACCTCAACCTGACCGCTCAAAACCGTGCAGACCTTGCCACATTGACCGGGCTTCGACATCTGGACCTCTCTAACAACCCCCAACTGTCACTCAGCCCCGACCTTAGGCGCATGGCCAACTTGCAGACGCTGAACCTGAGCCACACCAACATCTCCCTGATCCCCGAAGGCTTGATCGGTCGCCCTCTTTTGACGAGTGCCAACCTCAGCAACAACTACTTGAGCAGACTGCCCGCCAACCTCTTCAACGTGTCCAAAGCAACCGCCAGAACGATTAATTTGTCAGGCAATGAACTCTCCCGCACGGCACGGGAGCACATCAAAAGCTATTGCCAGAGGACCAGCGAACATTTTGGTGCAGACGCCCTTCCTACCGAACGTTCGCTGGCCCAGGCGCTCTACCCCACCTTCACCGTCGATAAGGCCAACAACTTTATTTACCGGCTGCCCGGTGGCCTGGATGACTCAATGGCAATACTTGTACGCCTGAAAGCAGACTACGAGAGCCTGCAAGCAGGCTTGGGAGAATGGGTGGCAAACGTCCCTGAACAGCACTCGGGCGCCCCCCTGGACGAGGACACTCGGGCACGACAACAAATCCTTCGAGACCAGTTCAAGACGTTACTGGAGGAAGGCTGGCGACGGGAAACCAGCCAGGATTTAGCACATGTGCCACCGGCAAACTTCCATCAAATGAAATTAACGACGCCACTGCTCGGCGATCTACCGGTACCGAGGGCCAATTTCGACCATATTTCAAAGCTGGAACTCGAGGGAGAGGACACCACATCAATCCCCGAGGGATTTCTCGAACGTTTTCCCAACCTGGAGAGCCTGTTTATCCACCGGTATACATTGCAAGACATTCCCCCGGGCGTATTCAAATTACCGAAGCTAAAGGCACTCAACCTGACGCAAAGCAATATCCGATTGACACCAACGAGCGCCGCAGAATTGAGCGACCTGCACAATCTTGAATACCTGGTTCTGAGTCACAACCCCAACTTGGGAATCGCCCCCGACGTCAGCAAAATGTCCAGGTTAGAAACCTTGATGATCGAAAACGCCGGCCTTACCGAGCCCCCTCACAAGCTGTTCAACCTGCCACGGCTCGATGCCCTGAACTTGAGCAACAACCGAATGACCGAGCTTCCCGACGACCTGTTTGAATTAGACGCGGACATGGCTGACGGCTTCAATCTCAGCGGCAACCCCTTCTTGCCAGAAACGATAGCCAAACTGCGCCGTTACTACCGTCGTACGGCCGTGGACTTTGGCGTGCCTGAAGCCCGACAGCCCCCTCCAACACTCGACGACACTCCGTCCGAAGAAGAGGGGGATGAATAGAAAATGCTCAACCGCACTCAAGCGCCTGACGGGCGCCCACTGGAATGCGCAAATACGGTAGACCAGGCATTACAAATGCCTGCAGGACGTCAAGGCGTTCGCCACGCCTCTGCTTGAACAGGCCCTGAAAGCCAACTTCGGCCTGGAGCTGGATGTCGAGGCCACCTATTTGCGCCTGTGTATTGCCCTCAACATCCCATGGTTCCCGATACGTTCGGGCGCCACACGTACCTGGACCGTCTCGCTGCTTGACGCCGCCTTGCATAACTTCGAACACAAAAATTGGCTGTGCTGTATCTGAGCAACGCGGCACTGAGCGAAGTTCCAGAGGGCGTATTTGGCCTGGATCAACTGCAAACGCTGGACCTGAGCAATAACGCGATCCGGGAGATACCACAGGACTTGCTGGAGACGTCAGCAACCTTCAATGGCGACAGCGACTTGAGCGGCAACCCACTGTCGGCGCAAAGCATGGAGCGCTTGCGTCAGTACTACCAACGCACAGGTGTGGACTTCCAGGTCGCGGCCGCCACCGTGGACTCCCAAGGCACGCCGCTGGTAGCAGCTCTGCCAGTACCAGAAGAAGACTAACTGTTTAATCAGCCGCGCTCTGAGGGCACCGACGACAACTCGAAGGGGCTGCTGCTGCGCCGCTGGTTGCGGTCTTCGCGCGGCGTGGCGCCAAAGAAATTGCGGTAAGCGCTGGAGAAATGCGGCCCCGAGGAGAAGCCGCACGACAGGCCGATCTGGATGATCGACTTGCTGGTTTGCATCAACATCTGGCGCGCCTTGTTCAGGCGCAGTTCCAGGTAGTACTGGCTGGGGACGCGATTGAGGTATTGCTTGAAGATCCGTTCCAGTTGTCGTCGCGACACGCACACGTGCTGGGCGATCTCGTCGGTGGTCAGCGGCTCTTCGATATTGGCTTCCATCAACAGCACCGCCTGGGTCAGCTTGGGATGGCTGGAGCCCAGGCGGTTTTGCAGTGGAATACGTTGGCGCTCACCGCCTTCGCGGATGCGCTCCACCACCAATTCCTCGGACACAGCACCGGCCAACTCCGCGCCGTGATCGCGGGCCAGCACCGCCAGCAGCAGGTCGAGTACCGACATGCCGCCACAAGCGGTCAGGCGATCACGGTCCCAGTCGAACAAATGGCTGGTGGCGATGACCTTGGGGAAGCGCTCGGCAAAATCGTCCTGCCAGCGCCAATGCACGGCAGCGCGATAACCATCCAACAGACCAAGCTGGGCCAACGGGTACACACCCGCCGATAACCCACCGATCACGCACCCAGCCCGAACCAGCTGCTTGAGCGCAGTGCTGAGCTGCGACGCGATGACGGTAGGCGGTTCATCCGCCAACAGGAACAGTTTCTGAAAGCCTTCCAACTTGCCGGCCCACGGCTCGCCCGGCAACTGCCAGGCCCCCTCGGTTTGCGGCTCGGCCTGCAGAAAAGACAACTCGTAGACCACATCCGGATGCACCCGCTGAGCAACGCGCAAGGCCTCCTCAGCCAGCGCAAGCGTGAGTGCTTTTGTGCTGGGCCAAATCAGGAAACCAATTTTGTGGGCGGTCATGGAGTGCTATCCGGAGCGAAAACAGTGAAAGAAGCCGTGGGCCAATGCTAGCCCGTAATCAACTACAAATCCCAAAACAAACAGAGATCAAAAGTGGGAGCTGGCTTGCCTGCGATGACGGTGGGTCAGTTAACACATCATTGACTGATGCATCGCTATCGCAGGCAAGCCAGCTCCCACAGGAGATCGGGGCTAACCTCAAGACTGCGGAGCATGCACTATCCCGGTGCACAAAAGCAGCCTTGACTATTTCAAACTGCCAGAGAGGAACTGCTGCAACCGTTCGGACTGCGGGTTCACCAGCACTTCCCGCGGATTACCACGCTCTTCAACAATGCCTTTGTGCAAAAACACCAACTGGTTCGACACTTCACGGGCAAAGCCCATTTCGTGGGTCACCACTACCATGGTGCGGCCTTCCTGGGCCAGGTCCTGCATGACCTTGAGCACTTCGCCCACCAGCTCCGGATCCAGCGCCGAAGTAGGCTCATCGAACAGCATTACCTCGGGCTCCATCGCCAGCGCACGGGCAATCGCCACACGCTGCTGTTCGCCACCGGACATGTGGCCCGGGAACGCGTCCTTACGATGGCCCACGCCGACCTTGGCCAGGTAATGCTCGGCCTTTTCACGGGCTTCTTTCTTCGACATGCCCAGCACGTGCACCGGGGCTTCCATCACGTTTTCAAGCGCGGTCATATGCGACCACAGGTTGAAATGCTGGAACACCATGGACAGGCGTGAACGCATACGTTGCAGTTGCTTGGGGTCGGCAGCCTTCATGGCGCCATCCTTGTTGGCCACCAGTTTCAGCTCTTCGTTATTGAGCAGAATCTTGCCGGCGTGGGGCTGCTCCAGCAGGTTGATGCAGCGCAAAAAGGTACTTTTGCCCGAACCGCTGGAACCGATGATGCTGATCACATCACCGGCCGCTGCGGCCAAGGACACACCTTTGAGCACTTCATGACTGCCATAGCGTTTATGCAGGTCTTGGACTTCAAGCTTGTACATGCGGTCGGTTCTCACAAAAACAGGTGGTCAGTCGTTGAGCAAGCGCCCGTGACGCAGCGCTTCGCGCCCCGCCACCTTGGCCAGCCAGAAACCCGCTTGGGCATAACGTAGCCGTTCAACGGCAAACAACACCCCCGAGGTGCCCGCACAAATGGTGCTTACGCGGTCGGTCAGGGGGTCAATCACTTCAAAAATCTCGTCGCCGGTTTCTACCCAGTCGCCAGCTTTACGCAGGTAACTGATCACTCCGGCATGGGGGGCGAACAGCAACTCGGTGCCTTCGAAGGGCATGCCTTCACAAGGTTCATGTTGCGGTGCGGGCCATTGGCCCCTGATCAAGCCCTGTTCGGCGAGGAATGCCAGAATGCCTTCGGCGTGGAAGATCGCTTCATCACGGCCTGTGTCGGCCTGGCCGCCCAATTCCAGCGTTGTCGCCAGACAGGCCAGCGGAATCTGCGCCTCGGGGAACAGGCGCGACAAACGCAACCACGGCAACGAGCACGCCTCGTCAAACGAACTGCCGCCGGAATCTTCCGCCAGCAGGCCGACCTGCACATTCAAATGCGCTGACAGCGACCGCCACTGCGGCCAGTGCTGCGGCAAAGCGTACATGTGCAGCGCGGCTTCGGCATCGCAATGCAGGTCCAGCACTACATCGGCGGTGCAGGCATGGCTCAGCAGAATGCGCTGCATGCCTTGCAACTGGCTGCTCGGCTCGGGCAAGGCGGTGAGCGTATCGCTCATGGCCTGGCGAATCATGCGCACATTGGCGTGCGGGTCATCGCTCAGTTTGTCTTGCAGCAATGCAGCGACCGGCTCGCTCAACTCAACGAAGTCGCGATTGAAATTCTTGCCGCTGCCCACTTCGAAACGCCCCTGGTGGCTGCCTTGCAACAGCTGGCCAAGGCCCATCGGGTTGGCCACCGGCACCAGCTCGATCACGCCGTTGAGGGCGCCCTGCTGTTCCAGCTCGGTGAGGCGTTTTTTCAGTTCCCATGCGGCACGCATACCCGGCAACTCATCAGCGTGCAGGCTGGCCTGGATATAGGCTTTGCGCTCGCCGCTGCCGAAGCGAAATACGCTCAGTTGGCGCTCACAGCCCAGGTGCCCCCAGGGCAGCAGATGATCGATACGTTCCATATCAGTGCTTCCGTGGAGCCAGATAGCTCAGCCAGCGGCGCTCGGCCAACTTGAACAGGCGCACCAGAATGAAGGTCAGGCACAGGTAGAACACGCCGGCGGTGATATAGGCTTCGAACGGCAGGTAATACTGGGCATTGACCGTACGCGCGGCACCGGTGATGTCGATCAGCGTGACGATGGACGCCAGGCTGGTGGTCTGCAGCATCATGATCACTTCGTTGCTGTACTGCGGCAGCGCACGACGCAGGGCCGACGGCAACAGGATGCGGCGGTACAGCTTGTAGCGCGACATGCCCATGGCCTTGGCCGCCTCGATCTCACCGTTAGGCGTGGCCTTGAGGCTGCCGGCGATAATCTCGGCGGTGTAGGCGCTGGTGTTGATCGCAAACGCCAGGCACGCACAGAACGTCGCGCTGGACAGCAGCGGCCACAGGAAGCTCTCGCGCACCACTTCGAACTGGGCCAGGCCGTAGTAGATCAAAAACAGCTGCACCAGCATCGGCGTGCCGCGGATCACATAGGTGTAGAGCCAGGCCACACCATTGACGACCGGCTGCTTGGACACCCGCATCAAGCCCAGGGGCAAGGCCGCAAGCAGGCCGAAGAACAGCGAGATGGCGAGCAGTTTCAGGGTGGTCAGCAGGCCGCCAAGGTACAGCGGCATGGCCTCCCAGATGACGTTGTAGTCGAAGATCATAGATCAGCCGCCCTTACGCCTACCGAGTAGCGCTTCTCAAGGTAACGCAAGGCCAGCAACGACACGCTGGTGATCACCAGGTACATCGCCGCCACTGCGAGGAAGAAGGTAAAAGGTTCGCGGGTGGCATCTGCCGCCTGCTTGGCCTTGAACATCATGTCTTGCAAACCCACCACCGAAATCAGCGCGGTGGCCTTGGTCAATACCAGCCAGTTGTTGGTAAACCCGGGGATCGCCAGCCGAATCATCTGCGGCACCATCACCCGGAAAAACACCTGGAAGCTGCTCATGCCATACGCCAGGCCGGCTTCAGCCTGGCCCTTGGGAATGGCCATGAAGGCGCCACGGAAAGTTTCCGAAAGGTAGGCGCCAAAGATGAAACCCAATGTGCCAATACCGGCGGCCAAGGGGTTCAAGTCGATATAGTCGTCAAAGCCCAATAGCGGCGCGACGCGGTTGAGCAAGTCCTGGCCGCCATAGAAAATCAGCAAAATCAGCACCAGGTCGGGGATCCCGCGGATCACCGTGGAGTACAGGTCACCCAGCCAGGCCAACCAGCGCACCGGCGACAGGCGTAACGCGACCCCGATCAGACCCAGAACAATGGCCAAGGCCATGGACGACAAGGCGAGCTGAAGCGTCAACCATGCGCCATCGAGGATAACGGCCCCGTAGCCTTTCAACATGATTCAGGTCCTCGAAAAGGGGGATGAAAAAATGGCGCAAACTTCAGGATGACTGGTGCTTGCGCCATTTCGGACAGACAGCTGCGACTATTTACTTGGCATCAGCGCCGTAAATATCGAAATCGAAGTATTTGTCTTGGATTTTCTTGTATTCGCCGTTGGCACGGATCGCGGTAATCGCTGCGTTGATGCGGTCAAGGTTTTCCTTGTCGCCTTTGCGCACTGCGATACCAATACCGTCGCCGAAGTATTTGGCTTCGGTGAACGACGGGCCTACAAACGCGTAGCCTTTGCCGGCGTCGGTTTTCAGGAAGCCGTCCTGCAGCAGGGTAGCGTCAGCCACGGTACCGTCGAGACGACCGGCGGCCACGTCCAGGTAGATTTCGTTCTGGGTGCTGTAACCCTTGATATCCGCACCTTTTGGCGCCAGGACTTCACGGGCGAAACGGTCGTGGATCGAACCGCGCTGCACACCGATCTTCTTGCCCTTCAACTCATCCAGGCTGTCGCTGACGGTGGTGCCTTCCTTCATCACCAGGCGCGCTGGGGACAGGTAGTAGCGAGTGGTGAAGTCCACGGACTTCTTGCGGTCTTCGGTGATGGACATGGACGACAGGATCGCGTCGATCTTGCGCACTTTCAGCGCAGGGATCAGGCCGTCGAACTCTTGCTCGACCCAAGTGCACTTGACGTCCATCTGCTTGCACAGCGCATTGCCGATGTCGTAGTCAAACCCGACGATGCTGCCGTCCGGTGCCTTCGAAGCAAATGGAGGGTAAGCCGCTTCGATACCAATTTTCAGTGGCTTGCCTTCGGCGAAAGCCTGCATGGACAGCACGGACAGCGCCAGGGCGCCCAACAGCACGAGTTTCTTCATCTTGGGACTCCATCGGTATAGGGCAAAAACAGCAGTATGAGCCATGGCCCACGATGCGCGAAGGTGTAACCGAATAGCGGGGCTGCGTCCTGCGCGGGCAACACCTGCGACGACGAGCGAGTGATCGGCATTCTAACGACAGGCCGGAAGCCGATATTTCCTCAATGCGACAACTATTTACAGAAGCACTGAGAAAGCGGTTCCAGCTCATTGACAGCCTCTGAGTTTTATGCAGAGACAAAAGATATTAAACCTGATGATGCTGCAAATTGCGGGCCTATTATTCGCAAACCCTTCTAGCACGGCAAGTGTGGCGTTTAATCTAATTTATCAGGGGGTCTAAAACGCGGTTTTCAGGGGCGCGAGCGTGGTCCATTGCCTCAGGTTTGGGGGCGGGGTTACACATTTGCACCAGCCGGTAACATTCTGAAACGTCCCACAGCAAAAACCGATATTTATTGGCTTGGTGGTTGAAGTGCGCTCCAAATGTGGGAGGGGGCTTGCTCCCGATAGCGGCGGGTCAGCCAGTATATTTGGCACAGACCTGATGCTATCGGGAGCAAGCCCCCTCCCACTGGATATCTGGTGATTGTTAGATCCCGTAGAAAAGCCCCATCCGGCTTAAACCGGATGGGGCTTTATTTGACTATCCGCGCTTACGCGACGTTCATGGTCTTGTGCGTCTCAATCAAATGCGCCACCACACTTGGATCCGCCAGGGTGGAAATATCCCCCAGCCCATCGTATTCAGCCGTAGCGATCTTGCGCAAAATGCGGCGCATGATTTTCCCCGACCGTGTCTTAGGCAGCCCCGGCGCCCACTGGATCACATCCGGTGAAGCAATCGGGCCGATTTCCTTGCGCACCCAGTTTTTCAGCTCCAGGCGCAGCGCTTCGTTGGGCTCTTCGCCATTCTTGAGCGTGACATACACATAGATGCCCTGCCCCTTGATGTCGTGCGGCACACCCACCACCGCCGCTTCGGCGACTTTAGGGTGGGCAACCATGGCGCTTTCAATCTCGGCAGTGCCCATGCGGTGGCCGGACACGTTCAACACGTCATCCACACGACCGGTGATCCACCAGTAGCCATCTTCATCGCGACGGGCGCCATCGCCAGTGAAGTACATGCCGCGGAAGGTCTTGAAATAGGTATCGACAAAACGGTCATGGTCGCCGTACAGGGTACGCGCCTGGCCAGGCCACGAATCGAGGATCACCAGATTGCCTTCGGCAGCGCCTTCAATAATGTTACCGAGGTTGTCCACCAGCGCCGGCACTACACCAAAGAAGGGCCGCGCGGCCGAGCCTGGCTTGAGCGCGTGGGCGCCCGGCAATGGGCTCATCAGGGTCGCGCCGGTTTCAGTCTGCCACCAGGTATCGACAATCGGGCATCGGGATTGGCCGACATTCTTGTAGTACCAGTCCCAGGCTTCCGGGTTGATCGGCTCGCCCACCGAACCGAGCAGGCGCAGGCTGCTGCCGTCGGCGCCTTCGCAGGCGGCAGTGCCGGAGGCCATCATGGCGCGGATCGCAGTGGGTGCGGTGTAGAGGATGTTGACCTTGTGCTTGTCGACGATCTTCGCCACCCGGGTGATGTCCGGGTAGTTCGGCACGCCTTCGAACAGCAGCGTAGTCGCGCCATTGGCCAACGGGCCGTAGACGATATAGGTATGGCCGGTGACCCAGCCGACATCCGCGGTGCACCAGTAGATTTCGCCCGGGCGGTAGTCGAACACACGCTCGTGGGTCAGGGCGGCATACAGCAAGTAGCCGCCGGTGGTGTGCTGCACGCCTTTAGGCTTGCCGGTGGAACCGGAGGTGTAGAGGATGAATAGCGCTTCTTCGGCGCCCATCTCTTTTGGCGCACACACGGTGCCCGCCACTTTCATCAAGTCTTCGTACCAGATGTCGCGATGCTGATTCCACTTGATCGCACCATTGGTGCGCTTGCACACGATAACCTTCTGGATGCTGCTGGTTTCCGGGTTGGTCAGGGCGTCGTCGACGTTAGCCTTAAGCGGAATCTTCTTACCCGCACGTATGCCTTCGTCAGCGGTGATCACCACTTTCGACTTACAGTCGATAATGCGACCGGCCAGGGCTTCCGGGGAAAAACCGCCGAACACCACCGAATGGATCGCACCGATGCGGGTACAGGCCAGCATGGCGACCACGGCTTCGGGAATCATCGGCATATAGATAGTCACCACGTCACCGCGGTGCACATCCTGGCCACGCAAGGCGTTGGCGAACTTGCAGACTTCCTCATGCAGCTCGCGGTAGGTGATATTGCGGCTCTCGGCTGGGTCATCGCCCTCCCAGATGATCGCGATCTGATCGCCACGTTCGGCAAGGTGACGGTCCAGGCAGTTGTAGGAAACGTTCAAGGTGCCATCGGCAAACCATTTGATGTCGACATGGTGGTCGTCGAACGAGGTCTGCTTCACCGCGGTGAAAGGCTTGACCCAGTCAAGGCGTTTGGCTTGCTCACGCCAGAAGCCATCGGGGTTGACCACCGACTGCTGGTACATGGCCTTGTAGGTCGCCTCGTCGGTCAGCGTGTTGGCTGCTACTTCGGGGCGAACAGGGTACAGGGAAGCCGCACTCATCTTTCTTACCTCGGTGACAATAGTTGTTGTTGTATGGCCCCTGTTGTAGCCGGGGTGGACCTATAGAACCATTCGACGATGGTAGTAACAAGACCCTACAAATTGCCCTGCTATGCCTGCTTGCTGCTCTGGCCCGCGGTCTGCGGTGCGTTGCGGGTAACTGAAAAAACTTTGATCGACCGATTGTTACAAAAACCGCCAAAGGTGTTTATCAAAAGCACGGGTATATGAATATAACGCGCAGGCTTAGAATCACTTCCGCCAACCAAGGCACTGTGATTAACAACGTAACAGCCCCCACGAAGGCAGGTTAATCCGAACTTCCCAACTTTTAAGTTACACACGCGGCCTCACAAGGGCCCCGTGACCCCTTTCGCCCTGAAGAAGGTAATGAAGAAATGAAAGCTCTATTAGTTATGGCCCTCAGCAGCTTGTGCGCCACCGCCGCCCTGGCCGACGAAGCCCCGACTGAGCTGGCCGGCCACAACGCCCCGATTGTTGAGGATTACACCTACAGCACTCACTTGGATGTGGCTAAAGTATTGTCCATGAGCAGTATTCCGGAAGTCTGTGAAGTTGTTCCGGTAAAGATGGAATATGAAGACTCCCAAGGTCAACGACACATCCTCAACTATCAAGTGATGGGCAATGGTTGCTCTAACGGATAACAACTTGGTTATTTAGATTCAACCCGGATCTTGGTCGCCGCAAGAAATCAATCTTGCGGCCAAGAACCCACCTCGAATACACCGCAAATCAAATGTGGGAGCTGGCTTGCCTGCGATGGCGGTTTCAGCCACGACGTCCCATACAGCCCTTCTCACCTGCTCCCTCCCCTCCCCATAAAATTTCTCCCAACACCCGGCAGAAATTTCCATCCCCAGCAAAGCCTTGCAAACACTCGCTCTGGCCGAAAACCACGTCATTTTGGCGCGCTCAAGTGACCATCCGCCGCAACACAAACCCAAATTTTTCCCTATAATGCGCGGGTAAATCGGGCCTGCAATATCCCTTTACACTGGGACGAAGAGCCAGACCTGAGGCATCCCGCGCGAGCTTGCACCTACCGCTGCGCACCTCAAGCCTCACGCAGAGCACCCGTAGCCCTATTCCGTTTAATGCGTGCGCTAGCTGCAACAAACGATTCCTTAAGATCCACCGCGGCCCAAGGGCCGTGTGAACACCCAACCATCCGGTTTCACACGGGCACCTTTGAGCCCTCACGCAGGAGACGACACGTCATGCTGAGCTGGGACGAATTCGACAAAGAAGAAGAAGGCGAAGTAGCCACCAAAGGCGCCAACGCCGGCCACGCCACCGAAGCCAACATGGACCGCCTCGACGGCGCCGGCGCCGCTGCCGCCATCGAAGCCCGCGCCGTCACTGCCAGTGATTCGGCCGCCATCGTGCGCGCCAAGGCCGCCCTGGACAAACTCGACGTCGCCGAAGGCCTCGCCGAGCTGGAAGGCTCCGCCGCCCGCGTCGCCGTTGACGAAAAGCGCATGATCAACTGCCGCGCCGACCTCAACCAACTCGTGCCTTTCAAGTACGACTGGGCCTGGCAGAAATACCTCGACGGCTGCGCCAACCACTGGATGCCGCAAGAGGTCAACATGACCGCCGACATCGCCCTGTGGAAAAACCCTGAAGGCCTGACTGACGACGAACGCCGCATCGTCATGCGTAACCTCGGCTTCTTCTCCACCGCCGACTCGTTGGTCGCCAACAACCTGGTGCTGGCCGTGTACCGCCTGATCACCAACCCGGAATGCCGCCAGTACATCCTGCGCCAGGCATTCGAAGAAGCGATCCACACCCACGCCTACCAGTACTGCATCGAATCGCTGGCCATGGATGAAGGCGAGATCTTCAACATGTACCACGAGATTCCATCGGTCGCCAAAAAGGCAGCCTGGGGCCTCAAGTACACCCGCTCGATCTCCGATCCGAAGTTCGAAACCGGCACCGTCGAGACCGACAAGGAACTGCTGCGTAACCTGGTCGCCTACTACTGCGTACTGGAAGGCATCTTCTTCTACTGCGGCTTCACCCAGATCCTGTCCATGGGTCGTCGCAACAAGATGACTGGCGTGGCCGAGCAGTTCCAGTACATCCTGCGCGATGAGTCGATGCACCTGAACTTCGGTATCGATGTGATCAACCAGATCAAAATCGAAAACCCGCACTTGTGGGATGCCGAGATGAAGGAAGAAGCGACCCAGATGATTTTGCAGGGCACGCAGCTGGAGATTGAATATGCGCGCGACACCATGCCTCGCGGTGTTCTGGGTATGAACGCGGCGATGATGGAGGATTACCTCAAGTTCATCGCCAACCGTCGCCTGTCGCAGATTGGCTTGAAGGAAGAGTACCCAGGCACCACCAACCCGTTCCCGTGGATGAGCGAGATCATGGACTTGAAGAAAGAGAAAAACTTCTTCGAGACCCGTGTGATCGAGTACCAGACCGGCGGCGCGCTGAGCTGGGATTGATCCCTAAGCCAAGCAACACGATGAAGCCCTGACTTGTTCAGGGCTTTTTTATGCACGGTGAATTGCCACTTTTTGAAGCATATCGCGTCAAGCACCTTGCCCAGAAGGGTTCGGATCGCATCACCAATGCTGTAGCCTTGTGCCGCAATTGCCATCAGTGTTCTCATCGGGCACGGGAGCAGACTCCTGCTGTCACAGCTGATGCACGCTTAAAACTATTAGATAGGACCGAGGCCAACCCGTGAACCCAGAAATGCTCGAAGCCGGCCCCGCAGACGCCAAAGTACTTTCCGTCTTTGACTTCGACGGCACCCTCACCCACCACGACAGTTTCGTGCCCTTCCTCAAGTTTGCCTTTGGCCCCGGTGAGTTTTATGGCCGGATGGTCAAGCTGGCAGTGCCTGGGCTGCGCTTTTTGGTGCGGCAGATCAGCCGGGATGAGTTGAAGGCGCAGTTGATCCGCACCTTTATGACCGGTGTTGAGAAGACGTGGGTGCAACAGAAGGCCGAGGAGTATTGCCAGCGCAATTGGGCGCGGTTGATGCGCCCGGCGGGGGTGTTGTCGGTGGAGCAGGAGTTGGGCTCAGGGGCGGTGGTGACGCTGTGTTCGGCGTCGCCGGCGTTGGTGTTGCAGCCGTTTGCCAATCGCCTTGGGATCAAGTTGATTGGGACTGAGCTTGAGGTGGTCGACGGGGTGTTGACCGGCAAGCTCACCGGGAATAATTGCCGTTGTGAGAACAAGGTACTGCGGCTTGAGGCGGTGTATGGGGATTTGGGCGAGTATCGGCTGCGGGCCTGGGGCGATACGCGGGGGGATAGGGAATTGTTGGCGGCGGCGCAGGATGCGCATTTTCGGCACTTTCATGCGAAGAAGAAAAAGCGGGCTCGGTTGCAGCGGTGATGCGGGTGGGTGGGAATCGACTGGGAACAAAGTCGATCCCATCGCAGCCTCGCTGGGGCTCGACAGCTCCCACATTTGATCCGTGCATCTCAGTGGAATGGTGTTTACGTCGTGGTTTTGAGGCCTACGCCGAGAGCCGTTGCAGACGCTTTTACCGTCAGGCTTCTTGAGCGGACGACGCGTTGCAGGTTCTTGCTGATATTTACACAGGATCCGGCTATTAATAGCCAAATCCCCACGGACCGATGCCCATGAAATTCGACACGGCCTACAGCCTGGCTCTCGATGACAAGTTGTCGATCTACGACGTACGAGAGCTGAATTTCGACGAAACCACCAACTTCGATTCCGACAAGGACCGCTTCCTCTGCCCCAACGACGCGTGCCGCGCAGCGTTCGATGCCGGCAATGTGTTGAGCACCTTCAACGCCAAGAACGTCAATTACCTGCGCACCCCACACTTCAAGAACAAACCCGGCACCCGGCATATCGAAGGCTGTCGCTATGCCAGCAGCCAAAAGACTGCGACCGGTGAAAGTGACGACGAGCGCGAGGACAACTTCCCATCGGAATTGGTACTGACACGCCGTCAGTACGAACGTAAAACACCTGCTGCCGGCATCGATGGAGGCGCCCCACAAGAGCCAACGAAAACGCCTTCAAATCGCGTTGAGAAATCCCATGTCAGCAGCGACACAACCCCGGACAAAACCAGTGTGTTCGCCCATCCGGTGGAATGCTATGTGTCGAACATCGATGACAAGGACAAGCTCAAGGCCATGCCCTTGAAGATTGGTGAGCACGCGGCGACTTACTGGTCGTTCTTCAAGAAAATCGAATACCTGCAAGACAACAAGGGCCTGATCTACTGGGGCAAGATCAAGGAAATCAAAGACTACACAAGCAGCTTTCGCATCGACTTCGAAAAGAAGGTGTGGCTCGATAAAAAGCCCTATTCAGTCAATGTATACCTGAGCAAAAAGCTCATCGAAAGCTACCGCAAGCGCACGGTTTTCCTGGAGCAGATCAAGGCGGCGGCCAGCAGCGAGCGACCGCTGTATTGTTTCTTCTACGGAGTGACACCGGAACTCAAGCAGGTGCCCAGCAAGAAAAACCCAGAGCAAACGTTCGGGGTATTCAGTGCGAATATCGAGAACCTGGATCACCTGATTATCCGGGAGGCGTCGGGGATGGAATAACCGGGCGTTGAAACCGCGACGAAAAAATCCAGATGATGAGCGGTATAAACAACTGTACAAAAACACAGTATAGTTGCGCCTCCCCCGTCGAACCTGGAGAACCCCCATGTCCTCTCTGGCAATGAGCTCTTTCGTAGAACAGCAGATCGTGCTGCACCAATTCACCGCCAAACACTGCGCACAGGCTCGCGTTATGCTGGGCTGGAGCCGCGAACATCTGGCTCGCCAGGCGGGCGTGGCGGTAGAGGCGATTCAACAATTGGAGGCCCACGGCGAAGTCGACGATGAAACCCGCTTGATCCTGGCGTTTTGCCTGGAGGCGCAAGGGCTGGTGTTCTTCCCGGGGTTTGCGCCGGGGTGGGGCATGAGTGTACGCCGGTTTGACACCGTAACCGCCGAGCCCACAGCACCAGGCCTCATTTCTCGGTTGATGGGTTCAACAACGGCGTCAGTTGATTCACCAACTCCTCAACCGAATGGTGCGTAGCGTCCAGCCGGATCACCGGGCAGCTCAACGGCTTCAACCAGGTTTCATGCCGACGCAGGCTACGTAGGCTGTGATTGCCAGTATCGTAGCGTGCGGCCCAGGTGAGAAAGGCGACGCTGTTTTGATGGCGGCTGCCACCTTCCAGGATCTGCTCCCCGTAGCGCTGCGCTTCTCGCAGACGCAGGCGTTGCAGGCGCACTTGCGGTTCCACGCGCAGGAACACCACATGGGTGAATAGCGGGATCATCGCGTCGCCCCAGCCGCAGAGTGACCCCGACAATACCCAGCCTTGATGGCCGGCGGTGTGTTCCTGCAGCAGGTGGAGGCGTTCGTCCCGGGGCCGGGAGATGGAAAAGGGTTCGAGGGTTTGCTGCCAGTAATAGAAATCGGAGTCGAAACAGGCAATATTCAGGTGCTCGGCCAATACCTTGCCCAAGGTAGTGCAACCGGTGCCCGCTGCGCCGAGGATATGAATTCTGTATGCCATGGCGTCCCTCCATGGCATTGAGTGTAAACCGTGAAGTTTCAGGCCGGCAGGTTCAGTGCCCGACACTCCTTTTGCGACGCAAAATGACCTGACCGATCAAAGCCCAGGCTTGGTTGCCGTTTGTGCGGCCTGCTCATATCCGTGGGCCACCGCCAACAACGTGGGCTCGCTCCAACGGGTGCCGAAGAAGTGGGCCGCCGTGGGTAAACCGTCTTCGTTCGTGCCGGAGGGCACGGTGATACCTGGGTAGCCGGCCGCTGCTACGCCGAAGTAACTGTTGGTATCAAAATCCGACACTATGGCGTCCAGTTTGTAACTCTTGATCGGCTCATCCACGCTGCTGCGAAAATCCTCGATCAGTTTTTCCCACGCCGTTTCGCGCTGTTCTGGCGCCAGTGTGGAGGCATTGATCTGCTTGAGCAGGGGCTGATGATCGGTATCCGTGCCGTCACGGTCTTCGTTGAACTTGATCAGCTCAGCCAGTGACTTGACTGGCAATCCCGTGCGCTTGGCCAAATAGCCATTCAACTCTTCCTTTACATCCGATAACAACAGTTCTTCATAGCGTGACTCATCTGCCATACGCAGGTTAATCGGCACTAAAACCGCCCCTTGTGCCTCAAGCACCTCCAGTGCTTTGCTGAATTGCGCACTATTTTCCACAGCCTGAACTTCACCGTTTGCAGAAAACGTCGCGGGATATCCAATACGCTTGCCCTTCAACGCACCAGGTACCAATAGCTGCGTGTAATCAACCCCTTCGGGAGCGCCCACGCTCGCCGGATCGTGAGGGTCGCGGCCAGACATGGCGTTGAGCATCAGCGCCGCATCGAACACCGACCGTGCCATCGGGCCCGGTGTGTCCTGGTGCTGGCTAGCCGGGATAATGCCATTGCGGTCCAACAAACCGACGCTCGGCTTGAGCCCAACCACACCATTGAATGCCGCGGGCACGATGATCGAGCCGTTGGTTTCGGCCCCCACCGCCAAGGGTGCCAACCCTGCGGCGACGGCTGCGGCCGAGCCGGAACTGGAACCACCCACCTGCGCGTCCGGATGATGTGGGTTGCGAGTCTGACCACCGCGGGTGCTCCAGCCATCGGGAGCGCCGCGAAAACCGGCCAGCTCCGTCATGTTGGTTTTACCGAGAATCACGGCGCCCTGGCTGATCAGGTATTCAACTAATGGAGCGTTTTTACCCGCCGACTCCCCTACCAGAGCAAAGGCACCTGCGCTGGTTTGCATGCCCGCGGTTTCAATGGTGTCTTTGAGCAAGACAGGTATTCCGTGCAGTGGTCCGCGCACTTTGCCATTGGCCCGTTCCTGGTCCAGCGCGCGGGCGCTTTCAAGCGCTTGCGGGTTGAGTTCAATAACAGAACTCAGTTGCGGATCCAGCGTGCGAATGCGCTCCTGCAAATAATTGACCAGCCCTTGCGAGGTGATGCCCCCCGGTCGCGACATCTGCTCAGCCAGTTCGCGCACACTGGCATATTCCGTCCCGGCGGGGATCGGTTTTGAAATCGCTGGCGACGATTGAACAGGTAAAGTGTTATGCGAGTAGTTAACAAAAAAACTTACACCAGAGCCAATACCAAACATGAAACATCTCCTGCGAGAGTAAGAAATGGCGAAGGATCCTCGTTGATCCAGGCGCCAGTCTAAAAACTCTCCTCCCGCCAAGGAGCGCGACATAGTTAGTTCATCCCGTGGGATTGTTCAGCACCTCCTGTACTCCCACAAGACGTCGAGCACTGCGGTACCCCAGTACGAGTGCCGTAAGCGAATCCTTCGACCACCGCGCACCGTAGAACCACAACACTGCACCATCCTCAAGCGGTTCGTTAAGCCTTGGGTAGCCACTCCAGCATGCGTCGTGGAAGGCGGCGTTCTGGCTATCGGCCACCAGAGCGTCCAGTTGGTACGCGTGCACAAGCTCATCGATTTCATTGCCGCCAGGGCGCGGGTCATCGGCGTGGCGCGCAGGCACCGGCACCAAGTTGGTTCCGGCCCGGCACAGAACATCCAACGCGCGCAAGAATGTCACCCCGTGTTCGATCGGTGTTTGATCATGCCCCCACCGCTGGGCGAACCCCACGCGCCTGCCGCTCAACGTCGAGGCAGCGCTGAAAGTGCTGTTGTTCTGTACCAGCGGCACCTCGACCATCACCGGCCCTGAGGGCTCCAGGCCGCTCAAGGCAATCAACGACAAAGAGGGATCGCGCGTAGGTTTCAGGGGAAGAGCCGGTGCGTTATAGCCGGGGATTGGTATGCTGGTGGCCGAAGCAGGATCGGCACCAAAAGCGATGCTGCGTGAGTTTGCAGGGCCAGCAGCAGGATGGATACTCGCAGCGGGCTCCTCAAGCCCAGGCGCCAGTTGCTTGGCTGGGCACGCCATGCCGACTCGCCAATACTTACTACATTTACTTTCCATCGGAACTACCCCGAAAATAGATTCTCGGAGATCATCGCACCCTTGACTGGCGCCTGTCGCAGCCTTGAAACAGCTTGAAAAATCCTTTTTCCGCGGCCGTTGCTGTCAGCTGGCGAGGCGCTCCTGCGTACCCTCAGTCTCCACCTCCAACCACCACGCATGGCCGCGCTCGGGCTGGTTCAAGCGAAACGCCTGCCCCATCGCCGGGGTGGTGATCGATACATTGCGCTCCCAGGCCAGGGCCATGATGCGGTCGAAGGGTTCGTGCCAGGCATGGAATGCCAGATCGAAGGTGCCGTTGTGAATCGGCAACAACCAGCGCCCTTTGAGATCGATATGCGCCTGCAAGGTTTGCTCCGGTTGCATGTGCACATGGGGCCAATCGACGTTGTAGGCGCCGGTCTCCATCAAAGTCAGGTCAAACGGGCCGTACTGCTCGCCAATGCGCTTGAAACCATCGAAATAGCCAGTGTCGCCACTGAAGAAGATGCGCCGCGCATCGTCGATCATCACCCAGGAACACCACAGGGTCTGGTTGCTATCAAACAGGCCACGCCCGGAGAAGTGCTGTGCCGGGGTGGCGATAAAACGGATGCCATCGACCTCCGTGCCCTGCCACCAATCCAGCTGACGGACTTTATTGGCGTCGACCCCCCATTTGACCAACGTATCGCCCACGCCCAGGGGTGCCAAAAAGTAGCGTGTCTTGTCAGCCAGTTGCACCACAGCCTCGCGATCAAGATGGTCGTAATGGTTGTGGGAAAGAATCACCGCCTCCAGCGGTGGCAACGCTTCAAGGCTGATAGGTGGGGCGTGGAAACGCTTGGGGCCTGCCCAACTGAACGGTGACGCGCGCTCGGCGAATACCGGGTCGGTGACCCAGAATTTACCACGCATCTTCAGCAGTACCGTCGAATGCCCAAGGCGGAACACCGTGTGGTCGGGTGCCGCCAACAACTGCTCGCGGGTCAATGGCTGCACCGGAATCGGTCCCACTGGCCGCGTAGTGCGTGGTTTGTTGAACAACATGTTCCAGAAAATGCGCAAGGTTTTGCCAAAACCGCCGTGTTGTACCGGGGCGTCATTGGTGAAGTGCCCCTGGTCCTGCCCGGCAGGCTGGAGCGCTGCAGGCGCAGGGTCGACACGGGTTGAAATCGTGGCCATTACCGAGTGACTCCTACAGTACGAAGAAGAATTACACTGCACAGTGTAGTTTCTAGATTGCAACAAAATCCGGAGCAAGTAAACTTCTGAGTGTAATTTCCTGATTGAGTCGAATGCCATCCATGACTGCCCCCAAGCGCCTCACCGAGCGTAAACGCGACGCCATCGTGGCGGCGGCGATTGCCGAATTTCGCGAGAACGGTTTCGAGGTCACCAGCATGGACAGAGTTGCCGCCACCGCCGGCGTTTCCAAGCGCACGGTGTACAACCACTTTCCCAGCAAGGAAGAGCTGTTCGCCGAGATCCTGAGCCAACTGTGGGCCAGTAGCGTTGCCCAACTGGACGTGAACTACGCCAGCGACCAGCCGCTGCGCGATCAACTGCGCAAGTTGCTGGAAGCAAAAATGAAGATGATGTCGGACGCCAACTTCCTCGACCTGGCGCGCGTGGCCATTGCTGCCACCATCCATTCGCCCGAACGTGCGCAAGATATGGTCAATCGCCTCAGCGCACGGGAAGAAGGTTTTACCCAATGGGTGCGCGCCGCCCAGGAAGACGGCCGCCTCAACTGTACCGATCCAGCTTTCGCGGCTCACCAGATCCAGAGCCTGCTCAAGGCCTTTGCCTTCTGGCCGCAAATCACGCTCGGCCAGCCCACCCTCGATGTGGCCGCCCAGGCCAACGTCATCGAATCTGCAATCGACCTGTTCCTCGCCGGCTACGAAGTGCGCACCCCACCCCTGTATTAGGACCTGTTGCCGGGGCGACATTAAAGGTCGCTTTTGGCGCATTCACCCGCTGTTTTGCGCAAATGGCCTGAAAGGACACTGATTATTCCTACGGGAATAATCGACAATATTGGCCGCTATTATCCGATCATCGACGCCGACCGTTGACGCACGCTGTCGCATCTGCAAAAAACAGCTGACCCAGGACACTATGGAAAACAGACGAGGCAAAGGGCTTTCATTTGCCAGACGTATCTACAAGCCAAGGATCATCGGCCTGGGTATCGGTAGCATCAGCGTAATCGGCGCGTTGTATCCCTTGTCAATGCCAGGCTGGGTATGGGCGTTGTTGTTGTTCAATGGCCTTGCCTGGCCGCACGTGGCTTATCTGATCTCGACCCATTCGCCGTTTCCCTATCAGGCCGAACGGCGCAATCTGCTGTATGACTCATTGTCGGGCGGTTTCTGGGCAGCGGCCACCCAGTTTTCGCCACTGACGGCCGTCACCATTCTGTCGATGATGGCCATGAATAACGTCGCTGCCGGTGGCACACACTTGCTCCTGCATGGGCTGCTCGCACAAGCCGCCGGCATCGCGATAGCCTGGAGCCTGTTCGGGGTCAAGTTCGATTCCAGCGTCAGCCTTTCCGAGGTCTACACCTGCTTGCCGATGCTGACGCTCTACCCGATGGCCATCGGCATGGTCTGTTATCAGTTGGCAATCAAACTGTCGCAACATAAACGCGCCCTCAGCGCCCTGAGCCGTATCGACAGCCTGACCGGCCTACTCAACCATGGCTCATGGAAAGACCTGCTGAACCTCAAGTTCCATAAGTGTCAACAGCAACAAAGCCAGGCGACCATTGCCCTGATCGATATCGACCACTTCAAGCGCATCAACGATATGCACGGCCATACCGTCGGGGATGCGGTACTGCGCCAGTTGAGCCAGGAATTACGCCAGCACCTGCGCGAAGAAGACCTCGCCGGCCGCTACGGAGGTGACGAGTTCTGTGTGATCCTTCCGAAAATGCCCTTGCAAGATGCTGCAGGACTCATGGAACAGATACGCGAAAAATTCAGTAACTACCGCACTGCGCAGATCCCGAATTACGCGTGAGCCTGAGCATCGGCCTGGCGGATTTTCAACCGGCCTTCAAGGATGCGGTCATGTGGCTCAACGCTGCGGATCGCGCGCTGTACGCTGCCAAGAACAGCGGCCGCAACCGCGTCAGGACCAGCGATCGAAGATCGCCTGTTCAGCCGCAGTTGTCTGATAACACCTCGTCCGAATCTTCGTCGGCGAGCCTGCCGCAATAGCATAATGCCGCCATTGGTCGGCTACCCGAAAATGCCCCTGCTCAAGCAGCGAACTTCTGGACCGGCCGATCACTCTGAACCCCTTGTTCCACCCCCTCTGTCAGCATCAGGAAGCTGGCAATGAGCAAGTCAACCGTAAGGCCTGGGGCCCTACGGGGTCAGGCGCAAATACATGGATACCGCATATGCTTGCATGCCCGAGCCCTCTAACATGCTATTTAACACCCACAAGAAAACCATCAGCACCCTGCAACACAGCATTGCCCAACAGGCCAGCCTGCTGGATGCCATCGAGCGCTCCATGGCCGTCATCGAATTCGACCTGCAAGGCACTGTGCTGCGGGCCAATGAGAACTTCTTCAAGACCATGGGTTACCGCGCAGAACAGGTCCTGGGCCAGTCCCACCGGATGTTCTGCACCCCGGCGTTCACCCGCAGCGCCGAGTACAACCAACTGTGGACGCAGCTGCGCAACGGCCAATTTCAGTCAGGCACCTTTGAGCGGGTGGGTGCCAACGGTGATTCGGTGTGGCTGGAAGCCAGCTACAACCCGGTACGCGATGAAGCCGGTCACGTGACCAAAGTGGTGAAGTACGCCATGGATGTCACCCCACGCCTGCAAGCTGAAAGTGAAGCCAACGCCAAGCTGCAAGCCATCGACCGCGCCATGGCGATGATCGAGTTCAACCTCGATGGCACCATTATCACAGCCAACGCAAACTTCCTGCAGCGCATGGGGTACAGCCTGGCGCAGATCCAGGGCAAGCATCACCGCCTGTTCTGCACACCCGAACTGGCCAACAGTGCAGCCTACAGCGAGTTCTGGAAACGCTTGAACCAGGGCGAGCTGTTCAATGGCCAGTTCGAGCGGGTGGATAAAAACGGCCAGGTGGTGTGGCTGGAAGCCAACTACAACCCGGTGTACGACGCCAGCGGGCGCCTGTGCAAAGTGGTGAAGTTCGCCTCCGATGTTACCGCCCGGGTACAACAACATGCCACCGAGGCACAGAGCGCGGCCCAGGCTTATCACCTGTCATTGAGCACCCAGGAGATGGCCGAAAAAGGCGCCGAGGTGATCCAGAAAACCGCCACCGGTATGCGCGAAATTGCTCGGGATATCGACACATCCTCGCAACTGATCGCCAAGCTCGGCGAGCGCTCGCAGCAGATCACCGCCATCGTCAACACCATTCGCGGCATCGCCGACCAGACCAACCTGCTGGCTCTCAACGCCGCCATCGAAGCCGCACGCGCCGGCGAGCAGGGCCGTGGCTTTGCCGTGGTTGCCGATGAAGTGCGGCAGCTGGCGGCGCGCACCAGCGGCTCCACCGCCGAAATTTCCGGCATGATCGCCATGATCCAGGACGAAACCCGCCAAGCCATCGACAGCATGGACGCCACCCGCGACCGTGCCGCCCACGGCGTAGAACTGGCCAACCAGGCGGGCACAGTGATCCTGCAGATTCGCGAAGGCACCGGCGAAGCGGTCCAGGCGGTGAGCGCGTTCGCCAACGACCGGGGCAATCGCTGACCGGTTCTTCATGTCGGTGGCTGGTGGGCTCGGTCTATAGTGTTGGTTGTCTTTACGCTAAGCACTCGAGCCCGCCATGACCCCAGACAAACCCGAATCCGCCCCCACTGACCACTTGCGTTTCCACCGTGGTCACGCGCACCTGGCGCCGACCTTTGGCAACGACACCTTTGCCCTCAAAGCCGAGGCCTTCGCACGCTTTTTTGGTACCCCGACCTTTCTGGGCGCACAAACCGCGATCGTCGTGTTGTGGGTGGTGCTGAATATGACCGGCGTCACCCACTTCGACGTCTACCCGTTCATCCTGCTCAACCTGGCCTTCAGCCTGCAATCGGCTTATGCCGCGCCGCTGATCCTGCTGGCCCAGACGCGCCAGGCTGCGCGGGATAAAGCTCAGTCCGACGCCGACGCACAGCATCGCGAAGCCCTCGCCACCGCCAACACCGAACGCCAGGCCCAGGCGGCCCAGACCACCAAGCAATTGATGGAACTGCTGGAGCAGAATACCCGGCTGACGGAAATGACCAAGCAACTGACCGAGCGCATCGAGACCCTGACGTGCGAAATGCATGCACAGTTTGTGCGTAAAGCCTAATCTCGCAGCCCGCGCACATGCCGCCCCAGTTCATCAAACAGCGTCACCACCGAGCGCAACGCCCGGCAATCAGGCCGCGTCAACAGCCACAGCGCGGTGTCGTACCCTACCAATGCAGGGCTCAGTGCTTGCAAGCCTTCGCCCATTAGAAAATCCGGCAACGCCGCCACACCCAGCCCGGCGCGCACCAGTTCAGTCACCGACTGCATGCTGTTGCAGCAATAACTGGGACGCACGCCTGGCAATTGTTCACGGCGCCAGACTACCGTGGGGTGGTCGGGCAAAAAGTCGTCCGGAGCGATCCAGGCCAGGTTGGCCAGCGCCTGGCCTGCATGCCGATGAGCATAGTCGGCACTGGCATACACTTGGTACGCCACAGTCCCCAGGCAACGTCCGACCAGATGCTCCGGCGGTTTGCTGGTCAGGCGCAGGGCAATATCCGCATCACGACGGCTGAGGTTGGCGAAGTCATTGGACGTGCTCAGTTCCAGGACCAGTGCTGGATAGGCCGGCATGAACTGCGCCAGGGCCGGCAGCAGTAACCCTTGCAACACCGAGTCGGTGCAGGTCAAGCGCACGGTGCCGCTGATCACTTCTCCACCCTGCTCCACACCAATGCGCGCTGCCTCCAATGCGAGTTCTGCGCGTTCGGCCTGTTGCGCCAGGTTGCTCGCCAGGCTGGTGGGCAAGTATCCGGCGCGGCTTTTTTCAAATAAGGTCTGGCCCAGGGCCGACTCCAACCGCCGCACCGCACGGAACACCGTGGACACGTCCACCCGCAGCAACGCTGCCGCCCGCGCCAGGGTGCCGCCACGCACCAGGGCAAGGATCAATGACAGGTCGGGGTAGTCAAGTTGATAGTGCGTGGCTGCATTGAGCATGTGCGTAAATGCCAATATTGATTGCGCAAACGCCAATTTATAGTGGGTATCAGCACACCACAAGCCATGGGACATACACGATGACAGCCCCCGCCCTGCACCTCGCCCTGATCGGCGACTACAATCCTGATGTGATCGCCCACCGGGCTATCCCGCTGGCGCTACAGCGGGCCGCTGCCGCCCTGGGTCTGAGCGCCCAGGTACAATGGCTCGACACCGACACACTCACCTGCACCTCTGCCCTGCACGGTTTTGACGGCTTCTGGTGCGTCCCCGCCAGCCCCTACCGCGACACCGAGGGCGCGCTGCGGGCAATCCGTTTTGCTCGCGAGCAAAGACGCCCTTTTCTCGGCACATGCGGTGGTTTTCAACATGCTGTATTGGAATATGCCCGCAACGTACTGGGTTGGGCCGATGCAGAGCATGGCGAGTTGGCTCCAGACGCTGAACGCGCCGTCATCACGCCACTGAGCTGCTCCCTGGTAGAAGTGAACGACACCGTGCGCCTGGCCCCTTACACCCGTATTGCCCAAGCCTACGCCAGCGTGGATATCCACGAAGGCTATCGATGCCGCTACGGCATCAACCCCACGTTTGCTGGTGCACTGCTTGAAGGCAACCTGATTCCCACCGGCCACGATTCAGCGGGCGATCTGCGCGCCGTGGAGTTGCTCGACCATCCGTTCTTCGTCGCCACCCTGTTCCAGCCTGAACGCGCTGCGCTGAACGGCATCACCCCGCCCTTGGCACTGGCCCTGCTCAAGGCGTGTCGAGGGGCATTGGTATGATCGCCAAGACACCGGCCCTGCCTTATTACGCGGTGATTTTCAGCTCACTGCGTACCGATGGCGACCAGGGTTATGGCGAGGCCGCCTCGCGGATGCTGGCACTGGCGGCGGAACAACCTGGGTTTCTCGGGGTGGAGTCCGCGCGAGAAGATGGGTTGGGGATCACAGTGTCCTACTGGACCAGCGAAGCGGCGATCCTGGCCTGGAAACAGCAGGCCGAGCATCGGCAGGCGCGTGAGCGAGGGCGGGCCACTTGGTACACCGCGTTTCACATGCGGGTATGCAAGGTAGAGCGGGCGTACACCTACCCTCGTTGAAACACTAACCCTCATTTGCCCCTCACCGACCAGAAAAAAGCTGCGGGCTAGCTCACCAAACTGCGCAACGCACTGATCTGCGGGATCTCCACCCGGCGCATATACACCCGCAACGGTTCGGTGATGTTGATGCGGTCATCGATGTTCTGGTCCAGCAGCAACTGTATGCGTTCGCGGCACAGGGTCATGGTGTGGTCGGCGGCCGGTAGCCAGACGAATTCGGCAGTGGGGATGATGCCGTCATCGGCCACGTCCATGCCGAAGGCATCTTCGCTGAAACGCACGATGTACTGGCCGGTCTTGCGATTGAGGCCGACAAAACCCTGGAGTTGGTCGGCGGCCTGGCAGATAAGTTCTGAAGTGATGCGCATGGTAAACCTCACTGAAAAGTCCCATCGGGACTGGAAAGATGGTTTACACGCGTGGCAAAAAATACTGCCCTCTGACGGGGCAGCTATGGCCAAGAATACTGCAATGCAGCACAAAAAAACCGACAAAATTGGCTCGCGCGCACGTTAATGTCGGTTTGGTGATAGCGCCTTTCGCAATCAATTGTTAAAAAGGACACCTTCTCAAAGTTACCTCCACGAAAGGACTTCGCATATGCCTGTCACGTTTACCAAGAGCGCCTTGCTGCTGGCGTTGATGCTCGGCCTTGGCCAGGCACAGGCTGCCGACCCGGTCAGCCCGGCTGAATTGGCGACAAACGAAGGCATACCCTACCCTGCCGTGATCGCTCACCGTGGCGCCTCCTACGACGCACCTGAATCCACCGCCGCCGCCTACAAGGTGG
Organism: Pseudomonas synxantha BG33R; assembly: GCF_000263715.2. NCBI lineage: Bacteria > Pseudomonadati > Pseudomonadota > Gammaproteobacteria > Pseudomonadales > Pseudomonadaceae > Pseudomonas > Pseudomonas synxantha. Next base: position 4,808,601 of record NZ_CM001514.1, read on the forward strand.
CACGCGACCTGGGGGCCGACTACCTGGAACTGGACCTGCAACGCAGCAAGGACGGCGTGCTGTTTGCCCTGCACGACAACAACCTGCAGCGCACCACCGACGTGGCCACCAAGTTCCCCGAGCGCAAAGACGCGCCTGCCAACGAGTTCACCTGGAAAGAACTGCAAACCCTCGACGCCGGCAGCTGGTTCAACGCCGCCTACCCGGACCGCGCGCGCCCAGGCTTCGTTGGCCTGAAGATCCTGAGCCTGGACGACATCATCAAGATCGCCGAAGGCAACCCCTCGCACAAACCCGGCCTGTACATCGAAACCAAGGAGCCCAAGCAGTTCCCGGGGATCGAAGCCGACCTGAAAAACAAGCTGCTGGACAAGGGCTGGCTGAGTTCCGCCGGCTCCAAGCTGGGCAAAAGCAACACCGGCGTCGGCCAAGGCCGTGGCCGCGTGGTGCTGCAAACCTTTGAAGTTGCAAGCCTGCAAGAGTTGCAGAAAGAAATGCCCAACACCCCGAAGATCCTGCTGTTGTGGGTCGGCGAAGGCAGCATCGAACCCAAATCCAAAGTCACCTTCGCCGAATCCGGTGAACCGACCAAGGCCGCCTACTACGCCAAGCAAGAACCGAAGGACGCCGCCGAATTTGAAAAATGGGTCGACCAGGCCAAAAGCCTTGGCGCCATCGGCACCGGCCCGTCGGCTGAGCTGACCGACCACGGCGACCAGAGCTACACCGATCTGGTGAAACCTGAAATGAACAAGCTGACCCACGACAAGGGCCTGTTGGTGCATGTATACACCGTGGATGAGCCGGTGGATTTCGAGAAAGTCATGAAGGCCGGCGTCGATGGCATCTTCACCAACCGTGCCGCCGAGCTGCTGAAGTTCTACAAACGCTGGCCGTCTTCCAGCGTTCAGGACCTGCTCAACGACCATAAGTACTAAGGGCGTTGGTGTCAGTGAGCCATTAAGGATGAGTTAAGTTGCGCCGGTTAATCTGGCGCCACTTAAACAGCTCAACCCAAGAAGGACACACACCATGAAAACCTTGACCGCTTTGTTCGCCGCCACTGCCTTGACCCTGACTGCCGGCCTGGCGCAGGCGGATGTTCGTCCAGACCAGATTCCTAGCCTGCTCAAGTCTGGCGCCGTGATGCCTTTCGACAAACTCAACGCTGCCGCATTGGACAAGCACGCGGGCGCCACTATCAATGACACCGAGTTGGACCACAACAATAGCGGCGTCCTGGTCTACGAAGTTGAACTGACCGACACTGCCGGCAAGCAATTCGAAGTGAAGCTCGACGCCAAAACTGGCGCAGTGCTCGCAGACAAGCTCGACACTTGAGTCGAATCTCCCAAAAAACGCGCCACCTTCGGGTGGCGCGTTTTTTTATGCGCGACACCCAACCGTCACATAACCGTCATCCCACCTTGCAATGATTCGCGCCTGAGTGCCTATGAAACGTCCTACAGGCCCTTTCCCTGCGAGCCGCCATGAACCACAGCATCGACCACGCCCATCAGGACCCCGACCTGTTTGGCCTGCTTTACGGTTTCCGCTTTCGCCCCGGCGAAAAAGGCCAGCAAATTGACTCAGCCACCGCCCTCGCCGCCTTGCAGCAACCACAAGATCCGGAAGAGTTTCTGTGGCTGCACTTGAACCTCGCCCACGCTGCGTGCGAGCGCTGGATGCAGGCGCATTTGTCGCTGCCGGAAGAGTTTTTTGAAGCTTTGCATGAGGGCTCACGCTCTACACGCATCGAGCATGTGGACTCGGCCTTGTTGGCGGTGGTCAACGATGTGGTGTTCAACTTCAGCAGCATGGTGTCGTCGGATATTTCCACGCTGTGGGTGTGCGCGCGCAGCCGCTTGCTGATCAGTGCGCGCCTGCAACCACTGCATTCGGTAGACAAATTGCGCTCGTCGGTAAAAGCCGGTGAACACTTTCGCTCGCCTCTGGAACTGCTGGTGCATTTACTGCGCGACCAAGGCGAAGTGCTGACCCAGATCGTGCGCAAGACCAGTATCAGCGTCGACCATATCGAAGATCAGTTGCTGTCCTCACGCCTGTCTACCAACCGCGCCGAACTGGGCGCTGCACGCCGCGTATTGGTGCGCCTGCAACGCCTGCTGGCGCTGGAGCCAGGCTCGTTGTTACGCCTGCTCAACCGTCCGCCGCACTGGCTGCAAAAGGAAGACGTGAAGGAGTTGCGCAAATCCACCGAGGAGTTTGCGTTGATCATCAACGACCTGACGGCCCTGGGCGAACGTATCAAGCTGCTCCAGGAAGAGATCGCCGCCAACCTCAATGAGCAAAGCAACCGTACGCTGTTCACCCTCACGGTGGTGACGGTGCTGGCGTTGCCGATCAATATCATCGCCGGCTTTTTTGGGATGAATGTGGGGGGGGTGCCGCTGTCCCAAGACCCGGAAGGTTTCTGGATATTGGTGGCGCTGGTCGCGACTTTTACCTTGATTGCCGGGCGTTGGGCCTTTCGCAAACGCAAAGACTATTGACTTAAAAGTTTGCGCAACCGCCCTAAAACAGCAGGTTTTAATTAAATTTCGACGCCCAAAGCAGCACCACACTGGAAGACAAGTAAACTACCTGAGTTAAAATACAGAAGAGCACCAACCTAAGTTGGCGCCCTTCAAAACCTGAAAATGCCCGCAGCATAATGAATCACTCACACAACTATGCCGAAGCACAAACTACCGACATTTCGATCTTCTGCCGCATGTACGTTACTCACTTCAACATTCACCTCAGCCTCAATTACCTTACACGCCGTCATTGAGAACCCTGAGCGTTTCTGAATACTCCGTACCATTGACAGTGGTCACCAAGTATTCGATTGTTTGCCAACAGCAACGTAGCGCATAGGGCGGAATATCAATTGAAACAGGGGCAGAATCCCCTGGCTCTACCCAAGCCTCTTGGGCTGGTTTTCCATCAACAATAACCGAGACAGTAATAAACCCAAAAGGCGGGACTATTGTAATTGGAGGAACAATAACCTCCAACGTATCAAAATGCCCTAATTGGATGGTGACACCGTGCGGATTGGGGGAGCTTTGAGGAATTTCAATTTTCGGAAGACTGGGAAAACTCATCGCATTCACCTTTTAAGTATTAAAAAATTAGACCTGCACCTCGATTAAACTATGCCTTCTGACATTCATCTACTGTCAAAACTAACAGGTACAGACGAGTATCATGAGGTCATGAAAGTAACATTACTAACGAAACCGGACATCAGACCTCAAAGCACTGCAAGGCAAGCCCTTCGAGATGTATTGACCTTGATGATGGAATGCTGGACGTTTAGAAAGCGCAAAGATAACTGACCAGCGGCACGCTCGATCTTATAAACACTGACCTGTGACAGCCCCCTTGTAACATTCTGCAACGACTATGAATGACATCCTCCTTACCCTGGATGCTCCGGCATGGCCACCCCTTCCCTGACTGCCTCTACCCACGCTTCATCCGCTGGCCCCAAACCCCGTCTGGACACAAAACCTGGCCTGTTGACGGTAATCATCTTCTTCACAGTACTCGCCATGGGCCTGCTGTTCACCGCCTACAGCCTGATGCACGACATGCACGAAATGGGCGCCCAGCTCACCACCTGGACGCCATTCCTGTTGCTCGGCGTGGCGTTGTTGATCGCCCTGGGGTTTGAATTCGTCAACGGCTTCCATGACACCGCCAACGCAGTGGCGACGGTGATCTACACCAACTCGCTACCACCGCATTTTGCGGTGGTGTGGTCGGGCTTCTTCAACTTCCTAGGCGTGTTGCTGTCCAGCGGTGCGGTGGCGTTCGGCATCATTGCCCTGCTGCCGGTGGAGCTGATTTTGCAGGTGGGCTCCTCCGCCGGTTTCGCTATGATCTTCGCCTTGCTGATCGCCGCGATCCTGTGGAACCTGGGCACCTGGTGGCTGGGGTTGCCGGCCTCGTCGTCCCATACCCTGATCGGCTCGATCATTGGCGTAGGCGTAGCCAATGCCCTGATGCACGGACGTGACGGCACCAGCGGTGTGGATTGGAGCCAGGCGATCAAGATCGGTTATGCCTTGTTGCTGTCGCCGCTGATTGGCTTTGCATTTGCCGCCTTGCTGTTGCTGGCGCTGCGCGCTTTTGTCAAAAACCGTGCACTGTACAAGGCGCCAAAAGGCGACACGCCGCCGCCCTGGTGGATTCGCGGGATGCTGATTGTTACTTGCACCGGCGTGTCGTTCGCCCACGGTTCCAACGATGGGCAAAAGGGCATGGGCCTGATCATGCTGATCCTGGTGGGCACCTTGCCGATGGCCTACGCGCTGAACCGCACCATGCCTGCCGATCAGTCGCTGCAATTTGCCGCCGTCGCTGAAGTGACCCAGGCTGCCTTGGTCAAAGCAGCGCCGCAGCCGGCACCGGGCGATTCACGTGCAACCTTGTCGACCTACGTTCGCACCAAAGAGGCCACGCCGGAACTGGTGCCCGCACTCGCCGCCATCACCGGCCATATCGGCGAAGAAGTGAAAAGCTATGGTTCCCTCGCCGCCGTACCGGCCGAAGCCGTCGGCAACGTGCGTAACGACATGTACCTGACCAGCGAAACCATTCGCCTGATGGACAAAGACAAGGTCGGCAACTTCGACGCCGACACCCAGGGCAAGCTTCAACTGTTCAAGCAACAGATCGACAACGCCACGCGCTTTATCCCGCTGTGGGTGAAGATCGCCGTGGCCATTGCCCTTGGCCTGGGCACCATGGTCGGCTGGAAGCGCATCGTGGTGACGGTGGGCGAAAAAATCGGCAAGACTCACCTGACTTACGCTCAAGGCGCTTCGGCCGAAACGGTGGCGATGCTGACCATCGGCGCGGCGGATATGTTCGGGCTGCCGGTGTCGACCACCCATGTATTGTCCTCGGGTGTAGCCGGGACCATGGTCGCCAATGGCGGGGGGTTGCAGATGAAGACCATCCGCAATTTGTTGATGGCGTGGGTGTTGACCTTGCCGGCGGCGATATTGCTGTCGGGTAGCCTCTACTGGCTTTTTACCCAATTGTTCTGACACACAGAAAATCAAAATGTGGGAGCAAGCCCCCTCCCACATTCGGTTTTGTGTTTCTTCAGGGTGTGAAGAGTCCGGCCATGGCCTTCAGGCGCTTTTTGTAGACCCGCCGCGCCTCCAGCGCTTGCTCCAATGTCACCGCCACGAACCCCGCTCGCTGATTGGGCTGCATCTGCCCGATCAAGTCCAGGTCGGCGCTGATCACCGTGCCGATCATCGCGTAGCCACCGCCCGACACCGCATCGCGATGCAGCACAATCGGTTCCAACCCCGCCGGTACCTGAATCGAACCAATCGGGTAGCAACTGTCGACGATGTTGGAGGGGTCGGAGCCCGCGCCAAACGGCTGTTCCCGCGGCTGGAAGCTCAATGCGCTGCCGCCCTTGAAGCGATAGCCGATGCGATCAGCCTCGGAGCCCACCGTCCACGGCTCGGCAAAAAAGCTGCTTTTTGCCGCGTCGGTCAAGCGCTCGTAGTACAGCCCCGGCACTACGCGCAACGTGACATCACCGCCCACCGAACGACGCAACGCCATCGGCAAGCTGTTGCCCGCACGCCCCGCACCGCTGGCCGTGCCGATAGGCAACAGATCGCCCTCCTGCAAGCGCCGCCCGTGAAACCCACCGAGAGCACCAAGGGTGTAGGTGGAGCGGCTGCCAAGCACCAACGGCACGTCGATGCCCCCGGCAACGGCGAGGTAAGTCCGCGCGCCGGCCACGGGAAACTCGAAGCGCAGCACCTGCCCGGCACGCACGCTAAAGGCGGTGTCCTGATGCACCACTTCACCGTCCAGGCGCGGCGACATCAAGGCGCCGCTCAGCGCTATAAGCGCGTCTTGCTGGAACTCCAGCTCAGGCCCGATCAGCGTGCATTCCAGGCCAGCCGCGCCCACGGGATTGCCGACTAGATGGTTGGCTACACTCAGCGCGTATTGGTCCAGCGCCCCCGATGGCGGAATGCCCAGGTGGTAATAGCCTTCGCGGCCCAGGTCCTGCACGGAGGTGGCGAGGCCGGGTTTGAGCACCTTGATCATGCCAGCGCCTCCTGCAGGGTTTGCGGATAGCCAATGGGATCGGCGAGAAAGGCATCGAGGGAAAATTCCACCGGGCGAATGCGCAAGTCGAAACGCCCGGCTTCCACTTCGGTGACGGCCAGGTCGTAAGCCTCCCGGCCCATCGGCTTGAACTGCACGATGTCGCCAGGACGGAAGAACACCATGTGCTCCTTGAGGTAGGCCAACTGCTGCTGCGGGTCGTAGATCGGTGCCGGGGTCACGCCGAACATCTGGTAACCGCCGGCACCGCGAACCGAATAGATACACCCAAAGCAGCCGCCATGGCCCAGGGTCAGTTTCGGCGTGTCGGTGCGCGGCCGCAGGTACTTGGGCACCTGCAATTGCCGGTCGCGCTCGACCATCTGGAACATGAACGGCAGCCCCGCGACAAAGCCGACCATCGACACAAACCAGGGTGCGCCACTGTGGGCGGCGATAAACGCGTCCACGTCGGCCAGGCCGTTGATACGGGCGGCGTATTCCAGGTCAGTGCCGCCGGGGTCCTGGTGGCGGTCACGAAAACGCATCAGGGTTTCGTGGGTCCAGGGGTCGTTATAGAGCACCGGGATCTCGATGATGCGCGTGTGCAGCGTGCGCTCGGCCACCGCCTGGGCTTCGGCGCTTTGCACCGCGTCGAGCAGCACGTGAGGCGCGATGCGGTCGGGGTCGAAGCGAATCTGGAAGGATGCATTGGCCAGGCACACATCCAGCACGCCTTCCAGCGCCAGGCGTTCCACGGCGCGGGTCACCGCCATGCCCTTGAAAAAAGCCTCCAGGGACATGCTGTCGCTGACCTCGGCAAACAGGTGTTCATCACCGCCGAAGCTGTAGCGGATGGGGGACGTTTCAGCCATGTCTGTTCCTCTTGGAATCATTGTAGAAAGGCAGGCAAAAAAGTGAGGTAAGGCTCTTATTGGGGGGGCCGGACTTCGATACCGGCCTGATCCAACGCTTCGCGGGTGGCTTGCACCAAGTCCAGGGCGCCAGGGGTATCGCTGTGCAGGCAGATGGAATCGAATTCAATCATCAGGTCTTCGCCTTCTACGGTACGTACCCGCCCGCTCTGACAAGCGCGCAGGACACGGGCCGCAACAGTGGCTGCGTCCAGGGCACGCACATTGCGGGTGAACACGATGGAGCCGCTCAGATCGTACTCACGGTCGGCATAGAACTCGCGCACGACCGGCTGCCCCAGCTCCCTGGCAATGCGCCAGATCACCGAATTGGGCATGCAGTACAACAACAGCGTCGGCTCAATGATTTGCAGGTTTTGCACCAATAGCCGCGCAGCCTCTTCATCGCGGGCCAGGTGCATGTAGAGCGCGCCGTGGGGCTTGATGTGTTGCAAGGTCACGCCTTGGGCACGAGCCATTTCACGCAGCGCGCCAAGCTGGTAGAGCATATCGTCCACCAGCTCCTGGGCCGATGCATGGATATGCCGACGACCGAAGCCCACCAGGTCGCGAAAACCCGGGTGAGCGCCGATGGCCACGCCCAATTGCTTGGCGCGCCCAACAGTGCGGCGCATGGTGCCAGGGTCGCCGGCGTGAAAGCCGGTGGCGATATTGGCCGAGCTGATGTGAGCCATCAGCTCTGCGTCGACGCCGTCGCCGATAGTCCAGGGGCCGAAGCTTTCGCCCATGTCCGAATTGAAATCCACTGCCCGCATCAAGGTTGCTCCGCCATAAGTGATGCCAGGAAAGTAGGCTGGGGCTTGACCCCTTGGGAAGATCTATTATCAGATGACCCATCTTCTGAAAATCAGATACCGACCATGTCCCTTACCTTGCGCCAGGTTCGCTACTTCGTCGCCACCGCTGAAATCGGCCAGATTTCCCAGGCGGCGATTCACCTGAACATTTCCCAGTCGGCGGTGACCACGGCGATCAAGGAGCTGGAAGCCATGCTCGGCGTACAGTTGTTCGTGCGCTCGGCCCAGGGCATGAACCTCACCGACGCCGGTCGGCATTTTCTCAACCGCGCCTATGTGATTGTGCGCAGCGTAGAAGACGCCCTGAACAGCCCGCTGCCGGATTACCGCGCCAGCGGCGTGTTGCGGGTGGCGGCGAGCTACACCGTGCTGGGTTATTTCCTGCCGCACCATTTGCAGCGCATGGAGCATTGGCATCCGGACGTGACCATCGAGGTGTTCGAGCAGGAACGTCAGGCCATCGAACAGGGCCTGCTCGATGGCCAGTTCGACATGGCCGTGGTGCTTACCGCCAACCTCACCCACGCGGATATCGTCTCTGAAATCCTGTTCAACTCCGAACGCCGCCTGTGGCTGCCCAGCCATCACCCATTGTGTGAACGCGGCGCCGTCAGCCTGGCGGACGTGGCGCAAGAGCCCTACATCCTGCTGACCGTCGATGAAGCCGAACACAGTGCCATGCGCTATTGGGAACAGGCCGGGCAAACCCCCAGGGTGCGGCTGCGCACCAGCTCGGTGGAAGCGGTGCGCAGCATGGTTGCCAATGGCAGCGGCGTGGCGATTCTGTCGGACCTGGTGCACCGGCCCTGGTCGCTGGAAGGCAAGCGCATCGAAACCCTGACCGTCACCGACCCGGTCACGCCCATGAGCGTCGGCCTGGCCTGGCACCGCGAGCGCGCGTTTACCCCGGCGATGCAAGCCTTCCGCGATTACTTCCACGATGCGTTCCTGGCGCCGCAGCAGTTGTCGGCGCGCCGTTAAAGGTGGGCTTGCAGGGTGGCGGTCAACCAGTCCATGAACACCCGCACCCGCAGCGGTAAATGCCGCTGGCCGGCGTACAGTAAATACACGTCCAGAGGCGGTGCCTGGTAATCCGGCAGCACGGCTACCAACTCGCCACTGGCCAATAAATCGCGAATCCCGAGTTGGGGCACTTGGGTAATGCCAAAACCTGCCAGGCACGCCGACTGATACGCATCGGTGCTGTTGACGGTCACCCTTCCTGCCATCGGCAACCGTTGCACCTTGTTGCCCACCAGGTACTCGAACCCTGCCGAGCGTGCGCCCAGGGGCCGCACGTAATGCACCAATTGGTGATTCGCCAGGTCAGCCAATGTCGCAGGCATGCCGTAACGGTGCAGATACGCCGGGCTCACGCAGTTGACCATCGGCATGCTGCACACCCGTCGCGCCACCACTGTTTGGTCTGGCTGGGCACCGACGCGCACGACGCAATCAAATCCTTCGGCGATCAGGTCCACCTGGCGGTCCGAGCCGCTGATCTCGATGTCGATCAGGGGATGGCGCGTCATGAACGTGGGCAAATTCGGCACGATCAAACCCCGCGCCATGACATTGGGCATATCCACCCGTATGCGCCCGGCCAGTTGGGTTTCATCCTGGCGAAACAACCCTTCCAGTTCTTCCATATGCGCCAGCAGATCCTTGCTGCGCTCATACAACACACGCCCGTCTTGGGTCGCCTGCACCTTGCGCGTGGTGCGTTGCAACAGCCGTGCGCCGAGCAACTCCTCCAACGCCTGCACATGCTCGGATACCGTAGAGCGTGGCAAACCCAGGCTTTGGCCGGCCTGGGTAAAACTCGATAACTCAGTGACGCGTACGAAGGTGCGCAGCAGCTCAAGCTTGTTCATTGGATTGTTCGCCTTATCCGGCCAGTGATTCCGATATCAGCCTGTTTATCACGTCATGACCGGACAAATACACTCAGTTCCACTAACTATCACTGAGGACTGCACCATGACCCGTAAAATCGCACTCATCACCGGCGCTAGCCGTGGCCTGGGCAAAAGCGCTGCGCTGCACCTGGCTGCGCAAGGCGTAGACATTATCGGCACCTACCACAGCGCCGCAGGCGAGGCCCAAGCCGTAGTTGCCCAAGTGGAGGCATTGGGTGGCCGCGCCGCCATGCTGCAACTGGACGTCAGCCAAAGCGCAAGCTTCGATGGGTTCGTCGGCCAGGTCGGCGCGCTGCTCAAGGATGTTTTCGCTCAGGATCATTTCAACTTTCTGATCAATAACGCAGGCATCGCTGCCCACGCCAGCTTCGCCGAGACCACCGAAGCCCAGTTCGACCAGTTGGTGGCGATCCACGTCAAGGCGCCGTTTTTTCTCACGCAAAAACTGCTGCCGTTGATCAGCGATGGCGGACGCATCATCAACATTTCCAGCGGCCTGGCGCGGTTCAGCCTGCCGGGGTATGCAGCCTATGCGTCGATGAAGGGAGCGGTCGAAGTGCTGTCGCGCTACCAGGCCAAAGAGCTGGGCCCACGCGGTATTACCGTGAACACCCTGGCACCGGGCGCGATTGCCACCGACTTCGGCGGCGGCGCGGTGCGCGACAACAGCGATGTGAATGCCATGGTCGCCAATAACACGGCCCTGGGCCGCGCCGGTTTGCCGGACGACATTGGCGGTGCGATTTCGACATTGCTGGCCGATGGCAGCCATTGGATCACCGGCCAGCGGATCGAGGCGTCGGGCGGGATGTTCCTGTAGGCGCCCACCTACAGGGCTACTGGGGTTTTACCGACGATTTTCTCGCGCAACACGTCATAACCCCAGTGGTACACATAGGTGTACGGCAGGAAGAACAGCAGCACACCAATGTCGAGGATGAACGCCTCCAACAGGCTGATCTTCATCAAGGTCGCAATCAACGGCACTGCCAGCAGGATCAGGCCGCCCTCGAACAGCAGCGCGTGCAGCACCCGGGTCCAGCCACTGTTGGCCAGTTGCAGGTGTGTTTTGAGGCGGTCGAACAGGCTGTTGAAAACCACGTTCCAGCTCAGGGCCAACAGGCTGATGCCCAAGGTCACTGCGCCCATCTCCAGTGCCGGCCTGCCGGTGATCCAAACCAGCAGCGGCGTACAGATCAACAAGGCCAACCCTTCAAAACCCAGGGCTTGGAAAACACGTTCAGTAATCGACTTGGTAGGGTTCATGACCCGGCTCCGTGAATGACGATGGTTGCCATGATCAGGTTTTGTCTCGATACTTCATAACCAATAACCATCGACCAAGGCGATAGTATGGCCTCCCACGAAGTGCTCCAGGCGTTTGTCCAGGCCGCCACCCAAGGCTCGTTTTCCGCCGCTGCGCGCAAGCTGGGCAAAAGCCAGTCGACTGTCAGCGCGGCGGTGGCCAGCCTTGAGATTGACCTGGACGTTGTGCTGTTTGATCGCAGCAGCCGCAAACCCACCTTGACTGCGGCGGGACAGGTACTGCTGCAACGGGCCGAACAGGTGCTGGAGGCCAGCAGTCGCCTGGAGTTGGCCGCCAGTCAGCTATCCCAAGGGTTGGAGCCGAAGTTGAGTATCGCCATGTCCGATACTTACCAATCGGATCGATTCGAAATCGCCCTCACAGCCTTCGAGCAACGCTATCCGGACCTTGAGCTGGAATGCCTGATCGCCGAATGCGAAGACCTGATCGCGCTGGTACAAAGCGGCCGGGCACAGATTGCGTTTATCGAGAAACAAGAGATTTACCCGCCGGATCTGACCTTCTCCTGCGTGGAAGAACGTACGGAAATCGCGCTGTTCGTTTCGCCTGAACACCCGTTGGCTGGCCTGGACAGGGTGCTCCCGCACGTCTTGCAGCAACACCGGGAGCTGCGGCTGGCGAGCATCATCAACCCCAATGAAAGCCGCAGCACTCAGCGTGTGTGGTCGGCACCGAGTTACCTGATGTTGATGGAGATGGCGCAACTGGGTTTTGGCTGGGCACCGATTCCACGCTGGCTGGTGGAACGTTTTGGCGGCAATCAGCTGGTTGAACTCAAGGTTCGCAGCTGGCCGCGCTCGGTGGCGGTGGATGCTCTATGGTCGCGCCAACACCCACCGGGGCCTGCTGGGAGTTGGTTGCTGGGCAAGATGCTCGACTGAGCCCCTCCCATATTTGGATAGTCATTGTCTGGGGGAATTGAGTTCGGCGAGGCGGCGCATGATGAAGCGCTTTTCCGGGGTTTGTTGGGTCAGCGACAGAGCTTTTTCGTAAGCTGCACGGGCCTCTTCAACCCGTCCCAACTGCCGGCAAAACTCCCCGCGGGCCGAATGCGCCAAGTGGTAATCGTGCAAGTCACCGCGTTGCAAAATGCCCTCCACCAGCGCCAAACCCGCCAGTGCCCCCTGCTCCATCGCCACCGCAACTGCCCGGTTCAATTCGATCACCGGCGAGGGTACCGCTCTGAGCAGTACATCGTAGAGCCCGATAATCTGTCGCCAATCGGTTTCCCCTGCGTTAGGCGCCTCGGCGTGCACCGCCGCAATCGCCGCCTGCAAGCAATAGGGCCCGAAGCGCCGGGTGCTCAGCGCCTGCTCCACCAGGTTGCAGCCTTCAGCTATCAACGATGTATCCCACAGCCCACGGTCCTGAGCATCCAGCAGCACCAGTTCGCCGTTGGCCGAGGTGCGTGCGGGCCTTCGCGACTCATGCAACAGCATCAACGCCAACAAGCCCATCACCTCCGGCTCCGGCAGCAATTGCATCAGCAAACGGCACAGGCGAATGGCCTCCAGGGTCAAGTCTTCACAGGTCAGGTCCGCCCCAGTGGAGGCCGTGTAGCCCTCGTTGAACACCAGGTAAATCACGCGCAACACGCTGTCCAATCGCTCGGGCAATTCGGCTCGGGACGGCACTTGGTAAGGAATTTTCGCATCGCGGATCTTGCCCTTGGCGCGCACGATGCGCTGGGCGATGGTGGCAGGTGTGGCCAGGAACGCGTGGGCGATTTGCTCGGTGCTGAGGTCGCAGATCTCACGCAGGGTCAGCGCGGCCTGGGCATCAGGGGCCAGCGCCGGATGGCAGCAGGTGAAGATCAGGCGCAGGCGGTCATCTTCCACGTCGTCATCGCTCCAGTCAGCTGCTTGCAGCGTGTCGGCCTGCTCTTGCAGTAACGGGGTAAACCGCGCCTGGCGGCGCAGGCGGTCGATGGCTTTGAAGCGGCCGGTCGATACCAGCCAGGCTCGTGGGTTATCCGGTATGCCGTCCTCGGGCCAGCGCTGCACGGCGACAAAAAACGCCTCGTGCAACGCCTCCTCGGCCAGGTCGAAATCACCCAGCACGCGAATCAGCGTGGCAAGCACACGCCGTGACTCGCTGCGGTAGATGGCTTCGACCTGACCACTGAGCGTCATTGCGGCACGTTCAGTTCGCGCACCGGGCGTACTTCCACACTGCCGACTCGGGCCGCCGGAATGTCACCTGCCACCTGGATCGCTTCGTTAAGGTCCCTGGCGTCGATCAGGTAGAACCCGGCGAGCTGCTCTTTGGTTTCGGCAAACGGCCCGTCAGTGATCGACAACTTGCCATTGCGCATACGCACGGTGGTGGCGGTGGCCACCGGCTCCAGCGGCTCGGCGGCCAGCATCCGCCCGCTGGCCTGGATGGCCTGCGCATAGGCGAGACACTCCGAGTCGTGGGGGCTGTCGGGCGAGGTGTGCAGCACCTGTTCGTCGCTGTAGATCAGGCACAGATATTTCATGGCGTTCTCCATGTTCGGATGACTGACTATAGTTCGCGGCGCTCAGGGTTGTAGATCGAACAACGCTGTGCCGCTTTGCATATCAAAGGGCGCCGACCAGTGTTCATGCACCACCTTCCATTGGCCATTGATGCGCTGGTACCCGGCGGTCACGCGCATCCAGCAGGCTTTCACCTCACCATCGGGCCCGGCACCGCCGCAGTGGGCCAGCCAGTGAGCGAACGCGCTGTCTGGCGCTTGGACGATATGCAGTTCATGAAACTCGAAGATACCGGGGCCGGGGCAATGCTTCATGCATTCTTCCCAGTGTGCGCGGTAGGCAGCCCTGCCTTTGAATTGTAAAGCGGTTACGGCATCGAACGAGACGATATCGTCGGCGTAAAAGCTGACAATCTTGTCGATATCGCGACTGACGACGGCGTGTTTCCATTGCTCGATCAGGTGGTTGATGGCAGTGCTCATGGCGATGACTCCTTGGGGTGGAAAATCACGTAGGTCACCCTTAGTCGAATGGCCGTCGCACCAATCGACACACCTCGGAAAAATAATTTCCCATACCTCAAACCCGATAAACTGCGCCCTTATTTGCAACCGTTCGGATAGCCCGATGCAAACCCGCCTTGTTGCCTACGAGGCGCTCAACCCTGTGCAACAACAGCAAGTGAGCGCCATCGAAGTTCATCCTGAACAATTGCCGTTTTGCGGGGATATGTACTGCGCCCTTAATACCTTGCTGGCCAACCCTAGCCCTGGGGTCAAGGGCTTTGCGTTTTTGGCCGACGACATTCCCGTCGCCTTCCTCCTGCTCAAGCGCCCACCGTGCCTGCCCCATTGGGCCGATGAACACAGCGCCACACTGCACGCATTGCAGGTGGATCGACATCAGCAAGGGCGTGGGTTCGGCAAAGCGTGTTTGCAGGCGCTGCCGGCCATGGCGCTTGAGACGTGGCCGCAGATCAAAGGGTTGGAGTTGTCTGTGGACACGCACAACCTGGCGGCGATGGGGCTGTATCTCGGGGCGGGATGGGTGGACAGCGGCGAGGCCTACAAGGGACGGGTCGGGTATGAGCGCCGGTTGCGCTGGATATTCAGTTCATAACGGTAATGTCACGTAAACAGGACTTTCACGCGTGCCTGTCGTGTTTACGTGACATCGAATGCGCAGTCAGCCCCGCTCTCCAACCGGTAGCCAGACTTCCACCGTCCCCGTGCCCTTCTTCCCATCGAAATCCGCGCTATAGCGCTCGAAATCCGCCCCCATCACCTTGTAGCCCGAATGCGGCAGCCATTCGAACATGATGCGTTCGTAGGTTTGCTCAAGTGCCTGCACCGGCCCGTAATGCGCGAACACGGCATAGTTGAGCGGCGGGATTTCGATGAACTCGAAATTGCTGGGCACATCGCCCTTGGCCGGGACTTCAACCCCCGCCATGTAATCGAATTCGCCTTGATGGGGGTTGTGGCATACCCCATAGGTCACCCCACCCACGCGCTTCTTGATGTCCTTGATACAGGTGTCGAACAACTCCCACAACCGTGGGATATCACCCACGGTGGCCTTCGAATACCGCCCTTTCACACCGGCGATCACCAGCGCTTTGCCGGCTTCCATGCGTGGCTCCAACGGTTGTTTTGTCTGCTGATCCATACGAACAGTCTCCTTCTTATGAGGGAACAAACCCGCAACGAGTATAGGGGCATATCCGCGCCACACTCCATGTAGAAATTTTTCCTACGCATCTGGACAACTTGCCATCATCGCCCGTATTGTCTGCCTCGCAGGCCACCGCAGTGGCCGACGTCGCTCGGACGGTTCCGGGCGCTTACGTACTCTCGAGGCAACAATGGCCGACCAAGGTTCGCCGCGCCGCTTTGCGCGCATAGATCGACTCCCCCCTTACGTTTTCAATATCACTGCCGAGCTGAAGATGGCTGCGCGTCGGCGCGGCGAAGACATCATCGACTTGAGCATGGGTAACCCCGACGGCGCCACACCACCGCACATCGTGGAAAAAATGGTCACCGTCGCCCAGCGTGAAGACACCCACGGCTACTCCACCTCCAAAGGCATTCCACGCCTGCGCCGGGCGATTTCGCGCTGGTACAAGGATCGTTACGAGGTGGATATCGACCCCGAGTCGGAAGCCATCGTCACCATCGGTTCCAAAGAGGGTCTGGCGCACCTGATGCTGGCCACCCTGGACCAGGGTGACACCGTGCTGGTGCCCAACCCCAGCTACCCGATTCACATCTACGGTGCGGTGATTGCCGGTGCCCAGGTACGTTCAGTGCCGCTGGTGCCGGGCGTGGACTTTTTCGCCGAGCTGGAACGGGCAATTCGCGGCTCGATTCCCAAGCCAAAGATGATGATCCTGGGCTTCCCGTCCAACCCCACCGCGCAGTGCGTGGAGCTGGATTTCTTCGAGCGGGTGATCGCCCTGGCCAAGCAATACGACGTGCTGGTGGTGCACGACCTGGCTTACGCCGATATCGTCTACGACGGCTGGAAAGCCCCCTCGATCATGCAGGTACCCGGCGCCAAGGACATCGCGGTGGAGTTTTTCACCCTGTCCAAGAGCTACAACATGGCCGGCTGGCGCATCGGGTTCATGGTGGGCAACCCCGAACTGGTCAACGCCCTGGCGCGGATCAAGAGCTACCACGACTACGGCACCTTCACACCGCTGCAAGTCGCGGCGATTGCTGCGCTGGAAGGCGATCAGCAGTGCGTCAAGGACATCGCCGAACAATACCGCCAGCGCCGCAATGTGCTGGTCAAGGGCCTGCATGAACTGGGCTGGATGGTGGAGAACCCCAAGGCGTCGATGTACGTCTGGGCGAAAATCCCCGAACAGTATGCCGCCATGGGCTCGCTGGAATTTGCCAAGAAGTTGCTGCTGGAGGCGAAGGTGTGTGTGTCGCCGGGGATCGGTTTTGGTGAGTATGGCGATGATCATGTGCGCTTTGCGCTGATCGAGAACCAGGACCGGATTCGCCAGGCGGTGCGCGGGATTCGCGGGATGTTCAGGGCGGATGGGTTGGTCAGCAAAGCCTGACCTGATCCACCTGAAGAAAGCCAATCAATGTGGGAGCTGGCTTGCCTGCGATAGCGGTGTTGGATTCACCATCGCCATCGCAGGCAAGCCAGCTCCCACATGTGTTTTGCGGTGCCTGTTACACCACCAACGACAGCAACATGATGAAGATCAGCGCCACGATCGACAGGATGGTCTCCATCGCCGTCCAGGTCTTGAACGTCTCGGCCACGGTCATGTTGAAGTACTGCTTGACCAGCCAGAACCCGGCATCGTTGACGTGCGACAGGATCAACGAACCCGCGCCCGTCGCCAGCACCAGCAACTCGCGGTTGACGCCCGGGATCATGCCGACCACCGGCACCACAATGCCTGCACCGGTAATGGTCGCGACCGTCGCTGAACCGGTGGCGATACGAATCACCGCCGCCACCAGCCACGCCAGCAGGATCGGGTTGATCTGTGCGTTCACTGCCATATGGCCGATCACGTCACCCACGCCGCTGGTCACCAGCATCTGCTTGAAGCCACCACCGGCACCGATGATCAGGATGATCGCGGCGGTCGGCGCCAGGCTGGCGTCGAGCAGCTTGAGGATCTGCTTGGAATGGATGCCCTGGCGATGGCCAAAGGTGTACAGCGACAGCAGCAATGCCAGCAGCAAGGCGGTGATCGGGTGACCGATCATGTCCATCCAGTTGCGCACCACGTTGCCTTCGGCAAAGGCGATGTCGGCGAAGGTTTTGAGCAGCATCAGGAACACCGGCAAGAGCACGGTGACCAGGGTGATGCCAAAGCTTGGCAGCGACTTGTTATCCGTCTCGCGGGCCAGTTGATCCACCAGTTCCTGGGACGGGTTGCCCGGAATGTACTTGGCGATAAACGTACCGAAGATCGGGCCGGCGATGATGGCGGTCGGCAATGCGACAATCAGGCCGTAAAGAATGGTTTTGCCGATATCTGCGCCAAATACGCCGATCGCCAGCAGCGGGCCCGGGTGCGGTGGCACCAGGCCGTGTACCGCCGACAGGCCGGCCAGCAGCGGGATGCCGATCTTGATCAGCGACACGCCGGTACGCCGTGCCACGATAAACACCAGCGGGATCAGCAACACAAAGCCGATCTCGAAGAACAGCGGAATGCCCACCAGGAACGCGGCGAACATCATGGCCCACTGGACCTTCTCTTTGCCGAAGGCGCGGATCAGGGTCTGGGCGATCTGATCGGCACCGCCGGATTCGGCCATCATCTTGCCGAGCATCGTGCCCAGCGCGAGGATAATGCCGACAAAGCCGAGCACGCCGCCGAAACCGTCCTGGAACGCCTTGATGATCTTGTCCACGGGCATGCCCGAGGTCAGGCCGAGGAAACCGGCCGCGATGATCAGTGCAATGAACGGGTGCACCTTGAACTTGGTGATCAGAACGATCAACCCGATGATAGTGACTACTGCATCTAGCAGCAGGTAAGACTCGTGGGACATGCCAAACATGGGGGGTCTCTCCTGTTTGTTGTTGTTATTAAAGCGGGTGTTGAATTTTCTGCCGGGGATAGCGCTATCTTTTCCGGCAAAAAATTAATGAGTAGGTTCAAAGCCGTGCTTGCGCCACCAGGCGTTGGTCTGCTCGGCCAGCTCCTCAACGCTGTCTTCACTGGCATTGAGGGCCAGGGTCAGCGGTTCGCCCTTGGGCGATTCGAGGGTGGCGAACTGGCTGTCGATCAGGCTTGCCGGCATGAAATGGCCGGGGCGGTGGGACACGCGGTCGGCGGCCACTTCGCGGGTCAGCTCCAGGAACACAAAGCCCAGGCCCGGCGCGGCTTCGCGCAAGTGGTCGCGGTATTTCTTTTTCAGGGCTGAACAGGTGAGCACAGGATGCTCGCCCGCTGTGAGCGACCGGCGCAGTTCATCGCACAGGATGTCGAGCCAGCCGGCGCGGTCGTCGTCGTTAAGGGGGTGGCCGGCGCTCATCTTTTCGATGTTGGCGGCGGGGTGAAAGCTGTCGCCTTCAATGGCAGTGGCGCCGTTCAGGCGGCACAGGGCTTCGCTGACGCTGGACTTGCCACAGCCGGAAACACCCATGATGACCAGGGCGGTAACAGGTTGACTCATGAAACACCTCAGGACGCAGATAGCGCTACCTTTGCACAGCATAAGGCTAGTGCAAAAACAGGCTTTTCCCGCGCCGACTTGTCATTTTTATGGAGTGACGCGTGCATCTGCTCCAATCATTCGAACCGGATCAGGCAACCCTGGGTTCAATAATTTGCAGCCCTTTGGAGACAGCGCTACCTTAGTGCCTCGATTTTTGTTTGGCAAGCCGCCTGATGACCTCCAAGAACGATAAAAATACCCGCACGACGGGCCGCCCTACCCTTAATGAAGTTGCACGCCTGGCCGGGGTCAGCCCAATCACCGCCTCCCGCGCCCTGCGCGGTATCAGCACCGTGGCCACCGACCTGGTGGAAAAAGTCCAGCAGGCCGCCGCCGAGCTCAGCTACGTGGTCAACCCCGCCGCCCGTGCCCTGGCGTCGGCCCAGAGCCAATCGGTGGTGGTGCTGGTGCCGTCGCTGTCCAACCTGTTGTTTATCGAAACACTGGAAGCCATCCATCAGGTACTGCGGCCCAAGGGCTTTGAAGTGCTGATCGGCAACTCCCATTATTCGCGCGATGAAGAAGAAAACCTGCTGCGCAACTACATGGCCTACCAGCCACGGGGTTTGCTGCTGACCGGGTTCGACCGCACCGAAAGCGCGCGACGAATGGTCGAGGCCAGCAATGTGCCGTGCGTGTACATGATGGATCTGGACCCCAATGCCGGGGTGAACTGCGTGGGCTTCTCACAGTTGGCCGCAGGCGAAACGGCGGCGGCGCATTTGCTGTCCCGTGGGCGCAAGCGCCTGGCCTACATCGGCGCGCAGTTGGATCAGCGCACGTTGTTGCGCGGTGAAGGTTTCCGCCGCGCCTTGCAGCAGGCGGGCATGTACGACCCGGCGCTGGAGCTTTTGACACCCCGCCCCTCCTCCGTGGGCCTGGGCGGCGAACTGTTCCTGCAATTGCTGGCAGCGCATCCGGATGTGGATGCGATCTTCTTCGGCAACGACGACCTGGCCCAGGGCGCCCTGCTCGAAGCCCTGCGCCACGGCATCAAGGTGCCGGAGCGTGTCGCGGTGCTGGGCTTCAACGACTTGCCCGCGTCGGCATTCATGGTGCCGCGTTTGAGCAGCATCAGCACTCCCCGGGAAGCCATCGGTCGACGAGCTGCGGAGCATTTGCTGACGATCATGGCGGGCAACAAGATTGCCAAACCGGTGGTGGATATGGGGTTTGAGTTGCAGGTGCGGGAGAGTACGTAGGACGACTGTAGGAAGCGACTGACATTGCGGCAAGTGCCTTGCTCCATTACCTACGCTTACGTCAGAATCCGCTGGCTTGTGCGCCTGGGTGGCGGTCTTTAAGGTTTGCCGGTCGCTGAATTTCTCGGTGATCGGGTTTAGTAGCCTGAATTTGAGCATCCTAAGTGCACGAGCCTCTTCTATGTTTGATGGCGGCTGTGCGTAGGGCACCTCCGGGTGCGCCGGCTTTGGGTGTTCACCGGTCTACTAACCTGCGTACAGCTGCCACCCCTTCGTTTAGTAGCGACGAGGTGTAGCCCCATTAAGGAACACCTTTTATGAGCAAGGTTACAACCAGTCCGCCAACGACCCTTTTTACCATCGTCCCCGATACCCCGACCGAAACCCTGCTGATCAACAGCTACGAAACCGTCTGCTCCGTCAGCACCTTGTTGCTTGACCTGTCCAATGACCTCACCGGCAAACACCGTGATGTGGCCCTTGCCATTCATCAACTGAGCGAGCTGAGCGTATTGCTGGTAGGCAAAGCCATGGACCAGCACACCCCGCGCTGCTGAGACCTTACTCGGTCCAGATGTGGGAGGGAGCAAGCCCCCTCCCACATTTTTTAACCGTGCCCACTTTACCCCTGCTAGATTGACCGCTTTCCATCGCCAGGGAAGCACCATGGGACATTCACTGAAAATCTTGGGCCGCACTTCCTCCATCAACGTGCGCAAAGTGTTGTGGACCTGCCAGGAACTGGGCATCGACTATGTGCGCGAGGACTGGGGCATCGGCTTCAAGCCCACGCAGTCCAACGAGTTCCTCGCCCTGAACCCCAACGCCCAAATCCCCGTCTTGATCGACGACCATGGCGTGCTATGGGAATCCAACACCATCTGCCGCTACCTGGTCGGCCTCTATCAACGCAGCGACCTGCTGCCCGTCGAACCCGCACCACGAGCCCGCGTCGAGCAATGGATCGACTGGCAAGCCGTTGAACTCAACCGCGCCTGGGGCGATGCCTTTACCGCGCTGGTGCGCAACAATCCGGACGGCCTGGACGCGACACAGATTGCCGCCGCCGTGCAGCTCTGGAACGACAAGATGGGCATTCTCGAACAACAACTGGCCAGGACCGGCGCGTATGTAGCCGGCGATGAATTCACCCTCGCCGATATCCTCATCGGCCTCTCGGTACACCGCTGGCAGGCAACGCCCATGCAGCGTCCACCCTACCCAGCCATTGCCGCCTACTATCAGCGGCTTAGCCAGCACGCCGGTTTCAAGACCTTTGCCCTCGACGGCCACAACTAAGCACAGGGATCACCACGTGAACGGACTCAACGTACTACTCACCGGCGCCTGCGGCAGAATCGGCAAGACATTTTTCCAGGCCTCGCAAGACCGCTACCGCTTCACGCTCACTGACCGCATCGCGCCGGACTTCGACTTGGGTGAACACCGCTTCGTACACGCCGACCTCAGCGATAAATCCAGCCTGGCGACCCTGCTCGAAGGCATCGACGTTATCGTGCATCTGTCGGGCATCCCCCATGCCAGCGCCTCGTTCGACGAGCTGCTGCCCAATAACATCCTCGCCACCACCTACCTGTTCGAAGCCGCCGTGGCCGCGGGCGTGCAGCGCCTGGTATTTGCCAGCAGCGCACAAACCATCGAAGGCTACCCGGTGGATCGCCAGATCACCCCCGGTATGCCGGTGATGCCCGCCAACCTGTACGGCGTGAGCAAATGCTACGGCGAGGCACTGTGTGGCTACTACGCAGCCAAGACGCCGCTGTCGACCATCGCCCTGCGCATCGGCGCTTTTGAATTCCCCGAAACCCACGACCTGAACAACGCCCGCGACCTCAGCGCCTGGCTCAGCCCACGGGATGCAGTGCAATTGCTGCAACGTTCGGTCGAGGTTGAGGGCGTGAAGCACTTGATCGCCCATGGTATTTCCAATAACCGCTTCAAGCGTCTGGACCTGAGCGAAACCACGCGAGTGTTGGGCTACCTTCCGCAAGATGATGCCTTTCAAGCATTCCAGATCCCCATCACCTACTGAGTGCTTGCCCCATGTCTACACACTCGCCGCGCCTGGCGAACGCTCGCATGTCTAGATCGAATGCACTCGAAAGGATCCAGTGATTGTTGTCTCAGGAAACTCCCCTGGAATCGCATCGATAAAGGCCTCGAAGAAGCCATGCAAACCGCTTGGCTCCGCTACGAACTTCAACTCTCCGCGATTTGAGCGAAAGTTGTAATAACCTTCAGAAGAGGGGCGGATATAAACCAGTTGGGCCTCACCTTCCTTCGGGGAATGAAGAACCAATTGATAGGTCTTCGTTATATTGAATTTGGAGGGACAGAAAATCTGCAGAATCTTTCTCTCTGAGTTGATCCTGCCTTCCAAGCGGTAGTCACCGTCACTCCCCCCGTACCTTACGTTATCGGTATTGAAAGGATCATCCTCATACGAGATGTCGGCTTTTAGATAAGGTTGAACAATCGGATCATCTTGTTTGCTCATAATGAGTCTCCGGAATAAAAAATCGACATTCAAGATTCAACGATGAAACTGACCCAATGGATACTGTCAACAACTACAGAGAATCGATTCAGTCGCTGTCGCATTCCCTTGCCCGTTAACGGCAAAAGATGACCGCACGAAGAGCACCCACTACCCTCACGAACTTAGCCGCGCCCTTTAAACTCGGAGGGAATCGCACTAGGCACACTACTTGCTTACGCTATCGCACCGAAACACTTTCACAGGTGACCCATCATGCTGGTTAACAACAACGCCCAAGCCGTATCGACCGTCCAGCAACTCAAGCGCCCCGACATGGGCCCCGCCAACGCCGCCGCCAGCGCGCTGTACAGCGGTGCCCTGCAAGTTGCGCAGCAAAGCGTCACGCTACCGGCGGCGCAGAAGGAACTGGACAAGGCCGGTGACCGTATCGACGAAGCCTTCGCCAAGACCCGCGTGTACATGCAAGCCGGTTCAGCACGCAGTGAGTTCACCGACTACATGACTAAAACGCCAGCCGAACGCATCCGTGATCAGTTGCTCAAAGAAAGGGGCCTGACCCTGGAAGAGCTGAACGCCATGCCGGCCGAGCAACAGCAGGCCTTTGCCAAGGAAGTGTCCGAGCGGTTCAAGCAGCAGCAAGAGCAGCAGGTAGCGGCGAAAACGACTGACCCGCAGGCACAGGCAATGAAGGAAACCCTGGCTGCTATCTAAGCTGCACAGTAGACCAATGTGGGAAGGGGCTTGCCCCTGATGGCATTGGGTCAGCCACCCAATACAGTGACTGACACTCCGTCATCGGGGGCAAGCCCCCTCCCACATTTGGATCTCCTTTGACATGGGATCAGCAGAGTTTTCGACTATTGCAGTTGCAGCGTCGAGTTGAACTGACTGATTGCATCCACCACATGCCGCGAGCCTTCCTGTATCTCCAGGATCACCTGCCCCGCTTCATTGGCCAGCTCCACCCCTAGCCCCGTACGGCTCAAGCTCGACTGCATGCTCGTCACCGCACTCAGTGACAGGTCGTGGTTCTTGCGCACCACATCCACTATCTCTACCGTCGCCTGGCTGGTGCGTGCCGCTAGGCTGCGCACTTCATCGGCCACCACTGCGAACCCACGTCCATGCTCACCGGCTCGCGCCGCCTCAATCGCGGCGTTGAGCGCCAGCATATTGGTTTGTTCGGCAATGCTGCGGATAGTCTGCACGATGGCACCGATGATGTCGGACTGTTTGTTGACCGCATCGATGCTGTGGGCAGCCTGGTTCAAGTCGCTGGAGATGGCCTCGATGATCTGTACCGTTTGCTGCACCACCTGCGAGCCCTTGCGGGCGCAGGCGTCGTTTTGTACGGAGGTGGCGTGGGCCGAATCGGCGGCGGTGCGCAGGGTGGTGACCTGGTCGGTGATGTCGCTGGCAAATTTCACCACTTTGTACAGGCGCCCATTGGTATCGAAGATCGGGTTGTAGGACGCCTCCAGAAACAAGGTCTTGCCGTATTTGTTTTTACGCTCGAAGCGATGGGAGTGGTATTCGCCACGATTGAGCGAGGCCCAGAATGCCTTGTAGGCCGGCGACTCCACTTCATTGCGATGACAGAACATGCTGTGGTGCTGACCGATGATTTCCTCACGTGAATACTGCACGGTGCGCAGGAAATTGTCGTTGGCGTTGAGGATCTGACCCTGTGGGGTGAACTCGATCACTGCCATGGAGCGGCTGATGGCGTCGATCAGGCTTTGGTTCTCGTGTTCATGGTGTACTCGCGCGGAAATATCCGACGCCACCTTTATCACACTTCGCACCTGATGGTCGCTATCCAGCACCGGCATGTAGCTAGCTTCAAGCCATACCTCTTCACCGTGCTTGTTCAAACGCATGAAGGTGCCGCTGAGCGCTTCGCCCCGCGCCAGGTCGCGCCATAATTTGCTGTATTCGTCGGTGTGGGTGTAGGCCTCATCGCAAAAAATGCGGTGATGTTTACCGCGGATCTCATCGATGCTGTAACCCATGCTCTTGCAGAAATTTTCGTTGGCTTCGAGGATCACGCCTGTGCGATCAAACTCGATCATCGCCATGGAACGGCTGATGGCTGCGAGCTTGGCATTGGCTTCGGTGAGGGCACAGGAAAAACGCTGGATTTCTTGAAGGTCGGATTTGTGCTGGCGGTTGAACATGGTCAGATCACCCTTGAGTCCCGGCGCCTGAACGGCGCATTCCATTCTTGTGTTGGTAAACCTTCACGGGGAAATAACCATTCAAAACGCTTTATAGGCCAAGCATCATTAACGGTCCTGGGTGAGCATAGACAGGGGTTGGCGCTATGCAAGGCCACTAATCAGCCAGCATTGCCAGCAGGGCGCTGGCAGCGCAAATCTCGCTTACAGACCAGCCTTTACCTTGGCAGCTACATCCGCCGGCACCCACGGCTGCCAGACTTGCGGCTGTTCCTTGAGGAACGCCAGCGCAACCTGGCGCGGCGGCTGACGTTTCTCGCTCATCCGCGCCAAGGTGGTGTTGAGCAGATCAATCGGCAAGTCGACTTTTTCAAAGAACGCCACCAGTTGCGGATACTGCGCCTTGAACGGCGCCGACACGCCAATGGCCAGGTGCGCGGGCAACGAGCGAGTGCCAATGGGGTGTGGATGGTTGGCGTCAGCCAGGGTTTTCCAGGCCTCGGCGTTGAACGCGGGCTCCTCCAGCTTGACCAGCTTGAAACGGCCCAGCAGCGGTGTAGGCGACCAGTAATAAAACAACACCGGTTTGCCGCGCCGGATCGACGACGCCACCTCGGCATCCAATGCCGCGCCGGACCCGGTGCGGAAGTTGACGAAACTGTCGGTCAGGCCATACGCCTTGAGTTTCTGGCTGTTGACGATCTCCGAAGTCCAGCCGGTGGGGCTGTTGAGGAAACGTCCACGGCTTGGGTCTTCGGGGTCGCGAAACACGTCCTTATAGCGCGCCAGGTCGGCCACCGACTTGAGGTCCGGCGCCAGCGGCTTGATACCGCGCTCGGCGTCGCCCTTGATCACGTATTCGGGCACCCACCAGCCTTCGGTGGCGCCTTTGACCGTGTCACCCAGACCGAACACTTTGCCTTCACCTTCAGCCTTGACCCACGCCGGACTACGCCCGGCCCACTCTTCGCCGATCACCTGGATATCGTCCTTGGCCAGAGCCGCCTCCAGGCTCACGGTACTGCCGGGCAAAGTGTCGGTGGGCAGATCGTAGCCCTTCTCGACGATCAGGCGCAGCAGCTCGGTGATCAGGCTGCCGCTTTCCCAAGTGATATCGCCGAAGTGGATGGGTTTGCCGGCTTCGGTGGCCATTGCCGGCTGGGCCAGGGCGGTAAGTGCCAGCAGCGAACTACCCAGCAGGTTTTTCAGTTTTTTCATCGATTGCCTCTTGGTCAGTCGGTCACAACACGTGATCGATGCGGTATTCAGAATCGGTTGACGGCGCGGGCCATGTAGTCGCTGACCGAACGCTGGGATATCCCCAATTCGGCGGCGATCTCGGGGTAAGTCAGACCATGGAGGCGCGAGAGTAAAAAGGTCGACTTGACCTTGGCCGGCAGGCGATCGAGCAACTGGTCGATGGTCTGCAAGGTTTCGAGCTGTTGCGCCAGGTCTTCCGCAGAGAGCGTGCTGGCGGTTTCGTCGTAATCCAGGCAGTCGAGATAGGCGCGCTCCAGGTCACGGCGACGCCAAAGCTGGTAGATCAGGCGCTGGGCAATGGTGGTCAGCAAGGCGCGGGGCTGAAGGATCGGCGCTAAGCCGGAAGCACCCAGGAGCTGGGCGAAGGCGTCGGCGGCGATGTCTTCGGCGTGTGCACGCGATTTGAGATGGCCGTGCAAGCGGCTGCACAGCCACGCGTAATGACTGCGGAACAATGTGCCCACGTAGTCGCTGTGAGCAGTGTCGGCGCCGGACATAGTGGCTCCTTCTTGAGTAGGTTGCGCGTTATGTCCGGTGTTCCGGTGGAGCGATCCTAGCAAAGCCTCTTATTCTTTAATAATACTTAAAAGTCTTCCTTATATAACTTTATTGAATTTTCACGTAGCCAGCATTTGCTGCCTGTTGCTGGTAGTCCAGCAGCACGTAGTAGTCGTCTTCACTGGCCGGCAGCACGGTCTGCACGCCCAGTGTCTGGGCAATCTCCGGTAACGCCAGCAACGCCTGATTCATTGCCTGGCGAATCTCGGCCACCTGCTTGTCACTCATGCCCAGCGGGCCGATGTAGGGCAAGGTCGGGCTCGGCGCGCTGCGGGTGATGATGCGCAGCCCCGCCACTTCCTGTGGGGCAAAACGGGCAAGGTAGTCGTAGGTCACACTGTCGATGGCAGCGAGGTCGGCACGGTCTTCGCGCAGCCAGCGCAGGCTCTCGCGGTGAGCGCCGCTGATGGCAACAGAGGCGAAGAAACGCCCATCGCGGTGCAGCGGCGCCAGACGCTCACGCAGCAGGTTCATGCCACTGTTGGAGTCGTGGCCGTTGATCACGCCGCGGCTGTTGTAGAACTGTGCCAGGGTCTGGCGTGGGTTGTCGTCGCGAGTCAGCAGCAGGCTGCAATGTTGCCCGTGGCTGCTGTGGGGCAGTTCATAGCGCGGGCGGCCGATCACGCTGACCTGGCCGCGCAGTTGGGTCATCAGTGGATAGCCACAGGTTTGGGTCACGAGCAACTCGGGCGCGAGCCATAGGCCGGGCAGGTCAAGGTGATCGGCATTGAGCCGCTGCACGCCCAGGCGTTCGAGGATGCGCGTCAGCCACTGCTGGTTGGCCTGCTGGATAGGTTCGGGCGCGACATACATCAGCAGTTCGGCGTAGTGGTCACTCATGAACATCTCTCACGCAAAAGGATGCCGGGGACTATCGATAGCCTTGAAGCCGTGACGGCTGATCAACTGGCCGTAGCCTTGCACCAGGAAGCCGCCGCTACGCATCAGCCATTGCTCGCGCCGGGCGCGGTAGACCGTGGGCAGCAAGTACCAGGGCAGTTTCGGCAAGTCGTGGTGCACCAGGTGCAAGTTGTTGTTGAGAAATAACCAGGACCATGGCCAGGACGCTTCGTTGAGTACGGTGCGCTGCTCCGGTTGCAGGTGTGGGCGGTGTTCATAGTAGGAACGGATCGACGCCAGGGACAAGGCCGGCACACTCACCAGCAGCAAGTAATGCCACACCGCAAGCGCGCTGTAGCAGGCTATGAAACTCAGCATCAGCACAGTGATGGCGCCGTGGGCCAGCCACATCGGCCATGCCTGGGGCAGGCGTTGAAACTCGTGACGGGCCAACCGGCCAATGGCCAACGGCGCAGCCAGCAGGAAGCGGCCAAGCACGGTCTTGGTCAACCAATGCACGCCACGTTCGAACAGCGAGCTGTTGTCCCATTGCTGCTGATTGAGGTAGCGGCTTTCAGGGTCGATGCCCGGTAGGGTCAGGTCGTCGTCGTTGTGGTGCAACAGGTGGCTGTCGCGGTACAGCGTGTAGGGAAACCACACCGCGAAAGGGGCATAGCCGAGGAGTTTATTGAGCAACAACGAACGGGTCGGGTGGCCGTGGAGCAGTTCGTGTTGCACCGACAGCCACAGCGTGACGATCGGGATCAGCAACAGTGTGCTCAGCAACAGGCCTAGCCACTGGCTGCCAAGGATCACGGCGAACCAACCGGCATATACACCGATCAACAGCAACCAGGTCGGCCATTCGGTTCTTGCGGCAAAGGTCGTCGCCAGGGCTTCGATTTCCCGGCGGTGGGTCAGATCAAGGTAGTTGGCCATCGGCAGCTCAGAGCAGGTGTTTCCTGCTCTGTGCAATGAGGCGGGAAAATCTTGCAGATTGTTTGGTTCTAAGCTTGTAACTCAGTGACCGAACAGGCCGGCTTCGGATTTCTTGGTCTTCTTGTCGGCGCGTTTTTCATCCGCGGTTTTTGCCGGCTTTTTCTTCGCGGCTTTCTTTGAATCCATACCTTTGGCCATGATGCGTGCTCCACTAACAGGGGATGTAGCACTGGGTATACCACCTATTGATCGACAGAAGGCGCTTATAATCCCCGGCCCTGACAATGCTGGCCCAACAACCATGCCCGACCTGCACATCGAAACGCTGGCAGAGCCCCTCTGGCCACTGCTGAACAAGTTTTACCGCAGCCACAACTCTTCGATGAGGGCCCTCAAGGGCGGCCGTTTGTGGGTAGCTCGCGACGGCGAGATCGTGGCCGGCTTGTGCTTGAGCCCGGTGGTGGGTGGGCAGTGGCTGACGGGGGTGTTTGTCGACCCGGCCTATCGCGGCCAGGGGTTGGCGGCACGCTTGATTGAGCAGGCGGTAGCCGGAGTGGAGGGTACGGTGTGGCTGCTGTGCCATCCGGATCTGGAGGGGTTGTATCAGCGTATGGGGTTCAGTCAGGACACGCTGCTGCCGCAGTCCCTCAGCGAGCGGTTGGTGCGCTACAAACGGAACAAGCCGATGATTGCGATGGGGTTCTCAGTCACCTGAATGATGCCGGGCAAAAATGTGGGAGGGGGCTTGCTCCCGATGGCGGAGTATCCGTCGCTGAAATGTCGACCGGTCCACCGCTATCGGGAGCAAGCCCCCTCCCACATTGGGACCTCAGGTAGCCTGGTGTTTATTCGTCAGCTGTCGGATCCAATTCCGGGAACATCACTTCGATAAACCCGAACTTGCTGAAATCGGTGATCCGCGACGGGTACAGCCGACCGATCAAATGGTCGCACTCATGCTGCACCACCCGCGCATGAAAGCCGTCGGCAAAACGCACAATCGGCTCGCCCTTGGGATCGAAACCTTCGTAGCGGATCTGCTGGTAACGGTTCACGGCGCCGCGCAAACCGGGCACCGACAGGCAGCCTTCGAAGCCCTCTTCCAGCACCGGGCTCAGGGGCGTGATAAGCGGGTTGATCAGGATGGTCTGCGGTACCGGCGGCGCCTCCGGATAGCGCTCGCTGGCTTCGAAACCAAAGATCACCAGTTGCAGGTCGACACCAATCTGCGGTGCAGCCAGGCCAACACCGCCCACATGTTCCATGGTCTGGAACATGTCGTCGATCAGTTGCCACAACTCGGGGCTGTCGAACATTTCCGGCGGCACCGGCGGAGCGATACGCAGCAGGCGCTCGTCGCCCATTTTCAGGATTTCACGGATCATCGTGGCACTTCTTCAGGGGTGGGCTTGGAGTGGTCCCGGCCTAGGCCCGAGACGTGCTGTTTTTCATCGGTATGACCGGGTTCGTCAAACTCCTTTTCACCTGGGTCCTTGCCTTCGGCTGACATGTGTTCGATCACGGCATTCATCTCCGCACCCAGCAGTAACACGGCGGCGGAAATATAGAAGTACAGGAGCAGGACAATGATCGCGCCGATGCTGCCATACATGGCGTTGTAGTCGGCGAAGGTTTTGACGTAATAACCAAAGCCCAGGGAAGCCACAATCCACACCACCACGGCCAACACCGAGCCTGGGGTAATGAAGCGGAATTTCTGCTCGACGTCCGGCATCACGTAATACATGAGTGCCACGGCGAACATCAGCAGGATCACGATCAATGGCCAGCGCAGGATGGTCCACAGGGTGACGACGAACTCCTGCATGCCG
This sequence comes from Pseudomonas synxantha BG33R, assembly GCF_000263715.2. Classification (NCBI taxonomy): domain Bacteria; kingdom Pseudomonadati; phylum Pseudomonadota; class Gammaproteobacteria; order Pseudomonadales; family Pseudomonadaceae; genus Pseudomonas; species Pseudomonas synxantha. The sequence goes on from NZ_CM001514.1 coordinate 4,838,670, forward strand.
ATCTGCCCGGCCAGCCATTCCATGACCTGCGGGCCAAGCACCATCAGCGCAGCGGCGGCCAGCAACATGCCGGCAATGCCGACGGTGTAGAAAATCGACAGCGGAAAACGCTTCCAGATCGGCCGGCCTTCGACCACGTCGTACGCGGCGTTCATCGCGCTCATCATCAAACGTACGCCCGCAGAGGCGGTCCACAGCGCGATGACGATACCTACCGAGAGCAAGCCACCCTTGGACTGTTGCAACTGGTCGATGACCGGGTTGACCTGCTCCAGCGCCTGGGGCGGCAACACCAGCTCCGACTGCAAGCGCAGCCAGGTGAAGAAGTCCGGCAGATGCAGGAAACCGATCAGGGCAATCAGGAACAGCAGGAAGGGAAACAACGAGAACAGCATCTGATAGGCCAGTGCCGAGGCGTAGGTAGGCATCTCGTCATCGACGAATTCCGTGACGGTGCGTATCAGCACCTTATGCAGCTTGAGACCATCGAGTACCGGAAAAATCATAGCGTCTCCTTTCGCCGCAAAGAGGTTGAGTTCGTGGGCGACTCAGGGGCCGTTTTCTACATCAAAGTAGCCCATTTGGCGACTTTGAAACAATTTCCAAAATTTAGTTGCAACAGTTCACACAAAAACGGCCATCCGTGGATGGCCGCCATACTGCTGGGCAAAACCAGCAGAACGCCTTATTCGGTGGCTTTTTTCACCGCGTCCTTGGTTTTCCCGACTGCTTGCTGCGCTTCACCTTTTTTCTCTTGGATCACGCCTTCTGCACGCAGTTTGTCGTTGTCCGTGACTTTGCCGATACCCTGCTTGATGTTGCCGACCGCTTCGTTCGCCAAACCTTTTGCCTTATCCGATGTGCTGCTCATGGTATTTCTCCTGGAACAATCGAGGGTTTTGGTCATTACGTAGAGGTTGACCCAGGACGCTTCGGCAGAGTTTCAATTATTTTCGCGAGGCATTTTATCGCCTGCCGCAGGTTTGGCTTTATGTTTTGCGGCCAACCCACGAGAATGCCCGGCACATTCAGGCTGCAACGCTGAATAACAGATCCCGTAGGAAGGTTATGAAACTCAATAAAGCACAGGCTATCGCCCGCAGAAACCAGGAACTGGGCGGTGCCGTACTCGGCGTCAACAACTGCCATTTCACCGACCTGGACCACAAGCGCAATATCTGGTGGTTCGACCTGCCCGTTGCGCGGATTGCCGTGGGCCAGTACGAGTGGATCCATCTGCTGATGCATAACGCCGAGACGGACCAGTTGTTGCACCTGAAAGTGCCGACTGTGTTTCTGCGCGAAAAGCTGGAAGGGTTGGTGGTACGCAATGCGGGCAAGCGCAAGCCGGAGATTACCCTGGAACTGAGTGCCGACAAGGACTCGTTCCTCAAGGATGTGCGCCCGGCGGGTGCCGGCGTGAGCTTTGCCCAGTTCACTCTGTAACCATCGCCCCTAACCGGCGAGAGCGTGACTGCTATACCAGCAGTCACACTCTCGCGCACTTTCAGGCGGTTGCCACTGACCGGCCGGCAATACGCTGAGCCAGGGCGATGGCGAACAGGCAAAACAGCGACATGACCAGTATCCCCATCATCAGCCCCATGGCGGTGCTGGTGTGCCCCTCAGAGAAAAAGAACAGCGCCAGTGCCGCACCCGCCATCTTGATCGCGCCTTGCAGCGCACTCCCGGTACCGGCATGTTTTGCCTGGCCATGCAGACTGATCCCCAACAACAAGGGTGAGGACAGGCCACAGCCGAGAGCGACCAAAAAGCCATACGCCACCAGCGCCGGGGCCGTGACCAACTTGAATGCCTGGAGAACCAGCGGAGCGAGCGCCGCCAACACCGTCAGCGCCACCAAGGACGTCATCAGGATGCGCTCAGGCGAGTAACGATTCAAAAACCGCTTGGTCAGGTAAGAACCCAAGACGATACCCGCAGAGTAGCCAACGAACAGCAGGCCGTTTTCCTGGCTCTGCAGATGGAACTGCAATTGATAGATGAATGGGCTCGCGGTGAAGTAGCCGATGGTGATCGCAAACAGTACCGCAGAGACCAGGCTGTAAACCATGAAGTTGAAGTCGCGCAGCAGCACTTTGAAACCCTCAAGCCGTTTGGAAGGCACGCCCTGCAGCGGAGCTGTTTCAACCAGTGTGGCCTTGATAAATACGGCGCCGAGCAGCGTGATCAGGGTCAGTGCGTAGAAATTATATTGCCAAGGAAGTGCAGCAGTTATAAAACCACCCAGTACCGGCGCAAGCGCAGGCGAGACCTGGGACGCCATGGAGAACACCGTCAGCGATTTGGACAACTCGGTTTTATCTTTGAACGTATCGCTCAATATCGCCCGGCTTATCACGGGGCAACCGCCAGCACCGATGCCTGTTAACAAACGAAACAGATAGAGCGCCTGAATACTGTCCGCCGTCGACGTCAGGTAATTGCCCAAGGCGCCGAGGGCAAGGGAGACCATAATCACCGGTACCCGCCCTTTTCTATCGGAGATCGGCCCATACACCAACTGGGACAGTGCAAAGCCTGCCAGATAGAAGACCACCAGGTTTTGGGACTGCGCGTCAGTTACCGAAAATACCCGTGCAATCTCCGGCAAGGCGGGGTTGTACAAGTCAATGGAAAACAACCCCAATACCAGGATCAGGCAGGAGTTGGTGATCACCATTCTAGAATTCACGACAGGCTCCTTACAGTAATGGATGGTCTTTCAAGCGTGTGCCGTATTCGCTGTTGGGCGTGGTATGTCGCCCGTCGCATTTGATTTCAATCAGATGAGGGGCGGCGGTGCTCATGATGCTTTCAATACAATCTTGCAAGGCCTGTGGCGAGTCCACGCACGTCGCACTCACGCCCAGGCTCTGGGCAAACAGGCACCAGTTGTAATCGGGAATTTGCGTCAGCGCGGCTAAGTTGTCTTTGTTATTGAAGTAACTTGCCGAATAGGACCGGTTATTGAAAACGACGAAGACGATATTCAACCCATGTTTCGCGGCGGTCGATAGCTCAAGGCCCTGCATCAGCATGCAGCCATCACCGGTAATCACCATGGTTTTGCCCTCGGGGCGGGCGAAACTTGCACCGATGCCTGCCGGGATACTCCAGCCCATCGGGCCTAATGTTGTTGCCGATAAATAGGCCGCCGCCCCCCGCGCAGTCCAGTAGTGGCCGAAGAAGGATCGATGGGAGCCCGAATCGACACACACCACGCCATCACTGGGGAAAAACGCTTGCAGCACCGGGATATAGGCGGCGGGATGGTCGGCAAGATTGCCCGTAGCTTTGGCATCGACGGGGTAATGCAGCGGCACCCGTTGAAGATCATTCGACCACCTGGAGCGACTCTCCTGGCTGGCCTCCAGCTCTTGTGCGTGAACCTCGCTGACCAGCCTCAGGAAACCCTCCCCCGTCGCCACCACGCCGTGATCAATACCAAGATACCGTCCCAGATAATCTGGGTTCTCATCCACCTGGATCGCGCCAAATTGAGGCCTTAGCTCATGGGACCAGAGCATGGTGCTCCATTGAGTGGTATCGAGCCCAAGGAGAATCACACCGTCCACACCGCCCTTGAACGCCTCGATAGCGCGCTTGTTTCCCGAATAACCGTAAACGCCCAAGGCGTTGGGATGGTCCTCCGGGAACAGTCCTTTGGCGCTCAAGGTGGTCGCGACCGGAATCGAAAAGCGCTCGGAAAATGCCAGGAGCGCAGCGCCAACCTTGGAGTTTTTGCAACGTAGCCCCGCGAGAATGACGAGATTGGTCGAGCGCTTGAACACGGCCTTGATCGCCGCGCTTTTGATCTTTTCAACGGCAAGCGCTTGGTTGCTCCACGACTCCAGTACGTTGGCAGCGATATCGGCGCGGCTCGTGGATTTCTCGTACAGTGCTTCCTTGCTGACGGCCAAGTAGGTCGGGCCTTTTTCCATGCCTTTCAACAACCGCACCGATTCGCGCAAAAACGCCGACAAGGGTTGCCCTGCCTTGACCTCGAGGGCACTGCGGGTGATGGGTTTGAATACATCACACAGATTCACGCCGGTTTGGCTCCCGTCCTGCAGCACGTTTTGCATTTCCAGCGATGACGCAATCTGGCCCGACAAGAGCAAGACCGACTGGTGGTCCGTGTAAGCGGAAGCGATCCCGGTCAGCGCGTTGGTAACACCCGGCCCGCCTATCACCAGGCACACCCCGAATGTTTCACTGGCACGCGCATAGCCTTCGGCCATATAGGACGCGCCTGTTTCACACGCTGTAACCACCGGTTCAATGGCAAGCGTTGTAGAGCCATCACTGGGATAACAACGCATAAACGCATTGATCAACTTGCCAGGCACCATGAAGAAGTGCGTAACCCCCAAAGACTGAAGTTGGCGAAGAATGTAATGTGCACCGGTTTCGCCAGTACTTTGCAATTCCATTGCAAACCCCCTGTTCAGATCTCGATAAATGTGATGTTCTCGCCCTTCATCTTCAACACGGCATCTTGTGAAAAAGAAGAGGGGTAGCGCACATTGGGCATATCGGCAAAATATGGCTTGGGGCTGTTGGGCAAATAGTCCGAAACATGCAGGCTGCGCTCAGCCCGGGCACGCAGGTAGGTAATGTAGGATGCGTTATGTTTGGTCGAAGCAGAAACAGTCCATTGAATGGCCAGCTTTGTTTCCACAGGCGTCTGATCCGGCGCACTGCTGCGATGAGTTACTCGATTATCCCAAATAACCAGATCGCCGGCCTTACTCATGATCGTGCGCTCGAATTTTACCGGTTCGGCGAGCCTGATCTTGACTTCATCTTTACTGAGCTTGTGCGACCCCGGCAGTAAGGTGATGCCGCCGCCCGACACAGGATCATTATCTTGAAGATAATAAGCACACTGTAAGAATTCGGGAAATGCGCTAGGCGAAATCACTTCGTCGGGAAGAAAGTACGCATCATTGTGCCATGGTATATAAACGCTCTCGCGCACCGTAAAATTCGGTAACAGCGAAAAATCCGACTGAAAAATATCCTTTATCGCCTGAATAGCACCAGGATGGAGCAGTGCATTGACCATATCACTAAATTGCAGAAACGCCGTTGGCAACAGCGTGCTCTGCTCGGTCTCTGCCAAACTATTGACATACGTTTTACGCAACTTTTCCACCTGCTCGTTGCAGAGTACTCCTGGAATAACGACGTACCCATCCCGTTCAAGCTTTTCTCGAAAGTTCATGATCTATAATCCGTTATATAGAGGGTGACCCAGGCCACCCTCCCTTTAATTCAAAGATAGTAAGTCAGACTTCAACATGCTTGGCGGCTGTCGAGCTTTCTTCAAACGACACGCCCAGACGTTCAAATTCCTGGAAGAAATCCGGAAAGGAACAATGAACGTCCTGATAACCATCCAACTCATTAAGCTGTTGGCACCGCAAGGAAGCCACAAACAATGACATGAAAATTCGATGGTCACCCCAGGCTGACAACACTGCATCACCGGCGTAACTCGGTTCACCACGAATAACGAAGCCATCGTAGACGCCGTTTTTAAACAACGGCTGTATGTCCACACCCATTTTCACCAGCTCGGTCACCATCGCCTCAATGCGTGGCGACTTGTGCAAGCGCGTAATGGAGCCGCCGGTCACTTTGAACTCACCCTGCACATAAGCACCGATCGCCGCCAGTGTCGGCACAATATTGGGGTAATCACTCGCATCGAAATGATACTTGCCTTTTAACTCAGCCAACTTATTAACAATGCGTACTTCATTGGCAGCGTCATTGAACTCAACATTGACGCCCAGCGCCTCGGCCACTTTGAGAATCGCACGCTCGCCCTGCAAACTCTTGCTGTTCATGTTCTTGAGCGTCAACTCGCCCGGAAAGATGATGCCGGCCGCGATCAGATAGGACGATGAGGTGTAGTCACCGACGATCGTATAGTTCGCGCTGCGATAGTGGCCGGGATACACCGTAATCTGTGAATAGTCAGCGTTCACGTCATAGCTGATCCCCGCAGTGCTGAGGGTTTCCAAAGTCTGCTTGATATACGAAAGCGACAGAATTTCACCGCGGATATTCACCACCGTAGGTTGTTTGGCGAGGGGGGCGCAGAACAGAATCGCGGTGATGAATTGCGAGCTGATATTGCCCTCAATCGTACACTCTCCCCCTTTATAACCACCCCAGTTCACAATCGGGGCCTTGCCACTGTGGTTGATGCATGAAATATGAGCCCCCAGCCCTTCCAGGGCGACAAACAAAGGCTCCATGACACGCCCCCGCAGAACTTCATCGCCGGTAATAACCGCCGGCGTCGTTGTAAAGCACGTCAACGCAGCAAACACTCGAAATACCAACCCGGAGCCTAGAGCGTCGATCACCTTCTTTTCAGGCTTGATCAAGCCGCCTGTGCCAGTTACCACTAACCTGCCTGGTTGCTCCTCGATAATTGCACCAATACTACGACATGCCTTTTTCATTGTTTCGGTTTCAAGGCAACGAAGGTCGTTGTAAATATAAGAAGTTCCCGAGGCGAGGCTGGCGGCAATAATTGCCCGTTGTGTTTCAGGTTTTGAGGAGGGGATGGTGGCGATAGTGCCGATCGATGAGGTAGGAAAGACTTTCAAGCGTTTTTGGGTCGACATGCATTGCTCCCTAAGACAGTAGATCCAATGTGATCGGCGAGCGGGCATTACGCTCACCGACGCGACAGAAATATCTTGTTACAACCACTAAAAACCTATCCTAGGGTTTAACGCGTTTCAAATAACAAAATGGAATAAGATTGGATCCAATCTATGACTCATTGAATTTTTTCGTTTTACTTCAATCCGTTACGGCACACAAAAAAAAGCGAAACCCATAAAAAAACCGCCATCGCTGGCGGTTTAAATTTTAAAAATTCTACTATTTCATATGGCACAACGACATCTTTGGCTAACCATTAGAAGATACCCGGGTAGGCGCCGCCATCGATAAGGATGTTCTGACCGGTCACATAGGCAGCCTGATGACTGCATAAAAAAGCACACAATGCAGCGAACTCAGCCGGGTCACCAAAGCGCCCCGCCGGAATGGTTGCCAGTCGACTTTCAGCCATAGCGTTCACTGTTTTTCCTGAACGCTCTGCCGCCACTTGAAAGGTATTTTCCAATCGCTCGGTTTTGAACGCACCGGGCAGAATATTATTGATCGTGGTGTTTCTCGATGCGAAGTCTTTCTGACGCGCCAAGCCCGCCACAAAACCGGTAAGCCCGCATCGGACTGAGGTTGAAAGCCCCAATGCATCCAGGGGCGATTTAACCGCGCCGGAAGTTATATTGATTATCCGGCCGAAGCCTCGACCTGCCATGGAATCGATCACTGACTTGATGAGTTCGATAGGTGCCAACATATTGGTATCAATTGCTGCACGCCACTCTTGATCGGTCCACTCACGAAAGTTCCCAGGCTTGGGCCCCCCGGCATTATTGATCAATATATCAACTTGCGGGGCAGCATCGACCAATGCCTGGCGAATCGAAGGGTCAGTAATATCACCTACTACCGTGATGACTTCTCCCTCAGGATTTCCGAGTTTCAAGCGCTGTGCGGCAGCCTCTAAGTCAGGCGCGCCCCGTGCGTTAATCACGATGTTTACACCCTCGTCCGCAAGCGCCTGGGCACAGCTATAACCCAACCCTTTACTGGCAGCACAGACGACAGCCCATTTACCTCTAATCCCTAAGTCCATCATCACTCCTCGATCAGCCGTCAACTTGCAAGCGTCGCGTATTCAGCGAGCGTGCGTCGTTATTAGTCGATATCACACAAGCCCGTGGAGTGACAAGCCGGGCATTACGCCGCGCCAGAGGCAAAAAAATACCCCTCAGCGAGGGGTACTTTTCAATTGTGGCAAACACGCTTTACCGGGCTATTTCTTCACACCCAGCTTTTTCAGTTCTTCATCACGCAATTCACGCCGCAGGATCTTGCCGACGTTAGTTGTAGGTAACGCATCACGGAACTCAACAGCCTTGGGCACCTTGTAGCCGGTGACGTTGGCGCGCATGTGCTCCATCACCTGGTCCTTGGTGAGGGTGGCGCCTGGCTTGACCACGATGAAGATCTTGATGTGCTCTCCGGACTTCTCGTCCGGCACGCCGATGGCTGCGCACTGCAACACGCCCGGCAGGCCTGCCAGTACGTCTTCCAGTTCGTTGGGGTAGACGTTGAAGCCCGAGACCAGAATCATGTCCTTCTTGCGGTCGACAATGCGCATATAGCCGTCTGGCTGGATGATCGCGATGTCACCGGTTTTCAGCCAACCTTCGCTGTCGAGCATCTCGGCGGTGGCGTCTTCGCGCTGCCAGTAGCCCTTCATGACTTGTGGGCCCTTGACGCACAGCTCGCCGGTTTCGCCCAGCGCCAGCTCGGTACCGTCGTCGGCGATGACTTTACACACTGTGGACGGTACCGGAATGCCAATGGTGCCGATCTGGATATGCTGGATCGGGTTCACCGTGGCCACCGGGCTGGTTTCGGTCATGCCGTAGCCTTCGCAGATACCACAGCCGGTCACGGCCTTCCACCGCTCGGCGGCCGCCAATTGCAGGGCCATGCCGCCCGACAGGGTGACTTTGAGCGCGGAGAAATCGAGTTTGCGGAAGGCTTCGTTGTTGCACAGCGCCACGAACAGGGTGTTCAGGCCGACGAACCCGCTGAACTTCCACTTCGACAGTTCCTTGACCATCGCCGGCAGGTCACGCGGGTTGCTGATCAGGATGTTGTGGTTGCCGATCAGCATCATCGCCATGCAGTGAAAGGTGAAGGCATAGATGTGGTACAGCGGCAGCGGTGTGATCAGGATCTCGCAGCCTTCGTTGAGGTTGGACCCCATCAGCGCCTTGCATTGCAGCATGTTGGCGACGAGGTTGCGGTGGGTCAGCATCGCGCCCTTGGCCACACCGGTGGTACCGCCGGTATATTGCAACACTGCCACATCGCTGCTGGCCGGGCTGACATCATTCACCGGCTGGCCATGGCCCTTGGCAAGCACGTCATTGAACGTGATGGCCTGGGGCAAGTGATAGGCCGGGACCATCTTCTTCACGTACTTGATCACGCTGTTGATCAGCAGGCGCTTGAACGGCGACAGCAGGTCGGCGACTTCAGTGACGATCACATGCTTGACGGCGGTCTTGGGCACGACTTTTTCAGCCAGGTGCGCCATGTTGGCCAGGCAAACCAGGGCCTTGGCCCCGGAATCATTGAATTGATGTTCCATTTCCCGCGCGGTGTACAGCGGGTTGGTGTTGACCACTATCAGGCCGGCACGAATGGCGCCGAACACGGCGACCGGGTATTGCAGGACGTTGGGCAGTTGCACGGCGATTCGATCGCCAGGCTTCAAGTCGGTATGCTGTTGCAGATACGCGGCAAATGCCCCGGACAATTCGTAGAGTTCACCGTAGGTGATGGTCTTGCCCAGGTTGCTGAAAGCCGGTTTGTTGGCGAAGCGCTGGCAGGACTGCTTCAGTACCGCCTGAATATTCGGATACTCGTCTGGATTGATCTGTGCAGCAATCCCGGCGGGGTACTTATCCTTCCAAAAGTCTTCATTCATGGAAGCCCACTCCTCAGCGACGCGAATTCATCATCGCATTTGATGCGATTATTATTGGTGTATGTTTTTAGGTGAATCTGGCGCTTTCAAGCAGGCCGAGACGTCACAAAGCGCGCCGAGAGTAGCAGCTTTGCCGAGGGCCGCCTAGAGCCAAAAGAGGGCCCTACAGTCATAAACATGACTCAAGAATATCCAATGGTCACTTTTAGAGCAAAAATTCTATAACGCCAGAAATGGCTCTGGAACAGGCTCTCAAGGGCGAAAAATACACTGTGTGTGGCTTGCCTGCGATAGCCATGGGTATCTACACAACTTTGGCATGGCCCTGAACCTGTGGCGAGGGAGCTTGCTCCCGTGGCGGCCTGACAGCCACCGACTATCTAAATGATGCGACGCGATCCAAATGTGGGAGCTGGCTTGCCTGCGAAGGCGGCCTGACAGCCGACCAGGATGTTGGATCAGACCGAGTACATATCCGTTGCTGCGGTAACGGCCGCTTATGGTTTCGCTCTTACAGCGACTCACTTTTGGAGAGGCCCAAAAGTAAGCAAAAGGCCTTCGCCCCACCACTCGGCACCTCGCTCAGGCTCGGTGTGCCCCAAATCCCTGTCGAATTCCGGCCAGCGTGGTTTAACGGAGCGCCTCAGATCAAAAGCAGATCAAGAGCAAGATCAAGAGCGGCTCGCTTCGCATCGTGGTTACTGATGGTTGCTACGTCAGAGTTGTGTAGATACCCATGCTGCGATAGCGGTGGATCAGTCAATTCAACAGGTGACTGAAACACTGCTATCGCAGGCAAGCCAGCTCCCACAGTTTTGTACCCTATTTCAATTCAGGCGATGTCGCGAAGCTCGCGCCGCAGAATTTTCCCCACCGGCGTCATCGGCAAAGACTCCCTCAGCACAATGTGCTTGGGCACCTTGTACCCCGTGAAGTTGGCCTTGCAGTACGCCTTCAGCTCCTCAAGGCTCACCCCTTGGGCTCGCGCTACCACGAACAGCTTCACCGCCTCCCCCGTGCGCTCGTCCGGCACGCCGATCACCGCGCAGCTGGCTACGGCCGGGTGGGCCATCACCACATCCTCGATTTCGTTGGGATAGACATTGAAGCCGGAGACGATAATCAGGTCTTTCTTGCGATCAACAATGCTGACATAGCCGTCGGTGTCGATCACGGCAATGTCACCGGTCTTGAGCCAGCCTTCAGCGTCCAGGGTTTCGGCGGTGGCCTGGGGTTGCTGCCAGTACCCCTTCATCACCTGCGGGCCCTGGATGCACAGCTCGCCACGTTCGCCCAACGGCAGTTCCTGCCCTGCATCATCAATCACCTTCATCGCCGTACCCGGCACCGGAATACCTACGGTCCCCAGGCGCGATAGACCGCCGTAAGGGTTGGTGCTGGCCACCGGTGAGGTTTCGGTGAGGCCGTAGCCTTCGCCGATGGAGCAACCGGTCAGCGCCTTCCACCGTTCCGCCGTGGCCTTGACCAGAGCGGTGCCGCCGGAGTTGGTGATCTTGAGATGGGAGAAATCCAGGCTCTTGAAATCCGGGTGGTCCATCAACGCCACAAACAGGGTGTTGAGCCCAAGCAGGCAGGAGAACCGCCACTGCTTTAGCTCCTTGATAAAGCCGCCAATGTCCCGTGGGTTGGTGATCAGCACGTTGTGGTTGCCGGACACCATCATGCACATGCAATTCGCCGTAAATGCATAGATATGGTACAGCGGCAGCGGTGCGATCATGACCTCCTGCCCTTCCTTGATCAGCGGGTGGCCGTCTTCACCCAGTTGCGACATGCACGCCCGCACCTGCTGCATGTTCGCCACCAGGTTGCCATGGGTGAGCATCGCGCCCTTGGCCAGGCCGGTGGTCCCGCCGGTGTATTGCAGCACGGCGATGTCCTCCAGGGTTACCGGATGGCGCGTCACCCCAAGGCCCGCGCCCATGCGCAACGCACGCTTGAACGACACGGCCCGTGGCAGGTGGTAGGCCGGGACCATCTTCTTCACCTTGTCGACCACGGTGTTGACCAGCCAGCCTTTGGCGGCGGGCATGAAGTCACCCATCCTGGCTTCGATCAAGTAGTCGATCTCGGTGTCGGTGCAGACCTCCTGCACTCGCGAACCGAACAGGTTGAGGTACACCAGCGCCCGCACACCTGCGTCCTTGAACTGGTGGCGCATCTCACGAGGGGTGTACAGCGGGTTGGTATTGACCACGATCAGCCCGGCGCGCAATGCGCCGAATACCGCAACCGGATAATGCAGCACATTAGGCATTTGCACCGCGATGCGCTCGCCAGGCTTGAGGTCGGTGTGCTGTTGCAGGTAACCGGCGAACGCCGCACTTTGGCGTTCAAGCTCGGCGTAGGTCAGGGTAATGCCCATGTTGCTGAACGCCGGACGGTCGGCAAAGGTCTTGCAGGAACGCTCGAAAACTTCGATCACCGACTTGTAGGTCGTGAGGTCGATGTCATTGGGAACGCCCGCCGCGCGTTTGTCATTCCAGAAATCAGGTTGCATTATTCTTGTCCTCTTACCTGAGTGTGTCCGGCCGCTTTAAGCGTTTATAAAAAGCGGAGCTTTGGGGACGTTAGCAGCTATGAGCAAACAGGCAAATACGCTAAATCGTGTCATTGATTGTATGAATCTTGCGTCTAACGTGTAGGCAGATACCCCGCAACTCTGCGAATGAGCTATACACTCCAACGACCCTGAGCAAAGGAAGCCGCCATGACCCACAGCACCTTCTGGCTGACCGCGAATGACCACAGCCGCCTGTACGTCAACCAATGGCTGCCAGACACCCCGCCCAAGGCGGTGGTGATGCTCTCCCACGGCATGGCCGAGCACAGTGGTCGTTATGCTCGCCTGGCCGACGCCTTGTGCAGCGCCGGCTACGGGGTGTATGCGCTGGACCAGCGCGGCCATGGGCGTACTGCCGATGAGGGCACCCTGGGGCTGTACGCTGAAAAGGATGGCTGGAACAAAGTGGTCGGCGACCTGGCCAGCCTCAACCAGCATATCGGCCAGCAAAAACCGGACCTGCCGATTATTTTGCTCGGCCACAGCATGGGCAGCTACATCGCCCAGGGCTATTTGCTGCACCACAGCGCCAGCCTGCATGGCGCGATTCTCAGCGGTTCGAATTTCCAGCCGGTAGCGCTGTATAGCGCGGCACGCCTGATCGCACGTATCGAACGAATGCGCCAGGGGTTGCGCGGCCGCAGTGCGTTGATCGAGTTCCTGTCATTCGGCTCGTTCAACAAAGCGTTCAAACCCAACCGCACCGCCTGCGACTGGCTGAGCCGCGACCCGGACGAAGTCGACAAGTACATCAACGACCCGCTCTGCGGTTTTCGCTGCACCAACCAGTTGTGGATCGACCTGCTGGGCGGCTTGCAGCAAATCAGCAAAGCGTCCAATCTCGCGCAGATCGACCCGGGCCTGCCGATCCTGGTGATGGGCGGCGAATGTGATCCGGTAAGTGAAGGCAAGCGTCTCAAGGACTTGGCCCATGCCCTGCGTGAGGCCGGCTGCCAGAACATACAATTGAACCTCTACCCGCAGGCGCGGCATGAAGTATTCAACGAAACCAACCGTGATGAAGTCACCGCCGACCTTCTGAGCTGGCTGGAACAGGCGCTGACGTTGCGCAGGCCAACCCGCTGCGAATAGTTTTTGCTTTAAAATCAGCCGATTAATTACCGATAAGCCACAGGATGCACCTTTAGATGACCCAGGTAACCAACACCCCGTACGAGGCGCTCGAAGTGGGCCAGACCGCCAGCTTCAGCAAGACCGTCGAAGAGCGTGATATCCAGTTGTTTGCCGCCATGTCCGGCGACCACAACCCGGTGCACCTGGATGCCGAATACGCCAAGGCAACCATGTTCAAGGAGCGCATCGCCCACGGCATGTTCAGCGGTGCGCTGATCAGTGCGGCCGTAGCCTGCGAGCTGCCTGGGCCGGGCACGATTTATATCGGCCAGCAGATGACCTTTCAGAAACCGGTCAAGATTGGCGACACCCTTACCGTGCGCCTGGAAATCCTTGAAAAACTGCCGAAGTTTCGCGTACGCATCGCTACACGCGTATTCAACCAGCGTGATGAGTTGGTGGTAGATGGCGAGGCAGAGATTCTGGCGCCGCGCAAGCAGCAGGTGGTGACGTTGACCGAGTTGCCGCCGATCAGCATCGGCTGAGGCTGACTGCAATCTCAGCATTTACACAATACAAATGTGGGAGGGGGCTTGCCCCCGATCGCGGTGAGTCAGTCACTCAATAGGTCGACTGACTTACCGCTATCGGGAGCAAGCCCCCTCCCACAATTGTTACTGTGCAGGTCTCAGGACTGAGCACGAGCCTGGTTACGCAGGGCTTTTACCTGGTCGTGGTTGCGCTGTACGCCGTGGTACTGACGCTCCACCAGGTCACGAATACCCAGCAGGTTGTGCTTGTTGATCTTCTCGATCGCTTCACGGTAAGCCTTCAGTGCGTGGTCTTCACCGCGCTCGGCTTCGTTCAATACCGCTTCTTCATCCTTGCCAGTGACCATCGACTTCACGTCGACCCAGCCACGGTGCAGAGCACCTGCTACGCTGCCGGAATCTTCCGGATCGCCACCCAGGGCACGCACGGCGGTTTTCAATTCAGCGGCGGCAGTGGCGCAATCAGCAGAGCGCTTGGCAAACAGAGCCTTGAGTTCCGGATGCTTGATATCTTCAGCGCATTCCTTGAAACCCTTTTGGCCGTCGATGCTGGTTTCGATCAGGTCGTTCAGTACGGAGATCGATTCTTTATTGATGTCAGTCATTTTTCAATTCCTTGTACGGGTTAGAAGGGTGTCTTGGTTATTGCAGCGCCCGTGCCAGGTTTTAAAAAACAAATTTATCTATTAATTTCAATAACTTAAGAAATATTGAACCATCTGTATGTGCGTTATTTGCATGATCTGTCATTTGGCCTTCATGCAGAATGCCTGTATTTTCGAAGACCTCGCCTCAATCCCGCGAAGCTCATGAATCCTGAAAAACTCGAACTGCTGATCACCCGCGAAATGCCCTTCGGCAAATACAAGGGCCGGATCATCGCCGACCTGCCCGGCCCCTACCTGAACTGGTTTGCCCGTGAAGGTTTCCCCCATGGCGAATTGGGCGGTCTGCTGGCCTTGATGCAGGAAATCGACCACAACGGCCTGGCCGAACTGCTCGAACCACTGCGTGCCAAACACGGCAAACCCGCCCCCCGCCATTGAGAGACTCGCCATGCCAAGGAATGCCGACAACGAACGCCACTGGCACACCATCGCCCAGCGCTATGAGCTGCAACCCGGGCCGATCAACCTGGAAAACGGCTACTTCGGGCGTATGAGCCGTGCAGTGCAAGCGCAATACCTTGAGCACATCAGCTTTATCAACCGCAGCAACTCGGTACATGTGCGCCAACGTTTCGAGCAAGGTGAAAACGTCGAGATTCGCCGCACGCTGGCGGCATTGATTGACGTCGACCCCGAGTCGATCGCCTTCACGCGCAACGCTACCGAAGCCTTACAGTCGCTGATCCGCAACTACAACCGCCTGCAACCCGGCGACCAGGTGCTGATCAGCGATTTGGAGTACGACACGGTCAAGGGCGCCATGCGCTGGCTTGCCGATGTTCGCGGCGTGGAGGTGATCGAGGTGTCACACACCCACCCGGCCAGTTTCGACAGCCTGGTGCAGACGTATAACGAGGCGTTCGCGCAGTATCCGCGCCTTAAACTGATGGCCCTGACGCATGTCACTCACCGCACCGGCCTGGTGATGCCCGTTGCGGCCATCGCCCAGGCTGCGCGGGAGCAGGGGATCGACGTGATCCTCGACGGCGCTCACGCCCTCGGCCAGATCGAGTTCAACCTCGCCGAACTGGGCATCCAATTTGCGGGCTTCAACCTGCACAAATGGATTGGCGCACCGCTGACGCTGGGCTTTATGTACATCGCCCCGGAACGCCTGGCCGATATCGACCCGGACATGGGCGAGTTTCACTACCCCGCCACTGACGTGCGCGCTCGTACGTCCTACAGCACACCCAACTTCCCAGCGCTGATGACTTTGCCGCTGGTATTTGAAGAGCATCGAGACCTGGGTGGCGCGGCGGCCAAGGGCGCACGGGTCAATTACCTGCGAGATCTGTGGGTAAGCCAGGTGAGGCCATTGGCGGGGATTGAAGTGCTGACGTCGGATGATCCGCGCTTGTATTGCGGCATCACTGCATTCAAGTTCATCGGGCGCGATCAGCAGTTAATGGTGGACAGGCTGCTCAAGGAATACGACCTGTTCACCACCACGCGAACAGGAGCGGCGTTTGGCACCTGTATTCGGGTGACGCCGGGGTTGGTGACAACGGCGGCGGATATCGGCGTACTGGTCAACGCCATTACCGAGCTGAGCAAGGATTAAACTGTTTTTTGGTGAGCCGGGGGATTTTCCAGAGGCAAAAAAAAGCGGCACACCGACCAAGTGCACCGCAAAAATGCCGTTAAGCACAGCAACAACGATTCTGTAAATCCGCTCAGTCCAGCAGCGCCAGCGCCTGTGCGGTAACTTCCTGGATGCGTGCCCAGTCGCCGTTCCTGACCCACTCAGGATCAAGCATCCAGCTACCGCCCACGCACATCACGTTTTTCAACGCCATGTAGCTTTTGATATTGGCCGGGCCAACGCCGCCGGTCGGGCAGAATTTCACTTCGCCAAACGGGCCGCCCAGCGCCTTGATGGCCGCGACGCCGCCGCTGACTTCGGCCGGGAACAACTTGAAGCGGCGATAACCCAGGCCGTAGCCTTCCATGATGCCGGAGGCGTTGCTGATGCCTGGCAGCAGCGGGATCGGACTGTGTACCGAGGCTTCCAGCAGGTCGCGGGTAATGCCAGGGGTAACGATAAATTGCGAACCTGCCACTTCGGCCGCTTCGAGCATGTGACGATCAAGCACGGTACCGGCACCGGTGCACAGCTCAGGACGTTGCTCACGCAAGACCTGAATGGCCTTGAGGCCGAACTCGGAACGCAGGGTCACTTCCAACGCGGTCAAACCGCCAGCTGCCAGGGCATCGGCCAGCGGCAGGATGTCCTGCTCGCGGGCGATGGTAATCACCGGCAGGATCCGCGCCTTGGCGCAGAGGCTGTCGATCAAGGCAACTTTATCCGCCATGGACACGGTCGGTTGAGGGCTTTTCATAGCGGCTGATCCTTGGCTCATGGGCACCAGTAAATCTCGAGAGTAGGTTGCAAAAACGCGCGAATCGGCATGGCAGCAACATCGTCGCTGGCCAGCGCTGCGCTCAAGGTGGTCAATTTCGAACTGCCGGAAATCGACAGCACGGTGTAGTTGGCCGTCGCCAGCAGCGCACGACTCATGGTCAGGCGCTGGTGCGGCACGGTTGGCGCCAGCATCGGCCAGCAACGGCGAGTACCGTCGGCCTTCAGTGCTTCTGCCAGGTTGGGGCTGTTGGGGAACAGCGAGGCGGTGTGGCCGTCATCGCCCATGCCCAGCACCAGCACATCAATGCCGGGCAGTTCGGCCAGCAGGCGATCGGCCTGCTCGGCAGCGTCTTCAAGATTGGCCGTGGCGCTGTAAAGGCTGAGGAACTGGGCCTTGGCCGCCGGGCCTTGCAGCAGGTGCTTCTTCAACAAGCCGGCATTGCTGTCGGCATGCTCTACCGGCACCCAGCGTTCATCCGCAAGGGAGATGGTGACCTTGGACCAGTCCAGGCCCTGCTTGGCCAGGTTCTGGAAAAACGCCACGGGGCTGCGTCCACCGGACACCACCAGCGTCGCCTCGCCACGGGCGCTGATGGCAGCGCGCAGTTGTTCGGCCACGTCATGGGCCAGGCCATCGGCCAGCAGCGTGGGCGTACGGTACTCATGGGCAGTAACGCCCTGAGGCAGTTTCAATTCAGATATCGCCATACCACGACCTCCCATCCCGCGTAATCAGTGCAATCGAGCTCATCGGCCCCCAGGACCCCGCCGCATACGGCTTGGGCGCATCACCGGACTTTTTCCAGCCGGCGATCAACTGGTCACACCACTTCCACGCGGCTTCGATTTCATCTTTGCGAACAAACAGGTTCTGATTGCCGCGCATCACTTCCAGCAACAACCGCTCGTAGGCATCCGGGATGCGTGCGCTGCGATAGGTGTCGGAAAAATTCAGTTGCAGTGGCCCGCTGCGCAGTTGCATGCCCTTGTCCAGGCCCTGCTCCTTGGTCATCACGCGCAAGGAAATACCTTCGTCCGGTTGCAGGCGAATGATCAGCTTGTTGCTGATCTGCAGGCGCTGCTCGGGGGCGAAGATGTAGTGGGACGGTTCCTTGAAATGGATGACAATCTGCGACAGCTTTTGCGGCATACGTTTGCCGGTACGCAGGTAGAACGGCACCCCGGCCCAACGCCAGTTGCGAATATCGGCACGCAGGGCGACGAAGGTTTCGGTGTCGCTCTGGGTGTTGGAATTGTCTTCTTCCAGATAACCCGGCACGGCTTTGCCCGCACTGTAGCCGGCAATGTATTGGCCGCGTACCACCTGGGTGGTCAGGCCCTCGGGGCTGATCGGCGCCAGGGCCTTGAGCACCTTGACCTTCTCGTCGCGGATACTGTCGGCGGACAGGTCGGCCGGCGGGTCCATGGCGATCAGGCACAGCAACTGCAGCAGGTGGTTCTGGATCATGTCGCGCAGCTGGCCGGCCTTGTCGAAGTAACCCCAACGGCCTTCGATGCCGACCTGCTCGGCCACGGTGATTTCCACGTGGGAAATGTAGTTCTGGTTCCACTGGGTTTCGAACAAACTGTTGGCGAAACGCAGGGCGATCAGGTTCTGGACGGTTTCTTTGCCCAGGTAGTGGTCGATACGGTAGGTGCGGTTTTCCGGGAAAAACTGCGCCACGGCGTCGTTGACCTTGCGCGAGGATTCCAGGTCCGAACCGATGGGCTTTTCCAGGACCACGCGGGTGTTTTCCGCCAGGCCCACCTTGGACAGGTTCTCGCAGATAGCCCCGTACACCGCCGCAGGGGTGGCGAAGTAGGCGATCAGGCGTTGCTCGCTGCCGACCTTCTCGGCAAGGGCGACGTAGTCGTCAGCCTTCATGAAGTCGACATGCACGTAGGCCAGGCGCGCAAGGAAGCGCACGGCCACGGCTTCGTCGAGTTCCTTGCCGACGTATTTACGCAATTCTTTTTCGATATGGGCCAGGTGTTGCTGCTCGCTGCCGGCTTCACGGGCCAGGGCCAGGATGCGCGTATCGTCGTGCAGCAGCCCGGCGCCATCGAGTTGATAGAGGGCAGGAAATAACTTGCGCAGCGCCAGATCACCCAAGGCGCCAAACAGGGCAAAGGTGCAGGGTTCTACGGTTATCGAAGGCATGATGTTTGTTCTTTTATCAAGTTAAGCTACAAATACCTTTTTTCAAGGCATCACTCAAGGAAAAATGTAGTAATAACCACAACATTTTCCGGAAATACGCATTGCGAGTGGTGGTGTTCAGCTACCCTCAGTAGGATAGGCCACCGCGAAAAGCCAGTCGTCGATTGGTTGCCGCCCTTTATTTGCATCGTCGCCCGAAGGAAAGACTGAATGGACCGCGTGCGAAATCTTCTGGAACAGATCCGGAACCGCCTCGAAGAATTAAACAAGGCCGAGCGCAAAGTCGCTGAAGTCATCCTGCTCAACCCGCAGCAGGCTACACGCTTCTCGATCGCCGCCCTCGCCCAGGCCGCCTCGGTCAGCGAACCGACGGTCAACCGCTTCTGCCGTTCGTTCGGCGTCAGCGGTTACCCTGAACTTAAATTGCAGCTGGCGCAAAGCCTGGCCAGTGGCGCCGCGTATGTCAGCCGTGCCGTGGAGGCCGATGATAACCCCGAGGCCTACACCCAGAAGATCTTTGGCAGCGCCATCGCGTCCCTGGACAGCGCTTGCCAGGCCCTGGACCCGGCGCTGATCAGCAAAGCCGTGGATTTGTTGATCCAGGCGCGCCAGATTCACTTCTTCGGCCTGGGCGCCTCGGCGCCGGTGGCCATGGATGCGCTGCACAAATTTTTCCGCTTCAACCTGGCAGTGACCGCTCATGCGGATGTGCTGATGCAGCGCATGATCGCTTCGGTGGCGCATACCGGTGAGTTGTTTGTGATCATTTCCTACACCGGGCGTACCCGCGAGCTGGTGGAAGTGGCGCGTATCGCCCGGGAAAACGGTGCGTCGGTGCTGGGCGTAACCGCCGAGAACTCGCCTTTGGCCAAGGCCAGTACGGTAAGCCTGAACATCCCGCTGCCGGAAGACACCGACATCTATATGCCGATGACCTCGCGGATCATTCAATTGACGGTGCTGGATGTGTTGGCGACCGGCATGACGTTGCGCCGTGGGGTAGATTTCCAGCCGCATTTGCGCAAGATCAAAGAGAGCTTGAATGACAGCCGGTATCCGGTAGGGGATGAGTTCAACTAAGACTGGACCTGTGGTGGCTGCACTGGCCCCATCGGGAGCAAGCCCCCTCCCACAGTTTGATGTGTGAATACCTTCAAATGTGGGAGCTGGCTTGCCTGCGATAGCGCCATCAGCCACACCGCTAAGCTCCAGCCCGAGCCTGCAGACTCAAATGCGCCCTCTCCCCCGGCGCCAGGCTCGCCCCGGCCATCGCCGACTCCACACACACAAACCCCGACGCCTCGTTAAAGCTCACGCCCAGTAATGGCCGGCTCCCCGGATGCCACACCACCGTGTCGGCGCTGTCGCCGGTGTCGATGCACAGTTCACGCTGCCAGGCGTGGTCCTTGAGCTGTAGTTCGCCCTCATGCTGGAACACCCGCTGGCAACCGCCATCGACCCGCAGTTCACCTTCCTGCTGGCAGACCTGACGGTTGAGCTGATCATAACCTTGCGCGCCGTCGAGCCCAGACAGCGCTACCTCGTCAACGTGACCAATACGCCAGTAAGCGTGCAAAGCATGGCTCAACTGGCACGGCAACTCGTCCTGATGCTCGGTGCTCAGGCGCAGTTCCAGGGTTTCACCCAGGTGTGCGTGCAAGTCCACCTGCCAGTCGCACAATTGCAATTGCCAGTGCAGGCGCACGCCATCGTCATCGGTGCTGCTATCGAGCAGTTTCCAGTCGATCAAGCGCGCCCAGCCATGGGACGGCCATGCGTTTTCGCTGGGGTGACGGCCATACCACGGCCAGCACACCGGTACGCCACCACGGATAGCCCCGACTTGCGGCCATTTGGCGGCACACCACAGCCACGGCTTCTGGCCCGTCGGTTGAAAGTGCAGCAATTGCGCACCCTGGCGACTGAACACCGCCTGGCACAGGGGGTGGTCGATCACCAACACATCGCGCATCTGAAAGCGCTCCCAGGCGAACACCGGTCGCTCGCGCAGGGATTTGAAAAAGCGTTGCAGCGGTTGCTCATGCATGTGCACAGGTTCCGAATATCACAGTGCAAGCCAAAAAAAAGCGGATAGCCATGGCTACCCGCAAATGCGCACAGAGAGAGGAGCTTATCGCAACAGCGTTAGAAGGTAGACTGAATTTTCAGGCCGGCGACCAAGGCGTTGTCGACTTGATCCACACCACCTGGGTGGGTGATATATTGCAGGTTAGGGCGTACGGTCAGCCAATTGGTGACATGGAAGCCGTAGTTGATTTCGTAGTTGTATTCGGTACCTTGCAGCGGCATGTAACCGGCCTGGCTGTAGTCAGTGAAACCACCCGCCGCGTTACGCAGCTCTGCGGTTTTCTTCACGTCATCGTTGACATGGATACGGGCAAAACCGATGCCGATGTCATCCTTTGGACGCGCATCGAACGGGCCCTTGTACACAAACATCAGCGACTGATAGTTGTCGATGAAGTTGGTGTCCTTGTCGTGGAAGGTGACGTTAGCCGCAACGTTCAGACCACGGGAGGCATCACCGTTGTGGGTGGTGAGTTGCTGTTGCACCACGCCCCAGTAGCCGCTTTTGCTGTTGCGAACGCGCAGGGCATCGCCAGTGGCGCCAGCGTCGCCGCCGTTGACGTCTTCGCGCACATCATCAGCGTCAGCCGTGCTCTTGTAGTAACCCACGCGGTACTCGCCCGGCAGGCCATTGACCTTCGGCGACCACACCAATTCAACTGGCAACACGGTGCCCTTGGTGCCGCTACCGCTGAGCTTGAAGCCGTTGCCCATTTCGGTTTGCGATGGGTTCTGGTTGTACGCGCCAATTTGCGCATACAGTTCAGGCGTGATGTGGTATTTCACACGCAGAGCGGCCTGGCTGACGGGCCAGTTGTACCAGATGTTGGTGGCCCAGTTACCCACTTGCGAACCGCAGAACGCCAGGTTCTGGAACTCGCAGGGGAAGGTGTTGAAGTCTTCGCCTTCACCGAAGTAACCGGCTTTGACGTCCAGTTTGCCGTCGAGGAACTGGTGCTGGATCCACAGTTGGGTCAGACGCACCATGTGGCCACGGCCATACACTTCCTGCGATGAACTCAAGGTGCCGGCACGCGGGTCGCCAATACGGTCGTTGGAGATGTTCTCGCCATTACGATTGGTCAACTGGATCTTGGCCTGGGTGTTATCCCAGCCCCACAGTTTTTGCAGGTCCAGTGCCACGCCAAGACCAAACTGGTCAGAGTAGCGACCGGTCTTGTCGTCGTTGTAGCCACCGTGAGCGTTGTAGCCCATCTCCCCAACGTAGTCGGCCTTGATGTCGATACCTTGCTCGATCAGCTTGGTACGCTCGCCGCCCCAATCGCCGGTCATCCACTTGGAATCGGCACTGAAGGCTTCATCCGCCATCGCATTGGCGGACAAAACCAGGGCTGCTACCGCTGACAGCTGGCAGATCAGCCGGGTGTTGTTGTGTTGCTTTTTCATCCCTACATCCTCGTCTTTATTGTTATTAAACTGTTTTTATCTAACGCGGGTTACATTTTTTAATTAAAACAACTGGTTATCTTCTTTTTCCTGTGGGAGCCGGGCTTGCCTGCGATGCAGGCGCCTCGGTCCTGCAGTTACAACGCGGTGACGCCATCGCGGGCAAGCCCGGCTCCCACAGATGCCCCCAGTGAGCCAGCAGTCCCCAATCGCTCACCGGTCTTGGCGTCAAACAGCAACACCTTGGCCGGGTCGAATTGCAGCGTCAGGGTCTCGCCCACCTGCGGCGCGACGTCCGGCGCCAAGCGGCAGCAGACCTTGGTGTCGTTGAGCTGCACAAACACCAGCGTGTCCGGGCCGGTCGGCTCGGTGACCTGGACTTCGGCACGAATACTCGACGAGCCGTTGCCCTCGCCCGCAGCCAGCACGATCTGCTCCGGGCGCAGGCCGAGGATCACATCACGGTCTTCAAGCCCGGCGTCGTTCATGCTCAGCGGTAGCTCGCAACGGGCCTGGCCGCTGTCCAGCAGCGCGACCAGACGACCGTCCTTGCGTTGCAGGCGCAAAGGCACGAAGTTCATCGGTGGTGAACCGATAAAGCTTGCCACAAACAGGTTCGCCGGGTCGTTATAGATTTCTTTCGGCGTGCCGAATTGTTGGATGATGCCGTCCTTCATCACCGCCACCTTGTCGCCCAGGGTCATCGCTTCGATCTGGTCGTGGGTGACATAGACGGTGGTGGTTTTCAGACGCTGGTGCATCAGCTTCATTTCGGTGCGCATCTCGACGCGCAATTTGGCGTCGAGGTTGGACAGCGGTTCGTCGAACAGGTAGATCTTCGGCCGCCGCGCCAGCGCTCGGCCCATGGCCACACGCTGCTGCTGGCCACCGGACAGTTGGCCTGGCTTGCGGTTGAGCAGGTGTTCGATCTGCAGCAGCTTGGCCACGCGTGCAACTTCGGCGTCGATGTCGGCTTGCGGCATCTTGCGGATCTTCAGACCGAACTCGATGTTCTCGCGCACGCTCATGGTCGGGTACAGCGCATAGGACTGGAACACCATGGCGATGTCGCGGTCCTTGGGGCTCATGCCGCTCACGTCTTGATCACCGATCATGATCGCGCCGCCGGTGATGGTCTCAAGGCCGGCGATGCAGTTCATCAGCGTGGACTTGCCGCACCCCGAAGGGCCGACCAGGATCAGGAATTCGCCTTCCTTGATCGACACTTCGATGTTCTTCAAGGTGTCGGGCAGGCCGGCGCCGTAGGTTTTGTTTACATTGCGAAGTTCAAGCGTAGCCATGATTACCCCTTGACCGCGCCGGCCGTGAGGCCGCGCACGAAATACTTGCCTGCGATCACATAGACCAGCAGGGTCGGCAGCCCGGCGATCATCGCCGCCGCCATATCCACGTTATATTCCTTGGCCCCGGTGCTGGTGTTGACCAGGTTGTTCAGCGCCACCGTGATGGGCTGGGAGTCGCCACTGGAGAACACCACGCCGAACAGGAAGTCGTTCCAGATCTGCGTGAACTGCCAGATCAGGCAGACCATGATGATCGGCGTCGACATCGGCAGAATGATCTGCCGGAAGATGGTGAAGAAACCCGCACCGTCCAGGCGTGCCGCCTTGATCAGCGCATCCGGGATGCTTACGTAGTAGTTACGGAAGAACAGCGTGGTGAACGCCAGGCCGTAGACCACGTGGATAAACACCAGGCCGGTGGTTGTGCTCGCCAGACCCATTTTGCCGAGGGTGAACGACGCGGGCAGCAGCACGGTCTGGAACGGCAGGAAGCAGCCGAACAGCAACAATCCAAAGAACAGTTGCGAACCTCGGAAGCGCCAGAACGACAGCACATACCCATTCAAGGCCCCGATGGCGGTGGAAATCAGCACGGCTGGAACGGTGATCTTGATCGAGTTCCAGAAGTAGCCATCCACAGTGGCCCAGGCCTTGACCCAGCCGATGCCACTGACCACGGTCGGCCAGCTCAGCAGGTTGCCGCTGCTGATGTCTTCGGGAGTCTTGAAGCTGGTGAGCAGCATCACCACCAGCGGCACCAGGTACAGCAGCACGGCGAGGATCAGCACCGCATAGATCGCGATACGACTCAGGCTGATGGCAGGTTTGGAGGCGAGACTAGTCATTACGTTTGGTCCTCAGCTCGGAGTAGAGGTACGGCACGATGATCGCGAGGATCGCACCGAGCATCAGGATTGCACTGGCCGAGCCCATGCCCATCTGGCCACGGCTGAAGGTGAACGAGTACATGAACATCGCCGGCAGATCGGACGAATAGCCCGGGCCACCCGCGGTCATCGCCGCCACCAGGTCGAAGCTCTTGATCGCAATGTGCGCCAGGATCATCACCGCACTGAAGAACACCGGACGCAGGCTTGGTAGCACCACGCTCCAATAAATGCGTGGCAGGCTGGCGCCGTCGATCTGGGCGGCGCGAATGATCGATTGATCAACCCCACGCAGGCCAGCCAGGAACATCGCCATGATAAAGCCCGAGGCTTGCCACACAGCGGCGATCACCAGGCAGTAGACCACGCGGTCGGGGTCGATCAGCCAGTCGAGACGGAAGCCTTCCCAGCCCCAATCCCGCAGAAGTTTGTCCAGGCCCATGCCCGGATTGAGCAGCCATTTCCAGGCGGTACCGGTGACAATCATCGAGAGCGCCATCGGGTACAGGTAAATGGTGCGGATAAAGCCTTCGCGGCGGATTTTCTGGTCGAGGAAAATCGCCAGCGTCACGCCGATCACCAGGGTGATGCCAATGAACATGCCGCCGAACAGCGCCAGGTTCTTGCTCGCCACCCACCAACGGTCGTTGTCGAACAACCGCTCATACTGAGCCAGGCCCGCCCACTTGTAGCTGGGCAGGAACGTGGAAGTGGTGAACGACAGCACGAACGTCCACAGGATGTAGCCGTAAAAGCCCACCAGCACGATGAACATGCTCGGCGCCAGCACCAGTTTGGGTAGCCAGCGTTGCAGCACATCGAACGGCGAGGCCTTGCTGAACACAGCAACAGAACTCATGGGAAAATCCACTACAGGGAAAAAGGACTACAAGGTGAGTCTCTTGTCGAACGCGGTTTGTGTGGGAGCTGGCTTGTCGAATCGTCGCACCGCTGCGATGGCATCACCTCGGTGTAACCGGTACACCGAGTTGCCTGCATCGCGGGCAAGCCCGGCTCCCACAAAAATCCGCTACCAAGTGTTATTTGGCCGACTTGATCGCAGCACCCAGCTTCTTGGCGGTGTCGGCCGGGTCGGCTTTCGGGTCGTTGATGTAGTTGGTCACTACGTCAAAGAACGCACCTTGCACCGCCAGGGTAGTGGCCATGTTGTGCGCCATGCTTGGCTGCAGGCCGCCGGTCTTGGCGTCGGTCAGGAAGTCCTTGGCGGCGGTCTGGGCGCAGGAGTCGAAGCCGTAGGAATCCATCTTGGTCAGCATGTCGTTACGCACAGGGATCGAGCCCTTGTTGATGCTGAACACTTTCTGGAAGTTTTCACCCAGCACGACTTTGGCAATGTCCTGCTGACCTGCGGCAGTGCCTTTGTCTTTCTGCTTGAACACCGCCAGGGAGTCGATGTTGTAGGTGAAGGCTTTGTCGGTGCCAGGGAACGCTACGCACTCGTAGTCCTTGCCGGCGACTTTCTTGGCGGCAGTCCACTCGGACTTGGCCCAGTCACCCATGATCTGCATACCGGCCTTGCCGTTGATGACCTTGCCGGCTTCGAGGTTCCAGTCCTGGCCTTTGCCGTCCACGTCCATGTAGGTCGCGACTTTTTTCAGTTCAGTGAGGGACTTGACCATTTGCGGACCGGTCAGGGCGTCGTTATCCAGGTCGACCAGGGCTTTCTTGTAGCCATCTGCGCCCATGACCGAGAGCACTACCGCTTCGAACACGGTGCTGTCCTGCCAAGGCTGGCCGCCGTGGGCAAGCGCAATGAAGCCTGCAGCCTTGAGCTTGTCGCCGGCTGCGTAGAATTCTTCGAGGGTGGTCGGGTTCTTGGTGATACCGGCTTTCTTGAAGACTTCCGGGTTGATCCACAGCCAGTTCACGCGGTGGATATTCACCGGTACGGCCACGTAGTCACCGTCGTACTTCACGGTGTCGGAGACTTTCTTGTCGAGCAGGGAATCCCACTTTTCTTCTTTGACGACGTCTTTGAGCACGTCGGTGTCGAGCAGGCCAGTGGACGCCCATTCCTGGATGTCGGGGCCTTTGATCTGGGCTACGCCCGGTGGGTTGCCGGCAACCGCACGGCTTTTCAGCACGGTCATGGCGGTGGCGCCGCCGCCACCTGCAACAGCACCGTCTTTCCAGGTAAAGCCGTCTTTCTCAACTTGGGCCTTCAGGACATCCACAGCCGCTTTTTCACCGCCGGACGTCCACCAATGCACCACTTCCACCGTACCTTTGGAGTCGGCGGCAAATGCACTGAGGGGAAACAACGAGGCAATGGAAATAGCAACGGCGAGGCGATTAATCGCGTTCATCTGAGTACCTTTTCTTGTTGTTATGCATGCAAGTCTAGAGCTTGCGCTGCACGGAGTTTAAACAGGGATTTTCCAGGTGCAGGTAACAAAGGGACGCACAAATGTCACCACTTGGTGACATATCGTCCGCTGCCCAATGCACTGGCCAGGCTGGGTGCCAAGGGTAACGCAGGCAGCACGACAGCTTGCCAGGCATGGTACAGATCAGGTTTGCCGCCCCAGATTTTGCTGCTGGGTTGGTTGTGCGGGCTGAGTTCGTGGTGCCAACTGCCATGGAGCCGGTCGATGAAGTGGGTTTCGCAAAACTCCCAGATGCGTCGATACCAGATCTCGTAATGCAGTTCACCCGTACGTTTGAGCAGTGCCTGAGCAGCGGCGCTGGCTTCTGCGTGGGTCCAGTGCAAACGCTCGCGTACAACCGGGCGCCGGTTCCAATCCAAAGTGTAGACAATGCCCGGTGCACCATCCACGGCCCAGGCATATTCACAGGCGCTGGCAAACAGCCCTTTGGCGTCGTCAACCAACCAATCCGGCGTATCCAGCCCGGCCTGCAGACGTGCAGCTTCCAGGTGCAGCAGCAGCCGCGCCCATTCGAAGCCGTGCCCAGGGGTGATGCCGTAGGGGCGAAACCCATCAGCGGGGTTATCTTCGTTGTAGCCCAGCAGAGGTTTCCACTGCGCGTCAAAGTGCTCGATCACCATGAACTGGTTGCTGGCGGCGTGAGTGTGGATCACCCGCTCGACGATGCGCAGCGCACGGTCCAGCCAACGGCTGTCAGCGGTGACATCGGCCAGGGCCAGGAAGGCTTCGGTGGCGTGCATGTTGCTGTTGGCGCCGCGATAGCCTTCGACACCACTCCAGTCCCGGGCGAAAGATTCAAGCATGACGCCCTCCTCCTCGCTCCAGAAGAACTGGTCGATGATATGAATGGCGTCGTTCAACAGGGTTTGCGCACCCGGCGCGCCAGCCACCACCGCAGAGCTGGCGGCCAGGGCCACGAATGCATGCAGGTATGCCGCTTTGCCGGTGTTGCCATCCAGGGCTTGGGGCGCGGCGAACCAGCCACCGTGCTCACTGTCGCGCAGCGGACCGCTCAGAGCCGTCATCCCATGCGCCACCAACTCGGCATAACCGGGCAGCCCCATGGCATGGGCCATGGCGAAACTGTGGGTCATACGGGCGGTGTTCATGGTTTCGGCGCGGGCATTGGCGGGCAACTGGCCTTTATCGTCCAGGTTGCCGAACCCTTCCGGCAACCGCGAAGCCTTGGCGAACGCCAACAGGCACTGGCCTTCTGCGGCGAGCCAAGCGTGATGGGCAGGTGCATTCAGCCAACTGCTGGCAGGCAGTGGATGGGTGGTCATGGGTGGCCCTTATTGTTTTTTTGGGATGACCGGAGTCTAAACAAGGGCGCGGCAAGGGCAAGTAACGAAGGGGATGGTAAATGTCACCAAATGGTGACAATCAACACCCTAATGTAGGAGCGAGCTTGCTCGCGAAAAGCTCACGAGCGCCGCGCTTATTCCAGGAAACCTGCGTGATCGTTAACGTTTTTCGCGAGCAAGCTCGCTCCTACAGAGGACGATTTGCGTTCATTGACCCAGCGGTGTGGCCGCAGCAGGCGCATTGAGGCGCTGGTTCAGATTCTGCACCTGGCTCTGCAAGGTGGTGATATTGCGCGTCGTCTGGATGCGGAACACGTCGAACTCCTTGTTGGTCGGCGCGTCGATATTGGCCGGTTGGTTTTCCTGGGCGCTCTTGAGCACCAGCAAGTCCTGCTCGAGACGGGCGATGGCCGCGCTTGGGTTGCCTTGTTTCTTCAAGGCCGCCACATCGGTGGCCAGGCCCTTGCTCTCGGCCTGTGCTGCCGTGAGGCTGGCGACAGCGTCAGTAAGGGCCTGCACCTGGCCTTGCAGCTTGGTATTGGCCGCCGTCAGTTCGGTGGTGCTGGCGCTCATCTGGGCCAGGCGACTGTCCAGCTCGGTGGCTTGGCCGGCGACGCCCAACTGTTGCTTGCCCTGCTCCTGCAACTGGGCTTGCAACTGCTTGATCTGCAATTTCAGCGCCTCGCTACCGTTGTTCACGCTGGCTTCGCTGGCCACGACCTTGCCGGAAATATCCTGCAGGCGCCCCGCCGCTTCCTCGCTGATGCGGGCGAAGCTTTCCTGGGTGGCGACCAGTTGCTGGCCCATCAGGGAAATCTGCTGGAAGCTCCACCAGGCCAGGCCAGCGAAAGCAATCAGCAGTGCGCCCACCAACGCCCACAATGGGCCGGTGCTGGCTCTTTTAACGTTGACCACTGGTGTGGTTCGCGAGCGCACCGAGGTGGCGGCAGTCGGCACGAAATCATCGTCGTCCCCGAGGTCTGCCCGCAGGCTGGGCACATTGTCGAAGTCGTCTTTTGCATCGTTACGCATGAATCTACCTTGAATCAATGAGGTGGCTGCTCAGAGGCCGAGCGGCGCAAGTATAAACCGTGCTCCAGACGCATAGGTCGACACGGTCCGGCGAATTCGGTTCCCGATGTGTTGCTGGTTATGAGCTTACTTGAGGCCCGAATCCTGGGCTTTCCACCAACTGCAGAACTCATCGAGTGCGGCCCACAGGCTGACCTTGGGCTCGTAGTCCAGATAATGCCTGGCACGGCTGATGTCCAGGGTGAAATCTTTGTTCATCACCTGCATGCCCAACCGCGATAACGAAGGCTCCGGCCGCCCCGGCCACATCGCACAGAACGCCTCATTCAAGGCCGCCACGCCGTAGGACAAACCGTAAGACCGATAACGGGTCACTTGGGGCAGCTCCATTTGCCGCATCACATAATTGACCACATCCCATATAGGCACCGGTGCGCCGTTACTGATGTTGTACGCCTTGCCCAGCGCCGAGCCGGGTGCGAGCAGGCTGCTGAGCAGCGCTTCATTGAGGTTGTGCACGCTGGTGAAGTCGACCTTGTTCAGGCCGTCGCCGACGATGGCCAGGCGGTTCTTGCGCTGCATCTTCAACAGCCGCGGGAAGATGCTCATGTCGCCGGCACCGGTGACAAAACGCGGGCGCAGGGCCAGCACTTCAAGACCGAACTCCTGGGCACCGAAGACCTTCTGCTCGGCCAGGTATTTGGTGGCGGCATAAGGATGCTTGAAACGCTTGGGTACCTGCTCTTCGGTGATGCCTGAATGGTCGCGGCCGTCGAAGTAGATCGACGGCGACGACAGGTGCACCAGGCGTCCCACGCGCTGCTTGAGGCAGGCTTCGACCACATTTTCAGTGACCAGCACATTGCCTTGGTGAAAGTCCTGATACTTGCCCCACAACCCGACGGCGCCGGCGCAATGCACCACGGCTTCAACGTCGCGGCACAGGTCACGCACCAGGTCGGCATCATTCAAGTCACCCTGGATAAACTCGGCACCGCGCCGGACCAGGTGTTCGACACCCTCGGCGCGTCGCCCGTTGACCCGCACATCCAGGCCCTGTTCAAGGGCAAAACGCGCAAAGCGCCCGCCGATGAAGCCGCTTGCGCCGGTGACCAGAATTTTCATGTAGTACTCCGTGTTCTTTCGTTTTTCATCGCTGTGGCCTTGACGCTCGCCATCACTTCAACGGCACCAACCAGTGGCCACAAACCTGGGCCAGATGGTCGGTCAACAAGCCCAACAGTTGCCCGCCACTGCGCCAATGATGCCAGTACAGCGGCACATCGATGGGCTTATCTGGCAATAACTCCACCAATACGCCGGTTTCCATCTGGTCGCGCACCTGTAACTCGGGCACCAGGCCCCACCCGAGACCGGCTTCCGTCAGGCGAATAAAACCTTCGGACGACGGGCATAGATGGTGTTCGAAACCTCCGTTCACCCCGAGGGAAGCCAGGTAACGGTGTTGCAGGAAATCATCCGGGCCGAACACCAGCGCCGGCGTGCGCGCCAATTGATCGGCGCGCACGCCTCCCGGGAAATGCCGGGCAATAAACGCCGGGCTGGCCAACGCCCGATAACGCATGGCGCCCAGTAACAGACTGCGAGCACCAGCCACCGGACGCTCGCTGGCACAAATACAGGCCGCGACCTCACCGGCGCGCATACGTTTGAGGCCCACGGTCTGGTCTTCGACCACCAGGTCCAGCAGCAAGTGCTGTTCGGCGCAGAAGTCGCTGATGGCCTCGGCCCACCAGGTGGCCAGGCTGTCGGCATTCAGGGCGATGCGCAAGCGCTCGGGCATACCTTCCTCGTCCAGCGCCGGCACCTGGCTTTGCAGGTCACGCTCCAGCAAACGTACCTGTTGCACATGGTTGAGCAGGCGTCGGCCGATGTCGGTCGGGGTTGGGGGCGAGGCCCGTACCAGCACCGGTTGCCCGATACGCGCCTCCAGCAGCTTGATGCGCTGGGAGATCGCCGACTGCGACAGCCCCAGCACCTGGGCGCCGCGCTCGAAGCCGGCTTGTTCCACCACCGCCGCGAGGGCAGAAAGCAATTTATAGTCGAACATCAGTTTTCCTAATGAGCGATCAGCAATATTGGTTTTTCTTATACAGGCCCGACCCGCACCATAGCCAGCATCGTTTAAGCATCAACAAGGATTCCTCAGTATGTGGCAGAGCTATATGAATGGCTTGCTGGTGGCCCTCGGGCTGATCATGGCAATCGGCACCCAGAACGCGTTCGTCCTCGCGCAAAGCCTGCGCCGCGAGCATCACTTGCCCGTCGCGGCCTTGTGCGTGATCTGCGATGCGCTGCTGGTGGCCGCCGGGGTGTTCGGCCTGGCCACCGTGCTGGCACAAAGCCCGATACTGCTTGCGGTGGCACGCTGGGGCGGCGCGGCGTTTCTGCTGTGGTATGGCGCATGTGCGCTGCGCCGGGCCTGTTCGAAACAAAGCCTGGATCAGGATGCCAGTCTCAAGACCCGCTCATTGCGCGCGGTCCTGTTGAGCGCGCTGGCGGTGACCCTGCTCAACCCCCATGTGTACCTGGACACCGTGCTGCTGATCGGTTCCCTGGGCGCGCAACAAACCGAACCGGGGGCCTACGTGGCCGGTGCAGCCAGCGCTTCGTTCCTTTGGTTCACCACCCTGGCACTCGGCGCGGCGTGGCTGGCACCCTGGCTGGCACGCCCGGCCACCTGGCGCCTGCTGGACTTGCTGGTGGCGGTGATGATGTTCTCGGTGGCCTATCAATTGATCAGCGCCTGACCAATAGTTGAAAACGCGCTGGAACCTCTATCCCACACAGTTGTTGCGTGGTTATGCCGCACCCCCGGTGCTATGATCGGACCCCTGCGCCGCAAAGAGTACAAACTCCCCGGCGCATGTTTGGCCGCCCGTGATCGGCCTTGCGCTCACCGCAACTGACCTGATTAGGAGAATCATCATGGCTTTCGAATTGCCGCCGCTGCCCTACGCACACGATGCCCTGCAGCCGCACATCTCCAAGGAAACCTTGGAATACCACCACGACAAGCACCACAACACCTATGTCGTGAACCTGAACAACCTGGTGCCTGGCACCGAGTTCGAAGGCAAGACCCTGGAAGAAATCGTCAAGTCTTCCTCGGGCGGCATCTTCAACAACGCCGCTCAGGTCTGGAACCACACCTTCTACTGGAACTGCCTGGCGCCAAACGCCGGCGGCCAACCAACCGGCGCACTGGCTGAAGCCATCAACGCTGCGTTCGGTTCGTTCGACAAGTTCAAGGAAGAGTTCACCAAAACGTCCGTCGGCACCTTCGGTTCCGGTTGGGGCTGGCTGGTGAAAAAGGCTGACGGTTCCCTGGCCCTGGCCAGCACCATCGGTGCCGGCAACCCGCTGACCAGCGGCGACACCCCGCTGCTGACCTGCGACGTATGGGAACACGCCTACTACATCGACTACCGCAACGTGCGTCCAAAGTATGTGGAAGCGTTCTGGAACCTGGTCAACTGGAAGTTCGTGGCTGAGCAGTTCGAAGGCAAGACCTTCACTGCCTAAGCAGCGCGCTCAGTAAAGAGAGCCCGGCGATTGCCGGGCTTTTTTGTGCGCGCCAGGCAGACCGCCCAGAAATAGCGGAACTCAACAGTAACAATTCACCACACAAACGCCAGGAGGAATAAACCTCCTGGTTCTAATTAAATGTGGAGAATAACGATGGATCCTATTTCGATGGCAGCAGGGGTTGCAGGTGCGATCCCAATGGTCGCGGGTGTTGTTGATAAAGGGCTGGATCTGGCAAACGGTGCAATGAATGCCGGAAACAAAGTCCTGGACATGGCAAGCAAAGTCCTGGACATGGCCGGTGAAAGCTCCAAGATCGGTGGGGAAGCGCCAAAGCCCCAGGGTAAAATCGATTTTTCTTAAATCGTCACCCACTCGAAGGCGGACCTCCTCCGCCTTCTCCGCTGCAGGGCTTTGAGCCCCCTGACCTTTCCTGCGTTTATCCGGCCAAAACCTCAATTAAGCTGCGGCCCCAATGTCCCTTTGACTGCCATCCTCAGATTGCCAATACTCATGGCATATTGACGGCCACCCGCATGAGACAAGGAATGCCCCTTTGAAGCTGGAACTCAAAAACAGCTTGTCGGTGAAGTTGCTACGGGTTGTGCTGCTGTCGGCCTTGATCGTCGGCGTGGCGTTGAGCGTGGCGCAGATCGTTTTTGATGCCTACAAGACACGCCAGGCTGTGGCTGGCGATGCGCAACGCATCCTCGACATGTTTCGCGACCCTTCGACCCAGGCCGTCTACAGCCTGGACCGCGAGATGGGTATGCAGGTGATCGAAGGATTGTTCCAGGACGACGCCGTGCGCATGGCCTCCATCGGTCATCCCAACGAGACCATGCTGGCGGAAAAAAGCCGTGCGTTGCAGCAATCCCCCAGCCGCTGGCTGACCGACCTGATTCTCGGCCAGGAACGCTCCTTTACCACCGCATTGGTCGGCAAAGGCCCCTACAGCGAATATTACGGCGACCTCAGTATCACCCTGGATACCGCCACCTATGGCAGAGGTTTTCTGGTCAGCTCGGTCATCATCTTTATCTCGGGCGTATTGCGCGCCCTGGCCATGGGGCTGGTGCTGTACCTGGTGTATCACTGGATGCTGACCAAACCGCTGTCACGGATTATCCAGCACCTGACCTCGATCAACCCGGACCGCCCCAGCGCACACAAGATCCCTCAGCTCAAGGGCCACGAACGCAACGAACTGGGGCAGTGGATAAACACCGCCAACCAGTTGCTCGAATCCATCGAGCGCAATACCCACCTGCGCCACGAGGCCGAATCCAGCCTGTTGCGCATGGCTCAATATGACTTCCTGACCGGCCTGCCCAACCGCCAGAAGCTGCAGGAACAGCTGGACAAGATCCTCACTGACGCCGGCCGCAGGCAGCGCCGGGTGGCGGTGTTGTGCGTTGGGCTGGATGATTTCAAGAGCGTCAACGAACAATTCACCTACCAGGCCGGCGACAAACTGCTACTGGCCCTGGCCGATCGCCTGCGCGCCCACAGCGGACGCCTCGGCACGCTTGCCCGCTTGGGCGGCGACCAGTTCGCCCTGGTGCAGGCCGATATCGACCAGCCCTACGAAGCCGCCGAACTGGCGCAAAGCATTTTGGATGACCTGGAGGCGGAGTTCGCGTTTGAGCATGACCTGATCAGGCTGCGTGCCACCATCGGCATCACGCTGTTCCCGGAAGATGGCGACAGCACCGAGAAGTTGCTGCAAAAAGCCGAGCAGACCATGACCCTGGCCAAGAGCCGCTCGCGCAACCGCTATCAGTTCTATATCGCCAGCGTCGACAGCGAAATGCGCCGGCGCCGCGAATTGGAAAAGGACCTGCGCGATGCGCTGAGCCGCGACCAGTTCCACCTGGTGTACCAGCCGCAAATCAGCTACCGCGACCATCGCGTAGTCGGCGTAGAGGCCCTGTTGCGCTGGCAACACCCGGAACACGGCCTGGTACCGCCGGATCTGTTTATTCCGCTGGCGGAACAGAACGGCACCATCATCCCGATCGGCGAATGGGTGCTGGACCAGGCGTGCCGGCAACTGCGCGAATGGCACGATCAGGGCTTCACCACGCTGCGCATCGCCGTCAACCTGTCCACCGTGCAACTGCACCACACCGAGTTGCCGCGGGTGGTCAACAACCTGATGCAGATCTATCGCTTGCCGCCCCGCAGCCTGGAACTGGAAGTGACCGAGACCGGCCTGATGGAAGATATCAGCACCGCCGCCCAGCACCTGCTGAGCCTGCGTCGCTCCGGGGCGCTGATCGCCATTGATGACTTCGGCACCGGTTATTCATCCCTGAGCTACCTGAAAAGCTTGCCGCTGGACAAGATCAAGATCGACAAAAGCTTCGTCCAGGACCTGCAGGATGATGACGATGACGCAACGATCGTGCGCGCCATCATCCAACTGGGCAAAAGCCTGGGTATGCAGGTGATTGCCGAAGGCGTGGAGACCGCCGAACAAGAGGCGTACATCATCTCCGAAGGCTGCCATGAGGGTCAGGGTTATCACTACAGCAAACCGCTGCAGGCGCGGGAGCTGGCGGCTTATTTGAAGCAGTCCGAGCGTAATAACGCAGTGAGTCTGTGAATTAACCAACCAATACCAAATATTTCCCGCGTATAAGCCTTTACACAAAATGCAAATCTTTCGCATTATGTCGCAGCTTTTGCGCTCCCCGCGCGCCCTATTCACACTCGAAGCAGGATGTTCGCCATGATTCGTATGCCCCTGGCCACCGCCAGTCTGCTGGCCATTGCCATTTCTCTCGCCGGTTGTGGCGAAGGTAAAGACAAGGCCGCCGCGCCTCAAGCACCCGCCGCCGCCAGCACAACCGCACCGGCTGCCGGCCAGGTCGACGAAGCAGCCGCCAAGGCGGTTGTCGCGCACTACGCAGACATGGTGTTTGCGGTATACAGCGATGCCGAATCCACCGCGAAAACCCTGCAGACTGCGGTCGACACCTTCCTCGCCAACCCGAACGACGAAACCCTGAAAGCGGCCCGTACCGCCTGGATCGCCGCGCGCGTCCCGTACCTGCAAAGTGAAGTGTTCCGCTTCGGCAACACCATCATCGACGACTGGGAAGGCCAAGTGAACGCCTGGCCCCTGGACGAAGGCTTGATCGACTACGTCGACAAGTCCTACGAGCACGCCCTGGGTAACCCGGGCGCCAACGCCAACATCATTGCCAACAGCGAGATCCAGGTCGGCGAAGACAAGATCGACGTCAAGGAAATCACCCCGGAAAAACTCGCCAGCCTCAATGAGCTGGGCGGTTCCGAGGCGAACGTTGCCACCGGCTACCACGCCATCGAATTCCTGCTCTGGGGCCAGGACCTCAACGGCACCGGCCCAGGCGCGGGCAACCGTCCGGCCTCGGACTACCTGACGGGTGACGGTGCCACCGGCGGTCACAATGAGCGCCGCCGCACTTACCTGCGCGCAGTGACTCAACTGCTGGTCAGCGACCTGGAAGAAATGGTCGGCAACTGGAAACCCAACGTCGAAGACAACTACCGCGCCACCCTGGAGTCGGATCCGGCTACCGACGGCCTGCGTAAAATGCTGTTCGGCATGGGCAGCCTGTCGTTGGGCGAGCTGGCCGGCGAGCGCATGAAGGTGTCCCTGGAAGCCAATTCGCCGGAAGACGAACATGACTGCTTCAGCGATAACACCCACAATTCGCAGTTCTACGACGCCAAGGGCATCCGCAACGTTTATCTGGGTGAATACACCCGCGTTGACGGCACCAAGCTGACCGGCGCCAGCCTGTCGTCCCTGGTGGCCAAGGCCGATCCGGCTGCCGATGCCGCTCTCAAGGCGGACCTGGCAGCAACCGAAGCGAAGATCCAGGTCATGGTCGACCGCGCCAACCCCGGCGAGCACTACGACCAGTTGATCGCCGCAGGCAACGACAAGGGCAACCAGATCGTACGCGACGCGATTGCCGCCCTGGTCAAGCAGACCGGTTCGATCGAGGCCGCTGCCGGCAAGCTGGGCATCAGTGACCTGAACCCGGACAGCGCTGATCACGAGTTCTGATCCCGCGTGGGAGGGGCGGTCGCACCGCCCCTCCCACATTTTGCTGCGTATAACCTCAAGCACTCTGGTTTACATGCCCTGTACCGTCGGTAGAATGGCGCCTCTGCCCAATCACCCGAGCGAACTTCATGGCGTTGCCGACCCTACGCATCATCGGTTTCATCATCGGCATCTTCCTGATCACCCTTGCCGTCGCCATGGTCATCCCGATGGCCACCCTGGTGATCTTCGAACGCACCAGCGACCTGCCCTCATTCCTGTGGGCCAGCCTGATCACCTTTATCGCCGGGTTGGCGCTGGTCATCCCCGGTCGCCCGGAGCATGTGCACTTGCGCCCCCGGGACATGTACCTGCTGACGGTCAGCAGTTGGGTGGTGGTGTGCATCTTCGCCGCCCTGCCCTTTTTGCTGACCCAGCACATCAGCTACACCGACTCGTTCTTTGAAAGCATGTCCGGCATCACCGCCACCGGCTCCACCGTGCTGAGCGGCCTGGACAGCATGTCACCGGGCATCCTGATGTGGCGCTCGTTGCTGCACTGGCTCGGGGGTATCGGCTTTATCGGCATGGCGGTAGCGATCCTGCCACTGCTGCGTATTGGTGGTATGCGCCTGTTCCAGACCGAATCCTCGGACCGCTCGGAAAAGGTCATGCCCCGCTCGCACATGGTGGCGCGGCTGATCGTGGCGGCGTATGTGGGCATCACTATCTTCGGCAGCCTGGCCTTCTGGTGGGCCGGGATGGGCGTATTCGATGCGATCAACCACGCGATGTCGGCAATTTCCACGGGTGGGTTTTCGACCTCGGATGAGTCCCTCGCGCACTGGAAACAACCTGCGGTGCACTGGGTCGCGGTGGTGGTGATGATCCTCGGCAGCTTGCCGTTTGCCCTGTATGTGGCGACGTTGCGCGGCAACCGACGGGCGCTGATCAAGGACCAGCAGGTGCAAGGCTTGCTCGGCCTGTTAATCGTGACCTGGCTGGTACTCGGCACCTGGTATTGGTGGACCACCAACCTGCATTGGCTCGATGCCTTGCGCCATGTGGCGCTGAACGTAACGTCAGTGGTGACGACTACCGGCTTTGCGCTGGGGGACTACAGCCTGTGGGGCAACTTCTCACTGATGCTGTTCTTCTACCTGGGCTTTATCGGCGGCTGCTCGGGCTCCACCGCAGGCGGCATCAAGATCTTCCGTTTCCAGGTCGCCTATATCCTGCTCAAGGCCAACTTGAACCAACTGATCCACCCCAGAGCGGTGATCAAACAGAAGTACAACGGCCATCGCCTGGATGAAGAAATCGTGCGGTCGATTCTGACCTTTTCGTTTTTCTTCGCGATCACCATCTGCGTTATCGCCCTGGCCTTGTCACTGCTGGGCGTGGACTGGATGACCGCGCTCACCGGTGCCGCCAGCACCGTGTCCGGCGTCGGCCCGGGCCTGGGTGAAACCATCGGCCCGGCCGGTAACTTCGCCACCCTGCCGGATGCGGCCAAATGGATTCTGTCGCTGGGCATGCTGCTGGGGAGACTGGAGATCATTACCGTGTTCGTGCTGTGTATTCCGGCATTTTGGCGCCACTGACCGACGACATTTCCTGCAGCCGTGCCCGGTACTCGCCGGGCGTGGCATTGAACCAGCGGCGAAACGCGCGGAAGAAGTTGCTCGGGTCGGCGAACCCCAGCAGGTAGGCAATTTCCAGCAAGGTCATGTTCGGCTGCGCCAGGTATTGCTCGGCCAGCTCGCGGCGGGTGTCATCGAGCAAGGCCTGGAAACTGGTGCCCTCCTCCTGCAAACGTCTTTGCAAGGTACGTTGGGACAGGTGCAGTGTCTGGGCCACCGCTTCGCGCTTGGGCTCCCCCTGGGGCAGCAGGCGGCACAACACCTGTCGCGCGTTGTGGGTGACGCGACTTTCGGAGAAACGCGCCAGGTACTCACCGGCAAAACGATCGTGCAATAGCGCCATGGCCTCGTTGGCCGTGGGCAGCGGCGCATCCATGTCGGCTTGCTCGAAGATCAGCGCGTCATAGGGCGCATTGAATTGCAGCGGCGCATGGAAGGCCTGTTTGTACGGCGCCAGGTCCGCTGGTTGATCGCCCTGCAGCAGCACTTTGCGCGGTTGCAGGGTGCGCCCGGTAAGCCAGCCGCACAGCGCCAACGCGCTGGCCAGCGAGGCTTCGGCGCTTTGCCGGGTCGGCGGCAGATGATCGCCATGCACTGTCAGAATCAACGCATAGCCTTCGGGTAAGAGTCGGAAGCTCAAGTCGGCGCTTTCGGCGATGATGCGCTGGTAGCGCACCAATCGCATAAAGCCTTCAGCCAGGGTGTTGCTGGACATCAGCGCATAACCGGCCACATGGAACGAGGCCGGCCGCACCACCTTGCCCATGTTCAAGCCAATCGCCGGGTTGCCTGACACCTCCACCGCCCGCTGCCACAGGCGGGTCATGGAATCCTGGGGAAAACGCGCGTCCGGGTCACTGAGGGCGGCATAGTCCAGGCCCAGTTGCTTGAACAACGCACGGCAATCCAGGCCGTCCATTTCCAACGCCTTGACTATCCCCATCGCCCAGCTTGCAGAAGTTGTTCGTTCGCTCATGGCGTCTTCTTATTGAAAGCAGGCTCAAACGGCAGCCAGGAAGCCAAGGATACTAAAGTGGCATCTATTGTCACTGGCTGATACCAGTGATCACTCTAGACTCAAATAAGCTCCCCGCCGAACACCTGTTGGGCGGCACAACAACCAGAGGGCCGGGCACCGTGGAAAACACCAGGAAATTCAACAGCTTTGCCGAGTTTTACCCGTACTACCTGAGCGAACATGGCAATAGCACCTGCCGGCGCTTGCACTTCATCGGCACCACCCTGGTGATCGGCATCCTCGCATACGCCATCGGCCGGGGGTCACTGCTCCTGTTGCTGGCCCTGCCAATCGCAGGCTACACCTTTGCCTGGATAGGCCACTTCTTTTTCGAAAAGAACCGCCCGGCGACCTTTCAGCACCCGTTCTATAGCTTGCTGGGGGATTTCGTGATGTACCGCGACATGATCCTGGGCAAGGTACCGTTCTAGGGTGTGACCTCATGTCACTTGCGTCGCAAGCATGAAAAATTATGCATCCGCCGAGATAAAAGTCTTTTTGTCATTTACGGTGCTGTATCCTGCCAAGGCTTTTTGAGAGCGCGCAATCACCTGCGATTGAAAACAGACCTTGCGAGGAGCGACGACGATGCACGAGATACCTAATCTCCCCTTCCCAAGCCTGCACCCAACCGAGCAGCCAACACCGCAGCAGGCCAGCAACAAGCAGCCTGCGACCAAAGAAGCAAAACCAGTCGACAGCAAACGCCAAGACTGACGCCGTACCAGACCGTGTGGAAAGCGCACCTTTGAGCGCTTTCCACACTGCCTGAATCATTCGAGACGCTCATCATGACCACAACCCTTCCCGATACGCCGGACGCCGCCGTGCTCGACGCTGCCTTGCAGATGGTCGAAGTCTGGAACCGCCTCAGTGCCGACAAGCAAGCGGCACTGCTCAAGCGCTTCGGCACCCAGGAAAACGCCCTGGCAGCCCTGGTGACGACTCAATTGCTGGCTCCCGCCCACGCCTGATGCATCTTTGCTCCGAGGTTTTACATTTTTGCCGCCCTGCCCGGCCTGCGCGCCGGTATCATTAGCAGCCTATCTTTACCTGCTGCGACAGTGGACGTCTCCCATGCCAGATACCCAGCGACCCATGGCCGTCACGCTGCAAGTCGTTTCCATCGTGCTGTTTACCTTTATCGGCTACCTGAATATCGGCATCCCCCTGGCTGTATTGCCGGGCTACGTGCATAGCCAATTGGGCTATGGCGCCGTGATCGCCGGGCTGGTCATCAGCGTGCAATACCTGGCGACCCTGTTGAGCCGCCCCTATGCCGGCAAGATTATCGACAACCTGGGCAGCAAGCGCGCCGTGCTGATTGGCCTGGTGGGCTGCGGTTCAAGTGGCGTGTTCATGTTGCTGGCGGCGTGGTTCTCCAGCCTGCCGGCAGTGAGCCTGGGCAGCCTGTTGATCGGTCGACTGGTGCTGGGCAGCGCCGAAAGCCTGGTGGGGTCCGGCGCAATCGGCTGGGGCATCGGCCGCGTGGGCGCGGCGAACACCGCCAAAGTCATCTCCTGGAACGGTATTGCCAGCTACGGCGCGCTGGCGGTCGGCGCACCACTGGGGGTGCTGTTGGTCAGTCGTTTCGGGCTGTGGAGCATGGGCGTGAGCATCATTCTGCTCGCCGTGCTGGGCGTGTTGTTGGCCTGGAAAAAACAAGCCGCGCCGATTGTGCCCGGCGTACGTCTGCCGTTCATGAATGTGCTGGGCCGCGTGTTGCCACACGGTTGCGCGCTGGCGCTGGGCTCCATCGGCTTTGGCACCATCGCCACCTTTATCACCCTGTATTACACCACCCAGCACTGGGATAACGCGGTGTGGGCCTTGAGCCTGTTCGGCGCCAGTTTTATCGGCGCACGCTTGCTGTTTGGCAATTTGATCAACCGTATTGGCGGCTTTCGTGTCGCGATTGCTTGCCTGTCGGTAGAAGTCCTCGGCCTGCTGTTGCTGTGGCTGGCGCCGGATGCCCAACTGGCGCTGGCTGGCGCGGCGTTGAGCGGCTTCGGCTTTTCCCTGGTATTTCCGGCGCTGGGCGTGGAGGCGGTCAACCTGGTGCCCGCCTCCAGCCGTGGCTCGGCGGTAGGCGCCTATTCACTGTTTATCGACTTGTCCCTGGGCATCACCGGGCCACTGGCGGGCGCCGTGGCAGCAGGTTTCGGCTTTGCATCGATCTTCCTGTTCGCCGCCCTCGCCGCCGCCGCCGGTTTGCTGCTGAGTCTGTACCTGTACCGCCAGGCACCCAAGGCCCGGGAAACGCGCGACGCCTAGAAGTCGACCTTGCCTCGCCCGGCCTTGATGCTGCCGCGCTTGGTCTTGGACTCCAGGCGGCGCTTCTTGGACCCCAGGGTGGGCTTGGTCGGACGGCGCTTTTTCTCGACCTTGGTGGCGCTCTGGATCAACTCCACCAGGCGCTCCAACGCATCGGCACGATTCTGCTCCTGGGTACGGTATTGCTGGGCCTTGAGCACCAGCACACCTTCGCTGGTAATACGGCTGTCGCGCAGCGCCAGCAGGCGCTCCTTGTAGAACTCCGGCAAGGACGAGGCTGGAATGTCAAAACGCAGGTGCACTGCGCTCGACACCTTGTTGACGTTCTGACCACCGGCGCCCTGGGCGCGGATCGCGGTCAGCTCGATCTCGGCATCGGGCAACTGTACGTTGTTGGAAATCACCAGCATGAGTAACACGGTCCTCCGGAAGAAGCCCTAGGATACGCGAATGCACCTTGGCCATCCCCTCAAACAACAAACCCGGCACAAGGCCGGGTCTGCTTAACAACATTGACGCTTACTTCACCGCAGGGACCGCCATATCCATGGACTGCTGCGCCCGCTTGTTCTTGACCCAGTAACACACGCCCATGAACGCCACCCACACCGGGATCGCGTACACCGAGCGGTCAATGCCCGGAATCATCAACATGGTGCCCAGGATAAACACCACGAACGCCACGCAGATAATGTTGCCATACGGATACCACAGCGCCTTGAACAGCGGCACCTGGCCGGTGCGGTTCATGTGCTGGCGGAACTTGAAGTGCGAGAAGCTGATCATCGCCCAGTTGATCACCAGCGTGGCC
This sequence comes from Pseudomonas synxantha BG33R, assembly GCF_000263715.2. NCBI lineage: Bacteria > Pseudomonadati > Pseudomonadota > Gammaproteobacteria > Pseudomonadales > Pseudomonadaceae > Pseudomonas > Pseudomonas synxantha. Next base: position 4,881,447 of record NZ_CM001514.1, read on the forward strand.
ACCACCAGCGACATCAGCAGTTCCAGCGCGTTATGGGGCATCAGGTAGTTCATCAGCACCGCCACCAGGGTGATCGCTGCCGAGGCCAGGATCGAGCGCACCGGCACGCCACGCTTGTCGATCTTCGCCAGGGCCTTGGGCGCGTCGCCCTGCTCGGCCATGCCCAGCAACATACGGCTATTGCAGTAGGTGCCGCTGTTGTACACCGACAGCGCCGCCGTCAGCACCACGAAGTTGAGGATATGCGCGGCGGTATTGCTGCCCAGCATCGAGAACACCTGCACGAACGGGCTGCCACTGTAGGCATCGCCGGAGGCGTTGAGGGTCGCCAGCAGGCTGTCCCACGGCGTCAGCGACAACAGCACCACCAGAGCGCCGATGTAGAAAATCAGGATACGGTAGATCACCTGATTGATCGCCTTGGGGATCACGGTGCGTGGTTGATCGGCTTCGGCAGCGGTAAAACCGAGCATTTCCAGGCCGCCGAACGAGAACATGATGATCGCCATGGCCATCACCAACCCGCCAACACCATGGGGGAAAAACCCGCCGTGGTCCCACAGGTTGCTCACCGAGGCTTGCGGGCCGCCGCTGCCACTGACCAGCAGATAGCTGCCCAGGGCAATCATGCCAACGATTGCCACCACCTTGATGATGGCAAACCAGAACTCGGCTTCACCGAAGACCTTGACGTTGGCCAGGTTGATCACGTTGATCAGCACGAAAAAGGCCGCCGCAGACACCCAGGTCGGGATCTCCGGCCACCAGTAGTGCACGTATTTGCCGACAGCGGTCAGCTCCGACATACCCACCAGAATGTAAAGAATCCAGCAGTTCCAGCCCGACAGAAAGCCGGCGAAACCGCCCCAGTATTTGTGGGCAAAATGGCTGAACGAACCGGCTACCGGCTCCTCGACGATCATCTCGCCGAGCTGGCGCATGATCATGAAGGCGATAAAGCCGCAGATGGCATAGCCCAGGATCATCGACGGGCCGGCGGATTTGAGCACCCCGGCCGAGCCCAGGAACAGGCCGGTGCCGATGGCGCCACCGAGGGCGATCAACTGGATATGCCGATTTTTCAGGCCGCGTTTCAGCTCGCCTGAAGAGGAATGGGTTCCACTCATGAAAGGGTCTCACGCAAGGTTTGAGGATATGAATGCAGGTTGCTGCCTTGAATTACCGACTCAAGCAGCGCCGCTCAAACCCCGGCGCAGGCACCAGGAGTACAGCGTCTTTCTAACGGTCATGCGTCACCTGTTTGTTTTTATCTGTGACGAAATCGAACCCGTCCGGCTCGTGGCCAGGCGGAATGATCAGGGGGATCGAACCCTGAGGTCTTGGCCTTTTGCGTGGGTACGCAAGGGGAGTCACAGTAAAACGCGGCGCATTGTACACCGCTCGACAGCTTCGGCACGCCCCAACAGAGTGCACGCGACAAACTGTCAGCTAATCCTTACAGCTACAGGTCGCCCAAGACTCTCGGGGCAAATGCGTAAACTTATCGTTACGATGCGGAAATGCTGCGTTACAGCCAGGTTTTACGGACAGCCAACGGAAAATTGTCAGTGTGAATTTTCTGAATAAACGGTTCAGCCAATTAGCTGTTTTTTCTGAATAAAAAATAGCTCGCCAAAAACAGAAGAAAAAATCCAAATGAAACCGTGTCAATAAATTTTTTGCATTTTGAAACACTCTCTTCTAGGTTCTTTCCACTTGCCCGCGAAGCCCGCGGGCAAGCCGTTCTCAATCAACGTCCTCTAGGAGATACACCATGCAAGCACTGGAAAAAGACCTGGAAACCGAACTGCAACTCGACGATTGGTTTGAAGCGCCGACCCATGAGGCCGCCGTTGAAATGATGCAAGCCGATGCCGTTGTGCCTTTCGGCACCGCGATGTGGCCTTTCTAATACCCGGCAGGCATCCGGCAGGTGCTGTGCACGGCACCTGCCCCCTTACCCAAGGCACAGAAGGACACCCGTCATGGACAAGGCCCGCGCCGTCGAACACTTTCTCTACTATCTTGCTCACCATCCGGCCCTCCAGGGCCTGAGTCGCCCCAACGTGCTGCTGGGCCATACCGAACGCTACGACGCCATCGCCCAGGCAATCACCCACGGCAGCGCCGCCCGCTTCAACTTCCAGTTGCAACGCCTGGACCTGGCTCCCAGCGAAGCCTTGGTGCAAGCCATCGAAGCCTGTGACCTGTACCTGTTTCTCTACGACTCCTCCACCCTGCCCAACCCACGCGCCGAAGGCCCGGACTTTATCCGCGCCCTGCACGGCGTGATGGCCGAGCACTGGAAGAAATCCCTGCTATTCAAGGATTATGGTGATTACTTCTACGACACCTTCAGCGTCGAGCCACAGCGTATTGCCGACCTTAACGCCACGCTGATCCGACGCATGTCCCAGGCCAATGTACTGAGCTTTACCGACAAGCACGGTTCACGTCTTGAAGCGCCGATGAGCAGCATCAAGAAGTGGACCAATATCAACGGCGTCGGCAACCACGACCTGGCCCCCGGCGAAATCGCCACCCACAGTGAAGCCATCAACGGCCAGGTGCGGTTTGTGGGTACCTTCCTCAGCACTATTCCGTTTGCGCGCAAATACGGCGTGCTGCAATCACCGCTGGAATTGTGGATCGAGAACTCGACCATTTGCAGCGTGGCCAGCGACGTGCCGGGGCTGGCGGATGATTTCAACAAGTACCTGAATGCCAACCCGTCCAACCGTCGGGTGGAGGAGCTAGGGATTGGCACCAACGAAGGGGTCAAGGATCTTTATGCGCGCAATGCCGGGTTCGAGGAGCGCCATTGCGGGCTGCACCTGGGCCTGGGCGGCGGGCAGAAAGGCAGTCATCACTTGGATTTGATCTTTGCCAGTGGGGTGTTGGCGCTGGATGACAAGCCGGTGTTTGATGGCTCCTTTGCCTTTTAAAAGATCATCAGACGTGTAGATATCCCTGTGGGAGCCAGGCTTGCCCGCGTTAGCGGTGGGTCAGTTAGCACAAAGGTGACTGGCACACCGCTATCGCAGGCAAGCCAGCTCCCACAGTTGATTGCATTTCAAATTCAGATCAAAAAAAACGCCAACCCTAGGGTTGGCGTTTTTATGCAGCGCTTAACGCATCACTGCGGCTTCTTGCGACCAAAACCAGGACGCTGCCCCGAACCTGCCGGTGCGCCACGGCGCTTGCCCGACGGCTCATCAGCTACCAGTTTCGGGCCAGGGCGCTTGTTCGCCGCCGGCTTGGCTGGACGCTTGGTACTGGCATTGTCGGCCGGGCGATCGGCTTCACCACGGTTGCTGCGACCGCCGCTTGGCGCTTCGCCACGAGCAGGGCGCGGCGTGCGTGGCGCACGATCACCTTCCTGGCGGGACGGTGCGGTTGGGCGACGCTCACCTTCGATCTGCGGCTCGCGAGAGATACGACCGCCGGTTGCCGGTGCATTCAGCGCCGGGCGAAGGGTGCGAGCCACGCGCTCGGTACGCGCAACAGGGCGCGACGATTTACGCTGCATACGCTCAAGCTTGTCTTTGCTCTTGGCATTCATCTGCGGCATGGCGACCGGCGTCAGGCCGACTTCGGCGCTGAGGATGTCGACTTCGTACTGGCTCATTTCGCGCCAGCGGCCCATCGGCAGGTCGGAGTTCAGGAACACCGGGCCGAAACGCACGCGCTTGAGGCGGCTGACCACCAGCCCCTGGGATTCCCACAGGCGACGCACTTCACGGTTACGCCCTTCCATCACCACGCAGTGGTACCAGTGGTTGAAACCTTCGCCGCCTGGCGCCTGCTTGATGTCGGTGAACTTGGCCGGGCCGTCTTCCAGCACCACGCCGGCCTTGAGGCGTTCGATCATCTCGTCATCGACTTCACCGCGTACACGCACGGCGTATTCACGGTCCATCTCGTAGGACGGGTGCATCAGGCGGTTGGCCAGTTCGCCGTCAGTGGTGAACATCAGCAAGCCGGTGGTGTTGATGTCCAGACGACCGATGTTGATCCAGCGGCCTTCCTTGGGCTTGGGCATCTTGTCGAACACGGTCGGACGGCCTTCCGGGTCGTCACGGGTGCAGATTTCGCCATCGGGCTTGTTGTACATGATCACGCGGCGCACCGATTCGGCGGCCTCTTCACGCTTGATGACCTTGCCATCAATGGTGATTGCATCGTGCAGGTCGACGCGCTGGCCGAGGGTAGCCTCGACGCCGTTGACCTTGATGCGCTTCTGGGTGATCCAGGCTTCGACGTCGCGGCGCGAGCCCACACCGATACGCGCCAGCACTTTTTGCAGCTTTTCGCCTGCTGGGCCGATTTCCTGGTCTTTCTGGTCTTGGTCATTCATCGTAAGCACCTCCCGGTGGGTCGATTCAGGCGTGGCCTGAGGGGTCTTGAAAGCGGGGCCTTGGCCGAATAGGTCGGCAAGGGGTCGCGAATCATACGCGCATGACGCGTGTTGCGCATCACAGACTAGTCGATAACGCCCAAGTCATTTGCTTTTCCGCCGACCGGTGGCACCCAGCGCCAGCAATCGCAGCTCGGCTTCAGCCAGCACCGTGCGCTTGTCGACTTTGTCGAGCTTCTTCCAGGCACGGATTTCGCGCTTGCTGCGGCCACAGCCGACGCAGATGTCGTCGCTGAACTTGCAGATGCTGATGCAGGGGTCTTTGGTGGAACTCATGTTTTCTCCCAGACAATCCAGACCAATGGAGACAATGGAGATCCAATGTGGGAGGGGGCTTGCTCCCGATAGCAGTGGATCAGTTGATGCATCTGCTGCCTGACACTGCGCTATCGGGAGCAAGCCCCCTCCCACAGTTTTTATTGCGTCAGTCTTCGAGTTGGCGGCGTTCGTTTTCGATGGCTTCGGCCAGCGCCCGGGCTTCGTCTTCTTCGTCGCTCAGCGGCGGCTGTTCCAGGGCGGCGACGGCGGCCAGCAGTTTTTCCCGGGCATCGGCGACGCCGAGGATGTCTGCTTCGACTTCGGGCTCGGGTTCAACGTTCACCTCGGTCTGCGGCTCGTCGGCAGCATCACGCAAGAGGTCGTCAAAATCAGTCTTGATCCCTTGCTCCATATCATCGAGCTCCAACAACAGCGTATGGAAGCTGGTTTCGTCCTTGGGCTCCTCCGGCTCGGCGCTGGCATCGGCCAGTTCCTGCAGGCTTTGCGGTACCGGCGCATCGTCGAAGTCGAGCACCGGCTCGGCCTCCATTTCGCGCAGTTCAGCCAGGGGCGGCAGATCGTCGAGGTTCTTCAGGTTGAAATGATCGAGGAACACCTTGGTGGTGGCGAACATCGCCGGTTTGCCGGGCACGTCGCGGTAACCCACGATGCGGATCCACTCGCGCTCCAGCAGAGTCTTGACGATATGGCTGTTGACCGCCACACCACGCACATCCTCGATTTCGCCACGGGTAATCGGCTGGCGATAGGCGATCAGCGCCATGGTTTCCAGCATTGCCCGCGAATAACGCTGCGGCCGCTCTTCCCACAAGCGCCCCACCCACGGCGAAAACTTCTCACGGATCTGCAGGCGATAACCCGACGCCACTTCGCGCAACTCAAAGGCACGGCCGTCGCAGGACTTGCGCAGGATCTCCAGCGCCTTCTTGAATACCGGCGGCTCCGGGCGTTCGGCTTCTTCAAAGAGTTCGAACAGGCGCTCCAGGGATTGCGGCTTACCCGAGGCCAGGAGAAAGGCCTCCAGCAAGGGTGCCAGTTCGCGGGGTTCAGTCAGATTCATCGATTCAGCTCGTTATTCGGCTCGCGCCCGCACGTGGATAGCCGCAAAAGGCTCATTCTGCACCAGCTCGACCAAGGATTCCTTGACCAGTTCGAGGATCGCCATAAAGGTCACCACCACACCTAGTCGGCCTTCTTCGGCGGTGAACAGTTCGACAAACGGCACAAACCCACCGCCCTTCAGGCGCTCCAGCACATCACTCATGCGCTCGCGGGTAGACAGCGCTTCGCGGCTGACCTGGTGGCTTTCAAACATATCGCCACGGCGCAGCACCTCGGCCATGGACATCAGCAATTCTTCCAGGCTCACGTCCGGCAGCAATTTGCGCGCACGGGCCTCGGGTGCGTCGAGCTTGGGCACCACCACATCACGGCCCACGCGGCTCAGGCCGTCAATGCCTTCGGCGGCGGCCTTGAAGCGTTCGTACTCCTGCAAGCGGCGGATCAGTTCGGCGCGCGGGTCATCCTCTTCGGCCTCCACCGTCTCCGAGCGCGGCAACAACATGCGCGACTTGATCTCGGCGAGCATGGCCGCCATCACCAGGTATTCGGCGGCCAGTTCCAGGCGCACCGACTGCATCAGCTCGACGTAGCCCATGTACTGGCGGGTGATTTCCGCCACCGGAATGTCGAGGATGTTGATGTTCTGCTTGCGGATCAGGTACAGCAGCAAGTCCAGCGGGCCTTCGAAGGCTTCCAGGAAGACCTCCAGGGCATCCGGTGGAATGTACAGGTCCAGGGGCATTTCCATGACCGCCTGGCCATAGACCATGGCGAACGGCAGTTCCTGCTGGGCGCCGGCCTGGGGATCAGCGGTTTCCACGGCCGACATTCAGGCCTCGACCATAAATGGCGCCGGATCGCCACAGCCCACACGCACCACTTCAGGCTCGCCGTCAGCCAGGTTGATCACCGTCGAGGCTTTGTTGCCGCCGTAGCCGCCATCGATGATCAGGTCGACATGCTTTTCCAGCAGGCGCCGCATTTCGTAAGGGTCGTACAACGGTTCGGTTTCACCGGGCAGGATCAACGACACGCTCATCAGCGGCTCACCCAGCTCGGCCAACAGCGCCAGGGCTATCGGGTGTTCCGGCACGCGCAGGCCGATGGTGCGCTTCTTGGGGTGCAGTAAAAGGCGCGGCACTTCGCGGGTGGCATTGAGAATGAAGGTATAAGGCCCCGGCGTATGGGCCTTGAGCAGGCGGAACGTACCGGTGTCGACCTTGGCGAACAGGCCCAGTTGAGACAAGTCGCTGCAAATCAGTGCGAAGTTGTGCTTGTCGTCCAGCTGGCGCAGGCGCCTTACACGCTCGACCGCGCCCTTGTCGCCGATCTGGCAACCGATGGCGTAGGACGAATCAGTTGGATAGATCACCACGCCGCCGGCACGGATAATCTCCACGGCCTGTTTAATCAGGCGCGCCTGAGGGTTTTCCGGATGAATCTGGAAGAATTGACTCACGTGCTCTACCTGTTCAGACGGTGGCAATAATGGGGTCATGCTTGAATCGCCCCCACAACAGCGGCAGATCTTCCGGGACCTGGCGATACTCGCCAATCTCGGACCAGCCGCCTGGGCCATGAAAATCACTGCCGGCACTGACCAGCAGACCAAATTCGCGAGCAAGGATCGCCAGGCTGCCGACCTGTTCCGCCGGTTGATGCCCGTTGACCACCTCAATCGCGTGGCCACCCGCACCAATATAGTCGCTGATCAGCTTGCGGCGCTTGCTGCGGGTGAAATCGTAATGCCAGGGATGCGCCAGGCTGACCCAGGCCCCGGAAGCCCGCAAGGTCTGGACGGTGTCTTCCAGAGTCGGCCAATGCAGCTTCACATCGCCCAACTTGCCGGCCCCCAGCCATTTGCGAAAGGCTTCGGCGCGATCCTTGACATAGCCTTCGCGCACCATCCAGTCGGCAAAGTGCGGACGGGCCGGTGCGTTGCCGCTGTCGCCCAGTTCCTGCTGGATGGCACGGGCGCCGTCGAGGGCGCCGGGCATACCTTTAAGGCTGAGCTTGCGGCTTATTTCTTCGGACCGCAGCCAGCGGCCATCGTGCAATTGGGCAATGGCCGCCACCAACGGCGGGGCATTCTGATCGAAACCGTAGCCAAGTACATGAATGGTGGCGCCGCCCCAGGTGCAGGACAATTCCACCCCGTTGACCAACTGCATCCCCAAAGAATGCGCGGCTACGCGGGCCTCATCGAGACCTTCGAGGGTGTCGTGGTCGGTCAACGCCAGCACTTGCACGCCTTTTTCAAACGCACGCGCAACCAGTACCGCGGGCGCCAGGGCGCCGTCGGAGGCCGTGCTGTGGCAGTGCAAATCAACATTCACGTGGGTATGTAACCTCAAGTCAGCTGGCGCTATCGCAACCAAGGATGTTTGTTATTATGCCGCCACATCCAGCTTCTGGCTCTTACTGTGAAACAATTCATCGACTTCATCCCGCTGTTGCTGTTTTTCATCGTTACCAAACTCGACCCCAGGGTCATCGAAATCGCCGGTCACGAGCTGTCGTTCGGGGGTATCTACAGTGCCACTGCCGTACTGATCATCAGCTCCATCGTGGTCTACGGCGCCATCTTCATCTCCCAGCGCAAGCTGGAAAAAAGCCAATGGCTGACCCTTATCGCCTGCCTGGTCTTTGGCGGACTGACCCTGGCCTTCCACAGCGAAACCTTCCTTAAATGGAAAGCCCCGGTGGTCAACTGGCTGTTCGCCCTGGTCTTTATCGGCAGCCACTTCATCGGTGACCGCTTGCTGATCAAGCGGATCATGGGCCACGCGCTGACCTTGCCGGAACCGGTGTGGGTACGCCTGAACGTGGCCTGGATCGTGTTTTTCCTGTTCTGCGGTGCCGCCAACCTGTTCGTAGCCTTTACCTTCCAGGACTACTGGGTCGACTTCAAGGTGTTCGGCAGCCTGGGCATGACCGTACTGTTCCTGATCGGCCAGGGGATCTACCTGTCGCGTCACCTGCATGACACCGCGCCTACCACGCCGAAAACCGAGGACTGACATGCTCTACGCCATCATTGCCACCGATATTGCCAACTCGCTGGAAAAACGCCTGAGCGTACGCCCGGCCCACGTCGAGCGCCTTAAACAGCTGCAAGCCGAAGGCCGTATCGTACTGGCCGGCCCGCACCCGGCGGTCGACAGCAATGACCCGGGCGACGCCGGTTTCACCGGCAGCCTGATTGTCGCCGAGTTCGCCTCCCTGGCCGACGCCCAGGCCTGGGCCAAGGCCGACCCCTATGTCGCAGCGGGCGTCTACGCTGATGTGGTGATCAAGCCGTTCAAGCAAGTCCTGCCTTGAACCCGGCTGCGTCGAACCTAATCGTTTCGGCGCACTCCTAATGGCTCACGGCGTCACCGGTGGGGTCGTCGCCGTCGACAATGGCTAAATCGAGTGAGTCATGAGCGAGCTGTTACTGATAGATGATGACCAGGAGCTCTGTGAGCTGCTGACCAGTTGGTTGAGCCAGGAAGGCTTCCAGGTGCGCGCCTGCCACGATGGCCTGAGCGCCCGTAAAGCCTTGGCCGAAGCCGCCCCGGCGGCGGTGGTGCTCGACGTGATGCTGCCCGACGGCAGCGGCCTGGAACTGCTCAAGCAACTGCGCAACGACCACCTGGAACTGCCGGTGCTGATGCTCTCGGCGCGGGGCGAACCCCTGGACCGCATCCTCGGCCTGGAACTGGGCGCCGACGACTACCTGGCCAAGCCTTGCGATCCGCGCGAACTGACCGCCCGCCTGCGTGCCGTATTGCGCCGCAGCCACCCGACCGCGGTCTCGACCCAGCTTGAGCTGGGCGACCTGTGCTTCAGCCCGGTGCGCGGCGTGGTGAGTATCGATGAGCAGGAGTTCACCCTGACCGTCTCCGAAAGCCGCCTGCTCGAAGCCTTGCTGCGCCAGCCCGGCGAGCCCCTCGATAAACAGGAACTGGCGCAGATCGCCCTGGGTCGCAAGTTGACCCTTTACGATCGCAGCCTGGACATGCACGTCAGCAACCTGCGCAAAAAGATCGGCCCGCACCCGGATGGCCGGCCGCGGATCGTGGCGCTGCGCAGTCGCGGCTACTACTACAGCCTCTAAACATCACGCTTAACCCTGTGGGAGCTGGCTTGCCTGCGATAGCGGTGGGCCAGTTAGCATAACGGTGGACTGACACACCGCTATCGCAGGCAAGCCAGCTCCCACCATTGATTTCATCACCTTCAAGGGTTTTGTCAGCTCCTGTCAAACCCGTCTTTACCGAAGCTTTACTCTCCCCTGACCGCCGCTGACCTTGCTCTGCGTAACCTACTCACATCCGGACTCACCGGAATAGAGACAGGAGAATCACCATGCGCAAGACCCTTATCGCTTTGATGCTCGCCGCTGCACTGCCTACCGTCGCCATGGCCATGCCTGAAGGCCCGGGCCCGATGGGCGGTCACGAAGGCCACATGATGGGCGGCCCAGGCCACGGTGAACACGGCCCGCGTGGTAAAGGCGGCCCGTTCAGCCAGTTGGACTTGAGCAAGGAACAGCGTGAGCAGATCCGCAAGCTGATGGGTGACCAATGGCACGCTCGCAAAGACCTGACCCAAAAGTACCTGGACAAACTCCCGGCCGCTGACCAGAAAGCCATGCAGGACGAGATCGCCGCCGGCAAGCAGAAAACCCAGGCCAATATCCGCGCCGTGCTCAAGCCTGACCAGCAGAAGCAATACGACGAGATCGTCAAAAAGCAAGCCGAGCGCCGTGCCGAGTGGAAGCAATTCCAGGAATGGAAAGCCCAGCAAGCGCAAAAAGCGCAATAATGCGAACGTAATGCCTACGGCCCAGTGGTTCACACCACTGGGCTTTTCCTGTTTGAGGGTTTCCTGTGCGTTCATTGTTCTGGCGTATCCTGGCGAGTTTCTGGCTGGCCATCGCCCTGGTTGGCGGGTTGTCGATTCTGCTTGGGCATATGCTCAACCAGGACGCCTGGATTCTCAGCCGCCACCCAGGCCTCAACAACCTGGCGCAAGAGTGGACGCAACTCTACGAAGCCCAGGGTGAGGAAGCCGCCCAGGACTTGCTGCAACAGCGCAAACGCCAGTACCACATCGATGTGCAAGTGCTTAACGAGAGCGGCGAGCCGGTAGTGCGCGGTACCTTCCCGCGTCGCGCCGCCGCCTTTGAAGCCCGGCAGAATGACAGCCAGGACGGCCACCTGCCCTGGCGGCGCCTGACCGCCGAGTACACCAGCGAAAAAACCGGCGACACCTACCTGCTGATCTACCGTATTCCCCACCCGGAGTTGGAAGCGTGGCACCGCAGCAGCCTGCTGTGGCCGCTCAGTGCCCTGGCAATCACCCTGGTGGTGCTGACCCTGTTCAGCCTGCTGGTGACCTTGTCCATCACCCGCCCGCTCAGCCGTCTACGCGGCGCGGTGCATGACCTGGGGCAAACCACCTATCAACAAAACAGCCTGGCGCAACTGGCCAACAGGCGCGACGAGTTCGGTGTATTGGCCAACGATTTCAACCGCATGGGCGCGCGCCTGCAAAGCCTGATCGGTAGCCAGCGCCAGTTGCTGCGCGATGTGTCCCACGAACTGCGCTCGCCCCTGGCACGCTTGCGTATCGCCCTGGCCCTGGCCGAGCGCGCCAGCCCCGAAGAGCGGGAAAAACTCTGGCCGCGCCTGACCCGCGAATGCGACCGCCTGGAAGCCTTGATCAGCGAAATCCTGGTACTGGCGCGGGTCGACGCCGATAACGCCAGCGCCGAAGACATTGACCTCAACCCATTGCTCAAGACCCTGCAAAAGGACGCCCAACTCGGCGCACCGGAGCAAGTGGTGCACCTCAGCACCGACGTCGACCTGCGGCTCAAGGGCTGGCCGACCATGATCGAGCGCGCCGTGGATAACCTTCTGCGCAATGCCCAACGCTTCAACCCGGCCGGCCAACCGATTCAATTGCAGGCCCAGCATCAAAACGGGCGCATTCTGATCAGCGTACGCGACCACGGCCCCGGCGTTGATGCCGAGCACCTGGGCCAACTGGGCGAGCCGTTTTACCGTGCGCCGGGCCAGACTGCGCAAGGTCATGGCCTGGGCCTGGCCATTGCCCGCCGTGCTGCCGAGCGCCATGGCGGCACCCTGATCCTGGCCAATCATCCCGACGGCGGTTTTGTCGCCAGCATCGAACTGCCCTTGGTCCCAGGGGCTGCCACAGCGGTGTGATGTTCTTCTATAGTGGCCCTTCTCTTACGGAGGGCCTTAGATGACTGACCTGCTGACTCCCATCCAAGCTGCACTCGATTTACCGCACATTGCGCTGCCCGAGACCTCGGCAGGCGCGCTGCCCTCGTCCTTCGCCGTGACCGACCTGGCCGTCGCCAGCATCGGCGCCGCTGGCCAGGCTGTTGCCCAGTTGATCCAGCAACAGACCGGGCGGCTGCCCAGCGTCAGCGTGGATCGGCGTCTCGCCTCGCTGTGGTTTTCGTCGTCGATTCGCCCCGTGGGTTGGCAAGTGCCGCCGCTGTGGGACCCGGTGGCCGGTGACTACGCCAGCGCCGATGGCTGGATTCGTTTGCACACCAACGCGCCCCATCACCGTGCAGCGGCCGAGCGGGTGCTTGGGCCTGTGGCCGACCGCGCCGAGATGGCGACCAAAGTCGCTACATGGAACGCCGCAGAACTGGAACAGGCCATTGTCGACGCCGGCGGTTGTGCGGCGCAGATGCGTACGTGGCAAGCCTGGCAGCAGCATCCGCAAGGCTTGGCGGTGAATGCCGAAGAGTTGATACAGCGTCAGGTCTTCGACACTGGTATCGACAAACCCTGGCTTGGCTCACCTGCGCGCCCGCTGGCGGGTATCAAGGTGTTGGACTTGACCCGCGTATTGGCCGGCCCCGTGGCCAGTCGTTTCCTCGCCGGATTGGGTGCAGATGTACTGCGCATCGATTCGCCAACCTGGAACGAACCGGGCGTGGTACCGGAAATGACCCTGGGCAAGCGCTGTGCCCGCCTCGACCTGAAAAGCCCTGAAGGCCGGCAGGTATTCGAAGCCTTGCTCAAGGACGCTGACGTACTGTTCCATGGTTACCGCGCCGATGCACTGGAACAGCTGGGTTACACCCTCGGCGAGCGCCAACATATCGCCCCCGGCCTGATTGACGTCAGCCTCAATGCCTATGGCTGGAGTGGCCCGTGGCGTAACCGTCGCGGTTTTGACAGCCTGGTGCAGATGAGCAGCGGAATCGCCGAGGCGGGCATGGCCTGCAAGCAAGCGGATAAGCCCGTGCCGCTGCCGGTGCAGGCGCTGGATCACGCTACCGGTTACCTGATGGCCGCCAGTGCGATCCAGGCCTTGAGCGAGCGGTTTGCGTCAGGCCGGGGCGGTTCGGCGCGGTTGTCACTGGCGCGCACGGCCAAGTTGCTGGTGGACCCAGGACAGGTGCCGCAGCAGGCAGCGTTGCGCGGCGAAGACATCAATGATCAAGGCTTGGTGGTAGAGCAGACCGCCTGGGGCCAGGCCCATCGGTTACTGGCGCCGCTGAGCATCAGTGGCACGCCGTTGCAGTGGGATTTGCCGGCAGGGGAATTGGGCGCGCACCGGCCTCAGTGGTGAACTGAAGACCGCCATCGGGGGCAACCCCCCTCCCACTTTTGAATGTATTCACACATCAAATGTGGGAGGGGCTTGCCCCCGATGAGGCCAGTACAGCCCCCATCAATCCCCCCGCCCCAAAGACGTCCACAAATGCTGCGCCGCATACGCCCTCAACGGCCGCCACGCCTCGGCCCGCGCCAGCAACTGCCGTGCCGACACCGGCTCGCCTTCCAGCGCCGTCAGCGCATTGATCAAGCCAATGTCCCCCGACGCAAACGCATCCGCCTCGCGCAACTGGCGCATGGCGATGTACTGCGCGGTCCAGTCGCCAATCCCCGGCAACGCCACCAACCGTGCAACACCGTCCTTGAGACTGGCCTTGGGCTCGAAAATCCGAGGGTCATCCAACAACGCCTGGGCCACACCGGACAAGGTGCGGCCTCGCGCCTTGGGCATGCCCAGGGCCGCCAGGTCCGCCGCTGCCAGCACCTCGGGTGCCGGGAACAGGTGAGTAATACCGGCGTGGGGGGTGTGCAGCGGCTGGCCATACTGAGCCACCAGCTTGCCCGCCAACCGGATCGCCGCCACCACCGTGATCTGCTGGCCCAGCACTGCGCGAATGGCCAACTCCAGGCCGTCCCATGTACCCGGCAACCGCAGCCCTGGTCGAGCCGCAACCAGTTGCGCCATCAACGGGTCCCTGGCCAATTGCAGGTTGATCACGGCGGGCACGGCGTCCAGATCAAACATCCTGCGCAGGCGCCGCTCGATCTCGGGCAGCGCGGTCGGCTCGGGAAAGTCGACCGTCACCTCCAGCCAATCCCCCGCCCCCGGCTCGACGCTGATCCAGCCATGTCGCCCGGCCACACTGATGCTGCGTCGATACACTCCGGCCACCACGGTTTCCAACCCGGTGATTGCCCGGGCCGATAAGAACGCCACCATCGCCGCCCAGTCATAAGGCGGTTGATACGCCAACCTCACAGCGACAATACCCCGCTATACAGCCCATACGCGGCTAACCCGGCGCCCGCGATCACACAACCGAAAATGCCTTTTTCAAGCGAGGTAAACAACGGGCGGCCCTGCTCCCGCTTGGCCAGGGCAAACAGGATCACACCCGGTGCATACAGCAGCGCCGACAGCAGCAGATATTTCAAACCGCCCGCATACAGCAGCCACACCGCGTAACCGAGAGCAATCAAGCCTACCAGCAGATCTTTCATGCGTCGGCGCTGAGCGCCTTGATAGGTTTCGCCACGCGCGCTCAACAGCACCGCATAGGCCGCCGACCACAGGTACGGCACCAGAATCATCGACGACGCCAGGTAGATCAGGGTGGTGTAGGTACTGGCCGAAAACAGCGTGATCACCAGAAATGCCTGGATCATCACATTGGTCAGCCACAACGCGTTAACCGGCACCTGATTGGCATTTTCCTTTTTCAGGAACGCCGGCATGGTCTTGTCATGGGCAGTGGCATAGAGGATTTCCGCGCAGAGCAACGCCCACGAAAGCAATGCCCCGAGCAGCGAAACCGCCAGGCCGAGGCTGATCAATATCGCTCCCCAGGGCCCGACAATGTGTTCCAGCACGCCCGCCAGGGACGGGTTCTGCAACTGCGCCAGTTCCGGCTGGCCCATGATGCCCAACGACAGCACATTCACCAGCACCAGCAGCGCCAGCACCCCCAGGAAACCAATCACCGTCGCGCGCCCCACATCCGAGCGTTTCTCGGCCCGCGCCGAGTACACACTGGCGCCTTCGATACCGATAAACACAAACACCGTGACCAGCATCATGTGGCGCACCTGCTCGACCACGCTGCCCATCTGCGGATTGCCCAGGCCCCAGATATCACGGGTGAAGATGTCGGCCTTGAACGCTACGGCGGCAATCACGATAAACATCAGCAGCGGCACGATCTTCGCCACGGTGGTGATCTGGTTGATGAACGCCGCTTCCTTGATCCCGCGCATCACCAGAAAATGCACCGCCCACAGCAACAGCGATGCACAACCGATGGCCAGTGGTGTATTGCCCTGACCGAACGCCGGGAAAAAGTAACCCAGGGTGCTGAACAGCAACACGAAATAGCCGACGTTGCCCATCCACGCACTGATCCAGTAGCCCCAGGCCGAGGAGAACCCCATGTAATCGCCGAAGCCGGCCTTGGCGTAGGCGTACACCCCGGAATCCAGTTCCGGTTTGCGGTTGGCCAGGGTCTGGAACACAAACGCCAGGGTCAACATGCCAACCGCGGTAATGGCCCAACCGATCAGCACTGCTCCCACTTCGGCGCGGGCTGCCATGTTTTGCGGGAGCGAGAAGATCCCGCCGCCGATCATCGAACCTACTACCAGGGCGATCAGGGCACTGAGCCGAAGTTTCTGGGCTGGTTGAGACATGCAGGTTCCTCGCAATAAATGTTTGAGCCGACCACCGCGCACTCAACTAATTCAATTTAATGACGCTAGCGCTTCATAACATATGGGTATGTAAACGCGGGAAGTTTAGGCTTATTTAGAATTTAAATACGGCAATTATGAAGCGCTCGTCAGACAACGTACAAAAAGTTTGCACATCCGCAAATACGAACTAGCGTCAACATCCATGCCCCTGACCAAATGATTAACCACATTGTAGGAGACCGCTCTAGCGAGCGCCTTTGCACAGGCCGTGTCGCCCCGCAACTGCCACCCTAAGTCGTTAATTCACAATGGAATGTGCCAATGAAGTGATCTGAGTCAGCTGTTTTATTAGCGCACGGAATTATTCTGTGATCTCTCTTCTCCTGCATTGGAGTCACGCAATGTCTGATTCTCCCGGAAAACTTAGGCTTGGTGCGCTGGTTGCACTTGTCGTGGGCTCAATGATTGGCGGCGGGATCTTTTCACTCCCGCAAAACATGGCCGCCAGTGCCGACGTAGGCGCCGTGTTGATTGGTTGGGTTATCACCGCCATCGGCATGTTGACCCTCGCATTCGTGTTCCAGACCCTCGCCAACCGCAAGCCCGATCTCGACGGCGGGGTGTACGCCTACGCCAAGGCCGGTTTCGGCGATTACATGGGGTTTTCATCAGCCTGGGGCTACTGGATCAGTGCCTGGCTGGGCAACGTCGGGTACTTCGTACTCTTGTTCAGCACCCTGGGTTACTTCTTCCCGATCTTTGGCGAAGGCAACACGCCAGCGGCGGTGATAGGTGCCTCGGTACTGCTGTGGGCGGTGCACTTTCTGGTGCTGCGCGGCATCAAGGAAGCAGCGTTCATCAACCTGGTGACCACGGTCGCCAAGGTCGTGCCGCTACTGCTGTTCGTGCTCATCGCCCTGTTCGCGTTCAAGCTGGACATCTTCACCGCTGACATCTGGGGTGTGAAAAACCCCGACCTGGGCAGTGTGATGAACCAGGTGCGCAACATGATGCTGGTCACCGTGTGGGTGTTCATCGGCATCGAAGGCGCGAGCATCTTTTCCTCCCGTGCCGAGAAACGCAGCGACGTGGGCAAGGCCACCGTGATTGGTTTTATCACTGTGCTGCTGTTCCTGATGCTGGTGAACGTGCTGTCTTTGGGGATCATGACCCAACCGGAACTGGCCAAGTTGCAGAACCCGTCGATGGCTGCCGTGCTTGAGCATGTGGTGGGCCACTGGGGTGCGGTGCTGATCAGCGTCGGCCTGATCATCTCGTTGCTGGGCGCGTTGCTGTCGTGGGTGCTTCTGTGTGCGGAGATCATGTTTGCCGCCGCCAAGGACCACACCATGCCGGAGTTCCTGCGCAAGGAAAACGCCAACCATGTGCCGGTCAACGCCCTGTGGCTGACCAACGCGATGGTGCAGATATTTTTGGTGATCACCCTGTTTTCCGCGAGCACCTACCTGTCGCTGATCTACCTCGCCACCTCGATGATCCTGGTGCCTTACCTGTGGTCGGCGGCCTACGCCCTGCTGCTGGCGGTGCGCGGCGAGACCTACGAAAACGCGCTCAAGGAGCGCAAGAAAGACCTGTTCATCGGCGCCATCGCCCTGATCTACGCGATCTGGCTGCTCTATGCCGGCGGCACCAAATACCTGCTGCTCTCCGCCCTGCTCTACGCCCCTGGCGCGATCCTGTTCGCCAAGGCCAAGCGTGAACTGGGCAAACCGATTTTCACCAACGTCGAGAAGCTGATTTTCGCCGCAGTGGTCATTGGCGCCCTGGTGGCGGCCTATGGGCTCTACGACGGCTTCCTGACTCTGTAATTGTATGTTCACTGGAGGATCTGTAATGACCACGGAAAAAGTTAAGTACGGCGTACATTCCGAAGCCGGCAAACTGCGCAAAGTCATGGTGTGCTCCCCAGGTTTGGCCCACCAGCGGCTGACCCCCAACAACTGCGACGAGCTGCTGTTCGATGACGTGCTGTGGGTGGCCCAGGCCAAACGCGACCACTTCGACTTCGTGACCAAGATGCGCGAGCGGGATATTGATGTGCTGGAAATGCACAACCTGCTCACCGATATCGTCGCCATCCCCGAAGCGCTGGACTGGATCCTGCAACGCAAGATCACCGCCAACACCGTGGGCCTGGGCCTGGTCGACGAAGTCGGCTCGTGGCTGCGTAGCCTGGAGCCGCGCAAGATCAGCGAGTATTTGATCGGTGGCGTATCGGCCGATGACCTGCCGAGCAGTTTCGGTGGCAAGACCATCGAGATGTTCCGCGACTTCCTCGGCCACGCCAGCTTCATCCTGCCGCCGCTGCCCAACACCCAGTTCACCCGCGACACCACCTGCTGGATCTACGGCGGCGTAACGCTCAACCCGATGTACTGGCCGGCGCGACGCCAGGAAACCCTGCTGACCTCCGCCATCTACAAGTTCCACCCGGAGTTCACCAACGCAGATTTCCAGATCTGGTACGGCGACCCCGACCAGGAGCACGGCGCTGCCACACTGGAAGGCGGCGACGTGATGCCGATTGGCAACGGCGTGGTGTTGATCGGCATGGGCGAGCGCTCGTCCCACCAGGCCATCGGCCAACTGGCGCGCAACCTGTTCAAGAACAAAGCGGTGGAGCGCGTCATCGTGGCCGGCCTGCCCAAATCCCGCGCCGCGATGCACCTGGACACCGTGTTCAGCTTCTGCGACCGCGACCTGGTCACCGTCTTCCCGGAAGTGGTCAACCAGATCGTGCCGTTCACCCTGCGCCCTGACGAAAGCAAGCCTCACGGTATCGACATTCAACGGGAGAAAACCAACTTCCTCGAAACCGTCGCCGCAGCGCTCAACCTCAAGGCACTGCGCGTGGTCGAGACCGGCGGCAACAGCTTCGCCGCCGAACGCGAGCAATGGGATGACGGCAACAACGTGGTGGCCGTGGAACCGGGCGTGGTGATTGGCTACGACCGCAACACCTACACCAACACCCTGCTGCGCAAGGCCGGTGTAGAAGTCATCACCATCAGCGCCGGTGAGCTCGGCCGTGGCCGTGGCGGCGGCCACTGCATGACCTGCCCGATCATCCGCGACCCTATCGACTATTAAGGAGATTCCATCATGGCTTTCAATATGCGCAACCGCAGCCTGCTGTCGCTGATGCACCACACTACTCGCGAACTGAACTACCTGCTGGACCTGTCCCGCGACCTCAAGCGCGCTAAGTACACCGGCACCGAGCGTCCGCACCTGCAAGGCAAGAACATCGCGTTGATCTTCGAAAAAACCTCGACCCGCACCCGTTGCGCCTTCGAAGTCGCGGCCCATGACCAGGGCGCCCACGTCACCTACATCGACCCGGTGTCGTCGCAGATCGGCCACAAAGAAAGCATGAAAGACACCGCCCGTGTCCTGGGCCGGATGTTCGATGCCATCGAGTACCGTGGCTTCGAACAGGAAATCGTCGAAGAGCTGGCCAAGTTCGCCGGTGTGCCGGTGTTCAACGGCCTCACTGCCGAATTCCACCCGACCCAAATGATCGCCGACACCCTGACCATGCGCGAACACAGCGACAAGCCGCTGCATGACATCAGCTACGCCTACCTCGGGGACGCCCGCTACAACATGGGCAACTCGCTGCTGATGATCGGCGCCAAGCTCGGCATGGACGTGCGCATCGGCGCGCCGAAAGCGCTGTGGCCGCACGAGGATTTCATCAAGCAATGCCAGGCGTTTGCCGAGGAAAGCGGCGCACGCATCACCATCACTGAAGACCCGAAAGAAGCAGTGAAGGGCGTGGACTTCATCCACACCGATATCTGGGTGTCCATGGGCGAGCCGGTGGAAGCGTGGGACGAGCGTATCGAGCAACTGCTGCCGTACCAGGTCAACGCCAAGATGATGAAAGCCTCGGGCAACCCCCGGGTGAAATTCATGCACTGCTTGCCGGCGTTCCATAACAGCGAAACCAAGGTCGGCAAGGACATCGCTGCGCGCTATCCGCACCTGGCCAACGGCGTGGAAGTGACCGAGGAAGTCTTCGAGTCGCCGGCCAATATCGCGTTTGAGCAGGCGGAAAACCGCATGCATACCATCAAGGCGATCCTGGTGTCGGCGTTGGCAGACATTTAATTTCCACGGTGTGAACACCGTCAGTGTGGGAGCTGGCTTGCCTGCGATAGCGGTGGGCCTGGCAACAGCAGGTCGCCTGCCAGGCCCCCATCGCAGGCAAGCCAGCTCCCACATTGACCAAGGTGTTCATGCGTTCCCTGAAAGGACATTCTCTATGCGCATCGTCGTAGCCCTGGGCGGCAATGCCCTCCTGCGCCGTGGTGAACCCATGACCGCAGACAACCAACGCGCCAATATCCGCATCGCTACCGAACAGATCGCCAAGATCCACGCCGGCAACGAGCTGGTGATCGCCCACGGCAATGGCCCGCAAGTCGGCCTGCTGTCGTTGCAGGCGGCGGCCTACACCAGCGTCTCACCCTACCCGCTGGACGTACTGGGCGCTGAAACCGAAGGCATGATCGGCTACATCATCGAACAGGAACTTGGCAACCTGCTGGACTTTGAAGTGCCGTTCGCCACTCTGCTCACCCAGGTGGAAGTGGACGCCAAGGACCCGGCCTTCCAGAACCCCACCAAGCCTATTGGCCCGGTGTATGCCAAAGCCGAGGCGGAACAACTCGCCGCCGAAAAAGGCTGGGCCATCGCACCCGATGGCGACAAATACCGCCGTGTGGTTGCCAGCCCGCGCCCCAAACGCATCTTTGAAATCCGCCCGATCAAATGGCTGCTGGAGAAAAAAGCCATCGTGATCTGCGCCGGCGGCGGCGGCATCCCGACGATGTATGGCGAAGACGGCAAGCTGCGCGGCATTGAAGCGGTGATCGACAAAGACCTGTGCTCGTCGCTGCTGGCCGCGCAACTGGACGCCGACCTGCTGGTAATCGCCACCGACGTCAATGCCGCTTTTATCGACTTCGGCAAGCCAACCCAGAAGGCCATCGGCCAGGCCCACCCGGACGACATGGAAAAACTCGGCTTCGCCGCGGGCTCCATGGGCCCCAAGGTACAGGCAGCCTGCGAGTTCGCCCGCCAGACTGGCAAAACCGCGGTGATCGGTTCACTCTCGGACATCGAAGCCATCGTCCAGGGCAGCGCCGGCACCCGCATCAGCACGGCCACACCTGGCATCACCTATCTGTGAAGTAGAGGAGAAACGCCTATGGCTATCTTTGAACCCGGTCACTTGCACGTCGAACGTCACGCGCTCAACAAGGACGACTACAGCTACAACCTGTGCATCGACTATGAAGTCAGCCAGGACCCCAAGGAAGGCAAAGGCATGTTATTCAAACTGCACGGTTCGGTGCAGGGCAAGGACCTCAAGGAGGAGTTCTTCCTGCCCAAGGACCAGGCATTCGACTTTGCGCGGCATGCAATGAACATCGCGCAGAAATACGGCATGCCGAAGGTCGCGGTGTTGAACGGTTCGATGCACAAGCAGTACGACTTGATGTTCGAGGACGTGCGGCATCAGTTGGATGTGAAGCCAGGAGACCCGGTCAAACCCGAACACCTGGAGTAACCCCGCCCCCACAGCCAAAACAGATCAAGTGTGGGAGCTGGCTTGCCTGCGATAGCGGTGGATCAGTCGCCGCAAGTATTGACTGATCGTTCGCCGTCGCAGGCAACCCCCCTCCCACATTTTTGATCTCCATCACCTCTCAGGCATACTTGCCACCTCTGCTCTCCAGAATTGCCAACCGCCCCATGCGTATCCACGTCAGCTTCATCGACCGCGTCGGCATCACCCAGGAAGTCCTGGCCTTGCTCGGTGGGCGCAATCTCAACCTGGATGCGGTGGAGATGGTGCCGCCCAACGTCTATATCGACGCCCCCACCCTCAGCGCCGAGGTGCTCGAAGAGCTGCGCGATGCGTTGTTCAGCGTGCACGGCGTGCAAGCGGTGAAGGTGGTCGACATCCTCCCGGGCCAACGCCGCCACCTGCAACTGGACGCCCTGCTGGCAGCCATGACCGACCCGGTGCTGGCCCTGGACAGCGCGGGCAAGATTTTGCTGGCCAACCCGGCATTGATCGCGCTGTACGGGCGCGAACCTGCCGGCGAAAGCATCGCCGAGTTGTTCAACGACCCTGCGCTGCTGGAGACCTTGCTGGAGCATGGCTTTCGCTTGCCGTTGCGCGAGATCAGCGTCAATGGCCAGACCCTGCTGCTGGACGCCACGCCGATCACCGACGCCGGTGCCCTGCTCACCCTCTACCAGCCCAACCGCATCGGCGAACAGCTATCGGCGCTGCACCACGACCATGCTGAAGGTTTTGATGCGCTGCTGGGCGAATCCCCGGCGATCCGCACCCTCAAGGCCCGGGCACAACGGGTGGCGGCGCTGGATGCACCGCTGCTGATCCAGGGCGAAACCGGCACCGGCAAGGAGCTGGTGGCCCGCGCCTGCCACGCGATCAGCACGCGCCACAGTGCGCCGTTTTTGGCGTTGAACTGCGCGGCGCTGCCGGAAAACCTCGCCGAAAGCGAGTTGTTCGGTTACGCCCCTGGCGCCTTTACCGGCGCCCAGCGCGGTGGCAAGCCAGGGCTGATGGAACTGGCGAACCAGGGCACGGTGTTTCTCGATGAGATCGGCGAGATGTCACCGTACCTGCAAGCCAAGTTGCTGCGTTTTCTCAATGACGGCAGCTTTCGTCGGGTGGGCGGTGACCGTGAGGTGAAGGTCAATGTGCGCATCCTCAGCGCTACCCACCGCGACCTGGAAAAAATGGTCAGTGAGGGCACCTTTCGCGAAGACCTGTTCTACCGCCTCAATGTGCTTAACGTTGAAGTGCCGCCGCTGCGCGAACGCGGCCAGGACATCCTGCTGCTGGCCCGCTATTTCATGCAGCAAGCCTGCGCGCAGATCCAGCGCCCGGTCTGCCGCCTGGCGCCCGGCACTTACCCGGCGCTGCTGGGCAACCGCTGGCCGGGCAACGTGCGGCAACTGCAAAACGTGATCTTCCGCGCTGCGGCCATCTGCGAAGGAAGCCTGGTAGATATCGGCGACCTGGACATCGCCGGTACGTCGGTGGCGCGCCAGAGCGATGGCGAAGTCGACAGCCTGGAACAGGCGGTGGAAGACTTTGAGCGCGATCTGCTGGAAAAGCTCTACGCCAGCTACCCCTCGACGCGCCAGCTCGCCAGCCGCCTACAGACCTCACATACCGCAATTGCCCATCGCTTGCGCAAATACGGCATCCCCAACAAACCCTGATTCAAGTTGGAATACAAACAAATGTGGGAGCAAGCCCCCTCCCACATTTGGAGAGCATTCCAAAATTTGGTCCAGGAACGACATTCAGTGTACTGAAAGCGCTACAGCGTAACGATATCGCTACAACCCTGTTTTTTACGCGCCATGCAAGGCTTTGATCCACATAGGCTTTTTTTAACGCACTCGACTGTAGCGAAATCGCTACACCCAAACACGCCAACGTTATAGCTATTTTCATCAAGTATCTGATTTATAAAGACTTAATAACCTTGGCCGCAATATTGCTAAGCAACTCCCCATTATTCCAATCCCGTCCACCAGACGATTCTGGCCCTGAGGAGTTTCCATGAGCGAGTTGCGTTTCACTGAAGATCACGAATGGCTGCGCGCCGAAGCCGATGGCAGCGTCACCGTGGGCATCACCGCTTTCGCGCAGAACGCGCTGGGTGATGTGGTTTTCGTGCAACTGCCGGAGTTGCAGGCTTACGACAAGGGCGCCGAAGCCTCCACCGTGGAATCGGTCAAAGCCGCCAGCGGCGTCTACATGCCGCTGGACGGTGAAGTGCTGGAAGTGAACGACAAACTCGATGGCAGCCCGGAACTGGTCAACGAAGACCCGATGGGCGAAGGCTGGTTCTTCCGCTTTAAACCCGCCGACGCCGATGCAGTGGCTAAGCTGTTGGATCAGGATGCGTACGACCGTCTGATCAAAGCCAACGCAGAAGCCTGAGGAGCGCGCCATGACCGTTAATCTGACCACCGCCAACGAATTCATCGCCCGCCACATCGGCCCGCGCCAGGAAGATGAGCAGCAAATGCTCGCCAGCCTGGGCTTTGATTCCCTCGAAGCCCTCAGCGCCAGCGTGATCCCGGAAAGCATCAAGGGTACCAGCGTGCTCGGCCTGGAAGACGGCTTGAGCGAAGCAGAGGCCCTGGCCAAGATCAAGGCCATTGCCGGAAAGAACCAACTGTTCAAGACCTACATCGGCCAGGGCTATTACAACTGCCACACGCCGTCGCCGATCCTGCGCAACCTGCTGGAAAACCCGGCCTGGTACACCGCTTACACGCCCTATCAACCCGAGATTTCCCAGGGCCGCCTGGAAGCGCTGCTCAATTTCCAGACCCTGATCAGCGACCTCACCGGCCTGCCGATTGCCAACGCTTCCCTGCTCGATGAAGCCACCGCCGCCGCCGAAGCCATGACCTTCTGCAAGCGCCTGAGCAAGAACAAAGGCAGCAACGCATTCTTCGCTTCGGTGCACAGCCACCCGCAAACCCTCGACGTACTGCGCACCCGTGCCGAGCCACTGGGCATCGACGTGGTGGTGGGCGATGAGCGCGAACTGACCGACGTCAGCCCGTTCTTCGGCGCCCTGCTGCAATACCCGGCCAGCAACGGCGATGTATTCGATTACCGCGAACTGACCGAGCGCTTCCACGCCGCCAACGCACTGGTAGCCGTGGCCGCCGACCTGCTGGCCCTGACCCTGCTGACCCCGCCGGGTGAATTCGGCGCCGACGTCGCTATTGGCAGCGCACAACGCTTCGGCGTGCCGCTGGGCTTCGGTGGCCCGCACGCGGCGTACTTCTCCACCAAGGATGCGTTCAAGCGCGATATGCCAGGCCGTCTGGTCGGCGTGTCGGTAGACCGCTTCGGCAGGCCGGCCCTGCGCCTGGCCATGCAGACTCGCGAGCAACATATCCGCCGCGAGAAAGCCACCAGCAATATCTGCACCGCCCAAGTGCTGCTGGCCAATATCGCCAGCATGTACGCCGTGTACCACGGCCCCAAGGGCCTGACCCAGATCGCCCAGCGCATTCACCAGTTGACCGCGATCCTGGCCAAGGGCTTGACGGCCCTGGGCTTGAAAGTCGAGCAGCAACACTTCTTCGACACCCTGACAATCAACACCGGCACCCACACCGCCGCCCTGCATGACAAGGCCCGCGCCCAGCGCATCAACCTGCGCGTCGTGGACGCCGAGCGTGTTGGCCTGTCGGTCGACGAAACCACCACCCAGGCTGATATCCAGGCCTTGTGGGCCATCTTCGCCGACGGCAAAACCCTGCCGGCCTTCGCTGCAACCGACAGCACCCTGCCGGCCGCCCTGCTGCGCCAGTCGCCGATCCTCAGCCACCCGGTGTTCAACCGCTATCACTCCGAAACCGAGCTGATGCGCTACCTGCGCAAGCTGGCCGACAAGGACCTGGCACTGGACCGCACCATGATCCCGCTGGGTTCGTGCACCATGAAGCTCAACGCCGCCAGCGAAATGATCCCGGTGACCTGGGCCGAGTTCGGTGCCCTGCACCCTTTCGCCCCCGCCGCGCAAAGCGCCGGCTACCTGCAACTGACCACCGAACTGGAAGCCATGCTCTGCGCGGCGACCGGCTACGATGCGATCTCCTTGCAGCCCAACGCGGGTTCCCAGGGTGAATACGCAGGCCTCCTGGCCATCCGCGCCTATCACCAGAGCCGTGGCGAAGAACGTCGCGACATCTGCCTGATCCCGTCGTCGGCCCACGGCACCAATCCCGCCACCGCCAACATGGCCGGTATGCGCGTAGTGGTAACCGCTTGCGATGCGCGCGGCAACGTGGACATCGAAGACCTGCGCGCCAAGGCCATCGAACACCGTGAGCACCTCGCCGCGCTGATGATCACCTACCCGTCCACTCACGGTGTGTTCGAGGAAGGCATCCGCGAAATCTGCGCGATCATCCACGACAACGGCGGCCAGGTGTACATCGACGGCGCCAACATGAACGCGATGGTCGGCCTCTGCGCACCGGGCAAGTTCGGCGGCGACGTGTCCCACCTGAACCTGCACAAGACCTTCTGCATCCCCCATGGCGGTGGCGGCCCGGGTGTTGGCCCGATTGGCGTCAAGTCGCACCTCACGCCGTTCCTGCCCGGCCACGCGGCCATGGAACGCAAGGAAGGCGCGGTATGCGCCGCACCGTTCGGCAGCGCGAGCATTTTGCCGATCACCTGGATGTACATCAGCATGATGGGCGGCGCCGGCCTCAAGCGCGCGTCGCAGTTGGCGATCCTGAATGCCAACTACATCTCCCGTCGCCTCGAAGAGCATTACCCCGTGCTCTATACCGGCAGCAACGGCCTGGTGGCCCACGAATGCATCCTCGACCTGCGCCCGTTGAAAGACAGCAGCGGCATCAGCGTGGACGACGTGGCCAAGCGCCTGATCGATTTTGGTTTCCATGCGCCGACCATGTCGTTCCCGGTGGCCGGCACCTTGATGATCGAGCCGACCGAAAGTGAATCCAAGGAAGAACTGGACCGCTTCTGCGACGCCATGATCGCCATCCGCGAAGAGATCCGTGCAGTGGAAAACGGCACGTTGGACAAGGACGACAACCCGCTCAAGAACGCGCCGCACACCGCTGCTGAACTGGTGGGCGAATGGAGCCACCCCTACAGCCGTGAGCAAGCGGTGTACCCGGTTGCTTCGCTGATCGAAGGCAAGTACTGGCCGCCGGTTGGCCGGGTCGACAATGTGTTTGGCGATCGTAACCTCGTTTGCGCATGCCCATCGATCGAGAGCTACGCCTGATCTGACTGGAGAAACGCGGTCATTATGGGAGCTGGCTTGCCTGCGATAGCGGTGTATCAGTTGACAGCGATGTTGCCTGAGCCACCGCGATCGCGGGCAAGCCCGGCTCCCACACTGACCGAGTCGGTATTCAGAAAATAATAAGAAACCGGAGAACAACTCATGTCTTTAAGCGTGTTCGACCTGTTCAAGATTGGCATCGGCCCCTCCAGCTCCCACACCGTCGGCCCGATGCGTGCGGCGGCTCGATTCGTCGAGGGCCTCAAGCGTGACAACCTGCTGAGCGCCACCACCGGCATCAAAGTGGAACTCTATGGCTCGCTCGGCGCCACCGGCAAAGGCCACGGCAGCGACAAGGCCGTACTGCTGGGCCTGGAAGGCGAACACCCGGACACCGTCAATACCGAAACCGTGGCTGCACGCCTGGCGCAGATGCGCAGCGACGGGCGCCTCAACCTGCTCGGAGAACACAGCATTGCGTTCAACGAGAAAGAACACCTGGCGATGATTCGCAAACCCCTCGCCTACCATCCCAACGGCATGATCTTCCGCGCCTTTGACGCCGCCGGCATCCAGATTCGCAGCCGCGAGTACTACTCGGTCGGTGGTGGGTTTGTGGTGGATGAAGACGCTGCCGGCGCCGACCGGATCGTCGAAGATGCAACGCCCTTGACCTTCCCGTTCAAGCACGCCAAGGACCTGCTCGGCCATTGCACCACCTATGGGCTGTCCATCAGCCAGGTGATGCTGACCAACGAAAGCGCCTGGCGCCCGGAAGCGGAAACCCGCAGCGGCCTGTTGAAAATCTGGCAGGTCATGCAGGACTGCGTCGACGCCGGCTGTCGCAACGAAGGCATCTTGCCCGGAGGCTTGAAGGTCAAGCGCCGGGCGGCGGCGCTGCACAGGCAATTGTGCAAGAACCCCGAGTCCGCCCTGCGCGACCCGCTGTCGGTGCTGGACTGGGTCAACCTCTACGCCCTGGCGGTCAACGAAGAAAACGCCAATGGCGGGCGCGTGGTCACCGCGCCCACCAACGGTGCAGCGGGGATCGTACCGGCGGTGCTGCATTACTACATGCGGTTTATCCCGGGCGCTAACGAAGACGGCGTGGTGCGCTTCCTGCTCACCGCCGCCGCCATCGGCATCCTGTACAAGGAAAACGCCTCGATCTCGGGCGCCGAAGTCGGCTGCCAGGGTGAAGTGGGCGTGGCCTGTTCCATGGCCGCGGGCGCCCTGTGCGAAGTGCTGGGCGGCAGCGTGTCCCAAGTGGAAAACGCCGCCGAGATCGGCATGGAACACAACCTCGGCCTGACCTGCGACCCGATTGGCGGGTTGGTGCAGGTGCCGTGCATCGAGCGCAATGCCATGGGCTCGGTGAAGGCGATCAATGCCGTGCGCATGGCCCTGCGCGGCGACGGGCAGCATTTTGTATCCCTCGACAAGGTCATCCGCACCATGCGCCAGACCGGCGCCGATATGAAAAGCAAATACAAGGAAACCGCCCGTGGCGGTTTGGCGGTCAACATTATCGAGTGCTGACGCCCACAAGCGCGTCGGCACGTTTTTCAGGAGCTGAATATGTCCACCGAAACCCTGTTGAAAACCCCTCTGCACGCCCTGCACCTCGAACTGGGCGCACGCATGGTGCCCTTCGCCGGCTACGACATGCCGGTGCAGTACCCGCTGGGTGTTATGAAAGAACACCAGCACACCCGTGATCAGGCCGGGTTGTTCGACGTGTCGCACATGGGCCAGATCCGCCTGACCGGTGCCAATGCCGCCAAGGCCCTGGAAACCCTGGTGCCGGTCGACATCATCGACCTGCCGGTGGGCATGCAGCGCTACGCCATGTTCACCAACGAGCAAGGCGGCATCCTCGACGACTTGATGGTGGCCAACCTGGGCAACGACGAACTGTTCCTGGTGGTCAATGCCGCCTGCAAGGACCAGGACCTGGCACACCTGCGTCAACACATCGGCGACCAATGCACCATCGAACCGCTGTTCGAAGAACGCGCCCTGCTGGCCCTGCAAGGCCCGGCTGCGGTGAAGGTGCTGGCGCGGTTGGCACCTGAAGTCACCCGGATGACCTTTATGCAATTCGCCACCCTGCGTTTGCTGGGCGTGGACTGCTATGTCAGCCGCTCCGGCTATACCGGTGAAGACGGCTTCGAAATCTCCGTGCCGGCTGAAAATGCCGAAAGCCTCGCACGCAGCCTGCTGGCCGAAGCCGAAGTACAGGCTATCGGCCTGGGCGCCCGCGATTCGCTGCGCCTGGAAGCCGGCCTGTGCCTGTACGGCCACGACATGAACACCGACACCACCCCGATCGAAGCCAGCCTGTTGTGGGCGATCTCCAAGGCCCGGCGTGCGGATGGCCCGCGTGCCGGCGCTTTCCCCGGCGCCGACCGGATCTTCACCCAGCAACAAGCCGGCGTCAGCCGCAAGCGCGTGGGCTTGCTGCCTCAGGAGCGCACCCCGGTGCGTGAAGGTGCAGAGATTGTCGACGAACACGGCACCGTGATCGGCACCGTGTGCAGCGGCGGTTTTGGCCCGAGCCTGGGGGGCCCGCTGGCCATGGGTTACCTGGACACGGCCTTCACTGCACTGGATACCGAAGTGTCTGCGTTGGTGCGTGGGAAAAAGGTGCCATTACGTGTAAGTAAAATGCCATTTGTGCCGCAACGTTACTATCGCGGCTGAGGGATTGTTTCTATAAGTAACGCGGTTGCGTTAACGTGCACTAAACTGTAACGCAACCGCCATAAAACAGTGCATTTACGATAGTCATTTTTATAGGAATAGCCCTATAACAAGTGAACTACTCTATCGAATAAGCCAGCCGTTCAGCATTCAACAAAGTGTCATGCACCCCAGCAAAACCGGGGCCTTGCGCGGGGCTTGTTTTTTTCATATTAGTTGGCGTAGAGTTTGCTCACTGTGTTTGCATGGGTCGCTTGGAACCTGGACCTGGGCAGTAGCTGAAGTAGTTGCTACAACCCGTTCGACGTCTCTTAACTTTCCTGCAACCCAGCCCAGTACTCTTTCGTGTGAAAGGGGCTGTCATTAATTTTTAGCGTCAAAGGAAAGAAGAAAATGGCTGAGCGTCAGAGCGGTACCGTCAAGTGGTTCAACGACGAAAAAGGCTTTGGTTTTATCACTCCTGAGAGCGGCCCGGATCTGTTCGTGCATTTCCGCGCTATTCAGGGCAATGGCTTCAAGAGCCTGAAGGAAGGCCAGAAGGTCACCTTCATTTCAGTACAAGGCCAAAAAGGCCTGCAGGCTGACGAAGTACAAGCAGAAGGCTGATCCCTACTGCGACAAAAAGCCCCTGATATGACATCAGGGGCTTTTTTATGGGCGCCATTGCGTAAACTGCGTGCTTTCTCCAGAGAGCCCTGCCATGTCCAAACCCCTGTTGAGCCCCCAGGGCGAATTCCCCGCCGTTGGCCTGGGCCGTCGCCTGGCAGCGATGTTCTATGACTTCCTGTTATGCACCGCCCTGCTGATCGTCACGGCGTTCATCTACAAGCTGGTGTGGATCGCCTTCATCGGCGAAGCGAAGATGCGCACACTCACCGAGTCCGGCGCGCTGGACGGTGACCCGTTGTTGTCGACGATCCTGTTGTTTGTACTGTTTGGTTTCTTCGCCAAGTTCTGGACCCATTCGGGGCAAACCCTGGGCATGCAGGTGTGGGGCGTACGCGTGCAAAACGCCGACGGCTCGCGGATCAGCCTGTGGCAGGCGTTGCTGCGTTTTGTGGTGTCGATTGCGTCGTGGTTGTGCGTGGGGCTGGGGTTTATCTGGTCGTTGTTCGATAAACACAAACGCAGCTGGCATGACATCTATTCGGATACGCAACTGGTGCGGATCCCGAAGCAAAAGAAGTAACTCAAGCACATCGCCGATCAACTGTGGGAGCTGGCTTGCCTGCGATAGCGGAGTAACAGTCACAGGTGCTTGGCTGCAAGACCGCTATCGCAGGCAAGCCAGCTCCCACATTTTGATTTGTGTTCAGGCGTTGCCGGCCAGTTTCAACCGTGCAGCCTGGGTAAAGTCCAACATCCGCTTGAGCGGCCGCACCGCCTGCGGAATCACCGACGGCTCGACGAAAATCTCGTTACTGCCCTCACGCAAACACTGCAATGTACGCTCCAGCGTATTCATCGCCATCCACGGGCAGTGCGCGCAGCTGCGGCACGCGGCGCCGTTGCCGGCGGTGGGTGCTTCGATGAAGATCTTGTCCGGACACAGCTGCTGCATCTTGTAGAAGATGCCGCGATCAGTCGCCACGATAAAGGTCTTGTTCGGCAAGCGCTGCGCCGCAGCGATCAGTTGGCTGGTGGAACCCACCGCGTCCGCCAATTCGATCACCGAAGTCGGTGACTCCGGATGCACCAGGATCGCCGCATCCGGGTACAGCGCCTTCATGTCTTCCAGCTGCTTGGACTTGAACTCTTCGTGCACGATGCAGGCACCGTCCCACAGCAGCATGTCGGCGCCGGTCTGGCGCTGGATGTAGGTGCCCAGGTGTTTGTCCGGGCCCCAGATAATGGTCTCGCCGTTGTCCATCAGGCTCTCGACGATTTCCAGCGCGCAACTGGAGGTCACCACCCAATCGGCGCGGGCTTTGACCGCGGCCGAGGTGTTGGCGTACACCACCACGGTGCGCTCGGGATGCTGATCACAAAATGCAGAAAACTCATCCACCGGGCACCCCAGGTCCAGGGAGCACGTCGCTTCCAGGGTAGGCATCAGAATGCGTTTTTCCGGGGTGAGGATCTTGGCGGTCTCCCCCATGAATCGCACACCGGCCACCAGCACGGTCTTGGCTGGGTGGGCTGCGCCGAAGCGGGCCATTTCCAGGGAGTCGGAAACACAGCCGCCAGTTTCTTCGGCCAGGGCCTGAATCACCGGGTCGCAGTAAAAGTGGGCGACCAGCACCGCGTCCTGAGCCTTGAGCTCGGCGGCGATGGCAGTACGCAAGCTTGCCTCTTCAGCAACGCTGAGAACCTTGGGCTGTTTGGCGTCGAGGTGGGCTTGAACCAGTAGGCGTTCGGAAATGTGCGTCATGTTCGCAAGACCTGCAGGCGCAGTAGCGCGAAAGTCGAGTGTACCACCGGCTCGGGAGCCCTTCGGGCGCCGCCGGACGAAGTGTTTTTGTTCATCAAGCACGGGTAAAGCTGAAGCTGCGCAAGGCTACAGAATATCCAATGGATTCAAAAGCCTAATCTGGCAACGAGGCGAGCTGCCGTCCCTTGATCGGGTCCAGCCGATTAGGCGAAGTCTTGACAACAATCCAAACCATCCCTCTGCCACTTAAACGCCTTTAAACGCAGGAATGACGGGCCTGTACACCTCAAGCCGCACCAAAAATGTGCATAAAAGCACTTAATTACGCGACCTTTCTTACGTATTGTGTGATAAATCCTACAGCGATGTAACAAACCGTCTACCACTCACTCAAGTGTGGCAAGTCCCGCTGAGTTCACTGTTTGGCTCGGGCGGATGCATCGCGTGTATTTCTACGTTTAAGGAAGTCGAGTGCCACATCAGCTCTCAACCGCACACCTGTGTTGTACCCGAAAACTGGGCATCGCCCTGCTCTGCCTGTGGGCACTGCCAGTGGCTGCCGCCGATGGCCCACAGCCCGGCCAGGAAGCCCTGCGCTTGCAGCAGCAACAGCAGCGCGATTTGCAGCAATTACAATTGGAGCAACGCCAGCGCCAAATGCAGCGCGGCAGTTTCGGCACGCAACCGGCCACGCCGGCCATGCCAAAAGAGACTGCCAAGGATGAAGGTTGCTGGCCCCTGAGCGGTACGCGTCTGGCCGGAGTTACGCTGTTCACCCGTAGCGAGCTGGACAAACACATCGAACCCTACCTGGCCCCGTGCATGGGTGTCACGCAGATCAACCGCCTGCTGGCGCAGATCACCCAGCTGTACGTCGAGGCCGGTTACATCGCCAGCCGCCCGTACCTGATCAGTGCGCCGGCCGCCGGGCAGCCGTTGGATATTCATGTCGAAGAAGGCTACCTGGAGGCCATCGAGTTGGCCGATCAGAGCCTGCCGGTGGCGCTGGGCGGGGCATTCCCCGGGATGCTCGGCAAACCGCTGAACCTGCGCGACCTGGAGCAGGGCCTGGACCAGCTCAACCGCCTGCGCTCGGTGGACCTGACCGCCGACATCGCCCCCGGCAGCACACCCGGCGCCTCACGCATCATCCTGCGCTCGCGCAGCAGTGCCTCGCGCTGGGCGCTCGGGCTTGGGGTCGATAACCTCGGCAGCGCCGGCACCGGGCGTGATCGCAACGCCATCAGCGTGAGCCTGGACAGCCCGTTGCAAATCAACGACTCGCTCAACCTGAGCTTCAGTGACACGCTCAACCATGGGCCACGCTACAGCCGCAGCCACAGCCTGTTCTATTCCATCCCTTACGGTTACTGGACCTACAGCCTGTTCGCCAGCCATGCCGAATACCGCTCACCGTTCAAGCTCAGCCGCACGACGCTTTACAACAGTGGCCGCACCGATCAGCTCAGCCTGCGCAGCGACCGCGTGCTGTGGCGCGACCAGAGCCACCAACTGAGCGCCAACCTGCAACTGGCCTACAAGGACGTCGACAGTTACCTGCAAAAGGTTCATCTGGACATTCAGAGCCCGACGCTGACGGTGGCCGAAGCGGGCCTCAACCTGTTCTGGCTCAACAGTGCGGTGTGGAACCTGGACGTCAATTACGCCCAGGGCCTGACGTGGTTCGGCGCCGATCGGGATGCCGACCAGGTGCAAAAAAAACACCCCAAGGCGCAGTTCCACAAGTACCGCGCCAACCTCACCCAATGGCGCAACGGCCAATGGTCAGCGCAGCCGTGGCAGTGGCAAAGCCAGCTGTCGGTGCAATACAGCCCGGACGCCCTGCCCGCCATCGAACAACTGCTGATCACCGACGACTCGGCGGTGCGCGGCTACCGCGAAAACAGCACCTCCGGCGCGCTTGGCGCGGTGTGGCGCAACACCCTGCGCCTGCCGCTTAACAGCGACTTACCGGTAAAGATCACCCCGCGCCTGGGCGTGGACAACGGCTGGGTCAAGCGCGAACACGGCGCCCAGAGCCAACGCCTGAGCGGTGCCAGTGCTGGGCTCAACCTGAGCTGGAAGAACGTGCAACTGGACATCGATTACCAACGCAACCTCAACACTCCCACAGGTTTTCGCCAGGAGCCGGAGGTCTGGCTGACACGCCTGAGCCTGCAAATATGAACCACCGCTGTTTTTAGCCTGAGACAACCGCCGTACCTGACCACCACAGCAGCGTTGCAACGAACAACGCACGTCGCGGATCAGCCAACACAGAGCGAAATTATTTATGCCGACTACTTCACACAGCTTTCACCTTTCACCCCAGGGCAAACTGCGCTGGGCCATTGCCAGCCTGTTTCTGCTGCCACAGTTGGTACTGGCTGGCGGCGTGACCGTCGTCACAGGCCCAGGCGGCACGCCGCAACTGCAAGACCAGGGCGGTGTACCCATCGTCAACATTGTCGCGCCGAATGCCGGCGGCCTGTCCCATAACCAGTTTCTGGACTACAACGTCGACCGCCAGGGCCTGGTGTTGAACAACGCCTTGCAGGCCGGCCAATCCCAACTGGCCGGGCAACTGGCGGCCAACCCGCAGTTTCAGGGCCAGGCGGCGAGCGTGATCCTCAACGAAGTGATCAGCCGCAATGCCTCGGCCCTCAACGGCGCCCAGGAGATTTTCGGCCAGGCCGCCGATTATGTGCTGGCCAACCCCAACGGCATTTCGGTCAATGGCGGCAGCTTCATCAACACCCCGAATGCCAACCTGGTGGTGGGCCGCCCGGAACTCAACGACGGCAAGCTGCAAGCCTTGAGCACCCGCGATGCCAACGGCCAACTGACGATCCAGGGCCAGGGCCTGCACAACCGCGAGGGCTCCATCAAGCTGATCGCGCCACGCATCGACAGCGAGGGTCGCCTCAGTGCCCGTGATCAATTGAACCTCACAGTCGGTCGCAACCAGGTGGATTTCGCCAGCGGCGAAGTACGCCAGGTCGACCCGGCCGGCAAGGCCCAGGAGCAACGCATCGACGCACGCCTGTTCGGCGCGATGCAGGCCGGGCGCATCAATATCATCAGCACCGCCGAAGGGGCCGGGGTACGTGTGGGTGGTGTGCAGGTGCAAGGCACTGACGGTGTAAAGATCAACTCGGCCGGCGACCTCGATATCAGCGGCCAAGTCCACGCCAACAGTCTCGACGCCACCCGCGCCGGGGTGCAGAGCCGCCAGGGCGACGTCGACTTGCGCAGCGCCAAGGACTTGAACCTGGCCGCCACTGACGTAGGCGGGCGCAACGTCAAGCTGGATGCCGGGCGCAACCTGACCCTCAGCAGCCTGGAAAGCCGCAAGCTTCAGGAAAAACGTGAACAGTGGGACAACAGCAACTTCCTGTTCACCTACGAAACCTACGACCGCACCACCACCGACAAGGATTCCCGCCAGCACGGCAACACGCTCGTCGCCCAACAGGACGCGGCATTGTCTTCCGGCGCCAAGGCCGACATCAAAGCCAGCCACGTCGAAGCGGGCCACGCCTTGCGCGTCAACAGCGGCGCCGACCTGCAGGTGACCGCCGCTACCGAAACCCATGAGACCCGCGACCAGGGCAACCACCGCAAGCACCTGTGGAAAGCCAACTGGGACAAATCCAGCAGCGAACAGCGCAGCATCACCAGCAGCCTCAAGGCCGGCCACACGCTGGAGCTGACCAGTAAACAGAAACTGCAATTGCAGGGCGCCGAGCTGAAAACCCCAGGGGACATCCAATTGGCAGGCCGCCAAGTGGACATCACCAGCGCCAGCCGCACCCAAAGCAGCAGCGACAACACCTACGCAGGCGACCTCACCGGCGGCAGCTTCTTCGGCAAGAACGGCGACGGCAACCAGGGCAAGACCTTGAACACCGCCAGCAAGGTGAATGCCGACGGCAAGCTGATCGTCCAGGCCGACGACGTGCGCATCAGCGGCAGCCAGGCCCGAGGCGGCAAGCAGGCCAGTGTCATCAGCGACAAAGGCTCGCTGGTGATCGACGGCGTACAAGACACCTCCCACGACAACCGCTACAGCAACGACAGCAAGTTCTTCGGCATCTCCAAGGATGAAAGCCGCAAGAACCTCAAGGACAGCACCGTGGTTGCCAGTAACCTGCGCTCGGACAGCAACCTCAAGCTGCAAAGCGCCAAGGACATCACGGTGAGTGGCTCCCAGGTGTCCGCCGCGGGTGAACTGCAAGCGAATGCCAAGGGCGATATCAAGGTCGTTGCGGAGCAGAACACCGCCCACGACACCACCAGCACCCATACCCGCGGCTTCGATGGCTACGCCAAGGAAACTGAAGGTGTCAGCCGCCAGTACCGTGCGGGCCTGAGCTATGAAGACCAGCAGCAAACCCGCCAGACCGACACCACCGGGCAGCAGGCTTCAAGCATCAACGGCGCCAGTGTGGCGATTAACGCCGGTGGTGACGTCAGCATCAGCGGCTCCAACCTCCAGGCCACCGATGGCGATGCGAGCCTGAGCGGCAAAAACGTCGAGCTGTTGGCCGCCCACGACCAGCGCACCGAAGCCGTAGACAAGACCACCACCGGCGGCAGTTTCTACTACACCGGCGGCATTGATCGGGCAGGCAATGGTGCTCAGTTCAGCCACCAGAGCAGCCACGACACCGCTGAAAAAACCACCGCGCAAACCAGCACCGTGGCCGCGACCGGCAAGCTGACCATCAATGCTGGCAACACCTTCACCAGCGAGGGTGCACAGGCCAAGGCCGGCACCGAGCTGCGCGTCAACGCGGGCCAGATCGACAACCTGGCCGCCCATTCCACCGAGACCAGTACCCACAAGCAAAACGGCTGGACCGCCGATGTCGGCGCCAATGTGGAATACAAAGGCATTACCCGCCCGATCGAAAAAGCTGTTGAAGGCGTGGCCCAGGCCAAGTTCCATCAGCCGGGTTTGCTGGACGCATTCGAACAACCCAATGTCGGGCTGGATGTGGAAGTCGGGCATACCCACAGCACCCGCACACAACAGGACAGCACCGCCGTGGTCAGCCAATTCAGTGGCGCCACGGTGCAGGTCGATAGCGTCGGCAAGTTGCAGGATGAGGGCACGCAATACCGCGCCACCGAGGGCGGGCTGACCATCAATGCCGGCGAGCATATCGCCAAGGCGGCAGCCAATACCCACAGCAGCAGCGAGCAAGGCGTGGACGCCAAGGTCGGCGTGCGGGTCTACACCACCACCGGCGAGGACGTGAATGTACGTGGCAGCGGCAGCGGCGGCAGCCGTGATGTAAGCCAAGCCAGCAGCACGGCGTTGGTCGGCAGCTACGCGGGCACCCAGGGCGTGAGCCTCCAGACCAAGGGCGATGCGAGTTATGAAGGCAGCCAGTTCAACGGCGGCCAGGCAAGCGTCAACCTCAAGACCGGCGGTGAGTTGGCGCTCAACCAGGCCAACGACACCCAGAGCAACACCAGCAGCACGTTGCGCGGTAACGCGTCATTGACCGTGGGCACAGCGCCCGGCGCCAATGGCACCAACATCAACCTCGGTGCCGGTGTGCAATTGGATAACCAGCGCCTCGACACCCAGGACAGCCAGGCCCGCGTCGCGACGCTCCAGGGCAGCGGGCCGATCCAACTCGGTAGCGGCGGCGACATGACCCTGCAAGGCACGCAGATCGGTACCGACACCGCCAAGACCGGCGATATCAGCCTCAATGCCGGCGGCAAGCTGGACCTGCAAGCCGCCACCCACCGCCACGTCAGCAACGGCAGCAACCTGGGCGGCGGCCTGACCCTTGGCGCCGGCAAAACCAGCAGCGCCGAAAGCAGCAGCAAGACCGGCAACCTCAGCGCCAATTTCAACATCGGCAAGGTGGCCGAAGATGACCAGGCCGTAGTCGTCGGGCAACAGCACAGCACCGGCAAGGTCAGCCTCGCCAGCGGTGCCGATGCAGCCGATGCCATTCACTTGCAGGGTACTCAGGTCAGCGCGGCCAGCGTCAACCTCGACGCACAAAACGGCGGCGTCCTGCAGGAGTCGGCACAGTCGACCCAGGCTCATGACAGCTGGGGCGTGACCCTGGGCGCGGGCGCCAGCGTGGGCAAGACCACCTTGGCCGACGCCGGTGAACACGAGACACCCAAGACCCAACGCGGCATCAATGCGCGGGCCAAGGTCGATGTGGATCACGTGCAAGGCACCACCCAGCACGACAGCCTGATCAAGGCCGATACCGTGGTCATCAACAGTGCCGGCGATACCCGTCTGGCGGGCGCACGCATCGACGCCGAGCAGGTGAGCGGCAAGGTGGGTGGCGACCTCGTTGTCGAAAGCCGCAAGGACCAGGTCACCAGCACCCAGGTTCATGTCGATGCCAAACTGGATGTCGAGAAAAACCAGCCTGGCGTGGTCGATAAACTCGCCAAAGCCAGCGGCCCACTCAAGGACACCGTAAAAGCCAAGGCCGAAGGCGCGTTCGACAAGCATCGCGACAAATTGGAGAACGTGGTCGACAAGGGCACCGGGCACCTGGCTGCGGCCAAGGACAAAGTGCTCGACAGCGTGGTCAACGTCAAGGAACGCCTGGAAGAAAAACTCACCCGCAGCGCCAGTTACGACGTGAACCCCGAGCCCCGCGGCGCCTTCGGCACCCGCGTGGACAAGGCCAAGGCTTACCTGGCAGACAAGACGGATGCGCTGGGCACGCGCCTGTCGGGCTTCAAGGACAAGGTCTGGCCAAAAACCAGCGACAGCTACGTTGTCAGCGGCAAGAACACCACCGGCAGCAAGGTGGCCGATACGGCTGAAAGCGTGTTGTTCGGTGACAAGAGTGGCAACACCAACTACACCCCGACCCTGAACCTGGACGTCAGCCATGTGATCAAGGACAGCGTCGCTCAGGCGTCAGGCATTCGCGGCAGCCAGGGCGTCAGTCTGCAGGTCGGTGGTGATACGCGCCTCACGGGTGCGCGGATCAGTGCCGAGCATGGCAAGGTCGAGCTGGGCGGTTCCAGGGTCACCGCAACCACACTGGCAGGCAGCGACTACCGCGCCGATGTCGGGCTGAATGTCTCCAAATCACCGGTCAACCTCGCACTCGGGGCCAAGGACGAACTGACCCAGAAACAGGACGACGCCACGCGCAAGGATCAAGCCTTGAACCTGGGCCTTCTGCGCGCCGGTGGCCATCGAGAGAGCCAGGCCTTGCAGGCGGGGATTGATCAGGCCGTCAACTAACGCTTAAAACAGCAGAATGCTTCTGTGGCGAGGGAGCTTGCTCCCGCTGGACTGCGCAGCAGTCCTATTCTCAGGGCCGCTTCGCGCCCCAACGGGAGCAAGCTCCCTCGCCACGGAATCAGCCACTGCCTGCTCGTTCTATGTCAGTTGAACAGCGCCTGCAGGTTCTTCATCGCATCATCGGCAAAGCCTTGCAGGAACGCTTCGAACGCCGGCATATCCTCCTTGCCGCCAGTGCAGGGCTGGCCAATGATGGTCCAGGTCACCAGGCTCTGGTTCGGGCCTTGCGGCGCCACTTCCATCAGCGCCCACAGGTTGCCGATATTCAGTGAGGTGTAAATCAGTGACCAGGTCATCGTCATGGCTTGGTCGTCACGGGTGTTGAGTTGCTCAATCACCACGTTGCCGTCCTTGAACAGTTTCTTGCGGACCGAACGCACGCCCTCGCCCGTCATTTCGATATGGGACAACGCCGGAATGAATTTCGCGAACCCCGCAAAATCTCCGACGATACTCCACACGCTGCGCGCATCGCCATTCACGGTGACGCGGGCGACTACAGGATTGCCGAGCGGGTTACGGACCAGGGTATCGGGTTGTTGCATGAGAGAGCTCCTCTTTTCCGGGGGGCGGATAGTGGGCTCCAACCAAACGCAGTGGGCTGTACAAGTTCAACACCTCCTTGGCGTGGTTAAGCGTTCTTGGCTGACTGCCGTAATGCCAAGGCCGCGACACCACACAAGATCAACGCGATACAGGACACATAGAACGCATCGCTATAGGCCATCAGGTACGCCTCGCGACGCACGATGTGGATCAAGCCCTCGATAACCTGCTGTTGAGCGGG
Source organism: Pseudomonas synxantha BG33R (assembly GCF_000263715.2). Lineage (NCBI taxonomy): Bacteria > Pseudomonadati > Pseudomonadota > Gammaproteobacteria > Pseudomonadales > Pseudomonadaceae > Pseudomonas > Pseudomonas synxantha. Next base: position 4,921,247 of record NZ_CM001514.1, read on the forward strand.
CAACAGTTGGTTGAAGATAAAGCCCTCGCTGTCAGCCATGCTGGCGCGCAGGCGTTCCTGCAAGGACGGGGAAAACAGTGTGATCGACTCCCCTACCCGCTCGGAGTGAAAGCGTTCGCGCAGGGCGACGATCTGCGTCAGGCCCGCCGTACCCACGGCACCGCCAAGGTTACGCAGCATGGAGAACAACGCCGAGGCAGAGCCGGCTTCGTCTTTGGCCAGCCCGGACACCGCCAGTACCGACAGCGCCACCATGATCAGCGGCTGTCCGATACCGCGCACCACCGTGGAAGGAATGATCACGTTAGCGGCGCTATCCACATCCAGATGCGCCCCCAGATAACACCCCAGCGCCATGATGAAAAAGCCACTGGCGACCATCAGTTTCGGATTGAGCCACTTCATCAGGCGCGGCATAAACGGCGCCAGTACCAGTTGCACCATGCCGTAGGCGATCAGGCTGATACCAATCTCCCGAGCGTTGTAACCCTGCAACTGGGAGAGGTAATTGGGCACCAGGAATACCAGGCCGAACGTGGCCCCGCCGAAGATGAACATCGCCGCGCTGGCCACTCCGAAGTTGTAGCTTTTGAGCAGGCGCAGGTTGATAAAAGCGCGGGTGCCATACAGCTGCGACAGTACGAAATACACCAGGGCAACGCCTGCGACCAGCGACATCCACACGATGAAATCGGAGCCGAACCAATCCTTGCGCCCGCCCTCTTCCAGCACAATCTGCAAGCCCCCCAGGCCGACGATCATGGCGATGATGCCGCTCCAGTCGCCGCGCTTGAGCAGGCTCAACTGCATGGGTTTGGCATCGATGGACCACGCCACCGCCAGCAGCAAAAGAATGCCGGGAGCCAGTTGCAAGTAGAAGATCCAGCGCCAGGAATAGGCATCGGTCAGCCAGCCGCCAATGGACGGCCCGGCGGCTTGGGCGACGCTGTTGGACAGGGCGAACAGGGCCATGCCCATTGCGATCTTGCCGGGCGGCAGCTCGGTGATGATCAACTGGAATGACAACGGGATCAGCACGGCGCCGGCCGCGCCCTGGATCACCCGAATGATGATCATCACCGCAAGGTTGGGCGCCCAGGAACAGGCAATCGACGCCACCAGGAACACAAACGAGCCGACGAGCATCACCCGGCGCAGGGAGAACACCTGCACCAGCCACGCGGTGAGCGGGATCATCACGATCTCCGCGACCAGGTAGGCGGTGGAGATCCACGAGCCTTCCTCGAACGTCGCCCCCAGGGAACCCTCGATCTCCGGCAGCGCGGCGCTGGTCACGTGCACGTTCATGCCGGCCATGAAACAACCGAACAGCCCGCCGATTACCGCCACCCAGGCGCGAAAGGAGACGTTCTTTTCAGCGGCTTCAGTCATGTGCAGCGCCCTGCTCATCTGGGCGGGTGTCCACCGTGGTGATCACCGACATGCCCGGCAAAACTGGCCCGCCCTCGTCATGCTCATCAATGACGATCTTCACTGGAAAGCGCTGCACGATCTTGGTGAAGTTGCCGGTGGCGTTGTCCGACGGCAACAGTGCGAACACCGCCCCGGAAGCTGGCGAGAAACTCACCACATGGCCTTTGAGCTTGCGTCCTGAATAGCTGTCGATGCTGATGTCCACGGGTTGGCCGGCGCGCATGTCACGCAATTGGGTTTCCTTGTAGTTGGCCACCACGTAGGCCTGCTGCAAGGGCACCACTGCCAGCAGCGGCAAGCCTGGCGCGACGTACTGGCGGGTGCGCACTTTGCGCTGCCCTACCACGCCGTCGATGGGCGAGCGGATCAAGGTGTCCTCCAAGGCATGAGCCGCCAGGTTCAACTGCGCCTCGGCCTGGCTGCGCCGTGCTATCTGTTGCTGGAGCGAGGCTTGGGCCAATTGGCGTCGGGTGACGGCCACGGTCAAGCGGGTTTCCTGTTGGCGTTGCATGGCCTTGGCAATTTCCACCGCGGCATTGGCCTGGGTGTAACTGGCGGCGGCTGTTTCCAGACGCTGGGCGCTGGCGGCGTGGTCGCGCACCAACCCTTCGTAGCGGCGCTGGTCGAGGCTTGCGCGGCGCAATTCTGCGGCCACACTGCGGGCGTGAGCCTCAGCCTGGGCAACGCCGGCCTTCTGCTGGGCGATCAGGCTGTCGGTGACGTGCAGGTTGGCCTCTTGCGCCGCCACCGAGGCTTGGGTTTCGGCCAGTTGTGCGCGGGCCTGTGCCAAGCGCGCCTGGTAGTCACGGTCCTCGATGCGCACCAGCACGTCCCCGGCCTTGACGGGCTGATCGTCCTCCACCACCACCTCGGCCACATAGCCTGAGACCTTCGGGCTGATGGGAATCCAGTCGGCCCGCACATAGGCATCATCGGTCTGTTCCAGGTAGCGGCCGACCGTCATCCAGTACACGCCGAACACCACCGCAGCGATCAACAGCGCGGCGCCGCCCAGCAAGAGCAGATGCCTTTTGCGACGTTGCTTGCGCGTATGCGCCTGTTCATCCTGGACAGCAGTTTTTTCATCAACGGCGATATTCATGGCTGGGTACCGGAAAAAGTGGTGTGAGCGTGGGTGGGCGCTGAAGGCTGCCAACCACCGCCAAGCGCCCGAAACAGGCTGATCTGGCGTTGCAGCAACTGGCCGTCGGCGTCGGCGCGAGTGGCCTGCAAGCGGATCAGTTCACGCTCGCTGTCCAGCACGTCCAGAAAGTCGATAGACCCGGCGGCGTAGTTGAATTGGGCCAACCTGTAGGCGTGGCGGCTGCTGTCCAGTGCCTGGCTCAAGGCCGCGTGGCGCTGGCGTTCGCCGTCGTATAACGCCAGGGCCTGGCGCACCTCCTTGAGGGCCTTGAGCACGCTGGCCTCGAATTGCGCCACCTCTACCTGCTCAAGCGCCCGGGCCTGCTTGACCCGCGCGCGGTTGGCGCGCCAATTGGGGAACTGCCAGGTGATCAGCGGGCCAATGCCGAACATCACCGCGCTGCTATCGCCCAGCTCATGGAATTTGTTGGCTGAGGAAGACACTGAAGCGCCGAAGGTGACCTTGGGGTACAGGTCGGCCTGGACGATATCCACTTGCAGCGTGGCCGCCTGCAACGCTCTCTCGGCCTGACGGATGTCGGGGCGGCGCGCCAATAATTGCCAGCCATCGCCCACCGGCAGTTCGGCATTGAGGTGTGGAACCACCTCACAGCTCGCAGCGCCAGCGCCTTGCTCCAAATCAGCCACGCCGGTCAGCATTGCCAGTTCGTACAGCGCAGCCTGTCGACGCGCCTCCAGCATCGGCAGCAAGGCTTGGGTTTCGCCCTGCAAGGCTTGCATACGCGTGTATTCAAGGTCCGTCACCACACCGGCCTGGCGCTGGCGATCAATCAACGCCAGGCTGCGCCCGACCACGTCCAACGAATGACGCTGGACCTTGGCACGAACACCGAGGGCACAAGCATTCACATAGGCGCGGGTGGTTTGCGCCACGACCGTGATGCGCAACAGGTCTTCGGCGTCCTGCGCCGCCGCGGCTTGCACCTGGGCTCGTTCGATCGTGCGCTGGACCTGGCCCCACACATCCACTTGATACGCCAATTCCATGCCTGGGTTGAACGCCCATTCCGACGGTGCATGGCTATCGGTGGCCTTGGCCAGGGTCTGGTCATCGGCGGTCTTGCCGTAAGCGGCACCCAATGACGCTTGGGTGGACGGCCAGCGCTCGGCATCAGCCTGCATGATCCCGGCCAGCATCGCCTGCACATGGGCCTGGGCCGCTACCAGGTCACGGTTGTGCAGCAATGCCTGCTGCACCAGCCCATCGAGCTGTGGATCGTTGTACAACTGCCACCAGCGCTCGGGTAATGCCTGGGCCGAAACACCTTGCGGCAGATGGCTCAGGGCATTGATTCGTTCGGGATGTGGCTGTGCCGGCGTATGCGCGACCCAGGATGAACAACCCGCCAACAACGCCACCGCCACGCCGAGCAGCGAGAGACGGCCATGCCGTGGGGAAAAAGAAGGCGAACCCATCGAGTAAATCCAGAAGGCCAAGTAGAGACGCAGGGTAAAAGCGCAGCGGGGTGCGCATCTCCCGAGTTCTGGACAACCATCGTTTTGATTGGGACAAGGTGCGAGGTGGCTTGGCAGTACTCGATCCAAATGTGGGAGGGGGCTTGCCCCCGATAAGCATGGGTATCTACACAACTCTGACGTAGCAACCATCAGTAACCACGATGCGAAGCGAGCCGCTCTTGATCTTGATCTGCTTTTGATCTCAGGCGCCCCGTCAAACCACGCTGGCCGGAATTCGACAGGGATTTGGGGGGTAAACCGGCAGGGATGCCGGTTTAGCCGCCCCGCGCCATGGATGGCGCGTGGCGGCGGCCCCCCAAATCCCTGTCGGATTACGGGCACACCGAGCCTGAGCGAGGTGCCGAGTGGTGGGGCGAAGGCCTTTTGCTTACTTTTGGGCGTCTCCAAAAGTGAGTCGCTGTAAGAGCGAAACCATAAGCGGCCGTTACCGCAGCAACGGATATGTACTCGGTCTGATCCAACATCCTGGTCGGCTGTCAGGCCGCCTTCGCAGGCAAGCCAGCTCCCACATTTGGATCGCGTCGCATCATTTAGATAGTCGGTGGCTGTCAGGCCGCCACGGGAGCAAGCTCCCTCGCCACAGGTTCAGGGCCATGCCAAAGTTGTGTAGAGACCTATGCCCCGATAAGGGAGTGTCAGTTAGCAAATCTGTAACTGCCCCAACGCCATCGGGGCATAGGTCTCTACACAACTCCTGGCATGGCGCTGTAGCAGGCCATCGCGGGGTTTGCTCGTCTTGGGGGAAGCGAGCTATGTCGGCAATTGCAGGAAGAGGTTGTGGGCATCATATCGTTTCTCCTTTTTAGGGCAGACCGCCAGGAGCGTTCGGCGCGTCTTGAGTGCGCAAATAACCCGCACATCAGAAAAAATGCACAAATGCATATTTTTCCTTGAAAACTTCACTGTATGAATACACAGTATCAGTAGGCCTCATCTTATGCCGATTCATCGCTACCGACGAGCAGCGCGGCGAGGCCGAGCCAGAGGGGTAATTCCCAACAATTGACCGAAATATATATCGATAAGGATATCGACTCATGACTATCGTTCTTCCACCCATCGTCGTCACTGCCACCGAGCCCGGTTACCCGGCAAATCCTGGAGGCCTGCCGTTTCCCGCGCCGAACCCGGCAGTTGTGTTCCAAGGGCAGATGCTGGAGCGCTTTGCTTATTATCGCCAGGGGTTGTGGCGCGAGATGCTAATCAAAATCGCCAACGAACAGGTCACCTGGGGAATGACAGGGGGGCCAGCGCCAGGGATCGTCCATGATTTGCAATCGGTGCCGTTTGCAGATAGCTATCTTTACTTTAATCCGGGCCTGACTTCTGGCCATGGTCTGAATTACGCCCAGCAATATTTCCAATCAGGTGGCGTAACCTCCTCTCCAGGCCTCTCGGGCGGTGACCTGACTCCGGTCGCGGCCGTTGGGCACTTTCTTTACGGCAAAGGTACTCCAACCGAAACCTCAATCAACCTATTCGGGCTGAACTCACCGAGCATCTCAAGCGCTGTGTTCAATGATGTTCTAGCCTCAGCGCCAATTGGAACGTCGCCGATTTCCATTGGCAATATTCCTTTTACGCCAGACGCCACGTCCTGGCAGCTTGCAACGTGGATAGACAATCTTTCCCTGACCTTGCAAGGCACCCTCAATAAGGGTCAAGACGGTAGTTATCAATTTAACGGCTCTGTATCCGCCGCCAACCACACCTACGATTCGATGCCTGCCGGTTTCAAAGCGGCCATCGGCGAAGCGGCTGCAAATACGCTTCAAAGCGTATTTGACGCTCATGGCGCTATGCCCTTTGAGGTCGTGATCAAAGGCGAAACCGCAGTTACCGTTACCAAAGAGCTCACACCCGATGAAAAGGCTGCCTATACAGACGCTGTCAGCTTCGTATCGACCGCCAACGAACAAATGCTTCAAAAATATGGTGCCAACTTGAGCAAAGTCGCCCAAGACATGCAGGCTGAGATCGCTGGCAAGAAAGTCAGAAGTTATGCGGAAGCAATGGCGACCTTTGAGAAAATCAGCGCTAACCCCGCTATGAAACTGAATGCGTTGGACACCCAAGCAGTGGTTGATGCGCTGAATGCACTGGATAAGGCGAGCTTTGCGGATAACATCACCCGTTTGGGCAAAGCATTCGGTGTGGTCGGTAAAGTCGTACAAGCAGAAGCCATCCGCGAGAAAACCGTTTCCGGTTTTCAAACCGGCGACTGGAAGCCTCTGATGCTTGAACTTGAAGCGATGGCAGTCGGCACAGGTGCTGGAATTTTGCTCGCCACCAGCATGGCGTTCTTCTTTCCTGTTTTTGCGTCGGCTGCCGCTGGAGTCGTCGTGGTGGCCTTGATGATGGCAGCCACCGCTGCCTATTTTGATGCAGCCAAAGTCGATGAGATCAACAACCTGATTCTTAACTAAAACAAAGGGTCCGGGCGAGCCGAGTCTTGTCCGGGCCCAGCGTGTTAGGATTAAAAATCGTACAACAGGATTTCCGAGCAATGAACAAGTCAATCAAACAGTGCATACCTCTGCCCTATTTATTCATTGCAATGACCATGGCACCTATATTTTTCATAGCTTTTTTATTTCCTGCAAAGGCCACATCCGCGCCCTATACAAATATTGAAAGCTTCATAAACACCTACCTGCTCGGCGTGGTAGGGTTTTGGTCGTCTAACTTCCCTTTCAGCTCCACAGTCATAACAAACTACATTGGCTTGTTCGGACCGATATTTGCGGTGATCTTTTTCTTGAAGGTCCGCAAGGGGATGATCATCGATGCCGATCAATATGCAAACATGACCATCAGCAAATATCTGTTCGGCCTGATAGTTTTATCGAGCTTTATCTATATGATCATATCCGTGAGCTATTTTTACCCGCATGATCTGGCGACTCACAACTTGAAATGGCGATTGTTTGGCACACACATATTCACATATGCAATATTCTCTTCGGGCGTGCTATTTATTATTTACTTTATTACCTTGATTTCATACTTCTCCTTATTATACATACCGAGACTTTTAATAAAAAAGAATAAACAGCACTAGCTTCACGCCATATAGCAAGATGACGGATAAAAGGATATTTAGTCCCGAAACAGGTGTAAGCCTATTTCGGATTGGAGACCATATCCCCTTCTCCCACTGCCACACCAATACTAGTGCCCTTTGCTGTCTTTACGGCTTTTCAGCCCCAGCAACCGCCCCCACCACCCAGACTCGGCACTTGAATCAGGTGTTGGTATCACTTTCTCATTGGGATGTAGCAAATCACCCGGATAGTGCTCATGCCCAATGCAATCGCTGTCCTCAAGCCCAAATACTTTCACGGCGGCGACCGCCTCAAAACACCAGCGGCCGAAGTAGCTTCCCATCTCAAGTGGGTGCATTACCGGATCACCATAAATGTACCACCACGGTTGCTGTTTACCGCGCCTGTTCAGCTCTGGATACCAATGCTCCACGAACGCCAGCAGTAGAGTTGCTTGCTGCGCCTGTTGCGCATCAATTGCCTTGAGCAGTCTCGCATATGGCTTGGCGTGTAGCAGCTTCTCCCCAATTTCCCGCTCTGGTTGGCGGTACGCAATGATCCGATCCAGCAGAATGTCCTGCCCCCCATCACCTATTAACGCAACCAATCGAAGCCACTGCTCATCGGGAATTTCCAGAGCAAGCGCTAGCCCCACCAGCCAGAAACAATAGATGTAATGGTTTAAATCGGTCAGTTCGAAGGTCCAGTCTCGGCAAGTCTTAAGATCATTTTCAGCGCATATTTTGTCGGACTCTCGGTTGGAAATTTCCCATGCATCCAGAACGCCGGGGAAGAATGTTGCAATCGTCGTAATATTTCCACCACTCGAGTAGCCCCGTATAGCCGCGCGCAAATTATCTTTGGCAAAGTCAAACGTAAATTGCGCTCTATATACGGGATTAGCCGAAGGCTCCGACAGAATCTTGCCGGCACGCTCAATCCATTGCAGATCTTTTGCCTCACGATCATCCCAATACTGCTTACTTCCCCAAGGTGCACGAATCATGGAAAAACTCCATTCAACGCCGCCTTTTTACAGGCGGCGCCTTTATTTACAAGGCAAACCCGGACAGTGTCCGGTGATTACCTAAGAGTTGATCAACTGCCCAACAGTCCACTGGTGTCCGCCTCGAAGCGCTTGCGGGCCTGATCAGCCGCCGGTTTGAGCAGCATGAGCAGCGCCGCCTCACTGTACAACTGAGTGACCGCCAGTTCCTTGGGGGTCGGCTCAATCGGGATCAGCACATCTTCGCTGTCTGCGTGCAGCCAGATTGCCACAACGTGCAATGCCGAGATGAACAGCACTCGCAGCTCAACGGTTTTACCTTGCAATTGCGGGGACTGTTCCGCCATTTTCAGCGCATCCACCGTCGCCGCGGCCAGGGGCCCGTGGTTGAGCGAGGCGAACTCGACATGCCCGCCTACGTCGGCCAATTGCGCATCCGCAATCGTCACGCCATCGGCAAACACCAAGTAATGCCAATCGCCGACCTCAGCGTCTTTCAGACCTTTACCGTGAGTCAAATCCTCGAGGGTGAGCGAGTAGCCACGATAGGCTTCGCTCAGCCTGATGTTGCCCGGTGCGGCGGCCGCGAATGAGTGATTGCGCCCCAGGCCCTGGGTTTGCAGCGCGGCTTGCAACGCCGGACGCAGTGTCTGTACGCCGTTTGAGGGCGCCTTTGGATAAATCAGTTGCATGATGCAGCCCTCCTCAGTTTTTTACGGTGAAGTAAGTGTTGGTCCAATTGCCGCCGCCGTTGTACGAACCGGGGAACGCGTTCAACGCACGGGTCGAGTAACCGTAGATCGAATCTGCGATCAACAAGTAGTTGCCGTTGGTCCCATAGATCACCAAAAAGTGCGCACCGCCACCGTACCAGGCACAACGCAAACCGATGGGGCGGCCCCTGTTAATCTGGTTCTGGATGGCCGACATCTGCAACGAGCCTTGATTCATGCCGTTGTAGCTGCGCGTGGTTCGTAAGGCGGAATCCAGATAGCCGTAGACGTTGCACGGTCCAGGTTGGTTGCAGCAGTTGCGGTCAAGCTCGCTGCTGGCTACACCGCACTGGGTCCAGGACCCGGTGCCATAGTAGTTGCCGACCGAGGCAGAGAGCGCCGCCCAGCACCAATTGCTCTGGGTTTGTCTCTGCATGCTGAAATTGAGACTGGCGGCAGCCATTGCTTGGGGCTGTGCAGCCGCTTTGACTTCGACCAGTTGCGGATCGAGCAGATGGCCGACCAGGCAATTGGGCGGTGTGTCGCCGGTGAGTCGGGTTGTTTCAGTGGATAACATTTTTCAATCCTCCATGAATGAAAACCAGCGTCCTGCTGGTAAGCGCGTAGCGGTGTTGCTGAGCTTTCGACGTTCAAGGTGGCCCATATTTGATGGGGGCGTTGCGATCTGGCTCGAGGTAACCCTAGACGCGCATATGCATATACGCAAACTCATTAATGCATTGGTGCATTTTTTTTTGACAAATGCCTGTGGTTTGTCTGGCGGAGTGAACCTCAAAAATCCCTCGCCACAGGTTTAGCGTCGTACCGAAGTTGTGTAGATACCTATGCCCCGATGAGGGAGTATCAGTCAGCAAATCTGTAACTGACGCACCGCCATCGGGGCAAGCCCCCCTCCCACATTTGGACCGAGGCTGACAGGGAAGCCTATCGCCAAATCAAATCACACCAATCGACAGTTACTCGGGGTGTAACCCATGGTGCGTTTGAACATTGCAGTAAACGCACTCGGGCTCTGATAGCCATGCTCCAACGCCACTTCCAGGATCGACACGCCACTGGCCAGCCGCTGCATGCTGAGCAACAAGCGCGTGCGCTTGCGCCATTCGCCATAACTCATGCCCAGTTCTTTCTGGAACAACCGAGCCAGGGTGCGTGAACTCATATTGAGTTGCGCCGCCCAATTCTCCAGTTTCGATTCCTGGGAAGGGTTGTCGATAAAGTCGGCACATAGCGCCTTGAGCCGCGGCTCATCCGGAATCGGCACATGCGCCAGCACCCGCTGCGCCCGGTCGAGCTCGGAGAAAATCAGATCGACAATCTGTAGATGGCGCAGCAACGCCGGCTCATTGTCAGGCTCATCGCCCGCGGCAACAATCAGCTCGCGCAACAACGGCGAAACCCTTATGACCTGACACTCATGCGTCAAGCCGCGATGCGCCCCCGGCGAGATCAACAAAGTGCGCATACGCACCTCGCCGGTCATGCGGATCTGATGCTCCATCGCCGGGGGCACCCACAGCGCGTGCCCGGAAGGCAGCACCCAGGTTGTCTGCTGCACCGACACCAGCATCACACCGTTGATGGCATAGACCAACTGACCCTCGTCATGTCGGTGAGCAGCCACAATGTCGCCGTGAAGATAGTTACCGGCGAGGGCCGCCAATGGGGTATGCACGTTCATTTCAGCAAGCCGCGAGCAGGTCAGGCCGGCCACTGTTGGAAGGATCCTTGGGCATCATGTCGCTTCTCCTTTTTTTGAACAGAGTGACCCATTGGGACTCAGTAGCCACTGGGTCCAATACTAAACAAAGAAAGGGTGCGGGAAATTGCGTATTAGGGTGGGGACTGTGAAAAAACGTCGAGTAAAAATTAAAAAACCAAAATATCGGCGAGCAAATTTCAAGAAAAAAAGATTATTGCTTTTGGGGATAACAGGGGCTCGCAAAGAGCCCCTGTTCGGGTTGAACCCTAAAACGCGTAACGCGCCTTGACCATCACCCCATCAGCATCAAACCCGCTACGCGCCTGGCGGGTATAGTTGGCGCCCACCGTCAGCGCCGACACCTGATAATTCAGGCCCAGGCTGGCCTCGTAACTGTCACGTGCGACCGAAGCGCCCGTGACGGTAAACGCCGAACCGCCCAGCACAAAACTGGAGGTTTGCGCCACGCGGTCGCCCATCAGGTCGTGGTAGGCCATCAATGTGGCTTCCGGTTGCAGGCTGCCAGTGGCCAACGGGAAGTTGCCGGCCAAGCGCACACCCGCGCCCAACTCGCCCACTTCATAGCGTTGCGAGCCGGTGCTCAGTGCCGCCGAAGAGCCCTTCTCGGTGAAGCTGTCCATGCGCACGTTGGAATAACGTGCCGCCACTCGCGGCTCTATCACGGCAGCATCCGACAGCTTGAAGCTGTAGCCGCCCAATACGCTGGCCGACAACACATTGCTGTCGTAGCTGCCCTTGGCGGTAGTACCCGCCACACGACGCTTGCTGTCATTGTCGTTATGGCCGTAGCTCAGGCTGCCGTCGACAAACCAGTTCTGCAGCGACCAGTTGCCGTACAACGACAGCGCATGGCCCTGCACGTCGGTCTTGGTACCCAGGTCCGAATGGATGTTGGAATTGAGGTAGCTGTAAGCCACACCCACCGTGGTGCTGTCGTTCAACCGACCATCCACACCCACCGCCATACCGCTGCTGTTGGCCGAATAACCGTTGTCGCCGCTACGGCCATCCTGATCCATGTTGCTGCTCAAGCCTTGCAACCACACACCCACGGCTTCGCGATTATCACGCTGGCCCGAGAGGCGATTGAGGATCGCGCCATTGATCACCGTCTGGCCCGACAAGGCCACGTCCAGCGCACCACGGTTGACGTCCGGCTTGAGTTGCTCGCCCACCTGCGCCAACTGCTGCGCCGTGCCCGCGTTGGCCAGGGCCTGGAACACCGGATCATCCGTTGCCAACTGCCCGAGCACGTCATTTTTTGCTTCGTTGACCACAGTCACGACAGGGTCAGTGGCGCCCGCGCTAGTCAGCTCCTCTTGCACCTGCTGATTGCTCTTCAAGCCCACCACGGCCTTGACCGTTTGTGCATCGGCCGAGTAACTGAGCACGTCCAGCAACGACGAAGTGCTGGCAACCGACAGACCGTTGTTCTGCACACTGCTGGCTTGCAGCAAGGTGTACTCGGTGCCGCTCGGCACGGCAGTGAAATCGCCAGGGGTGGCGCTCAAGGTCACTTTTGATGCCTGGGCGAAATTCGCCGCACCGTTGACCGTCAGGTATGGCGTGGTTGGTACCACGCTGTTGGCCAGACGCATATCAATGCCTGCACCGCTGGCGACGTTGAGGTCACCGGTGAGCGCCGTGCCAGGGGCCGACAGGTTCAGAGAACCCGAGTTGATCGACACCGGCGCGATGATGCGGCTGCCGGAAAAGTCAGCCTGGCCGGCGATGTTGATCGCGTTGACGTTGAGCACATCACCGACGATTTTGCCGCCGGTCCAGTTCAGGGTGGCGCGGTTGGCTGCGTCGATAGCAATGCCGGAATTGCTGCGGATTTCACCGGATTGCTGGTTGATTTCGAAGGTGGAGGTTTGCTCGGCTGCGTCGACGGAAATCGCCGTGCCATCGGCAGTGATCGTGCCGCGGTTGATGATGCCGCGGGAGCCGGTGGGGCTGTTTTGGGTGAAGGTGGCGCCCAGGAGATCGATCGTTTTGGCGTTTGTACCTTTGGCTTCGAGGGTGCCGGTGTTGAGGATCGAGTCGACGGTGCCTGCATAAAAAACAATACCGGAAGCATCTGCGCCGTTCACAGACAGCAAGCCACTGTTTTCAATGCGCAGCGGGCTCGTGGTGGTTTCAACTTCTATGCCCCAGGCGCGCTGGCCCGTTGCAGTGATGGTACCGGAGTTGATGATTTTTCCGCCGATATTGATCGGGTACGCTTGCGGGCCATCCACCGCCAGACCCACCACATCATCCCCCACCATCTCGATCACGCCCGTGTTAGCGACGTCGCCTGCCACTTGGGTGTTATGCAGGAACATGCCCTCGCCGCCAAACGTGCCATTGACAGCAGAGGTGCCCGGTACAATGGGGGTTGATTTGATCGTGCCCGAGTTGATGACGCTGCCGCCGATCACGGCATCACCGATTTCAAAACCTTCATAACCCCCATTGTTCATGGTGATGTTACCGGCCTGAATCAGATCACCCGTAATTGTACTGGGGGTTGAACCGTCGTTTGCAAAACCGAATGGGTCCACGGCAAACGCCCGAATGGAACGTCCGTCAGAGGTCATCACAATATCAGCACGATTGATCAGCGAACCTTGAATACTGGTATTGGAAACACTGACGCCCATCAACGCAGTAGTGCCAGACTCAGGGGTGGGCGTTTGATTGGTTGCTTCAGTCAGCCTCCCGGTGAAGGTCAGAGACTCGTTAAACGTCTCGCCCTTCCATGAGGTTTTGCCTTGACCCAGATCCACTTCAACGGCCAATGCCTGGCTGCTGATTGCACCGACCACTACGGCCAACAGTTTTTGCTTGAACGGATTTCGCTTCATTTGAAAACTCCATGTACGACAGAAAGCAACGCCACAAACCCATGGCGATTACAGATATAAAACGAACGACTACAACAAGCGCCGCTGCACCGCCTCATCCAACGTGCTGCGGGTCAGAGCTTGCACCACCTCGTGGGTGTCCTGGCGGAAAGGTACGGCAACGATCAACAACAATTGCATCCAGGTACGCAGCGACTCACTCTTGCGCACACGGCCCAGTTCTTTACCGTCCTTGTCCTTGAATACAGTCTCCAGGGTGAAGGTATTCTTCGCGGTAGAAGGGATATTGAAGACAGAGCTTTTGCTCCAGCGACAACAGGATTTGATGCAGGCGAAGAAGATGGTGAGTGAGTCAGTGTAGATCTACAACCGCGAGCGTCCGCACCTGTCTTTGAAATACAAAACGCCCGACGCGGTGCACCGGGCGCCAGGGTGAAATAGGTGTAATCCTATTTCAGGTCTAGACAATGCACCTTTACCACCAGAACTGACTTCCACTTCCCGTGAAGCTTGCGCTATTCCTTTTGCACCAATTAATTCACTCCATAGTAACGGTAAAGATCCGCATCAGGCCAAAGTTCGTCATATGCCGTTAACGTGCTTCGCAGGGCCTCGCTACGAGGGTCCTCGGAAGGATTCATCTTTGAAATTACAAATTCTTTAATTTCGGGCCACTGAAGCTCACGCATACAAAATGCCACAACTTCAAATGGCGAGTTTCCAGACATTAAGATCAATTTAAATCTATCTATAAAATCTTCTTTATAGCCAGGATGTTTTTTTACAAACTCCAAAATATTTAACAAAGACATCTCGTAGGAAATGTCTAGCTCTTCACCAAAAGCGGCTATAGCTATATCGCAAAGTTCATCAAACTCTTTAATGACGTCATTCATTTCGGCACCCAGGCACCTTTTCTTGAATTGCTAGGATCTGGCACCCATACTTTTTCTATATATCCCCCCCCACTTCAAGCCCTTTTTGAGAGAAAGCATTTTCTGCTGCGGCTTGAGCAGCCCGACCAGAGGGCTCATAGTGCCCTGATGCGGGAAAAAAGGGGACAGATTTGAATGGCACTTACTTAACCTTCTTCGGGTGTCCATTTCTCCTGACCTCGGCCCTTGCCGCCGAGCGCGTCTGCATCAGCATCGGGTAAGGCTTGGGCCTTCGTTTTATGGCGCGAGGTTCAATCCGTCCCGGCCGGTTTCCGACACGTTTTCTGGCGATCAGTTTGAGTAAATCCTGCACCCTATCGTCCTGTTCGTCGGAGCTGTACTGCTGCATCGCAAGGAATAATTGAAGGCTATGTTTAAAGCTAAGCTCGCGTGGCAAGCAATCAGCTAATAGCGCTGATTTGGCCATGATCATCCGAATCAAATTATGCGCCAGCAGATACACCCACAACTCTTTTACAGCCATGCCAGGCGTCTTGCAGCTCAACGTTTCAAGCCCCAGCGTTGTTTTGATATTGCGCAGATCCAGCTCAACATGCCAACGGTCTTTGTATAGTGATTTGAGCCCCGCTTTGGGGACTTGCTGCGGGCAGTTCAAAGTGGTCACCAGGATTTTTCCGCCGGTTTTCAGCTCACGCACTGTCAGTGTTTCAGGCGCATCGTCGTAATAAGTTTGGCTCATCCAGGAAGGTCGATTCCCAGGTTTTGTCAGCTCAACCAAATGATCTTCCGGCCCCAGCGATTGCCCGAGCCGAAAGTCGGTACTGCGCCGCCTGGCGCCATACTGCTCGAACACGCCATCGATCCCACGACGTTGCAGTTCGCACAGCAGAAAGTACGTTGCGTAGTAGGCATCGCCCAACACAATGTCGCCTCAATTCAGAGTGTCGAGCATCGTCCTGAGTAGCGTCTGTTCATCGCCACCTTTGCCTCGAAAGCGCCCCAGCGAGGCATCTAAAACAGCACCGCTGGCCAAGCAAATGATTCCTACCAAACGGCAGATGGGGAAACCCAGTCCTGCTTTCTGACCACGCGACTGCGGATAGGCAGCTTGGTTGGCCGCAGTGTCTGGCAGGGCCACTGTGGTGCCATCTACGAGGCGCACCGGACGCCCCATCCAGCGCCAGGATGGTGACGCGTTATTACTCATCGTTGATCCCGTGGAGCGCAACAATGTTGAAACCATCTCTACCGGTAACCGCGCCCGTGCTTTGCAATAAGCGCCGGTGTACACGCTGCTGGGGCTTAGCCCATCGCAGCAACGTCTGATCGAAAAATCATTCACGGCCTTCTGACAAGAACGGTCGGCATTCATGGCTTGAGCCAGAAACATCGACAGTGTTTCAGTCGGCGGGAACAAGCGTTGACGATGCTTGGGCATCACTGACTCGGCACGATGTAGCAGCGCCGGATCGGCTAGCAGCTTAAAGAACGCATCGGCATTGCTGTTTCTGGCGTGCTGCTGAATGCGCTGCTGTTGATGCCTGACGATTTGACGTCTACGATTCACGCGGGCTGTCCTTGTTCCAGTGGTGTGTGTTCGCAACTATCACCGTAGACCAAGGGCGGCCTTTTTCTATTTTTTTGTAATCAGATCAGCCGGTTAGCTGTTAAGTAAGTGCCATTCAAATCTGCCCCCTTTTTTCGCTCTTTCTTGTCAAGTAAGTGACGCTCAAATTTGCCCCATTTTTTCTTCTAGCTTCACCCCGACTCGACAATGAAGTCTTTCGCTAAAATCATCGCCTCAAAAAAACCAGAGAATGGAACTCTCAAAGTCGCGCTACTTAAGTCAGCAAAGATCTCCACCTCTAAAGCGTCCCCCCCTTTATCCTGATTAACTTGAGCAATAGGTTCACCTTTATATTGAATCTCCGCAGTTAGCCTTTTATAGCGACTATCACTAAAGCCCAGAACTTCAAAATCCGAATTACTTTCAAGTTTCATGGTTTCGCCTTAGGGTCCAAAAACCCAGAAAATGAGCCATCCTTATTGTAGCGCAGACCTCTTCCATCGGGAGCCCGGACCTCTAGCCCACCGCGACTCAAATTTGAGAATGTTGAATTTGGATTCTTGAGAACGTCATCAATAATACCGAGTGCAGTTGCATTTTGCTTTTCAATTCCACCTGTGAGTTTTGGGAACGTTCCAGTAGCTCGCTGGCCAGAAGCATGCTTTGTGAGCGCCCTAGCAGCCTCTGTCAGACCTTCCTTATTGATAGGATTTGAAGCTGCGGCAGATAGATCATCGAAAGTGCGGCCGCCGAAATTTTGCAGGGCGGAAGGCAATCCTTTTGCACCTCCCATCACAAGCCGACCTAATACAGCCGCGAGCCCCGCACCGGTGAGTTCACCGGCCATAAAATAGCCCCAAGCCTTGACGAACTCGTTAGCCGGTTGAACCCCTTCAAAACCTTGTCCTTGGGCCAGCTTCAGCTGTGCTTGAGCAATTTGGTCGTTAGTGGCACCTTTTTCCAGCATGTCCTTTGCCAGAGTAGTCGCCGCTGATCCGTATTCACTTAAGCCCGGTGAGAGATGTTCCAGAAAATTGTATTGCGTCATGTTCTGCGCAACCCACGCCCCAGTTTGCAGGCTATCCGCATCAGCATTGCTCTGTACCGATGCCGCAAGCACACCAAGCAACTGCGAGTTCATGACCAGCAAACCTTTCTTCTGGTCATCGGGCATGTCGGCGTAATTCTTGGCGAGGCTATCCAGCAATGCCTCATTCACACCCGCAGCCAGAGCCCCTGTGCGGAAGTCTCCTCCAGAAGCCTCAGCCGCTAACCCGCCCATCAAGGCATGTAGCCCAATCTTGGTAATGCCACCTTCTGCAAACCGGTTCTTGGAAACATCCCCGACCAGGTTGAATCCATAAGCCGCAAATGCGTTAGCCAAACTATTCTGCAACGCGTCGCCAAGACGGGCTTCGCCCCCGAGCGCCCGATCCACCAATAGGGATGTTCCGTTTTGCAGTACTTGGTTGGCGGTGAACTGCCCCACGCCTTGCCAGGTGCTCAACGGACTTACGGTGGCTACTGCACCTGAGTTGGGGAGTGCAGTGGAAGTGCCCGTCTGAGTGCCGGTCCATTTGTCATAGACACCTGCAGTCAAGCCCGCAGTGACGCCGGACACCACGTAGCCTTTCATCGCGTCGCTGGAAGTGACATCCTTTAAGACGGTGCTCAGGTTTCCACGGTTATTGATGGCGCTGATCGCACCGTTACTCGCCATGCCAGCAAGCACGGTACTGCCCGCAGCATTGGCCCATCCGGCAGACGTGGCCGCAGTCCCAACAGCCGTGGCACTCGCCATCGATGTCCCCGAACCCGCTGCGGCAATTGCACCGCTGGCGGCCCCCATCGTGAAGTACGTAACGATGATCGCAATGATGATTTGCGCGCCGGCGCCCAAGCCTGAATTGCTGTATTTGAAACTGTCGTGCAGTTCTTTAACCTGGCGCCAATCCACGTCCCCACGCTGCTCGGCCTCTTTTAGCCAGGCCAGTTGCGGGTCGGCTTTGACCATCACATCAATCGTCTGGCTAACCGTATTCTGATCGATCTGCTTGATGTCAATTTTCAAGCCATCGACGGCTTTAATCACCACGCTGCCTTCTGCAATCATCTGCGTCTGGCGTAGCGTCTCGTCGGTATTCCCCTTGCCCTTGGAACTGGTCCAGGCGAGGTCGCCCTTACTCTTGGTGTGGCTCTCGTCGTGCAGATCCTTCACCGCCTCAAACGTAACCGCCCCTCCACTGACAATCGCAATATCCCCGCCACTCTCAAGCTTCGCCGCCTGATACTTCTGATCCCCACCACTCTCCAGCGTCAAATCACCCCCAGTCTTGACCTCACTCCCGACATTCTTCACATCGGTCACTTCATCACGCTGAGTCTTCTTGCTGCCCCAACTGCCCTTCTTGCTCATGTCATACAGCGAGTAATGACTGTCTTGCGCCGCCAGCATTTGCAATTCGTTATCAGCGTGCACATAGGCTTCGTTACCCGCGCTGATCTTGCTGGCAACCAAAGTCAGGTCGGTGCCGGCGACAGCGATCAGGTCGCCGCCGGCTTTGAGTTCGGCGCTTTGCTGGGTGACGTTGTCCAGTTGGGTGGTGGTTTTGGTGCCGCCTTTTTTGCCTTTGGAGTAGTCGTGTTCTTCATTGGCGGCGGCGGCCAGGGTCAGGTTTTCGCCGGCTTTGACGCTGAGGTCTTTGGCCGCGCTGACAGTGCTGGCGACTACCGCGATGTCGCGACGGGCGTCGATGGCGAGGTTGCCGCCGACGTCCACGGCGGAGGCGTGTTGCAGGATGGTTTGCTCGGTGCCGCTGATGCGGCGGCGTTGGTAGGCGTAGTCGTCCTGTTCGGTCTGGCTGGCGATCAGCACATCACGCCCGGCGGTCACGCTGGCGTTGCCACCGGCTTTCAGGTTGCTGCCGAGGTTGAGCACGTCGCGGCCCGCGTTCAGCTTGAGCGTGTCGGTGGCTTCAAAGCGGGAGGCTTCGCTGGCCACGTCGTTGCGCAGTTGGTAGCCCTGGCCTTCCTGTTTGAAGGTGGTGACGGTGCGTTCGTTGATGATGTCGCCGGTCACCGCGGTGGCGCTGATGTCGCGGCCATTGATGATGCCGCCACGGCTGTTGCGGATCGAGTCGGTGGCGAGCATTTCCAGGCGGTTTCCGGCTTGCATCAGGCCGCTGTTGTCGATGTTGCCGGCGACCATGTTCAGGTTGTTGGTGGCACGCAGGGTGCCGCTGTTGTGCAGTCGCCGCCGTGATCAGCTCACGTCCTGGCCCTGGATCAGCGCGCCGTTGGGGGCCAGGCGGTGTTGGCTGGGCCAGGTAGAGCACGGGGGTCAGGACTTTCTGGCCGTTGACCTCGGCTTCTTCCATCCACACGATGTCGTGGGTCAGCGCCGCGACTTGTTCAGCGGTCAGCGATACGCCGAGCTGCAGGTTGAGCGAATCCTTGTACGAGATGGCGTTGTCCATCAGGTAGCGGAACAGTTGGTCATCGCTGGCGAGGCCGTTGATGTAGCGTTGGCCAGTGCGGGCCACCACGGCTTCGCGGATCAGGCGCTGCTCGTACAGACCGTCGCCCAGGCGCTTCCAGCTGGCATCGGGGTTGTAACCCAGTTTCCCGAGCAGGTAGTCGGAGCTCATGAACTGCTTGAGGTCGGTGAGCGCCGGGTTGGTTTCGATCAGGTATTTGTGGCTGTTATCCACCGGGGCAATGTCTGGCAGGCCTTGCACGCGGGTGATCGAGGGGGAGCGATTGTCCAGAGCCAGCGGGCCCTGGCCGTTGACTGCGCCGCTGACGGGCTGACTGTCGAGGTTGAAACCGCGTTCTTGCACGGCGGTGTAGTCGAGGTTTTTTTCGCTACGACCACTTAGAGTTGTTACAAGGACAGCTTGGCGACTTGCACCCTTTCATGCCGCAGGCTTATAGTCCGCCGGTCGCCCACATGGCGATTCAGGTTTGGCGACCTGACGGTAGAGAATGCGCAAGCTGATGGCTTTTTTGCAGCCACTTGCGCGCCTGCAAAGTCGTCTTATGACGGCTGTGCGCGGGAGACCTTCGGGTCTGCCGGTTTTCTCTACTGCCGGTTCGCCAACCTGCGTACAGCTGTCACCCATTCGTTTGGCGACGTTTGAGTGGTGGCATCAATCACTTAAGTAGAGAGTTTGAAAATGACCCGATACATCCCCCTGACAGGCCACGATTCAACCATCCCCGCGCTGGTGATCGACACCCAAGCTCCCCTTGATGTTCTCTATGATGCAGCCGCCTACCGTATTCGTGCGGTGACTCAATTTTTGGAAAACTTGGCGTTTCGGGAGCAGATTAGTAGTGATGCGGTTGTGCTTCACGATTTTGCATTGCTGCTGGCCATCCCTCTGAGGGATGGGTGTGATTTGTTGGATGTAATTAGTCGAAAAATGAGTTCGCAGAATTCATAAATAAAAAAGGGCGGTTTTCAACCGCCCGCTTGACTAAGCTCAAGCTTGCCAAGCAAAAAAACTCAATTATTAAAGAGCAATAATACGCCAAGGAAAACAACGGGCCAGGCTCCTTAAAAACCCTCATGCGTACATGCCCTGCTCTCTGACCCCGGTGGGATTTCAATACCTAGCCATTGCGGTATTTCAATGTTGCCTTCCACTATTTATAAGGCGTCGGCTTCCACGCTGCGGACATTTCGAGGCTGTATTACACGGCCTATACACTCGCTGTCTAAGCTTCGCAGTGCCGGTTACCCGAGCGCCACACAAGACTCGCTTCCGGTAGATGGCTGGTCCTTGCCGGACGGGGTTAGTACCCGCTCGGTTTCTTACGCCATTTCATGACAGCTTGCGCCGTCAATTCCAGGCGACCACGCTTTGTCTGGCGCACATAAATCCGTCCCCTTTTCCTTTCATCCCATTTCCCCACCGATAGCACAAATACTAGTGCCTTTTTTTGTCTTTACGACTTTTCAGCCATGACAACACCCAAATACCCGCACCTACTGGAACCCCGCAGTAAGCAGCGACTTTCAGAGAGGCATTGATAACGCCAGCCTCAAGCGCCCAATGACCCAGCTTGAAATATGCAATCGTCGCCACAAGTAAATTACCGACAATACCCACCATAAAAAAAACCAGAAAAAAATACACAACTAGCGTACCCAATAGGTACCAACCTACCGTTTTTGGCTTCATTTATTACTTCCCATATTAGATACACCACCGCTGACAATTTCAGACAATACAGAACCTGTCGCAGCTCCTGAGGTTTCGCTCGCAGTATTTCCTATTAATGGTTTCAACTGCCCTGTGATCACATTTCCGGATTTATAACCTATTGCAGTACCTAGCACAGAGCCCAGCAACGAATACTTCGCATCCTCGCCCTTGATTACACTGCCCAAATAAGCGCCGCTCAATCCGTATCCTTGAGTCAGCCAGAACCCCTTCCCTTGCGTTAATCCTCCAACCGTCGCGGCGATGGATACATCGGTGTAGTTAACGTCCTTACCCGTCGATAGCTGATAGCCGAAATTTGCACCGCCGGAAATCAAGGCACCCGCTACCAGCCCTCCTATCCCTACAGCAGGTGCTTCAACTGCCGCCAGGGGCAGACCAACACCGATTGACCATGCTTGTACAAGTCCATTGGCAGGCATTGGCCCATCAAAACCATCGCCCCGCAGGTGCGAACTCATTGCAGCGGTAGCCTGGTCTGGCGTTCCACCCTCTTTAAGCACTTTTTCACCTGCACTCACAGCCCCCGCAATGGCGGGCCCACCAATATGAAACTCATCATTATATTTTTTTGCGTTTCCGGCTACCCAGCTAGCGGTTGCAGGATCACCGTTGACTAGAGCACCCGCCAAAACGCCGACGAGTTGAGCGGTGCCTACCCGGAACTGGGTATCCGTGGCAAACCGGGAGTCCAGGTAGTTACCCAGTTTTTCCGTTGCCAAAGCTGTCAATCCTTCTGAGGCGGCGCCGGCTAAAGCCCCGGTCTTGAAGTCTCCACCTTTAGCGCTTGATAACGCTCCTCCCAATACAGCATGCATCAAGACTTTTTGTGCCGACCCTGGGGTTATTTTCAGGTACTCAGCCAAATCGCCCACCTGCTTGTTGCCAAAGGCTGCCGTCAGGTCCAGCCCTTCGGAAACTGCGGCTGCGCCAAGATTGTCCTTCAAGCTACCGCCGTTAATCGCCGTATTGATGCTGCCGGCTACCAAAGCGTGGGTAGTGCTGCGCAGCACATTGTCACTGACCGTGTTCCAGTCCAGCATGCTCTTGCTATAACCAGGGTTATTGACCCCGTCCGCGTTAAGAATCAACGCCCCGTCGGTATTCCAACCACCGACAGCGGTGTCTATTCCGGCCAGGACTCCGCTAGTGACCACTTGCGTCGCGTAACCCTTGATCGCATCTTTACTGGTGGCCGCTTTCAGTCCCGCACCAATATCACCGCCGCCATTGATTGTCCCAACCGCAAAGTTGCTAGCCATAGCCCCCGCGAGGGGCCCCAGGTAGATGCTGGCGACAATCGAAATAATCAGCGCGGGTGCGGCACCTAATCCCGATTGCTTATAGTCCCAGCTGTCGTGGATCTCCTTGACCATTCGCCAATCAACTTGCCCATTGGCTTCAGCTACTTTGATCCAGGCAAGCTGAGGCTCGGCTTGAACCATTGCATCAATCGTCTGGCTGACAGTTTTTTGGTCAATCTGCTTGAGGTCTATATTGATCTTACCGGCGGCGCGAATAGCGAGTTGCCCCTGCCCCACCATCAAGGTCTGACGTAATGTCTCGTCAGTACTGCCTTCACCTTTGGCACTGTTCCACGCCATATCGCTCTTACTCTTTTCGTGACTTTCCTGCCGCGAGTCTTTAACCGCCTCAAATGTCACCGAGCCACCGCTGACAATCGCAATGTCCCCCCCACTCTGGAGCTTTGCCGCTTGAAACAGCTGATTACTGCCACTTTCGAGCATCATGCTCGAACCGGCTTTGATCTCGCTGCCCACATGGGTGACCTGGGTCACCTCATCACGCTGAGTTTTCTTGCTACCCCAACTGCCCTTTTTATTCATGTCATACAACGAGTAATGACTGTCTTGCGCGGCCAACAGCTTCAGCTCCTCACCCGCCTGAATATAGGCTTCGTTGCCGGCGCTGATTTTGCTGGCAACCAGGGTCAGGTCGGTACCTGCAATAGCCACCAAGTTACCGCCAGCGTTTAGCTGAGCGGTTTGCTGGGTCACGTTGTCCAGTTGGGTCGTGGTTTTAGTATTGCCTTTTTTGCCTTTCGAATACTCGTGTTGCTCATTGGCCGCAGAAATAAGCGACACGTTTTCACCCGCTTCAACGCTCAGGTTCTTGGCAGCACTAACGGTGCTGGCAATAACCGCAATATCGCGCCGGGCCTCAATGGCCATGTGGCCGCCAACCTCCACCGTCGACGCATGTTGCATTGTGGTTTGCTCGGTGCCGCTGATGCGGCGGCGTTGGTAGGCGTAGTCGTCCTGTTCGGTCTGGCTGGCGATCACCACGTCACGCCCTGCGGTCACGCTGGCGTTGCCACCGGCCTTGAGGTTGCTGCCGAGGTTGAGCACGTCCCGGCCCGCGTTCAGCTTGAGCGTGTCGGTGGCTTCAAAGCGGGAGGCTTCGCTGGCCACGTCGTTGCGCAGTTGGTAGCCCTGGCCTTCCTGTTTGAAGGTGGTGACGGTGCGTTCGTTGATGATGTCGCCGGTCACCGCGGTGGCGCTGATGTCGCGGCCATTGATGATGCCGCCACGGCTGTTGCGGATCGAGTCGGTGGCGAGCATTTCCAGGCGGTTGCCGGCTTGCATCAGGCCGCTGTTGTCGATGTTGCCGGCGACCATGTTCAGGTTGTTGGTGGCACGCAGGGTGCCGCTGTTGTGCAGGTCGCCGCCGGTGATCAGGCTCACGTCCTGGCCCTGGATCAGCGCGCCGTTGGGGGCCAGGCGGTTGTTGGCCTGGGCCAGGTAGAGCACCGGGGTCAGGACTTTCTGGCCGTTGACCTCGGCTTCTTCCATCCACACGATGTCGTGGGTCAGCGCCGCGACTTGTTCAGCGGTCAGCGATACGCCGAGCTGCAGGTTGAGCGAATCCTTGTACGAGATGGCGTTGTCCATCAGGTAGCGGAACAGTTGGTCATCGCTGGCGAGGCCGTTGATGTAGCGTTGGCCAGTGCGGGCCACCACGGCTTCGCGGATCAGGCGCTGCTCGTACAGACCGTCGCCCAGGCGCTTCCAGCTGGCGTCGGGGTTGTAGCCGAGTTTGCCCAGCAGGTAGTCGGAGCTCATGAACTGCTTGAGGTCGGTGAGCGCCGGGTTGGTTTCGATCAGGTATTTGTGGCTGTTATCTACCGGAGTAATGTCCGGCAGGCCTTGCACGCGGGTGATCGAGGGGGAGCGATTGTCCAGAGCCAGCGGGCCCTGGCCGTTGACTGCACCGCTGACGGGCTGGCCGTCGAGGTTGAAACCGCGTTCTTGCACGGCGGTGTAGTCGAGGGTTTTTTCGCGGTCGGCGGCGGTGATGACTCGCCCGTTGACGCTGAAGTCACCCGTGGCGGTGTCCGCTTTACTCGCTGCGCCGCCTTTCGCTGCCTGGCCGCTGAGGCGGAACAAGCCGTTCTGGCTGGTCGGCAAACTGAAGCCGGGTAAGGTCACCGGGTTGACTTGGCGTTGGGCCAAGTCTGGCGGCAGTTGCGCGGTGATCGCCGGCTTGACGGTGGAGGCAAATACATCCGAGTTGGTGTTGCGGTTGGCCGCCGGGGTGTCGATGTTGGTAGCGTTCGGGCGGATGACGCTGTTGTTGATTTCTTTGGTTGCGTTAACGGTGACCGATCCGGCTGCCTGGATCACCGCTTGGGCGATCACGCTGCCAGAGGTGGGCACGGTGTAGTCGATAGGTGATGTGAAGTAGGTATCCGAGAACCTCGTCTTCTCAATGAACTGGTCGAACGTGTACTGACCCGGCTTATAGTCACTTGAGCTGGGATCGTTGCTACGGTTGAACTGTTCGACTTCGCTCATCAGCAATGAGTAAGCCGAACGGTTACGCGTGTAGTAGGCGTAACCGAAATTACGCTGCTCACCGCCGGCAGCGCCGGTGTTGTTCAGCACGTCGGTGTTGATCAGGATGTTTTTAGCGGCCGATACCGAGCTATAGAGGTTATCGAACGTCTGGCTGCCTACCGTGAGATCACCACCGGCATTGATGAACGCGGAGGCGGAGCTGCCTTTGATGACGTCCTCATAGGTTTCGACGCCGCTGAAACTCAGTTCGCAGCCTTTACCTTTGCAGTAATCGTTGCCGTAAACACCGATGCTCCCGGAAACCAGGCTTTTCTCCGTGGTGAACTGGTCGCGGCGGTTGCTCAGGGTATCCGCCAGCAAGCGCATGTTGCCGTCGCTTTCCAAGGTACCGGAGACGTTTTCAATCAGTGCACTGCGCCCATTGGCATCATCGCGTGCGATGTCGAGGCCACCCAGGCTGTAGACATCACCAAAACGGTTGCTGAAGTCGTTGACGCGCAAGGTCATGTCCTTGCCGCTGAACAACAGGCCTTTTTCATTGAGCAGATGCGTGGCGTTAAGGCGGACATTCTCGGAGCCGCCCAGGGTGCCGTAGTTGTTCAGGGCGCCAGCGTTGACCGTCAGGTCGCCTACCGAGGTCACGCGACCACGATTGGTCAGGACGTTGGTGCTCGTGACCTGGGTGATTGCACCACCACCAATACGAGCATTTTCACCCAGGTCCATGTTGGCGGCGGCGAGGGTCATGTCGCCCAGGCTGCTGACCCGGCCGTTACCGCTGTAGCCGCCGGTCAGGGTTAGCTTGAGGTTGCCGTTACTGGCCAGCAGGCCGTCGTTGGTCCAGGTGTCGCCGGTGCCGGTGAGGCTTTGTGCGCCGAGCAATTGGCCGCTGGCGGTCTGGGTGAATTGGCCAATGTCTAAGTTCAGGCGCCCGGCCTGGATCACACTGCTGTTGGTCCAGCTTGCTGCCTTGATATCCAGTTGGCCGTTGGTGACGAAGCTGCCACCGGCACGGGTGACTTGGTCGGACGTCAGGTCAAACGTGCCAGTGCCGGTATGCACGATGCGCCCACCGTTGTTATCCAGGCTGGCCGCTTGCAGGTTGAGGGTTTCGTTGGCGCTTTCCAGCGCGCCGAAGCGGTTATCGAACAGGCCCGTGGTACGAATATCGGTGGTGCCAACCCGGCCCATGGCGCGCAGGTTGCCGCTGACGTTGTTGATGGTTTGCGCGGCGAGGCGCAGGGTGTCGTCGCTTTCAATCAGGCCATAGCTGTTGCTCAGCGTGCCCGTCAGGCCGAAATCAATTGCGCGGGCGCCGACCTTGCCACCATTACCGACCTCAGTGCCCTGGTTATCGAAGTTCGCGGCCGTGACTTTGAGCAAGGTGTCGGCATACACACCGCCGCCCTGGTTATTCAAGGTGCTGGTGACGATGCGGTTTTCACCGCCCAGCGCCGACAGATGACCAAGCTGGTTGAGCAACCCGTCCCTGGCTGTGATATCCACCGATTGCGCCTGGGTGATGCCGCTGCCGTTATTGAACAGGCCGGTGACCAGTTTGATCCAACCCGTGCTGCTGTTGAGGATGCCGCCTGCGGTATTGGTTACGCTGGCCGCTTCCAGGTCCAGGTTGCCACTGAGGCTGTCGACCCGACCGCCCTGGTTGTTCAGGGCGCCACTGAGGCGCAAGCGGTTTTCGGTCTGGCTTTGCAGCGTGCCCTTTTGGTTGTTGAGCGCTTGAGCGGCAAGATCCAGCTTGCCCTTTTGGCTGTAAATCAAGCCGTCTTGCTGGTTGTGGATGTCACCGGCCAACAGCTTGATCAGCAGGTCTTTCTGGCTGGCGAGCGTGCCTTTGCCGCTGTTATCCAGGTCGCCGTTGGCAAGGGTCAGGTCGAGTCGATCCTGGCTGACCAGTTGGCCGCCTCGGTTGTCCAGGCTGGCAGCGTTCAGCAACAGTGCTGCGCCACTGGCCAGGCGGGCGTTGTTGGCGTTGATCAACGCACCACTGAGGGTGCCTTCCAGGGTGCCCTGGCTGATCAGTTGCCCGCCGCTGTTGTCCAGGCTTTGACCGATCATGGAGATATTGGCCGCGCTGATCTGGCCGCCACGGTTGAGGATTTCACTCTGGGCGTTGTTGAAGTCCAGCTGTTGACCGGCGGAAATCAAGCCGTTGTTGCCGTTGTCCAGGCGACCGGCAACGGTGAGGCCAACATCGGCCTGGCCGGAGATGATCCCCTGATCATTGTTCAGGCTGCCCGCGATGAGCGTTTGTTTGCCCAGGCTGACCAGGGCACCCGCCGCGTGGTTATCCAATACACCGGTGAGGTCGGTGTGCAACGTGCCACTCTTGCTCGACAACGTGCCCTCGGCGCTGTTGTCGAGGCTATTGCCGACCACCGTCAGACCGTTCCATCCGGAGATCAAGCCCTTGTTGGCGTTGAACACTGTATCCGCTTCAAGACGCAATTGATCAGCGCTGAGGATGACCCCACGATCACCGTTATCGATGCGTTTGGCAGCTACGGTGAACGCCGTCTGACTGGAGATTTCGCCTTGTTCGCGGTTGGTCAGGTTGGCCAGGCGCGCGAAGGTCAACGGGCCTTTGGCACTGATCAAGCCTGCGCTGTTATCGAGATTGCCGCCTTGCAGGTCGAGGGTTACGGCGCGTTCGCCGATCAAGCGGCCCTGACGCTGGATCAGCTGTTGGACGATGAGCTTCAAGTCGCCCTTGGCTGAGATTTCGCCATCCAGGCTTGAGTCGACTGTTTGCCCGGTCAGGGTCAGGTCCGCCTGGCTGTTGATCAACCCGGCAGTGTTATCGAGGTTGGCAGTGATCAGGTTCAGCGCCTGTTGACTGCCGATCACACCCGCGCGGTTATCCACATTGGCGGCAGTGACGGTCTGGCTACCGTCGCTGACGATGCGACCGCCCTGGTGATTGTCCAGCGCGCCGGTGTTGAGCGTCTGTAGCGTGCCGGCCGAGAGGCTGCCCTTGTCGCTGTTGTTCAAGGAGCCTGAGGTGGTAGTCAAAACCGTAGCGGCGGATATCTGCCCCTGGTTATGGTTATCCAGCGCGCCGGTGACCTTCAGGTCCAGCGCACCACGGCTGGCGAGCGCGCCACGGGCCTGGTTGTCCAGGCTGTCGGCTGCCACTTGCAGAACGCTCTTGGCGGACAGTACACCTTCCACGCTGTTATCCAGCGCCTTGGCGATACGTACCTGCAGGCTGTCGCCACTGATGACTTTGCCGCCGCGGTTATTCAGCGCATCGGCCATCAACAGGAATGACTGGCTGCTGGAGATTTCACCGCCCTGACTGTTGTCGACGTTGCCCAGGTTGTTCAGCAGCAGTTGGCCCGGTGTCGCGATCAGGCCGTGGTCGCGGTTGATCAGTTGCCCATGGTTCAAGTCCAGTTCGATGTTGGTGTTGCTGACCAGCTCACCACGGTCATGCTGATCCAGCCCACTCAGGGTTGCCTTGACCGTTGACTTGGCGAAGATCGACCCTTGCTGGCTGTTGTCCAGTTGCCCTGCGTTGAGGGTAATACCAGCGTCACTGCTGATACTGCCGCGCTGGCTGTTATTCAGGCCGGCACTGCGTACATCAACCTGCTGCTTGGCGCTGATCACACCGCCCTGGCTGTTGTTGAGCGCAGCGCTGACCAGCGTGGCTGTGCCATCGGCGAGTAGTTTGCCTGCCTGGTTGTTCAACTGGCCCTGAGTGGTGATCGACAACGCATTGGCTGCGGACAAAATGCCGCCCAGGCTGTTGTCCAGCGTACCGGCCTGGACGGTTAACGCGCCCTCGCTGAGTAGCGTGCCCTGCCCTTGGTTAAGCAGGTCGCCGGTCAGGGTGATGTCCAGGTCTTTTTGGCTGGTGACACGGCCACCCTGGCTGTTGTCCAGTTGCGCGCCGTTCAACACAAGGCTCTCACGCCCCGCCAGCAAGCCTTTGCTCTGGTTGAGCAGGCGTTGGACCGTGAGCGTCAGGCCGCTGTCGCCGATGACCTTGCCGGTGGTGTTGTTCAGTTGATCAGCGATCACCAGCACCTTTGCCTGGCTGGATATCTCGCCTTGCTGGTTAAGGATGGTCTGGCTGCGCAGGTCCACGCCGTGGGTGGCAGCGATAAGGCCGCCGTTGCGGTTATCCAGGGACGTGCCGGTCAGGTTCAGCGCACCGTCGCTGACGAGTTCGCCCGCTTGTTGATTGAGCACACCGACCGTTGCCTGCAAGTCGCCCTTGGCGCTGATGCGACCGGCGCCGTTTTCGAGCTGGTTGGCGTTGAGGGTCAGCGCACCATCGCTGCCCAACTTGCCGCCGTTGCTGTTGTTCAACTGATTCAGTTGCACGTGCGCTGCGGCCTTGGTGCTGATCACGCCGGCCAGGCTGTTATCCAGATCGCCGCCGGTGAGGGTCAGCGCGCCGTCGGCAATGACCAGGCCACCCTGGTTGATCAGGCTGTCGCCGTGCAGCGCCAGGGTAGTTTTGCTGGACACCAGGCCGCCCCGGCTGTTGTTCAACTGCCCTGCGGCTATTTGTTGAGCCCCCTGGCTGACGAGGTTGCCTTCATTACGATTGTCCAGCAGCCCGGCGACCGTCAGGTTCATCACGCCCTGGCTGGCAACGGAACCTTTGTCGCGGTTATCCAGGCTGGCAGACTGTACCGTCAGGCTGGTGGCGGAGAAAATCCCCAGACGGTTATCGATGGCACCGCTGGCGGTCACGTTGAGGTTGCTGCCCAGCAATTTGCCCGAACGGTTGTCCAGGGTCGTGGCGATCACGGTAGTCTGATCGGCAGAGACTTCACCCGCCTGGTTGCTCAATTGCCCGGCGGTTACACGGGCCTGCGCCTGGCTGGCGACCAGGCCGTTATCGTTAGTCAGTTGGCCGGCGTTGAGCGCCAGGTTCTTGAGGCCGATCACGCGACCGCTCTGGTTATCCAGTGCAGCGGTTACCGTAACGTCGGTGCTGTTTTCACTGTGCAGCAGACCGTTGGTGCGGTTATCCAGGCCGGTGGCCGTGACCTTGAGCGAGTCCTTCCCCAATACACGACCGCCACGGTTGTCGAGTTGGCCGGCGTTAACCACGGCGCCTATACCGCTCAATGTGCCACCTTGATTGTTCAAGGTTTGGTTGGCTGTCGCGGTGAGGGTTCGGCTGGCAACCACGCTGCCGCTATTGCTCAGGTTCGCCGCGTGCAGGCTGACATCGCCACTGGCATTACGGCTTTCATCGGCGTTGACACCGGCTTCGATGATGCCGCTGTTGACCACCGTGCCACCGCTGGTAATGGTGATACTGTCGCGGGCCGCCAGGCTTTTCTGGTTGTTCAGGCCCGCTGTGGTTTGCAGATCGATTCGCGTGCCGGCATACACAGCCCCAGCAGCGTCTAATTGACCGGCCTTGACCACCACCGCTTCGCTGGCTTTGGCATTGGCCATGCTCAAGCGTCCATTGGCATCGAGCTGAATATCCCCCCCACTGGCCATCAACGCACCGTCGAGCTTCACGCCCACACCGGCTTCAGTCCCCACCAGCTTGATCGCCCCGGCATACATCCCACCCAACGCCGTCGAGTCAATCGCCAGCTCCGGCTTGGCGCTGCCGTCATCGGCCCGTGCGGTTGCACTCAAGGTCTGCGCATTAACATCATTGCGCCCGGCAACCACGCTCAAGTTGCGCGCATTGATCTGCGCATTGATCTTGGCCGAGCGGGTGATGATTTCGAAGCGGTCGACGTTGCTGGCGTTCAAGCCCTGGCCGTCGATAGTTACGGCACCGCCATCGACCTGATAGCGATCCAGGCGGCCGTTATCGAGGATGGGTTTGCCAGTGGTCAGGGTAACGTTGGGGGTGTTGATGAAGCCGCAGCCACTGCAGGTGATGCCGTAGGGGTTGGCGACGATGACCTTTGCCGACTGGCCCGCCACTTCGGTGTAGCCGCGCAATTGGCTCGGGCTGCCACCGTTGACTTCGTTGAGGATGATATTGGCAGCGCGGCCCTGCAGGTTCGGGTTGCCGAGGATGATGCCGCCCAGTTGCGTCGATTGGGTACGGTCGGTGGCGTTGTTGAGAATCACGCCATTGGCGCCGACGTTGTAGTCCTTGAACTGGTTGTGGGACAGGCCCGCGCCATTTGGGGTGGCGATATTCACCACCGGCACGCCATTGCCCGCCGCGCCCACGGTGGTGCCGGGCGTGCTGACCACGATGCCTTCGGCCTGGGCCAGCAGCGGCTGCCAAAACAGCGCATTGGCCAGGATCAGCGCCAGGCCACGTTTGGGCAGGCCGAGGAACGCGTCACGGCTTTTCAGGGCAGCAGATGGCTGGCGAACCAGGAAGGCAAATTGGCGAACATCCATTTCAAATTCTCGTTGCAACTGGGCGTTGAATTACAGGAAGAAATCCATGCGGAAGTAGATCGGTGCTTCACGCTCAAGCAGCGCGGCCGGTCGTTCCAGCGAGTGGGCAAAGGTCACGCTGGTACTGACGTGTTTGCCGCGGGCGAACAGCTCAAGGGAGTTGCTTGAGACGCGGCCGTGCACTTCGCCGTTGTAGCGGCCATTGCGGATCACGCCCTGGTCGTAGCCCACGCTGGCGCCGTATTCGCCGAACACCGGGCGCAGCCAGCCGAGCGTCACCGGGCGGCTCCAGCGCAGGTCATTGCGCCAGTAGCCGCCACTGTCGCCGGTCAGCTGCTGATCCTTGTAGCCGCGTACCGACGCCGAACCGCCGAGGCTCATGCGCTGAGGACTGAACAGCACGTCTTCACTGCGTTGGCCGGTGGCCAAGCTGGTAAAACTGAACGACTCGCCCCATAGCGTGAACGGTTGCAGGTAGCTGACGGTGGCGGTGTATTTGCGGTAGCGGGAGTTGGCCAGTCGATTGCCGTTCTGATCGCGCTCATGTTGGGCCTGGGCATCAAGCAAACCAATGCCGTCCTGCATACCGAGGTCAATGTTGACAAAAGCACTGCCAACTCGCCGACCGTGGTTGATGCCCCACTGCAACTCGCTGAGCCGATTGCTGCTGACGGCCAAGCGGCTGTCTTCGATGTAATTGTTGGTACGCAGGTGGGACAGGCCGACGTTGAGCGAGGTTTTGCTCACGGCATCACGGTGGATCACCCGCTCAGCGCGCAACTGATGGTTTTCACTGTCCCCGGTTTGCTTGAAGTCGAAACCATCGCCCTGGACGACCGAACGGTAGTCGCTCTGGTTGTAGCTGTAGCTGAAGTTCCACCAGCCCCAGGGCACGTTGTAATACAGCATGGCGTTTTTTGAGGTTTTCTGGTGATCGCTGACGGCGTCGTGGCCGCCGCGCAGAATCAGCTGATCGGCCAGGCCCAGCGGGCTGTCCCATTCAAAGCCGGTACCCCACTGCTGCTCGCCAGTGCTTTTCTGTCCATCGTTGTTACGTGAAAGGCTGGCACGCCATGGCTTTTGCGGGTTGTTTTTGACCAATACCGCGCTACCGCCCACGGCCTCGCCCGGGGTCAGCTCCATTTGGGCTTGATTGGACGGCAAGCGGTTGAGTTGATCGACAGCCTGCTCGATTTCTCGCAGGTTCAATATCTCGCCGCTTTTGCCGGGAAAGGCCATGGCCAGTTCGCGGTCCGACAGCTTGCCGGTGCCGGCGCCCTTCAGGCCTTCAAGCTTGCCTTCCACTACCAGGACTTGCAGATGCCCTTTGGACATATCCTGCTGCGGCAAGTAGGCGCGGCTGGTCACCAGGCCTTTGTCGATGTAGTAGTTGGTGATGTCTTTGAGCAGGGCATTGAGTTGTGCAACGCCCAGGCACTGACCGGCGTACGGTTTGAGTAGACGCTCGCGTTCAGCGGCAGGCAGGTGGTCGGCACCCTGGAGTTCAATGGTTTGGATCGGGAAGCAACGGCTGTCCACCGGGGCTACGGGCGCTTCGGGCCGGGCCTCTTTGCCAGGCAGTTCCTTGAGCTGCTCAAGGCGGCGCTGTTGGTCTTCCAGCAGGCGGTTTTGCCGCTCGCGGATCAGGTCCTGATCACCGGGGAGGGTTGCCGCCATTACGCTGTGGGAAACGAGACAGGCAAGCAGGGCAATACTCAGTGAATACCGAGTCCGTGGCAGCTGGGAAGACATGTTCGATCCATCGAATTTACGAAGGGTGGCAAACTAACATCGTCCGCCCCTCACGCCAATAAACCGACGGTACTTTAGGAAAAGTCTTAAAAACACGTAAGCATCTGACATAGAAGAAAAATAATCAGATAGGAAGGAATTTCGTTTGAAGTTCCGGGCTGGTTTCCGACCAGTGGTATCAGATCTGATACACATCGAAGGCGCATCCGAACGACCGGACTATTCGGTCCGCACCGGTCCGCGTATGAGTATTTGAATTTAAGGAATGTTTTGGACGGCGACGGAATCTGAGCAAGAGATGACCCAGCGTCGACGAGATCGGCCAAATGACAGGCAAAAAAAAAACCCGGAAATCCTCACTTGCGTGGGCCTTCCGGATTTTCTAAACCGCCAAAAATGGTGGGTCGTGTGGGATTCGAACCTACGACCAATTGGTTAAAAGCCAACTGCTCTACCAACTGAGCTAACGACCCGCTGTGTGGTGGCGCGTATAATACTGATTTCTAAGGATTATTCAACACCTTATTTGAAATAAATCAGAAAAAACGCATTTGAACGGTAATTCGGTGAGCAGAACGCCTCTCGCAGCCGCCGGATCAGCGCCCCGGCTCGTCGTTCCACAGGTACTTATGCAGCTGCAATTGCAGGCGTACCGGCAGGTTGTCCGCCACTACCCAGTCAGCCAGCTCACGGGCGTTCAGGTCGTGATGGCTGGGCGAGAACAGCACCTCGCCCGCGCGACGCTCCAGGCCATACTGGATCAGCTTGGAAGTCGCCCAGTCATAATCGTCGCGGGAACAGATGACGAACTTGACCTGATCGTTGGCCGTCAACAAGTCGATGTTCTCGTAGCGGTTGCGGTGGGCTTCCTTGGAGTCGGGGGTCTTGAGGTCGACCACCCGGCTTACACGCGGATCGACAGCGGAAATGTCCAAGGCGCCACTGGTTTCCAGTGAGACCTCGTAACCGGCGTCACACAGCTGCTTGAGCAAGGGAATGGCATTGGGTTGCGCCAACGGCTCACCGCCCGTCACGCAGACGTAGCGCGGCCGGTAGCCGGCAACCTGCTCCAGGATGTCGTCGAGGGTGCGCACGGTGCCGCCGCTGAAGGCGTAGGCGCTGTCGCAGTATTGGCAACGCAATGGGCAGCCGGTGAGTCGTACGAATACGGTGGGCAGGCCAGCAGTGCGCGTTTCACCCTGCAACGAGTAAAAGACTTCGGTAATACGTAATGTGTCTTGCATAGTCGCCACGGGCGTAACAGCTAAACAGGCTGTCCGCCTCCGTCAGGCACTTCAAGGGATTGCGCCAACGCGCCAACCCCAGGAAGCGTGTTTCATAAAAGGGCGTGGATTCTAACGAAAAAACCCGCGCCAGGCGCGGGTTTCTTCTAAACGGGCGGTATTGCTTACAAGCGTTGCAGATCGCGCTGGGCCAACTGCGCGGCGGAGGTACCCGGATACTGGGCAACCACCTGCTGCAGAATGCCTTTGACCTTGTCGGTGTGACCTAGGCGGCGCTCTACGTCAGCAAGCTTGTACAACGAGTCCGGCACCTTGGCGTGCTTGGGGTACAGCTGGCTGACCTTGGCAAAAGCCTGGCCTGCCCCCTGCAAATCACCCTTTGCCAGGTTGACCTCACCCAACCAGTACTGAGCATTGCCCGCGTACTGGCTGTTGGGGTACTTGCGCAGGAATGCGGTAAAGGCCTGGCTGGCCTTATCGAAATCCTTGGCTTTGATCAGGTCGAAGGCTGCATCGTAATACAGCTTTTCCTTCGCCGGATCACCCGGTTCACTGCTGGCGGCAGGGGCAGCCGCGGCGGCCCCAGCTGCAGCACCACCGGCAGCAGCGCTTGGCGCGCCACCGGCAGCAGAATTATCAGGAGTAGCGGCAGGTGCAACGCCGGCTCCAATACGACGATCAAGATCCTGGTATCGCTCCAGGCCTTCTTGCTTGAGCTGGTTCACCTGGTTCTGCAGCACTTCAATGGCGCCTTGTTGCTGCGACAATTGATCCTGCATGCGTTGCAGCTGGTTGAACAGCTCGCCCTGTGCCGAGGGAGCGGACGTAGCCGCTCCCCCCGCATAGGCGCCGTTCGTGCCATAACCTGCTGGCGGATAACTGCTCCCGCTATTGTTATAGCCTGAGTTGCTATCCGTTACAGGAACCGCAGCCCACACCGCAAGCGGGGCGAGGCTGAGAGCCAATACAGTCAGAGCACGACGGCACGTTCGCATGACGAATTACTTACGCAGTTCGACGCGACGGTTCTGAGCCCACGACTGTTCGTCGTTGCCAGTTGCAACTGGACGCTCTTTACCGTAGGAAACCAGTTCCAGTTGGCCTGGAGCAACACCTTGCAGTACCAGGTAGCGCTGAACGGCTTTCGCACGACGCTCGCCCAGTGCCATGTTGTACTCACGAGTACCACGGGCGTCAGTGTTACCTTCCAGAACAACGCGAGCGCCGTTAGCTTTCAGGTCCTTGGCGTGAACGTCCAGAGCGCGCATGGCTTCTGGCTTCAGGTCCGAACTGTCGTATTCGAAGTAGAAAGTGGTGATAGCGCGCAGAGCAGCTTCTTCGCTCAGGGAGCCGTCGACCGCACCAGTGTTAGCGCCGTAACCAGCGTTTGGATCAACAGCTGCGCCTTCACCGGCATTGTCGCCGCCTTTAGAGGAGCAACCAACGGCTACGGACAGAGCCAGAGCCAGAGCAGCAAACTTACCAAACTTCAGCATTTCCATCGTGAAACTCCTAATGAACCCCAGTGTGTTAAGTACTTCTTTTTGTAGCGCCGCGTCAGTTCAGGTAAGGGGACCAGGATGGTTCTCTGACTTCGCCTTGTGCGGTAGGAAGTGGGAGCCTTACGCGTCCATTGATGGACACGAGCATCAAGACTCCCCGGCCCTGCTGGCGGGTGGCGTAGATTACCATGGTGCCGTTGGGCGCAACAGTGGCTGACTCATCAAGGTTGGTATCTGTAAGGATTTTAACGGTTCCGCGCTGCAAATCCTGGGCCGCAACCCGGAAATTAGTGAAACCATCCTGACGGTGAATCATCACCAACGTCTTTTCATCGGCCGAAAGCTTGGGGTTGGCGTTGTAGTTACCGATAAAGGTCACACGCTCAGCACCGCCACCGTTCACGTTTGCCTTGTAGACCTGAGGCTTGCCGCCACGGTCGGAGGTGAAGTAGATGGTCGAACCATCCTTACCCCAGAACGGTTCGGTGTTGATGCCCGGGCCGCTGGTCACGCGACTCAGTTGGCGCGAGGCCATGTTCATCACGTAGATATCCGGGTTGCCGTCCTTGGACAGCACGAAAGCCAGGCGCGAACCATCCGGCGACCAGGCTGGCGCACCGTTGAGGCCTTCAAAGTTGGTGATCTGCTCGCGACGACCCGTATCAATGTGCTGCACAAAGATGCGCGGGCGACGCTGTTCGAACGATACGTAGGCAATACGCTTGCCGTCCGGCGCGAAGCGCGGCGACAGGATTGGCTCACGGGACTGCAGCAAGGTCACTGCACGTGCACCGTCGTAGTCCGAACGCTGCAGGGTGTAGCGGGTGTTGTCTACAGAGAAACGCTCAGCCGTGACATACAGCAGGCGCGTCGAGAACGCCCCTTTGA
The DNA here is from genome assembly GCF_000263715.2 of Pseudomonas synxantha BG33R. Lineage (NCBI taxonomy): Bacteria > Pseudomonadati > Pseudomonadota > Gammaproteobacteria > Pseudomonadales > Pseudomonadaceae > Pseudomonas > Pseudomonas synxantha. Next base: position 4,957,938 of record NZ_CM001514.1, read on the forward strand.
TACCGGTGAGCTTTTCAAACGACTGGTCCGAGATGTAGTGGGCCATGTCGCGCAGTTGCTCGGCGGTACCCGATACGCTGCCGGTCAATACCTGCTGCTCGGTGGCCACGTTGAACAAGGTGTACTGGATCTGCAGGCGACCACCGGCCGGCGTGATGTTGCCGACCATCACGTACTGCGCGCCCACGGCTTTCCAGTCACGGAACACGACTTCGCTGGCCTGGTTGGGCTGGCTGATCATGTTGCCTTTGGGAATCGGCGCGTAGTAACCGGAGTTACGCAGGTCGTCGCTGACGATCTGGGCCATGTCGTCCGGCAGCACGCTGCCGCCCTGCCAACCGAACGGTACTACCGCAATCGGTGTGGCCCGATCACTGCCGCTGGTTACCAGGATGTTCTTTTCATCCGCCGCCGCTATCCCTGCCATACAGCAAATAACGACAAGCATTCCTCGAAGAAGGTTTCTCACAAGGCTAGATCCTCAGGTGTGAATGTCATCTTGAATGAACGATAGGGAGCGAAGTCACTTGGTTTCATTCCCTGCATCTCGGTCAACCGGCCAATATTCTTGACCGCGGCAACCGCTGAACTGTCGAACGTACCGTCACCACTGGACTTGGCCACGCTGACCGAAGTCACCGTACCGTCCGGCAACATGCCGATCTGCAGCACTACTGTCATGCCTTTGCGTGCCGAAGGTGGACGTGTCCAGCCTTCCGCTGCCCGCGCCCGAATCAGGTCGTCGAAACTGCCCGCGACTTCATCACCACGTTCATCGGCCAGGGCTTGCTGACGCTGCGGCGTGTCGGAAAGCAAATCTGCCAGGGCCTGGGCCTTTTTCTCTTCGGCGGATTTGCGTGCTGCTTCCTGAGCCTTTTTCTTGGAGGCGTCGGCGGCAGCTTTCTTCTTCGCTTCGTCGGCGACTTTCTTCTTCGCCTCGTCTGCTTCAGCTTTTTTCTTGGCGTCTTCGGCGGCTTTCTTCTTCGCGTCTTCGACTATCTTTTTCTTGGCTTCTTCAGCGGCCTTTTTCTTGGCCTCTTCCTCGGCAGCCTTCTTGGCTTCTTCTTCAGATTTCTTCTTGGCTATATCAGCCAATTGTTTCTCTTCAGCCTTTTTGGCTTCGGCAGCTTTCTCGGCTTTCTTGGCTTCATCAGCCTTTTTCGCCTCGTCGGCTTTCTTGGCTTCGTCGGCCTTTTTCGATTCCTCGGCCTTTTGAGCCGCCTCTTCTTTCTTTTGTTCCGCAGCAGCCTTCACCGCTTCCTGCTCGACCTTCTTCTGTTCCATCTGCTCGACTTCAGTCTGGCGCGCAGCCGACTTCTGGGCTTCACCCGCAATCTTCTGATTGGTCTGGGTGGTGGCCTGGCTTTTCGATTTCAGCTGATACAGGGTCGCCTGCACGATCGGCTTGGCTGGCGGCAGGTCCGGGGTCATGGCAAAGCTGACAAACAGCATGCCGAACACCAGGACGTGCAGGGCTATCGCCCACACGCCAGGCCAGAAGTAGCTTTCCGAGGCGGACGGCTCTCGCTGTTGCTGCATCAGGGCGCCTCGGTAATCAAGCCAACGTTACCGACGCCGGCTTTCTGCAGCCCGCCCATGGCACCCATGACGGAGCCGTAGTCGACCGATTTGTCGCCGCGGATAAATACCTGGGTGTGCTTGCCGCCTTCGTTGCCGGAGCGAATGATCTTGGTCACCGCATCGGTCATCGCCGGCAAGGTCAGGGCCTTGTCCTGCTGCTTCTGGGTGTCGACTTCGCTGCCAAGGTTCCAGTAATAGGTCTTGTCAGCCTTGATCGAAATGGTCAGGACCTGCGTGTTGTTGTCCTGCGGCAAGGCTTCACTGGAAACCTTGGGCAGATCAACCTTCACGCCCTGGTTGAGCATCGGCGCGGTCACCATGAAGATCACCAGCAGCACCAGCATCACGTCGATGTAGGGCACTACGTTCATCTCGGCGACCGGCTTGCGCTTTTTGCGAGCTCGAGCGATTAAAGCCATTGGGAATTACCTGCTTATTCTTCGCTGGTGTGCACTTTACGGTGCAGGATCGCCTGGAATTCATCGGCGAAGGTGTAGTAACGGCCGATCAAGGTTTCGCTGGTTGCGGCAAAACGGTTGTAGGCGATTACTGCGGGGATAGCGGCGAACAGGCCGATCGCGGTGGCGATCAGGGCTTCGGCAATACCCGGGGCCACGGTGGCCAGTGTGGCTTGCTGGGCCTGGGCCAGGCCGCGGAAGGAGTTCATGATCCCCCATACGGTACCGAACAGGCCGATGTACGGGCTGACGGAACCGACGGTGGCAAGGAACGGCAGGCCCTGCTCAAGTTTCTCTTCTTCGCGGGAGATGGCCACGCGCATGGCGCGGGCCACGCCTTCCATCACCGCTTCAGGGTCGACACCCGGCTGCTGGCGCAGGCGCGAGAATTCCTTGAAACCGGCACGGAAGATCTGCTCGACGCCCGAATCCGGATCCGGGTTGCTGCCGGCCTGGCGGTACAGCTTGGACAGGTCGATACCCGACCAGAAGCGCTCTTCAAAGCTCTCCAGGGCACGTCGACCGGCGCGCAGCATGTTGCTGCGCTGAAAAATCATAACCCAAGAGGTAACCGATGCGGCTACCAGGGTCAGCATGACCAGTTGAACCACAACACTGGCATTGCTGACCAGGCTCCACATGGAGGAATGGTCGACGACGGTAGGTTCCACGCTAAATCTCCTGCTTTGATTGTTGACCCGCGCCGCTCACGGCGGCAAAGGCCGCGCGTAGAGTTTCGGGAATGGCCCGAGGTTTCAAGCTGTTGGTGCGCACACACGCCACCAGGAACTGCCCCTCACAGAGCAGCGTTGCATCCGTGGCCCGCCTGACCTGCTGTTTGAAGCGCAGGCTGGCACGGTTCAATTCGATTACTTCAGCGCTGACCAGCAGCTCGTCGTCCAGTCGCGCCGGTGCGTGATAACGCGCCTCGCTGGAATGCACGACGAATAACAGGTCCTCCCCTGCCAGCGTGGATTGGGCAAAGCCCAGCTCCCGTAGCCGCTCGGTTCGAGCCCGCTCCATGAATTTCAGGTAGTTGACGTAATACACGATGCCGCCGGCATCGGTGTCCTCGTAATAAACGCGACAGCGATGTGCGAACGACTGATCCCCGTTTTGCGCGCGCATACTCTAGTGCTTACTCCTCAGGTTGCCAATCCGGCTGGACAACTGTTTTTTCATTCCTGAACGCTTTTGCAGTGACTCAAATGACGACGCCAGACACTGGGACAGCACAAAGCTCGGATAAATCGTCCGGCGTCAGCTTTTTAATCGTCCACTGCATCAAGGAATTCGTCTACCGCAGGCATCTCGCCCAATCGTGACGGAATGTTTAGCCCAAAGTGCAAATAGGCATGGCGCGTCACCACCCGGCCCCTCGGTGTACGCATGATATAGCCTTGCTGGATCAGGTACGGCTCCAGCACATCCTCAATGGTATGGCGCTCTTCACTGATAGCCGCCGCCAGGCTGTCCACGCCGACCGGGCCACCGTCGAACTTCTCGATCATGGTCAAGAGTAGACGTCGGTCCTGGTGATCGAAGCCGTGCTCGTCCACGTCCAGCAGGTTCAAGGCCAGGTCCGCGACCGCCTTGGTGATGTGCCCTTTGGCACGCACTTCGGCAAAATCGCGCACGCGGCGCAGCAAGCGGTTGGCGATACGTGGCGTGCCGCGGGCGCGCCGGGCGATTTCAAAGGCGCCTTCCGGGTCCAGGGGCAAGCCAAGGATGCTCGCCGAACGGCTGACGATGGTCGCCAGATCAGCGGTGCTATAGAACTCCAGACGTTGAACAATGCCGAAACGGTCTCGCAGCGGGTTTGTCAGCATACCCGCACGCGTGGTCGCGCCCACCAGGGTGAAAGGTGGCAGGTCGAGCTTGATCGAACGGGCTGCCGGGCCTTCGCCGATCATGATGTCGAGCTGGAAGTCCTCCATCGCCGGGTACAGCACTTCTTCGACAATCGGTGATAACCGATGGATCTCGTCGATAAACAGTACGTCATGGGGTTCAAGATTGGTCAGCAGCGCCGCCAGGTCACCGGGACGCTCCAGCACCGGGCCGGAGGTGGACTTGATCGACACGCCCATTTCCTGGGCGATGATATTGGCCAGGGTGGTCTTGCCCAACCCCGGCGGGCCGAAGATCAGGGTGTGGTCCAGGGACTCACTGCGCCCGCGCGCGGCCTGGATAAACAGCTCCATCTGCTCGCGCACGGTAGGCTGGCCGATGTATTCGGCCAGGCTCAGGGGGCGGATGGCCCGGTCCTGGACTTCTTCACGGTCACGCGGGCCGGTGGCCGCGATCAGACGATCAGCTTCAATCACTTAAATCATTCCCTTCAGGGCTCGGCGGATCATGTCTTCGCTGCTCAGGTTCTTGTCCTTGATGGCCGATACCGCCTTGCTGGCTTCCTGAGGCTTGTAGCCCAGGGAGATCAACGCACTGACGGCATCGCTTTCGGCGCTGGCGATCTGGCCTGCCGGCATATCCGGCTGGTTCGGTACCAGGGCGAACATGCTCGGCACCACTTCCCAGGCCTTGAAGCGGTCCTTGAGCTCCACCAACAGGCGCTCGGCGGTTTTCTTGCCCACTCCCGGCACCTTGGTCAGGGCCGAGGTATCCTGGGCGGATACCGCACGCACCAATTCATCCACTTCCAGGCTCGACATCAAGGCCAGGGCCAATTTGGGCCCCACGCCATTGAGACGAATCAGCTCGCGGAAGAAATCGCGGTCGCGCTTGCCGATGAAACCATAGAGCAGTTGCGCGTCTTCACGCACCACCAAATGCGTGTGCAAGGTTATCGGCTCGCCGACCGACGGCAAGCGGTACAACGTGGTCATGGGCACTTCCAGCTCATAACCCAACCCATTCACATCCAGAATCAGGTGCGGCGGCTGTTTTTCGGCCAGGGTGCCGCGCAAGCGTCCAATCACGGTTCAGATCCTTAAAGCTTGGGGGTCAGATCAGGGCCTGACCGCAAATAACCAATGCGCTGATGCTATCAGAGACGCAGCCGCCCGCCACGACTACGTGCCGTTCCCAAGCCGTGAGGCAGCAGGCTGGAACGGGTATGTGCATGGCAAATGGCGATGGCCAGGGCGTCAGAGGCGTCGATCTGCGGTTTTGAAGTGAGCTTGAGCATGTGCATGACCATCATCTGCACCTGTTCCTTGTTGGCTGCACCGGTGCCGACCACGGCCTGTTTGACCTGGGTCGCGGTGTATTCAGCGATCTCCATGCCCTCCTCGGCACCCGCCACGATGGCAGCGCCACGGGCCTGGCCGAGCTTGAGCGCCGAATCGGCGTTCTTGGCCATGAAGACTTTTTCGATGCCCATGGTGACCGGGCCGTAGGTCTGGATGACTTCACGTACGCCGCGATAGACGATCTGCAGCCGCTCGGCCAATTCCCCTGCGCCGGTGCGGATGCAGCCCGAGGCAACATAGATGCAGCCGCGCGGGGTCTGCTGCACCACGCCAAAACCGGTGATGCGCGAACCGGGGTCGATACCTAGGATTAAAGTCATAACGCCTGCGGGTTGGATTTACAACGGTATGTGCCAGGCACACATTTGTGTAACAGCATAGAACCCCAGTGGGAGCTGGCTTGCCTGCGATGCGGGCACCTCGGTACTTCTGTCAAATCGAGGTGATGCTATCGCAGGCAAGCCAGCTCCCACATCGGGTCTCATCGTGCTTAGGCAAGCTGTTCGGCCACAGACTCAGGGATGTCGGCATTCGAATACACATTCTGCACATCATCCAGATCTTCAAGCATATCCAGCATCTTCAACACCTTCTGCGCCCCCTCCAGGTCCAGCTCGGCACTGGTGGTCGGCAGCATCACGATTTCCGCGTCGGTGCCGCTGAAACCAGCGGCTTGCAGGGCATTACGCACGGCGTAGAAGCTGGCGAACGAGGTAAACACATCGATAGAGCCGTCTTCGTTGGTGACCACGTCGTCGGCGTCCGCCTCCATCGCGGCTTCCATCAGCGCGTCTTCATCGGTGCCAGGCGCGAAGGTGATCTGCCCTTTGCGTTCGAACAGGTAGGCCACCGAACCATCCGTGCCGAGGTTGCCACCGCATTTGCTGAACGCGTGGCGCACGGCTGCGGCGGTGCGGTTGCGGTTATCGGTCATGCACTCGACCATCACCGCCACGCCGCCCGGGCCGTAGCCTTCATAGGTCAGTTCGACCATATCGTCGGTGTCGGCCGCACCGGCACCACGAGCCACGGCGCGGTCAATGATGTCGCGGCTCATGTTGGCACCCAGCGCCTTGTCCAGCGCCAGGCGCAGACGCGGGTTGGAGCCCGGGTCACCGCCGCCCTGACGGGCTGCGACGGTCAGTTCGCGAATCCACTTGGTGAAGATCTTGCCCTTCTTGGCATCCTGACGCTCTTTGCGGTGCTTGATGTTCGCCCACTTGGAATGGCCAGCCATAACACAACTCCGAAATTCTCTAGAAACCTTATCAATCCCGCCCCCGGCGGGATTTCCCTCTTTTAAACGCAAAGGCGCATCCGAAGATGCGCCTTTTTGACTGCGTACAACCTTATCGCGCTTTCACGCTGCAGCCTTACTCAGCCTTCGGCGTCTCGCGCAGACGGATGTGCAGTTCGCGCAAGGCCTTGGCATCCACCACACCCGGGGCCTGGGTCATGACGTCCGCAGCGCTCTGGGTTTTCGGGAAGGCAATCACTTCACGGATCGACTGGGCGCCGGTCATCAGCATCACCAGACGGTCCAGGCCGAACGCCAAACCACCGTGCGGTGGCGCGCCGTATTTCAGGGCGTCGAGCAGGAAGCCGAACTTCTCTTCCTGTTCCGCTTCGTTGATGCCCAGCAGGCGGAACACCGCTTGTTGCATCTCTTTGCGGTGGATACGGATCGAACCGCCACCCAGCTCAGTACCGTTGAGCACCATGTCGTAGGCACGGGACAGTGCGCCTGCCGGGTTGGCTTCCAACTCCTGCGGGGAGCACTTCGGCGCGGTGAACGGGTGGTGCAACGCGCTGAAGCTGCCGTCGTCGTTCTCTTCGAACATCGGGAAGTCGACGACCCACATCGGTGCCCATTCGCAGGTCAGCAGGTTCAGGTCGTGACCGAGCTTGATACGCAGCGCGCCCAGGGCTTCGCTGACGATCTTGGCCTTGTCGGCGCCGAAGAACACGATGTCGCCGTCAACGGCGCCGACGCGATCGAGGATCGTGTTCAGGTTGGCTTCAGGGATGTTTTTCACGATCGGCGATTGCAGGCCGTCAACGCCGTTGGCACGCTCGTTGACCTTGATGTAGGCCAGGCCCTTGGCACCGTAGATACCGACGAACTTGGTGTAGTCGTCGATCTGCTTGCGCGGCATGCTCGCGCCGCCAGGTACGCGCAGGGCAGCAATGCGGCATTTAGGGTCGTTGGCCGGGCCGCTGAACACCTTGAAGTCGACATCCTTGAGCTGGTCGGCCACGTCCACCAGCTCCAGCGGGTTACGCAGGTCTGGCTTGTCGGAACCGTAGCG